>DATGXI010000167.1:0-11217 GCA_035299065.1 Flavobacteriales bacterium
TCAATTCAGCACACTGGCCAATGGAAATGCCCTGAATACTATCAACTTCCAGCAAAATTTTACTGTCATTGCTCACCACAATATCTACTAAAAACCCATCAAACTCATTCAGTTTGCTCTCGGCTAACGCTTTTATTTTATCTTTTTCAAACATCTTGTTCAAAAAGAGAGGGGACTTGCGTCCCCTCTCAATAGTATAGTATGTATTACAGTGCAAATATACGCCAATTTCCTGAACCTGCAATAGAAGGGCTTGTTTCAAAGGGTTAAAAATCGTAAAACAGAGTGCTTACGGGAAATTAATTAATTGAAAAACAATTATTTAGCCTCGAGTTTTATTTTTTCGATTTTGTTGTCAATGGCCTCTAATATCGTAAATGAAAAACGATCTGTTTCAACTACAGTATTGGTTGAAGGTATGTCCTGGTATAGTTTAAGGATGTAGCCCGCCAGGGTTTCATAATCTTCATGCGTGGGTAAATCCAGGTAATATTTTTGGTTCAGGTAATCAATTTCCAGGCGTCCTGAAAAAATATATTCGGTGTCTGAAATTTTATCTTCTATCAATTCAACCGTGTCATGCTCATCGTCAATTTCACCAATAATTTCTTCCAGCAAATCTTCAATGGTTAAAATACCTGCCGTACCGCCAAACTCATCCACCACCACGGCAATGCTCCTTCGCTGGCGTGTAAATTCCTGCATAATAATGTGGCCGGGCATGCTCTCGGGCACAAATGAAATTGGACGCAATATTGACTTTATGTCTGACGGATGCTTAAACATTTCAAACGAGTGTACATACCCAATTATATCGTCAATTGTTTCGCGGTATATGAGTATTTTAGATAAATGCGTTTCAATGAATTTATTTTTTAGTACACTAATGTTTTCTTCAATATCAACCGCAATTATTTCGGTACGCGGCACCATACAGTCTCTACCCCTTACTTTTGAAAATTCCAGTGCGTTTTTAAATATCTGTACTTCGTGATCAATTACCTGGTCAGGCGCTGCAATTTCAGTAGCCTGTTTAATGTAATCATCCAAATCGTTCCGGTCAAATTCATTTTTCTCAATGTGCTTTTTACCACGCATAAACACTTTAAGCACCAGCCTGCTAATAAATGTTGTGATCATGGTTGGCAACCATAAAATACCATAAATAATGGCCATGGGAACCGCCAATGCTTTTAACACACTGTTTGGATTGATAGAGAACAGAATTTTTGGAAAATACTCGGCAATTACTACAATGAAAATGGTTGATAGCAATGATTGGATTAAGAGCTCAAGAATGTGACTTTGTGTTATGTATTTTTCAATGCCAGGTTCAATCAGTTCAGCGAAAAAAATACCAAATGTTACCAGTGCAATGTTATTACCAATCAAAACGGTTGTAATAAACTTATCCTCGCGCTTGATAAAAAATGAAAGAATACGGGCGCTCAATGAGCCGTGTTTGTTATCCAGTTCAATTTTAAGCCTGTTGGCTGATACGAACGCAATTTCAATGCCCGAAAAAAATGCGGAAAAAATAATGGCTGATATGAGTGCAAAGGTAGTGACTGAATCCATCAGGCAGGTTTACCTTTTTTTTTCTGTGCCTGCTGCTCTTCGAGGGCACGTTTTAACGATGCTTCAAATTTTTTGCGAAGGCCCCTGCGCATTACATACATAGCAAGTGCCAGCAAAGGGAATAACAAATACCACTTTCCCTGGTCATAGCCTTCCTGCGTAATAAACCAGGTAGCCATAATAGCAGCAGCAACGGTTATTACCAGCCAAAAGTACTCAAGACCCTTGTTTATTTTTTGATATGCCGATAGGCGTTGCTTGTCGTTCATGGCTATTTATAGTGAATCAGTTTCATTGTAAAAATACGTACCTTTTACGTGATTCCATGTATATTGGGTAAAATTTTCCTTTGACCTGAAATGATCACCGCGTAAATTGCCTCTTAAACCATTAATATGCACCACACTATCAGTGGTTATAACTGCCAGGTCCTGTTTCCATACCAGGTAAGGGGTTCGCAAAGTATCCTGCCGTTTAAAGTTTATCATGACCACCGAATCCTGCAAAATAAACTGCCTGGTTTTGTCATCCAATATGGCATATCCTGATCTTAAATACGATTCCTTTTCACCGGTAAGAGTAAAAAAATCAACGGTTAATCCTTTTGGAAATTCGGTGCGGGGCGACAAAGTGCCATACCTGTAAAAAACAGGTGTTTTCAATACTGCACGGTGTTTACCATTGTCACTATAAACCATTGTTACACCATGAAAACTCTCTTCAGGTGTCGACTTATCGGCACTTACCATTTGTACTTCTTTCATATCATTGCTGCATGAAAAAAAGAATACACTAAATAAACCTGCTATTGCGTGAAAAATACGCACGATGATTTAATCGTATTTGCGTTTAATAAACCAGCGGTCATATGCACCTGGTGAAAACGTTACACCAATGTGAAAACCCCAATATTTTTCCTGAAGTAAATTGCTATTGGTAGTGCCACGTGCCCCGTACTCAAACCCAAGATTAATCATGCTGTATGAACCCGAACTATTCAATAACGGAATGCCAAACCCTGCGGTTGCGCCCCAGCTATCAACATTCACATCATTTATGCTTAGATAACTTTTAGTAGTGTAATACCCGGCCCGGTAATTTACCTGCTTTATAATTGGAATGCGTTGTGAACGTCCTTTACCATAACGGTGCGGTATGTACTGCACGCCAAAATTATATCCTGATGTACGCCTTAACGATTCTGACGTTGTTGAAGAAGCAAAATTTTCCTGGTATTTGGTCCAGTCCTGTAAATTGTATTGCAACGAAAGCGATAATTTATAATTGTTTTTTGAACCTTCAACACCCATAAAGTCATAGGTAACTCCCATAGAATAACGTGGTGGAACAACAATGGTTCCTTTTTCATTGGAAATATACTCAACGGTATCAACCAGTGAACCAAAACTTGGATCGGTTGTGTATGCAAGCAGGCTTCGTTCACAATTGAGCGATGTGCCAAAAGTTGTGGCAAACCCAATGCCCAACTGGTAACGTTCATTCATTACGTTGCGGTAATAAATACCAGCGTCAAACATAAAGTCTTTTGCATAAAGTGAGCTCACTACTTTTGAATTGTTCAAACCTGTTTGTGCCGGCAACGTCAAAATGCGGGTTTTTTCAATGTCACCAAAAACATAAGAGGCATTTCCACCAATGGAAAGAATGTTAACGTTGTTTTTTTGTATGGAGCGTAAAAGTGTTATGCCAGTTCCAAGAAAAACACGGTTTATACCACCACGGCCCTGGTATTTTGAAAATAATGTACCACCAAATTCTTCACTATCCTGTGATGTTGAAATGTTATAACCGCTTGATGAGTAAGGCAACAAACCAAACGCAAATCCAAGCCTGCGGTTTACAGGTAAACCCAATACCCAGTTATTGATGGTTGCGTAGTTTCCTTTTGCACTTGAAGTGCTTGTACTCATGTTTACAAGGCGCCCGCGAAAACTAAAATCCATTACCGGGCAATGTGGTGCCATTAATGAATAGGATGCAGGATTCAATACATTAACCTGGTTTGAGTCAACCACCGAAACGGTTGCGCCTCCAATACCTGTGTTTTGGCTAAACCAGTTGGGATTTATGTCACCAAGTGCATAACGCGAATAGGGAGAAATGTTTGCCGCCTGGGAAAATCCGTAAGTGGAAAAACTGCTGAGTAAAATAAAAAGAATGTGTTTCTTCATGTTCACAATCCGTTTAAACGGGCAATGGCATTCAGGCCATATAAAGTAAGTAACGGAGATGCAAAGATGTTATTTTTTAGCGACCCTGAGAAAAAACCAGCATCACCTCCTGTTAAAAAAACCTTAATTGCCGGGAATTTAACTTTATACTCGGCCATTATGCCCTGTATTTCGGCAACAATTCCGTTGCAAACACCACTTGCAATGGCATTATTGGTTGTTTTGCCAATAAGCTCAGGAAACCTTTCAACCTTGACAATCGGCAGTTTTTGAGTATAGTAATTAAGTGCTTTAAAACGCATTTCATACCCTGGTGATATGCTTCCACCCAAATAATTACCTTCATTATCAACCACATCATACTTTATACAGGTTCCCATATCAATGCTTAACACAGGCCCTTTATTCCCGTTTAGCACAAAAGCGCCAACGGCATTGGCAAGGCGGTCGGCCCCCAGGGTTTCGGGTGTTGCGTAGGTATTTGTTAGCGGAAACTTGAGCTTATGGGAGTAGTAAAACGTCTTAAAATAATTCTTACTGGTTTCAAACGCCTCGGTAAGTATAACCGATCCAATAAAGACCTGCGAAACCCTGCTTTTGATGAAAAATTTGATAAGATTGGTATCAAATGACTTAAAGTCAGCCGTTTTTACGAGGTTTTCCCCATCAAATATGGCGGCTTTAATACGTGTATTTCCGGCATCAATTATTCCTAACACAGTATAAATTTAATCATTCCATAAAAACAAAAAGCCCTGTTTACCAGGGCCTTTCATTTTTTTTGTGGTGTAGGAGGGAATCGAACCCCCGACACAAGGATTTTCAGTCCTTTGCTCTACCAACTGAGCTACTGCACCGCCTTAAGAACCAAAATTCAAGAGTTGAAATCCTGAATTTAGGGCTGCAAAGATAGAATTTTATTCATGAAAGGCTGCGTTTTTGTAAAAAAACCTCAATTGAAGGACTTTGAATTGTTGTTCAGAACCCTGTTAGGCGCTTAAACCTTTGGCTAAACGCGTGTTTAAACAACAATTTCATTCAATAAAAAAATACACCAGTTTGGTTTTTCCTCTATCTTGGTTTTGCATTATTTAAAAGCAACCTTATTTAACAATCATTACAGGTAAAGCGCGCGCTTTGGAGAAGCCCGTGCGTATAAACCTGTTTGGACCAATTTGTATGATAAAACCAGCAACCAAATTTGTAATTGTCATTGCTGATGACGATGAAGATGATCAGATGATGACCGCTTCAGCATTTAAAGACGCAGGTGCTGAAGAGCCTGTAGTTGCCGTTTCAAACGGTGAAGATCTATTGAATTATTTATTGAAGCAGGACAAATACGCAGGCGCAACGCATGATTTGCCGGGTCTGGTGCTGCTTGATTTGAATATGCCTAAAATTGATGGTCGTGTTGCGTTAAAAGAAATTCGCAAAAATCCGGCAATTAGTAAAATTCCAATTGTTGTTTTTAGCACCAGCACAAACCGCGAAGATATTACGACCTCTTATGCCAATGGGGCAAATAGTTTTATATCCAAGCCATCGTCATACAACGACCTGGTAAATATGGCTAAGGTTATTAAAGAGTATTGGGGCAAAATTGTTGCGCAGCCTTAACAATTTCGAATTCCGAATTTCGAGATTCGGAATTCGAAATTCGAAATTATTTCAATGTTTCACTTGTCAAAACCGGCAGGCTAATGGTAAACGTGGTACCCTTGTCAACTTCACTTTTTGCGCTGATGTACCCTTGATGTTCTTCCACAATTTTTTTGCAAATGGCTAAACCTATTCCTGTACCGGTATACCCATTGCCCACGTGTAAACGTTTGAACATGGTAAAAATCTGGTCGGCATACTGCTGATCAAAACCTACGCCATTGTCCTCAACATAAATTCTGCAGTATTTTTTTACAGGAGCCTTATTAATTGCTGCTTTCATTGAGGTATCAATTTTTGAGGTGATTCTTATTTCAGGTTCACCATCCTTTTTGGCGTATTTAATACTGTTGCTTATCAGATTCTGGAAAAGCGATTTTATTAAAACCGGGTTTACATACAAATTTGGCAATTTGTCAATGGTAACATGAGCGTTTTTTTCATGTATCTGCACGTCCATGTCAATCAACACTTCGTCAAGCAACGCATTTATATCTGTATATACCAGTGTATCTTTTCCAACTGAAATTTTACTGAATGCAAGAATATCACTTATAAGGGTTTGCATGCGAATGCAGGCTGCCTGCATTTTATCAATATACGATTTTCCTTCATCGCCAATTTTATCACTATAACCGGTAGCAATGCGTTCGCTAAAAATGCGTATTTTTCGTAATGGCTCCTGCAAATCGTGCGAGGCCATGTAAGCAAACCTGTCAAGTTCCTTGTTGGTATTCTCCAACGCGTTAATGTTTTCAAGCAATTGCCTGTTAAGCTCGTTTACCTTTTCTTCCTGCGCTATCCGATCTTTAATTTCAATTTCAAGGTTGCGGTTAATGTCAATGAGTTTTTTTTCCTGCGCAATTAATTGATGGTTTTTGCGGTACAACTCAGCAAATACATGCACCTTGGCACGCAGCAAATCAGCCTGGATAGGTTTATAAATGTAATCAACCGCACCGGCTTTATATCCCTCAAACAAATTTTCATCGCCATAACTATGTGCGGTAATGAAAATAATGGGAATATGGCGCAATTTTTCGCGCTGGTAAATCATGGTAGCTGTTTCAAACCCGTTCAGGTCGGGCATTTCAACGTCCATAAGAATAAGGGTAAAGTCGAAATCCGTTAAGAGGATCTTTAACGCTTCCCTGCCCGACTTGGCTGTTACAATTTGATAACCGTCAGGCCACAATATGCTTTCCATTGACATGAGGTTGTTCTCATGATCATCTACCAGCAAAATTTTAATCCTGAACGATCGTTTAATTTCTTTTTCTTTCATTTCCTTTTTTGCTATTTATGGAACCAGATACGCATCATTGACAGCAACTGATCCATTTTAAGCGGTTTTGTAATATAATCTGAGGCACCGGCATCAATACATTTTTGCCTGTCACCTTTCATGGCTTTTGCCGTTACAGCAATTATTGGTAAGGTTGAGTTTTTATGCTCCCTCCTTATTTTCTGCATGGTTTCATATCCGTCCATTTCAGGCATCATAATGTCCATTAACACCATTTCAATGTTATTGGATTCATTTATGATATTAATGGCTTCCATTCCACTTTCTGCAGTAATTACATTAATGCCGTAGCGTTCAAAAACAGTTGTAATGGCAAACAAATTCCGTACATCATCGTCCACTACCAGTATTTGTTTACCCGTTAAAATATCATTTTTCATCCTGATATTTTCCATCATTCTGCGTCTTTCAACCGGCAAACCCGCATAATTCACGTGCAATCGCATCATGGTTTCCTCCAGCAATTTGTCAAGTGAATTCACGTCTTTCAATAAAATACTGGTCGACATTTTATTCAGTTTTGACAATTCGGTTTTGGTAAAATCCTTTGCCGAATATACAATAATAGGCACCATTGCGTTCTTACCCGCGCTTATTTTTCCTAATAAATCCATACCGTTGGTATCAGGCAGGGTATAGTCCACTATTATGCTGTCAAATGATTTTTCATCCAGCAACTCAAGGGCTTTTGCCCCTGTGTTGGCTATGGTTACATTGATTCCATCGCCTTGTATAAGTTTTACAATTTGCGATGATTCCAGTTCGTTGTCTTCAATTACGAGTAATTCTTTCACCTCTTTTTCATTATAGGTAATTACATCGGTAAACAATACGTCAAGTTGGCTGTTTGAAAGTGGTTTAAGCAAGAAGCTGCGCGCACCGCGCTTAAGCGCCAACATTTTGTTTTCTTCTCCGGAAATCAAATGAATTGGAATGTGGCGGTAATTCAAATCGTTTTTCAAGAGGTCCAGTACTTTCCAGCCACTGGTATCGGGCAATTTTACATCAAGCGTAATGGCAATTGGTGAAAAACGGGCAACGTAGTTAAAAATATCAACGTAATTTGTTGCAATTACAATTTTCAATCCTTCTTCATGACCACGCTCAATCATAATTTTTCCAAAACGCAAATCGTCTTCAATTACCAATAATACTTTATCACCAGGTTGAATGTTGTTCCTGTCATCACCAGTTTCACTGATCATTTCATCAACACGTTCGAGTTTTTGCTTATCAGAGGTTTCCTGGGATATACGCAACTGGTTCAAAATAGCATCAACGTCTTTTTTATCCGAAATTGACACGCTTGAATAAGCTTCAGCGCCAATAATGCCCGATGAGGCATCGGCCACCGCGTCCATGGGTAAATAAAGGGTAAATGTGCTACCCTTACCAACTTCACTTTCAAGTTCAATGGTACCCCCAAGTAACTCGGCCAAACCACGGCTGATTGATAATCCCAAACCTGTTCCACCATATTTACGGCTTGTTGATCCCTCGGCTTGCTGAAAGGCTTCAAATATTATGGTTTGCTTATCCTGCGGTATTCCAATCCCTGTATCGCTAATGGTAAATGCAACCACGCGTTTTGCTTTATCCAAAACAAGATTCCCCGATTTCCAGCTCTTGAATGCCTCTTTAATGTGCAGTTTAACCTCACCTTTTTCGGTAAACTTAAATGAGTTGGACAACAGGTTTTTTAAAATCTGATTCAAACGCTGGCTGTCGGTGTCAATCATTTCAGGCAATGTGTTTTCCATTTCAATTTTAAACCTGAGGTTTTTAGCTTCTGAAAGTGGTTTAAATGTTGTTTCAACAAAGGCCGAAATTTCCGAGAAACGTATTTTTGAAATATTAGCTGTAATAAAGCCCGATTCGATTTTTGAAAGGTCAAGAATGTCATTGATCAACTGCAACAAGTCATCGCCACATGAGTGAATGGTTTTTGCATAACGGGTTTGCTTGTCGTTCAAATTTCCTTCAGCATTTTCATACAACTGCTGTGCAAGTATCAACAACGAATTTAGCGGTGTACGCAACTCGTGGCTCATGTTGGCAAGGAATTCAGATTTGTATTTTGATGTTAAGGTGAGCTGTTCTGCTTTTTCTTCAAGTGAACGCCTTGCTTCTTCCACTTCTTTGTTCTTGGCTTCCACTTCGTTTTTTTGCTTGGCAAGCAACAATGCTTTATCCTGCAACTCATCATTGGTTCTGCGCAACTCTTCCTGCTGTATTTTCAACTCTCCGGCCAATGATTGTGATTGCGCCAATAATTCCTCTGTACGGGTATTTGCTTCAATGGTGTTTACAACAATACCAATACTTTCAGTTAGCTGGCTAAGAAAATCCAGATGCGTTTGGCTAAACGTATCAAGCGAACCTAATTCAATTACCGCTTTTACATTGTTTTCAAACAACACCGGTAATACAATAAGGTTTGATGGCTTTGCTTTTCCTAATCCTGAGCTTATTTTTACATAATCGTTTGGAACATTTGAAAGAATAATACGCTCTTTGCCATAAGCACATTGACCCACAAGCCCCTCGCCAATGGCAAATTCTTTTGGAATGTGTTTATCGGCTTTGTACGCATAAGCTGCAAATAATTTTAATTTAGGCGTCTGTTCTTCGGTTGATAAAATGTAAAACGCACCGTAGTGTGCTGTTACCACCTGAGCCAACTCAGAAAGTATGCGCTTGGCAACTGTTTCCAAATCGCGTTGGCCCTGCAACATTTGCGTAAACTTGGCAAAATTTGATTTCAACCAGTCTTGTTCCTGGTTTAGTAATGTAGTTTCGCGCAGGTTGGTGATCATTTGATTAATGGTGTCTTTCAACTCTTCCACTTCACCTTTTGCTTCAACGCGTATATTTCGTGTTAAATCTCCTTTTGTTACGGCACTGGCAACTTCTGAAATTGAACGCACCTGCGTGGTAAGATTTTCAGCCAGCTGGTTTACGTTTTCAGTAAGGTTTTTCCAAATACCAGAAGCGCCCGGTACGTTAGCCTGGCCTCCTAAACGCCCTTCAACACCAACTTCACGGGCAACGTTTGTTACCTGATCGGCAAATACCGCAAGGGTTTCAATCATTTCATTAATCGTGTCGGTTAATTGTGCAACCTCACCTTTTGCGTTGATAGACAATTTTTGACGAAGATTACCTGTTGCTACCGATGTTACTACTTTGGCAATACCGCGCACCTGCGAGGTAAGGTTTGATGCCATCATGTTTACTGAGTCGGTCAAATCTTTCCAGGTTCCGGCAACTCCGGCAACATACGCCTGGCCACCCAGTTTTCCATCGGTACCCACTTCACGGGCAACACGCGTTACTTCCGAAGCAAATGCGCGCAACTGGTCAACCATTTTATTGATGGTGTTTTTCAAATCAAAAATTTCACCTTTTACGTCAACGGTAATTGTTTTTGATAAGTCACCACTAGCCACAGCTTTTGTTACTTCGGCAATGTTACGCACCTGTGATGTAAGGTTACCCGTCATTTGGTTCACCGAGTCGGTCAAATCTTTCCATGTACCAGCAACGCCCGGTACAAACGCTTGTCCACCCAGTTTTCCATCGGTACCTACTTCACGTGCAACGCGGGTTACTTCTGAAGCAAATCCGCGTAACTGGTCAACCATGGTATTTAATGTCTCTTTTAATTGCAGGATCTCTCCGCGTACGTCAACGGTAATTTTTTTTGACAAGTCACCATTTGCTACGGCAATTGCTACGTTTGCAATGTTACGCACCTGGTCAGTTAAATTGCCTGCCATTTGATTTACCGAATCGGTCAAATCTTTCCACGTACCGGCAACACCCGGCACATTTGCCTGGCCTCCTAATTTTCCTTCGGTACCTACTTCACGCGCAACACGGGTTACTTCTGAGGCAAACCCGCGCAACTGGTCAACCATGGTATTGATTGTATTTTTTAACTCAAGAATTTCGCCTTTAACATCCACGGCAATTTTACGGCTCAAGTCACCATTGGCAACGGCAGTGGTTACTTCGGCAATGTTGCGCACTTGCGAGGTAAGGTTTGATGCCATTTTATTTACCGAATCGGTCAAATCTTTCCACGTACCGGCAACACCTGGCACATCGGCCTGGCCTCCCAGTTTTCCTTCTGAACCTACTTCACGCGCAACACGGGTTACTTCTGAACCGAATGAATTTAACTGGTCAACC
This sequence comes from Flavobacteriales bacterium, assembly GCA_035299065.1. Taxonomy (GTDB): domain Bacteria; phylum Bacteroidota; class Bacteroidia; order Flavobacteriales_D; family UBA2798; genus DASPJQ01. The sequence continues at coordinate 10,933 of DATGXI010000167.1, forward strand.
ATCGTGTTGATGGTGTTTTTCAATTCAAGGATTTCGCCTTTTACGTCAACGGTAATTTTACGCGATAAATCACCTTTGGCAACAGCTGTGGTTACCTCGGCAATGTTACGCACCTGTGCAGTTAGGTTTGATCCCATTTGGTTTACCGAATCGGTCAAATCTTTCCATATACCATCAACGCCTTCAACTGTTGCCTGGCCGCCCAGTTTTCCTTCTGAACCTACTTCACGCGCAACACGGGTTACTTCGGAACCGAATGAATTTAACTGGTCAACCATCGTGTTG
>DATGXI010000168.1:0-39910 GCA_035299065.1 Flavobacteriales bacterium
CAGCCACAACAAGTACAGCTGCAGGTGACAGTGATTATAATTTATTTTTAACCAAACATTCGCCATCTGGGAATTTACTTTGGTTCAAAACCATAGGAAACAATTACGCACAGTTAAGCGCCTGCGTAAGAATTGGCCCTGCAAATGAAGTTTATTTTACGGGTACATTTTACCAGAAAACCGACTTTGACCCCACAACGGCTGTTGATACGCTTAATTCAGCAGGAAAGGCAGGATGCTTTATAAGTCAGTATGATGCATCAGGCAACTACATAAGCACACGTTTACTGGAAGGTGTTCAAATCATTTCGGACATTGTGTTTCGGCCCAATGGCGAAATTCTTGTAACAGGTTATACAGGCGGTTCACTTGCCGATGTGGATTTTTCAGGAAGCGTTTATAGCCTTAGTATTCCTGCGTACGCACAACATGCGTTTGTATTGCGTTACACCAGCAGCTGGGGATTTTTAAATGCGTTTTCGTTTGGTGGAGCCGGGCTGACTCCGGCATTTCAGGATGTCAATTACAGTTATGATATTGCGTTGGACACAAATGCCGTTATTGTGAGTGGCGGTTTTCGCGGCAAATGCGATTTTGATCCCGGAATAGGAAACACAAATGATTCAACAGCTACAACTTCAGGTGCCGATTACGACATGTATTTTGCTAAATATGATTTTAATGGAACGCTTATATGGAAACGAACCTTTGGCAGTACCGGAGGTGATTACATTTGCAATACCCAGGTGTTAAATGGAAACATATACGTGGCTGCACGATTTGAAGGTACCATTGATATGGATCCCTCAGGCAGCACAAACAACGTTGTTTCCAATGCTTCAAATGATATTCTTTTTGGACGTTATGATTCAAACGGCAATTTATTATGGATAAAATCATTTGGCGGAGATGCCTCAGCCGAGTATGCAAGCCATATTTCACTTCAAAATGACAACATCGTTTTATCAGGAATATCATACAGCCTGGCGCTTTCGGGCCATGGATTTGACATTGATCCCGGAACAGGTATTGATTCCATTAAAAGTACTAACTATAGTTGCCCTTTTGCTGCCCGGTATGACCTGGCCGGTAATTATGTAGCCAGTTTAAATATTGACAGTACCAGCTACGGGTATCATTGCGGTCACACATGCGTAGGGAATGCTGTTTACCTTGCCGGTTATTATAAAGTAAATGCAAATTTTGATCCTGGGTTTTCAAATTATGCTGTGGCAAGTGCAGGACAGGACGATGCTTACCTTGCAAAATATGAATGGACATCTTCAGCAATAGCTGATCATGCATCCCTGCCTGAATTAAACTGCTTTCCAAATCCCACAAATGGTGATTTAATAATTTCAGTATCCACACGCATGCATACAATACGGGTAACTGATTTGTCAGGAAAAGTGGTACTCAATATAACAGGCATTAACGCCACTTCTGCAAGTCTGGATCTTGAAAAACTTACCAATGGAGTTTACATCATGCAAGTGCTGACCCAAACCGGAACAGTATCAACAAGGATTATAAAACAGTAATAGAACCTGTACCAACTACATATTTGCTGAGGAGCAATACTGTGAACATATAAATGAGGTGGCGTATTTATGCGAAAACCCTATGGGCTATTTCACCAATTTTTCATGGCAAATGCCCTTGTAATTAGTTCAAAATTAATTATTTGCGATATTGAATTTTAGTTGTTTAAAATCTCATAACCCGAATCATTCCTAGTGGTGATATTTGATTATATTTACCTGCAAATCAAGAAAAATGAATCGTAAACTTTTATGTGTTGCCTTTATTTCCACATCCATGTTTTATATTGGATGCAGTGGTGAAAAGGATAATGGTGGTGGTGGTGAAATTAAAGACACCGTTGCCAAAGAAACTGGAACTGATTCGGCACGGTTGATGACAACCAAACAAATCATGTACAGCATTCCCTCAACAGCAGAAACCGCTGATTTACTAAAAGAAGCCGGTACTACTTACGACATCAAAATGATGAACGATGTAAAGTACGTTGACAAATACAACGTGCTGAAAAAACAAGCCCTTAACCTTGGTATTTATGGGGCCGATTTAAATTACGCCAACGTATTTGAAAAAAGCATGGAAGTACAATTGTACATGGAAAGTTGCCAAAGCCTGGTGAAAAAACTGGGTATTGAAGGCGCTATTTCAGACAATGTATGGGACAGGCTTGAAGAAAACAAGGACGACCGCGATTCTCTAAACTTCATCATTTCAGAAGTGTTTTTTGATTTGGACACTTACCTGGAAGAAAATGACAAAACAGAGATTTCAGGCCTGATTGTTGCAGGTGGATGGATTGAAGGGTTGTTCATTGCCACCCAAATGGTAAACGAGAAAAAACCCAACCAGGAATTATTGGACCGTATTGCAGAACAAAAACTATCGTTGGATAATTTATGCAAGCTAATGACATCGTACACTGAAACTGAAAATATAAAAAGCGTATCAGAAGATTTACACCGCCTGCAGGGTGTTTTTGGTAAAATTGAAATAGTTCGTGTGAAAGGTGAGGCCACAACCAACTCCAGTGGCGTAACTACCATAGGCGGTAAAAACCAAATTACATTCCCCATGGAAGTTTTCACTGAGCTAAAATTAATGGTAAAAGAAATTCGCAATTCATACGCTAAACCATAATAACAGGTAACACATTACAAAATGAAAAACTTATTACTGACATGTTTCGTACTCATTGCCGGCATTGGAATTTCACATGCACAGTGCAAGGGATTTGCCAAGAAAAAATGTTTACCTGATATGAAACCATACGCAACCAGCGGTAAAATAAACGCCACCACCATGCGTCCTGGTGACAAAGCTGAACTTATGGTGACTTTTAACTCTGACGTTGAATACCGCCTTATGGTTTGTGGTATGGATAATATAAAAGTTAGCTTCAAGGTAATGGATACCGACAAAAACGTATTTTTTGACAGTGAAAAAAATAAGAAAAATTACTTCGACTTCAATGTTGCCTCAACACAACAGTTAATCGTGGAAATTAATTGCGAGGACAAAGACTCACTCACCGGTATTACACCTGAAGGTTGTATTTCAATTCTTACCGGAACAAAGTCCAAAAAATAGTAGTTGCATATAACATTAGCAATTTACTTTAATAACCTTGATTGTGGAGACTGATACCGGGCGTTTGAAAAAAATAAAATTTTTACTTTACTTCTTCGTATTATTTTTTGTTTGTGATTGCTCTTTTTCACAACAACTAAACGAACCTAAGATACGTTTATCTGACACACTTCTTTCTAAATACCTTGATTTTTATATTCCACGAATAAAAACGCGGATAAAAAAAACAAAGATGGCTAACTCCAAGAAAAAAGCCACCTTAATGAAATTGGACTTGTTTGACGCTAGGCAACAATCAAGAATGGGTGAATTCCACAAATCGTTACCGCTTTTTCTAGCCATTCTTGAAGATTATTCCCCCATGTCACCTGTTGACAGTTCCATTGTTCTAAACGAAATTCTGGATAACTATTACGAAATTAAAGACCTTAAAAACACATTACTTACCTATAGTAAAATAATTGGCATAAGCTCGCGGAACAAAAACATTGAGTCAAAATGGAATCAGGTGCATTTGAGCAGCATATACTACAACCTTGGATTTTATGATGAGGCACTTAATCAACAACTTTTTGAAAAGAAAACATTTACTGCATCGCCATTAACCCTGGCAAGCTTTTACAATAACCGTGGACTTTACTGGACCAAAGCAGGAAACGTTGACAGTGCTCATGTTTGTTTTGAAAAAGCACTTGACCTGATTGAACCCATAAAAAAAATAAACCAATCGTTTTACGCACTGGTTAAAGGAAACATTGCGCAAGTAAACATACTTGAAAAAAAATATGCCGAAGCTATTCCTCTTTTGAAAAACGACATTGCGAATAGCCGCCTGGATAATAACAGGCTAAACATGGCCATTAATTACATTGAACTTGCCGTATGTTTCAATAACATCAAAAAACCGGCTACTGCCCTGCAGTATATTGACTCGTTTACAACCATCAAAAGCGAAAAAATTGACCTGGGTTTAAAATTGCGTTACTTTAAAACAAAAGCCGATATTTTTCTGAATCTTGGTTACAAAGATTCAACACTTAAATACCTGAATATTTTTCTTGAACAAAACCAGGCCTACGAAAGACAAAAAAATTATGCCGAATTATACGGCATTAAGGTTTCAAATGATGTTTTCAGGTTACAAAGCGATATTAAAGATAAAAAAAAGCAACTTGAAATTGACATGCGTCAAATTGAGGCGCAACAACGACTAAACAGAACTTATTTTATTATCCTTATTTTGTTTATTATACTATCGGTAATTATATTATACCTGCTTATCAAACTTAACAGGAGACGGAAACTGGTTGAAAGCAAAAATGCAGCTATTGTTGAACAAAACCAAACAATCAATAAATCGTTAAAAGAAAAAGAGATTTTAATCAAGGAAATTCATCACCGTGTAAAAAATAACTTACAAATAATATCCAGTCTCCTGAAGCTCCAGTTAAATATTACCGAGGACAATGAAGCTAAAATTTCATTAACCGATGCCCACGGCCGTATTTTGTCCATGGCCCTGCTCCACCAGCAATTAATGATAAAGGATCAACGAAGCGTGGTAGAAATTTCAGAATTCATAAAAACGCTTGGAAGTCATATTGAAAATTCCATACTCAACCCTGATCGAAAAACAGTGCTGGAGTACGATCTTGAACCTATTTTTATGCATGTGGATGTTGCCAGCCCCGTTTGCTTAATCATAAACGAAGTATTGGTAAACAGCATTAAACATGCTTTTGGCAACACAAATCAATGCCTGATAAAAATCACCCTTAAAAATCAGGACAACAAAATAAGTTTACGCATTCAGGACAATGGCAGCGGTTTTGACTATGAAAAAGAAAAAGCCAAAAACACCTCCCTGGGACTTGAAATAATTGAATCGGTATCTGAACAAATTAATGCTTCGTTCAAGTTCGAAAACAATAATGGCTCGGTTTTCATACTTGATATTCTACAGAAATAAAAGCAAAAAGCCATTCGCTGATCAGATTCAACTGCTCCTGCCAATGCTTACTTTCATTTCTAACCACCCACCCTTTCAACTCACGCCCTACTCCGCTTTATTCTGTCGCTGCCTGCTTTTCAACCCAGCCCACATTACGGATAACCCTTTTATTGTTTATCCTTCGGTTTCTCTTTTGCTTCCTCGGCCTTATTTTTCACCTGCATTTGCTCAAGCAACTTCATGCCAAGCAAACCGCTTATGGTTCCGTTCGCTCCATTTTCACCACCACCGCCAATAAGTATTTCAGGAATGATCTTGATCTTGTCCTTACCAATAGCTTCTGTTATTTTTAATTGCGTGAAATTATCGCCACCCATTGATTTAATGGCCAGCTCATACGATTCGGCTGAAGATTTACCAATGGCCAGAATTTTTTCGGCTTCGGCATTACCGGTTACAGTAATTTTTTCGGCTTCGGCATTTGCAAGTGCTTTTACTTTTTCAGCTTCGGCATTTGCCAGCACTTTTGTTCGTTCAGCATCGGCAATTGAAATAACTTTTAAACGCTCAGCTTCGGCATTGGCCTGTATTTTTACCCCTTGTGCCTCACCCAATGCCTTTTTAACGGCAGCATCGGCTATACGTTCTGAAATCAATACGCCCTGGTCAGCCTTCACAATTTCCTTTTGTATTTCAGCAATGGCGGTTTCTTTTTCCAGTGTTTGGCGTGTTTCCTGCGCTTTCTTTTGTGTTTCGTAGGTCACTTTTTGTTCTTCTGCAATTTTTCGGTCCGTTAATGTCTTCATCAGTGAATCGGGCGGTACAATATCACCAATAAGGGTGTCAACGCCAAACACATTATATTGTTCAAGCACTTTACTTATATGCATTTTTGCATTGTCCTGTCTTTCCTTACGTGATGTTAAAAACGCAATTACATCAGCGTCCTGTGCCGAGTTTCGGAAATAATTACCAATGGTTGGTTCCAATACCTGGCCAACAAGGTTCATCATATTACCAAAACGCGCAATTACTTTTGGCGCTTCGGTTGTTGGAATGTGAATGATTTGTGATACATCAAGATTAAACGGGAAACCATCTTTTGAACGCACTGTTATGGTTGACAAATGCTTGTCCAATTGATGTGCTTCACTGCGTGCACTTGCCCAGTTTAAAACCAGGTTGGTGGTGGGCACCATTTCAACACGCATAATAAATGTATTGATCGGGTATTTACCCGGGCCCAACGGTTCGGCCCAAACACCCTTATGCCCTTTGCCCACAATGTTTCCATGTTTGAATTCCACCCCACTCAAATCCTGTCCTTCATTTCCTATATAGGAAATAACCACTCCCACATACCCAATGGGTATTTCGGTCATTTTGATTTGTTCAATTTGTACAAACCATGGATTTAAATAATATGATCCGGCCAGAACCACTTGCGGTTGCAACCCTTTGTTCCCTCCACCGGCTAAAAACGCATCAGTATCCTGAAAATTATTATGCCCTGCAATGTGTTTACCTGCAATATTACCCTCTTCAATAGGCAAACCGTCCATGGTAGTTACAATACCAACCATGTTCTCGCTTATTTTGATCATGTCGGTGATAATTACATCAAACAAAAATGTATTTATCCTGAATGTACCTGCGGTTAAAAATTGCGTTTGACGTCCTTTACGCCCACCATTGCGCAAAAACGCATCGGCATTCTGGAACATATCACAATCTACTTTTTTGGCAAGAATAGCACCTGTTTCAAGGTCCATACCATCTTTTGCTACAATCAAACCAATTTGACCTTGTGGAATAATGGTTAAGGGTTGGAGTGTAATTTCATATTGCCAAACCCAGTACCAAAAATAAATTCCGGGAGGTAAGTTTCGTGCCTGGAAACCGGCTTCACCATCAATGGCAATAATGCGGTTTTCGGGTAATTCACGGTTACTCCCAAATAAAACAAATTTCTTGGTTACAAGTCCAATCTTATCCTCAGGTATAATAATAATACCCAAAAGGCGAAAAAATAATCTGTACAAAACAAGAACAAGTACTATGGCAAAAATCCACCAATACTGAGCAAAAAAATCACCGATTTCCATGGCTTTAATAAATTAATAGGTTGAACTAAATATATTAAAACGCTACTGAAAAAGGACCTTGTTTATAACTAAAGGCGTTTAGGCGAATGGGCTGATTAACGGCCATAAACAAAGGCCGATGTTAACAATACCCACCAAAACAGGCAGTAAAATTAGCCGTTCACTAAACTAAATTAATCCTCTAAAATTAAAATTTACGAGAAAGGAAACCCACTTAATTGCAATAATCCTGAAGAATTAAATTTAATTGCTTGTTCATTTCCTGCGCTCTTGAATAAGTCATCATATGGCTACCTTTTTTTATTTTAATTGCATTTTTTGTAAACCTGCATGGTAAGGTGTGGTCACTGGTTCCGTGAAAATGTATAATGTCTGACCGGTTTGAATCAGGATTCCATTTACATATCATGCCTATGGCCCGCTTCATAAACAACGGATCTTTTCTCTCAATCATGGCTGTAAAAAGCGAATCGTCTTTGCGGCTTTCGGGCTCAACCAGGGGGCGCATTATATTTGACATACGCTTGTAAAATTTACCACTAAAAACTGTGTACACGGGTACAACCTCCTGAAATTTATAACGCAAAGGCAATTCCTTTCGGGCTTTGGCACTTGATATAAGAATAATTTTTTCGGGCCTTAAAAACCCAGCCATTTCCACAGCCACCATTCCACCCAATGAAACACCAATAAACGCATAAGGTGTAGTGGTGTCAACTTGTGTTGCTATTCTTAAAGCATAAGCATGCATGGTCTCATTTTTTAATGGAACCGGCATGCTTATTATGGTTGTATCACAGCCAGGCAAAATTGTTTTTGAAAACAGTGCAGCATCAGCTCCAAGGCCTGGAAAAAGATAAATGCGTTTATGTTGCGCACATAAAGCCGTTGCGTAGAATAGGGTTAAAAAAAACAATAAGCCACGTACCATGGCGTATCAACGTAAAAAAACAGGAGCAAGTGTGTTTGTCAATAAAAACAGGCTTTGTCAGGGGCTCCTGGCGTTGATTTCTTAAAAATCAATTTAATAAATTAATGGTCGTATACAAGTCTACAATAGCGCTGAATTTTTGCGTGTTAGTACAATGGCCTTGCCCTCTTCAACATGCACCTGCTCACGATCCGTTACCAAATAACGACCTGCTGCTTTTTGTACTACAATTACCGAAAATAGCCTGGTAATTCCAACTCCCCTTTTGAAGCATAAAAAAAATCCCCCACCATTTCTGATGAGGGATTCAATAGTGAATATTATAATTTAACTATTCTGCGTAATCAGGGTCAATGGCTTTGTCAACCAATACACGGCCACAATGTTCACACACAATTACTTTTTTGTGTTGACGAATGTCCATTTGACGTTGTGGCGGAATTTGGTTAAAGCAACCACCGCAGGCGTCACGCTCAACAGCAACCACAGCCAATCCATTGCGGAAATTTTTGCGCAAACGGTGGTAAGCTGTCAATAAACGCTCATCAATGTGTTTTTGTGCTTTTTCTGATTGACCAATCAATTCAGTTTCCTGTGCCTGTGTTTCGTCAGTAATTTCTTTCAATTCACGTTGCTTGATCTCAAGTTCTTTTTTCTTGTCATCAACCTGGCCCTGGATAGTAGCCAATAAACCAGTTTTAATGGTCAATTGGTATTCGGCTTCTTTTGTACGTTTTTCAGCAAGTTCAATTTCCAGTTTTTGGAACTCAACTTCTTTGCTTATTGAATCGTACTCGCGGTTGTTACGCACTTTTGATTGTTGCGCTTCGTATTTTTTAATTGCAGCCTGCGCGTCTTTCTTTGCATTTTTTTTGTTCGAAAGCTCGTTTTCATACTCTTTAACCTCTTCGGTCAATTTATTTAAGCGCACTTCCAAACCTGCAATATCATCTTCCATGTCCTGCACCTCAAGTGGCAATTCACCACGTACGGTACGAATTTTATCAATTTTGGTATCAATCTGCTGAAGCTTAAATAAAGCCCTCAACTTTTCTTCTACACTTACATCTGATTTACTGTCTTTAAAAGCTGTTTTTGCCATCTTAAAAATATTTTACCGGGTTCGTTTCCACCCCTGAAAGGCGGACGGCAAATGTAGCATTTTTCTCAATATGCCCTTTAAGATAATCGGCTAAAAGTTGAGGGGTATAATGCTCGCTTTCAAAATGCCCAACATCCATTATAACTATATGATTTTCAGCATCAAAAAACTCATGGTACTTAAAGTCGCCTGTTATGTAAACATCGGCTCCCGAACGTATTGCGTCCTTAAGCAGGAAACTGCCGGCACCGCCACAAACCGCAATTTTTTGGATTTTTTCACGTAAAAAGGCCGTGTGTCGTATGGCCCCGGTCTTAAAAACCGCCTTTAACAGGGTCTTAAACTCTTCCCCGTTAAGTGGTTTTTCCAGGTCTCCAACCATACCTGCCCCTACCCCTGCGCTTGCATTTTTCAATGCAAATAAATCATACGCCACTTCTTCATAAGGGTGCGCTTTTATCATGGCGCTTACCACTTTGTGTTGTAAATGGGCGGGTAAAATAACTTCAATGCGTGTTTCAGGTTCAATGTGGCGCTTATTTATTTCACCCATTGCCGGGTTTGCGTTTTCATTCGCTTTGTATCCGCCCAAACCTTCCAGTTTAAAATCACATTCACTGTAATTACCAATATTTCCCGCACCTGCATTAAACATGGCCTTTTCTACTTCTTCCACATTTTTATGCGGCACAAAAACAGCAAGTTTTATTAGTCCATCGCTCTTTGGTTTTAAAATGCGCGTATTTTTTAATCCAAGTTTTTCGCAAATAATTCCATTGACACCTGCATGCACATGGTCCAGGTTTGTATGTATGGCGTAAATGGCAATATCGTTTTTAATGGCTTTAATAATTGTGCGCTCAACATAATTTGAGCCCGTTATTTTTTTTAAGCCCTTAAATATAATGGGATGGTGCGCCACAACCATGTTACACTTGTTGGCAATGGCCTCGTCAACTACACTTTCAATGCAATCAAGCGTGCATAAAATTCCGGTTACCTCCGCGTTTTTATCACCCGTGAGCAAACCCACATTGTCATAATCTTCGGCATACGCTGGGGGTGCCAGTTGTTCAAGTAAATTTATTATAGCTGAAATTTTCATTTAAAAATCCGTTAATCGTTATTTGCTATTTGTCAATTTTCACTCCTCTGGAGCTGTGACGCTGCCCATTCAAAACCGGTTTGCAAAAATTCAAGACCGTTTTGCCTGAGGTTTCATATCTCGTACTTATATCTCAGTACGCTGTACTATTTATAAAATCCCATTTCCACCAAATACTTGTATACAGGCTCTGTCACCATATACCGTATGTCTTTCCCCTCTTTAATCATTTCGCGTATTTGCGTTGAGGAAATGCCCAGCAAAGGCGTTTGCTCGAACTTCACATTTGCGTGCCGGTAAAATTCGTTTTTAGGTTCGCCTGCATTTAATTCACGCGCATAAACATAAATTTCATGGTGTTTTAAGATTTCAGCCGGATTTTTCCACTTGTGAAAATTTGCCAGGTTATCTTCGCCCATCAATAACGCAAATTCGTATTGAGGAAATTTTTCCCTTAGGTGAGTAAGTGTATTTACGGTATAGGACGGTTGCTCCAGCTTTGTTTCAATATCACTTACCGTAAATTTAGGGTTATTCTCAATGGCCACGTTGCACATATAAATGCGATGGTTGGTTGCCAGCAATGATTTTTTGTCTTTTAACGGGTTGTGCGGGCTTACCACAAACCATATTTTATCCAGGCCCGCACCAAGCATATGATTGGCAATAATAAGGTGGCCTACGTGCAATGGGTTAAATGACCCAAAAAACAACCCCACTTTTGTTTTTTTGCCTTTCACAAATTCGCTCATGGTTGCTATATTTTTTTCCAAATTGCCCATTATAATTTGTAAAAATCTAAATGAATTTCTTTTCCGTAAAATATGTTGGTGGTGTGTTCAAATGACTTGGTGTAGTCCGACACATAAAAAATATCGTTACCGCTTTTTTTATCGCTGTTCAAACCTTCCTTTTCCAAAATCAGTTTTAATTTATGGGCTACTACCTCGGCTGAGTCAAATAATTTCACTTTATGTTGGTAAAATGCCGAAATCTCATTTTTTATCAACGGGTAATGCGTACAGGCCAGCACCAGTGCATCAATGTCTTTTAGTGCCTCATCGTTCAAGTAATTTTGTAACACCGCTTCGCTAATGTTGTTGTTGTAAAACCCCTCTTCAATCATTGATGCCAGTAAAGGCGTTGCCATGGGAGCAAATTTTAATCCGGGTTTTCTTCTTGTAAATTTCTCCTGGTATATACCCGAATTGATGGTTGTTTTAGTAGCAATAATGCCAACATTCTTAATTTGGTCATCGGCAATAACGGCTTCAATCATGGGGTCAATTACATTTATAACCGGCACCTTGCCCTTGTACGTGTCGCGCAGCAATTCATATGCGGCAGCGCTGGCCGTATTGCAGGCTATAACAATGGCCTTGCATTTTTTTTCGTGTAATAAAAAATCGGTAATGGTTGTAGCGTATGAGCGTATCAATTCTTTTGATTTATCGCCATAAGGCATATGTGCAGTATCGCCAAAATAAATCAATTGCTCATTGGGTAAAATACGTGAAATGGCTTTTGCTACGGTTAAACCACCAATACCCGAATCAAATATGCCTATGGGAGCCTGGTTCATTACTTTTTTTCCTGGGTTGGTTGTGTAACAGGCCCAAGTTTAAAATTTACGGGCAAAACATATTTACATTTAACAGGTTTACCATCATTTAAAGCAGGCTTCCATTTGGGAAAAAGACTAACCACACGCACAGCCTCCGCATCCAGTTCCGCATGAATGGGCCGTTTCACCCTTATATTGGTAACACTGCCGTCCTTATCCACAACAAATTCAATATACACTTTGCCCTGTATATTATCCTTCACACAGGTTTGTGGATAAACCAAATTTGTTGAAAGAAATTGTATCATAGCCGCCATGCCGCCCGGGTATTCAGCAGGCTCCTGTATTTGCGCCACATCAAAAACTTTTTCCTTTTCCACATCTTCCTGGCAAACTCCCTGAGAACTTAACAAACCAAAAACAACTATAGCCAATATCTTTCTCATTTTTTATCCTCCTTCATTTTAGGGGGTAACACAAAATTAACCGGCAATACTGTCATTGACTTCACAGGTTTTCCAATCACTTTGGCCGGTGTCCAATTTGGCATGGCTTTTACCACGCGAATGGCTTCAGCATCCAAATCCGGGTCACCCTTGCGCTTCACCCGCACGCCTTTTACTTTACCCGTTTCATCAATTACAAACTCAACGTACACTTTGCCTTCAACTTTTTTTTCATACGCTTTAGTGGGATATTTTAATTCTGACGACAAAAATTTTGCCAAGGCATCAGGCCCACCAGGAAACTGCGCTTTTTCCTCTACGTGTTGCTGGTCAGGAACTACTTCAGGCGTTTTTGTTTTGTCCTGGCTAAAAGCAGGGCTTGCAAATAAAAGGATGAACACAAAAAATATATTTTTCATTTTATTGAATTTTAAAATTTACCGGTAAAATAAATTTTGCCTTTGCTATCTGGCCCCTAACCAAAGCAGGTTTCCATTTCGGCATACGCTCAACCACCCGCAAAGCCTCACCATCCAAAGCTGAATGTACACCACGCTTTACAAAGGCGCCATAGACGTTTCCCAGATCATTTACAAAAAATTCAATATAAACCCTGCCTTGAATATTTTTACGGGCCGCAGCTCTGGGGTAGCGTATATTATTTTTAAGATAATTCATTAATTCCTGCATTCCCCCAACATATTCAGGATCTACATATATGGCTGTATAGGTATATTTATTTTCATCATCATCCCAACTTTCACCTTTTAACAACTTTCCATCCTTATATTCTTCTGTATATCTTCTTTTACCCTCAACGCCCCCTTTCCAAACGCCCTCGCGCAAGCCGTCACGGTACATGCCGGTTTCAATACCCTGCCAACGTTTACTGTAACCTGTATACACACCATTTCCGTCCGTTACAAAAGTATTGCCAAGGCTGTCACCTGCACTCAGTAATTTTTCTTCTATAAGCTTATTTTTGGAATCACGAATGTACTCTTTCACTTCCTTAGAGGTACCATTGCAGTAATAAAATTTCCATGAACCTTTTGTGTTTCCAAATTCCTCGTCACCTTCTTTCTCCAGGTTCCCGTTAGGGTAATAATATTTCCAATATCCGGCATGTAAGCCTTCTCTGTATTCGCCCTCTTCCTCAATTATTCCATCCTGCCGGTAGCTTTTCCATAAACCCGTTTTATAACCCCCTGAATATTCGCCAACGGCTTTGACATTCCCATTTTCATAAAAATAAGTTACCTTGCCTTCTTCCTTATCGCCTACAAACGTTGCGGCCATTTGCAATTTACCCGATATGTAGTAATCTCTTACAATGCCTTCCCATTTATCTTTTTTTGATTTTCCAACCCTGAAATAAGCCGCGTCCTTTTTTTTATCAACCTCGTCCCAATAAGTGTTATAGTAGCAAGCAACTGAATCGCGTTGCGCACTGGTTTCATGAAATATCAGCAGAAAAATTATAAGGTAAAAAACGTTCATTGACATTTAGGTTTGGGTGTTAATATATCCTCCATGATTTTTTGGTTACACGTTGGGTCAAGGCTATACATAAAACTATACCAAAGCTTTTCATAGAAGTATTCCGTCAATTTCCTCCTTAAAGATACTATATTTACCCCATCATTTAGCGTTGAAAAAAACAGCAGTTATAGGAACCGGAATTGCAGGGCTTGCCACAGCGGCCCGCCTTGCCGCCAAAGGTCACAAAGTCACTTGTTTTGAGGCCAATTCCACCTACGGAGGCAAGCTCACCGCGTTCATAAAAAACGGGTACCGGTTTGATGCCGGACCTTCGCTTTTTACCATGCCCGCATTGGTTGACCAGGTGTTTACCGCCTGCCAAAAAGATGCCCGAACCTATTTTAATTACCGCAAAAAAGAAGTAGCCTGCCATTATTTTTTTGAGGATGGAACATTTATAAAAGCATACAGTGATCCGCAAAAACTGGCCATTGAATTGCATGCAAAAACCGGTATCTCCACACAAAAAACTGAAGCTTATTTTAAAAAGGCTGCTAACAAATACAACCGGGTTGGGCACATATTCATGAACAAAAGCCTGCACAAAGCCAAAACATGGTTTAGTGCCGATGTGGCTAAAGCGCTCCTTTTTCTCCCGTCCTATAACTTATTTACCAGCATGAACCGGGTTAATGAAAAATTGCTTGACAATCAAAAAACCATTCAATACTTTAACCGGTACGCTACCTATAACGGTTCTAACCCTTACGCAGTTCCGGGTTTGCTTGCCATGATACCCCACCTTGAACATGGCATCGGAACGTTTCTTCCTGAAGGGGGTATGCAAAGCATTTCTGATTCAATATATAAACTTTGTGTTGAACTTGGGGTTGAATTTCATTTCAATACACCCGTTACCGAAATTGTGACTGACGAAGCTAAAGTGTGCGGCCTTGTTGCCAATGACAGGGCCTGGAGTTTTAACACTGTTGTTTGTAACATGGACGTTGCGCATGCATACAAAAAATTACTACCACAGGTAAAAACCCCTAAAAAAATTGAACAACAAGAGCGTTCAAGCAGTGCGCTTATTTTTTATTGGGGCATTAACAAACAATTTCCTGAGTTGGATCTTCACAACATTCTTTTCAGCAATAATTACCCCGAAGAATTTAACCATATTTTTAAAAAACAAAGCATTTACAATGATCCTACAGTTTACATCAACATCACATCAAAAGAAATTCCTTCTGACGCACCTCCGGGTTGTGAAAATTGGTTTGTAATGATCAATGTACCTGCCAACAAAGGTTATTTCACACAAGAAATTAAAATTCAGGCCCGGCAGTATATACTTGCCAAATTAAGCCGCCATTTCAAAACCGACTTTGAAAAATTCATCATTCTTGAAGAAAGCCTTGATCCAAATAGCATTGAAAGCAAAACATCAAGCCTGCATGGTTCACTTTACGGCACCAGCAGCAATTCACGCATGGCCGCATTTAATCGTCACGCCAACTTTACTTCGAAAATAAAAAACCTTTACTTTTGCGGAGGCAGCGTGCACCCGGGTGGAGGAATTCCCCTTTGCTTAAACAGTGCAAAAATTGTAAGTGAATTAGTTAAATGAAACCTGTCTTATATTATACAGCAATTGCGGTGCTCATTGTAATGCATGCGGTTGGTCTTTATGGTTTAACACACAACCATATGACCTATTACAGGGATCTTACCGCCTTTAACCTCACCCTTACATTTGTTTTGTTCCTTGTTGGTGCATTTCGTTTTGATTTACCTTATTTAATCACCATCCTGGTTATTTCAGCAATTGGCCTTGTGGTTGAAATTATTGGGGTTAAAACCAAACTTATTTTTGGTGATTACAACTATACCACCATACTTGGACCTGATGTTATTGATGTGCCCCTGGTAATTGGCCTCAACTGGGGCCTTCTTATTATGAGTTGTGCTGCCATTGTTTACAACGTTTACAACAACAACCTGGCGCGCGCCATGGCCGGGGCTACCCTAATGCTGCTTATGGATATTGTGCTAGAGCCCATTGCTTTCAAGTACAATTTTTGGCAATGGGACACAAAAACAATACCCCTGCAAAACTATATTGCCTGGTGGCTCGTATCTTTTACCATGTTATTGGGCGTATTCAGTTTCCTCAAAAATCCACACAACAAAATGGCATATTGGGTATTTGGTGTTCAGTTCTTGTTCTTTTGTTTGTTGAATTTATTAACTTAGCAGCAAATTGATAATTGTTAGTTACATATTAATCACTTTAGGAACATTTTTTCTAATGGAAGGGGTAACCTGGTTTACCCATAAATTTATCATGCACGGCCTTATGTGGTATTTTCACCGTGACCATCACCAACCTGAAAAAGGCTTTTTTGAAAAAAATGATTTCTTCTTTTTAATATTTGCCGTACCCAGCTGGTTGTGCATTATGCTTGGGCTTATGTACCAGCATTATTATGTAGTTTGCATTGGCGCAGGCATAGCCATGTATGGGCTTGCCTATTTTCTTGTACATGATGTTTTTATTCATCAACGCTTCAAATTTTTACGCAATACCGATAGCGTTTATTTTCGCGCATTACGTAAAGCCCATAAAGTTCACCACAAACATTTAGGAAAAGAAGAAGGTGAGTGTTTTGGCATGCTTTACGTTCCACGCAAATATTTCCGCGAAGCACGTGCATCAATGGAAAATAAGAATTCATGATTGAGCGTATGGAGTCAATTAGCACAGAAATATTATTTGATTCTATTATTAACTTGACTCACACCCACACATTTTTTCTGCCTACTTCTGCCGGATCTGCGCGAAACGCCTTCCACACCCACACTTCCGAACAACGGACAATGGACAACGGACAACGATCATGAAATCCCTTTACCTCATATTAGACATAGCTGCAATATCGGGTCCGCTATTCCTTAGTTTCGACAAAAAAGTAAACTTCATTCGCCAATGGAAATTTGCTTTTGCAGCAATTTTGTGCATGATGCTTATTTTTATTCCCTGGGACAGTATTTTTACTTACTACGGCATTTGGGGTTTTAATGAAAAATATACGCTTGGGCCACGTTATGCTTATTTACCCATTGAAGAGTGGTTGTTTTTTCCGGCAACGCATTTTGCCGTAGTTTTTATGTACGAGTGCCTCAACACCTACATAAAAAAAGATGTGCTTGCCCGGTCTTACAAATTCATGCTGTGTCTTTTTATACTAATAGGACTTATTGTTGCTATTTTTTACCCTTCTCAGTTATACAGTAGCTTAAAAATGGGTGGAGCTGCCGTACTTACATTTGTGGTGCTGTTTTTTTGGAACCCAAAGTGGCTTAGCCGTTTTACCTTGTGCTTTTTGGTTTCCTTACTACCTTTTTTTATAATGAACAGTATTCTTACCGGTTCATTTCTTGACGAACCCATTGTTTGGTATAACCCACACCACATTTTCAATATTCGCATTGGCACAATTCCGGTTGAGGATATTTTCTACAACCTGTTTATGCTACTCACAACGTTTTGTTTTTACCATTGGTTTAAATCGTGGAAAAATGATCCGTTAATACATTATCCGCATCAAAATGAGCAATTATAAGTCGACACTTAGCGAAAAAATTGCAAAAATTGTTTTCCAGGTCAGCCGCATGCACATCAATGATCCGAATATACCACAGTGCTGGGACGCCATTACACAGTTGCTCATCAGGGATGAATCAGAAACCATTGATTTTTTAAATTCCTGTGATGACGAGTACACACTTGGTGTTGTAAGCGCATCGTTTGCCGATGCGTCTTTTCACCTGCAAAGCAACCATTTTATCAGGTGCCTCGAAAAACTGGAACAAAAATTTCCGGGGCAACACCTTAAATACATGGTTGCCGATGCAAAAAATGCCATGGACAACGAATAGCCTTTTACTTCCCGCTGTCAATTGGTATAAGCACCTTTACACTAAAATTCCTTCCCATATTAAACACACCTGGTCTTCCTGTAACCGGGTTCACGGCTGCATACCGTATTCTGCTTAAATGGTGCTGGTAGGCTACATCAAACACATTGTTCACACTCAACACAAAATTCAAAATTGTATTTCCTTTTTTATTCACCAGGCCCGAACCTGCACTAAAGTTCACAAGTGTGTATGCCGCACTGGCTGTTTCGGTATCATAGGCTTCATAAATTTTTTGCTGTTCAAAAAAATGGTTCACGTTTAATGCAACATATAAATCACGTAAACTTCCCCATTTTTCAATTTCCGTTCTTAATTCACCCTGGTAACGTGCGGCTGGAATAAAAGGTAAATAAGTCATACTATCTGGCATATTTTTTTGCATTCCGGTAACCATTGAAATTGAATTTTCAACATGCAACCAGTCAAATGGGTGCGGATGAACGTCAATTGAATATTCTCCACCATACAAGGCTGCATTGCCCTGCGTGTATTTAAACACACTGGCGGGGTCATTTACATCGGCTATACTATCGCCACCATAAACACTTTGAAGTTTTTCAGCATAAATATAATGTTGAATATCGTTATAAAAAACTGCCAGTTCACTGGAAACATGTTCACCATTTATACCAAACCCAACATCGCCCTGTAAGCTGGTTTCGGCTTTCAAATTCACATCACCCAATTCATAACGCAGTGTACCCTCGTGTTTGCCGTTCGAGGCAATTTCTGCAATATTTGGCGCCCGAAATCCACGAGCTACATTTAATTTCAAATTTACCTGTGGAGTAAACTGAACAGTTACTCCCAAACTCGCAGTAATCGCATTGTATGTGCCGTTCAGCGATTTAAATTTTTCGGTTGTCCATGCGGTTGGTGTGGTGGTTAACTCATCCAGCGTATCAATGTACAATGCTTCGGTATTTACAAACCGGTTATCGTAACGTACACCTCCGGCCATATCGGCTTTTTTACTTAAAGGGCGTTTAAAAAACACGTAACCTCCAACATCAAACAAGCTGTAATCCGGCACCAGGGCTTCGTTTCCTTTATTGGCATTTTGCTGGTGCATTCCGCTTGCTCCAACTGTAAATAACCATTTATGCATTTCAGGCAACTGCACACGCGCATCATAATTGAAAGTGTTCAGCACAAAAAACAATTCCGCATCCGTTTCATCCAATACATTTCCAAATTCCCTGCGTATGTTTTGCTGAAAAGCGGTGTTTAAGGTGAAATTTGTTTTTCCAAAAAATAATTTGGTGCTATTGCTCACACGGTGGTGGTTTACCTGTTGGCGCGGCACATCGTACCGGTATCCTTGAAGCTCATCATCGCTTACTGTTTTTGTCCCCGTAAGCGTGTCATTTATTTTATATTCCCTTACAAAGTTTCCCAGGCTGTCACGTTCGCCTTCCACCATGGCTATGGTTTGATTAAATGAACTAAAATATACATGGGAAAATCCCCATTTACGGTTTATGCCCAAATACCCATTTACATCATACTCCTTAAATCCTGAATTGTAAACATACCCATCGTACTTATTTTTATAATTACCCGCCATTTTCATCGTACCACGCAACAGCCAGTTAATTCCTTTCAGGTTTCCTGCATTGTGTAAACTATATGCCTGCAATTGGTTATTGGTTTGGTAATTCATAAGTAAACTGGACCTGATTGTACCCACTGGCACTGGGTTTGCACCCAAAAAATTAATCACACCTGCAATTGCATCTGAACCGTACATCAAACTTCCCGGGCCTTTAATTATTTCCACACGGTCAACACTGTATTCATCAATTTCTATTCCGTGCTCATCGCCCCACTGCTGGCCTTCCTGCCTTATATTGTTGTTAAGAGTCACCAAACGGTTATATCCCAAACCACGAATAACCGGTTTTGAAACAGCAGCACCGGTGCTCAGTTGATTTACACCCGGATTTTTGGTTATGTTATCAATAAGGTTTGTGCTTGCGTTTTCAAACAACTCCTCTTTTTTCATGGTTTTAATGGCAAGCGGATTAAATCCTGCACCTGTTGACTGGGTGGTGCCGGTAATGGTTATTTCATGCATTTCAACTACGGCTGTTTCCAATGAAAAATCAAGTTGAACCACACCGTTTACATCAGCCCAGGCTGATGTGATGCCCATTCCTTTTTTACGGCATTCCACCAAAAATTTTCCGCGTGGCAATTTATCAAGCACATAATGCCCGGTTGAATCGGTCAATGTTTCAAGGTGCAAATCGGGAATGGCAACGGTTGCATACCGCACTGGTGTTTGCGAACCTATAACGGTTACATGTCCAACCAACCCGTTTTGCGCCCGTGCATGAAAAACAAAAAATATAAATACAACAATTAGTTTAACAAATTTCATTGCTCTTTTTTTGAATAAATAATTGATTATTGATTTTAAAACAACTCACAGGCATGTACATAAGCGCATAGCCATTACTTTTTTGGTCAATTAAAAAAGGTGAGAAAAATCAGGCTACCGGTGGACCCCGTGTAGCAAAATCAAAAAACGAAGTTGAAAAAACAAAAACCGTTGCAGCAATTACCGGTTCGGTCTCAAATGAAATAATTTTTAATCCGGGTTGTGTAAAATGAATGCCATCGCTCAACTGAAAATCAAATTCACAAATAAAACAGCTGTGCTCGGCTTCGTGAAAATGGATAGTTCTTTCAGTACAGGCTTCCTCATCGTGATGCTCAAACACCACGTGAGCAGTTTTTCCTGACATGGCAAAAACCAGGGCAAGTAAAAACAGCGATGATATGATGCGGTGAAAGGGTTTACTCACAACTTTACTTGTTTTTATATGTGTTCGTTGCCTGCGGCTCACAAAACAAAGATACAACTAAGCGGCCTTATAAAAAAAATCAAACAAATTGTTTTGATTTTCAATTATTTACCCCACCTCACTCAGCTTCAACATGTTTGATTTTCCCTTTTCCTCAATTGGCATGCTGGCAATGTTTATCACCAAATCACCAGGTTGTACCCAGCCCTTTTTCTTGAGCAAATATTTTATATCGGCAATGGTATGGTCAGTACTCACCATTTTATCATAATATACACCTTCAACTCCCCAAACCAAACTCATAATGTTTAACAACTGCACATTTCCTGTTGCCACAAATGTTGACGCTTTAGGGCGCTGGCTGCTTACTTTAAAAGCCGTATATCCACTATGCGTCATGGTAATAATAGCTGTTGCACCAACACGCTGCGCCAGCCGCGTTGCATTAAAACAAATACTGTCGCTTATAAAACGGTCATCGCGCTTGTCATCAGGAATGGTTTCTTTAAAATAAATTTCATCGGTGCTTTCAACTGCGTTAATAATCTTACACATGGTTTGTATCACGTTTACCGGATCTTCACCCACCGATGTTTCTCCACTCAGCATTACCGCATCAGCACCATCCAGCACCGCATTAGCCACGTCATTTACCTCGGCACGCGTAGGAAAAATATTGGTGATCATGCTTTCCATCATTTGCGTGGCCACAATTACCGGCTTGGCATTGCGGGTGCACTTTTTGATCAGCATTTTTTGAATAATAGGCACATTCTCCAACGGAATTTCAACACCCAAATCACCACGCGCAATCATAATGGCGTCCGTCTCGGTAATTATATCATCAATATCATCTATCGCTTCCGGCTTTTCAATCTTGGCTACAATGCGCGCTGCTTTATGCTTGTTCTGAATATAGGCGCGCAACTCTATAATATCTCTTGCACTTCGTACAAATGACAAGCCAATCCAGTCAACATTGTTTTCCAACGCAAAATCCAAATCTTCAATATCTTTTGGTGTTAGTGAGGGTAAACTAACTTTGGTATTGGGTAAATTCACGCCTTTTTTACTCGAAAGCACTCCACCATGCACTACACGGGCAATTACTTCATTCACACCATTGGTTGAAATACATTCCAGGGCAATTTTTCCATCGTCAATCAATATCCTGTCACCTCGTTTTACATCTTTTGCAAAATCCTTGTACGTCATATACACCTTTTCTGCGTTTCCCATACATGGCTCATTGGTAAAAATCAACTGGCTTTCATTGGCTAAATAAACACTGTTGTTTTCCACTTCACCAATACGCAATTTTGGGCCCTGCAGGTCAACCAATATACCTGCACTGCGTTGCAATTCTTTTGAAATGGCACGCACGTGCTTAATCACATCGCGGTGTATATCGTGTTTGCCGTGGCTGGCGTTTAACCTGAAAACGTTCACACCTTCAATCATTAGTTGTCTTAAAATCTCAGGGCTTTGTGATGCGGGTCCAACCGTAGCAACAATTTTGGTCTTTTTCATATGGAGGTAATTGTTTTTGATTGGTTACATGAGAATAACCATGTTATCTTAAATTATTTTCACTTGAAACACGGTTATTTCATATGTTCATTATTTGTTTTATAAGGTCATATGGTATATTCATGTGTGTTGAAGCTTGTTTGCGCATGAATATTTCACTCCACTAAAATAACAAATTTTCAATTGATTTCACTTCTTCTGTATTTATTTCAAAAGCCGTAAGCACCTGGTCGCTTAACCTAAGCTTATTAATAATATCATCTGTATTTATCAGTATGTTCTCTTTAAGCATCATCAGGTAGTCAATGTGCTTCATTTCGGGCAACAAAAAACCATTTGGGTGCTTGTTTGGCATCAGGTAAAAATCAATGCGTGACTCTTCATCCATATAGTTGTAAACCTCAAAACCCAACTTTAGCTTCTTACGTTTATCAATAATTTCAATGGGCTTATTACTATTCACCAGTTTTAATCCCATTACCTGGTTTAAGCTCCAGCACAACCTGTAAATTTTGGCATGGCTGCTTATACCAATTAACAAAAAGTCAACAAGCGCATCATCATCATCGTCAAGCGTGAATTTGGCCATTACCCGAATGTAGGGCATTAAAGCCCCCTTAAACTGCCAAATGAAATAAAAAATGAATACTGTAAAGTTAATTAGGCGCCTTTTCCGGCTATCGCCTTTACTCCTCCCCTGAAGTAACGCGCTAAAAACAGTGAAATAAAATGGTAAACCGTGGGCGCTCTCACTTGAGGGTGCGGGGTACCGGCTCTATCCGGGGCGTGGTTGTACCATAAAAATCAATGAAAACCGTTGTGGTTTATAGTAATACCTGGTTTTTTATAATATAAAGGTTTTCCTTCTTAAAACTGTTTACTAACGTAAAATCCATTGACCTGTTAATCCAGCACAAAACCAGTTGTAATCTTCACAAAGCAATTTGTAATAAACTTGTCAAAACTATAGGCTCCATACCTGCATCCAACCGCCACACCAATGCGCGAAAAACTTGACTTAAGTAAGCTATGAATACGCACACCTGACTCGTAATATCCTTTTTCCATGCTTTGCAGTGTAATGGCTGTGCCGCTATGCCCTATCCTGTTCGCATTGTCCAGGGTTCCCCAACCCATGTTGGTAAACAATTCCAGTTGTGGTTTATTTTTTGTATTATAAAACAAATTGGCTAAAAAATTATGGCTTAAAAACAACTGCGCATAGGTATTGGCTGCAAACTCATTTACACGCATTCCTTCAAATGAATTGGGTACTGAAATGGCCCATTTTTCCCACGATGATGTGAAGCCCATCAACAAGGTATATGGCACAATCCCGTTTATTTTTCCACCCTGCGCCACCACGCTAAACTTTCCAAAATTCCGTATCTTAAAATCTTTCTGGAACATTAAATCCCATCGCTCATAGGTAAAATCATTGTTAAAAACCCCGTCTACGCTGCGGGTGTATTTGGCTGTAAGCACTGGAAATGTTGTTCCCTGTGATATTAAATTTTTATCGGCCAGTACAAACTTCTCCCTGAAAGCAAAACGCAAAACAGCTCCGGCATGTGTAAGCGCATACATATCTGGCGCATACATCACACCTTCACCTTTATCCACGGCAAATCCATAATCATACAAAGGCTTTCGCAACTGGGTATTCATGAATCCACGTAAATGAAAGTGCCTTAATAAGCGGCTACCTAAATTGACCTCCCACATTTCCTGGAAATCAAATTTGCGCAAGTAAAGCTGGCGCGCGTTCAAGGCCGATAAAAATGTTGGAGGCTGATAAAAATCAGGAGGCGCTGCCGACTCGTATATGTCATTTTTGTAGGAAATTTTAAGGGCTGTTTGTTTACGCGGGTAAAATAACAGGCTTAAATCACCTCCATATTTAAACACTTTATCTTTAAATCCATAACCAACATACCCGCTCAATACATGCCGTTTTGAAATCTTATAATTGGTTCTTAATCCCAATCCAATACGCGTTCCTTCGTGGTGATTAAAATTCAGCAACCGGTTTAGTTCAATGTTTACAAATCCAATTGGAATTTTTCCCGTTGCAAACTGCACCCATTTATTTAACTTCTTATCAAAATTATTGGCCTTACCCATGCTGTCAATGGTGGTATAGGTATTTTTTTCCTTATTGTCATTGCCAACCGGGCTCATTTTTTCTAGACGCGCTATACTGGTATCTTTACCCGTTGATGAAATTTCAAGTTCAACTTCATCGGTTTTTACCTTTTTGCAGGCATCGCCCATGCGTATATTGGTTATATAACCCTTATTGTCACCATAAATCATTAATCCGTTCAAATTTACATTGCCCGGTAAATACATTTTGGCGTTCAGCTGCAACGGAAACCATTGTTTATCCTCAACAATTCCGTACAATTGGTTAATGTGTATCACAAACCCACCATCGGTTATAACTGGTTGGGCCTTTATGCTTTTTATGGCGTAGTTGCGCGTGTGTACAATTATATTTCCTTTTAATCCTTTAAAACTTTTTCCTTTTCGTGGTTCAAACGTAATGGTGTAAAGTGTGTCGTTATTCTCGTAACTGGTATCCTTCATTAAAAAAAGATACTTTTCGGTGCTTCCCGGGCTAATGGGATTTAAATATTTTATACCCAATAATTTTATTTCGTCCTGGTAATAACCAAATGACTGTAGCTCGGTTGCAAGAATGGAAAAAACAGGGTTTTCAAAACCCGAAACGCGGTTGGCAATAATTTTTTCGCTTGATTTTGCCGGTGGCGAAAAATATTTTTCAGTCAAACTTTCGGTAACAAACAAATGTTGTTTCATGAAAAAAGTATACATCTCCATAAAACCGGTATCCTTTGCCGTACGTTTCTTATATTCCCTGTCAAGTGTATCCTCATCGGCCTTAAAAACAAGTTTGTTGTAAGAATTGTAACAATGCACACATGCCTTTTGAGGGTTATTGCTGTCGCGGTATTTTACTGTTTGTTTTATGAGGCGGTGGGCAGGATTTTCGCCCGGCAATATGGTTACATCGGCCAGCACAAACGCTACCGGTGGTAACTTAATTGTTAAATTGGATTGGGTAAGCCTGGTTTTTGCTGGCTTATATCCAACACATTTTACGGTAACGGTTGCACCATTTTCGCCAATTAAGGTCGTTTTTCCATCAAGGTCAGTTGTGCCTATTAAGCGATTATCAGCGTTTACTATACCTGCAAACGGCACAGGATCATTGTTTGATGAGTCAATGACCGTGATTATAAATTTATCCTGGGCATAAACGCCCCCTTGAAAAAGGACGCACAACCAAAAAATCATGATTAAACGCATACAGCTTCGCCTTGTTTTCCTTAACTTTATTCCTGTGGCTGTCATTACCCGCGATAAACGTAACATAATTTCAAAGATAACGCTTAACCGCTCATATAATTTCATTGTTAATTATATTAGTTTTCACCTCTCGCGCCTGTTCAAACGCAACTGGCATGCGGGTATGCCGGTAAGCATTTCCATTGAGCCTACAACCGCCTGTAACCTGGGTTGTCCTGAATGCCCCAGCGGACTCAAGCAATTTACCCGCCCAACCGGTAATTTAAAAGCCGAAACCAATAAACAAATCATTGACGCCATTGCCAAAAAAGGCCTTTACGTAAACTTTTATTTCCAGGGTGAGCCCTTCATTCATCCAAAATTCCTGGACCTGGTAAAATATGCGCATCAAAAAAAACTATATACCGCAACCTCTACAAATGCTCATTTTTTGCATAGTGACCTGGCCAAAAAAACCGTTGAAAGTGGCCTTGACCGCCTTATAATTTCCATTGATGGAGTAACACAGGAAACTTACAGCAGCTACCGCGTAAATGGCGAATTAAATAAAGTTATTGAAGGCACAAAAAATATACTTCACTGGAAAAAAGAATTAAAATCACAAACACCGCACGTTATTTTTCAAATGCTGGTAGTAAAACCAAATGAACATGAAATTGAGGCTGCAAAAAAATTGGCAAGTGATTTAGGTGTTAATGAAATACGGTTTAAAACAGCCCAGGTTTACGATTACGAAAACGGCAATTCACTTATCCCTACCAATGAAAACTATTCGCGCTACACAAAAAAAGCTAACGGTACATATGCCATAAAAAACACCCTTGACAACCAGTGCTGGCGCATGTGGCAGGGTTGTGTATTTACCTGGGACGGGAGCGTAGTGCCCTGCTGCTTTGACAAAGATGCCGAACATAAACTGGGCAATATTGGGCAAAACAACTTCAGGTCAATTTGGAAAAGCCCTGTGTATAACGATTTTAGAAAATCAATTTTGAATTCACGAAAAAAAATAGATATTTGTAAAAACTGCTCAGAAGGAACAAAGGTATTTGCCTCCTGAACAGGCACGATTATTGTTTAGTTGTACCGTATTAAAATCATTTTATGAAAAACCTTATACTCACCATTGCACTTTCAGCACCTGTTGCTGTTTTCGCACAAAAAAAAATTGAAGTAAATGAAGGTAGTGATAACCTTGGCGGAGGCAGTCACCCCTCGCTGACTGTTATGGCATACATCAAGGACGGTGATAAACTCCTGAAAGAATTCAAGGATAAAATGAAGGATCATGGCGCCAAAGTTAAAACCGGTAAAGAATTATTTGCCGATGATGCCGAATGGAAAGCCTTTGGCGCAAATGCGTTTGATGCTTACGCCAAAGTGGAGGAAGTTAAAGGTGAAGGATATAAGTTAATTGTGGGTGTTGACATGGGAGGCGCCTGGATGTCACCATCAGCACATAGTGAGCAAACCCGTTTATTCAAACAAATGCTCAAAGAAATTGCCATCAAGGCCAGTAAAGATGAAGTTGGTGAAGAATTGCATGCGCAGGAAAAATTACTGGAAAAAGAAATGGACCAGCAAAAAGACCTTGAAAAGAAAAACGGTGACCTGAAAAGTGACATTGAAGATTATAAAAAGAAAATTGCCGATGCTGAGAATAATATAAAAACCAACGAAGAAAACCAAAAGAAAAAGAAAGAGGAGATTGAAAAACAAAAAGAAGTGGTTAAGGTTGTCAAGGAGAAATTGTCGAAAATTGAGTAGACAATAAGCTGATTTGAAAATGTGTTACTACGCTGATTAAAAATACTTGTTCTTAAAAGGCATCCTCTTATATCAATCTATTTATTAGTCAGCCAGTAAATCAGTTAGTTAAATTTTTCACAAACTGTGGTGCAGCCGTTGTTTTTCGTCCTTAAAGATAAATCCTTCAAAAAATACCGCAAAACAGCGTTGGTCAAAAGCCTTAAACTCCTTATCTTTTGACAAAATTAAAACCCCATGACAAAATTTTATTCCCTTATTGTCCTTTGCCTATTTGTGGTATCGGCACACGCACAAACTGTTTATCCCGATTATGTGGATGGACAAATTTATTTCAAGATCAAAAAAGAGACCCGTATTTTCAGGTCACTTGATGGTGATTTTTCCAACCTTCCGGTAAGTACCATTCCTTTCCTGGACAAGGTGCAAAAATCGGCAGGTATCACACACCTTGAACAACCATTTGTTCACGCTAAAAAATCGGCTGAATTGCACAGGATATTTCGCCTCACATTTACCAATGTAGCAGCAATTGACGCCATCATTCAGCAGCTGGTTGCTACCGGTGAAATTGAATATGCCGAAAAAGTTCCTTTAACAAAAACCACGTTAACCGTTAACGATCCAAGTTACCCATCGCAATGGGGACTTGCAACCATTAATGCACCCCTGGCATGGAATTATTTCAGCACAGGGAGTACAATTGTGATTGCAATTGTTGACGATGCGGTTGAACGTACACATCCTGATCTAAGCGCAAACCTTTGGGTAAACCCGGGTGATCCTACAGTAAATGGTGTGGATGATGATGGAAATGGATATACAGATGATGTGAATGGCTGGGACGTTGCCGACAATGATAACAACCCAAACCCTCCTACAACTGCATTTGATCACGGCACACACGTTGCAGGTATTGCAGGTGCGCGCAGCAACAACTCAACAGGTGTTGCCTCAATCGGTTTCAGTACCAAATTAATGTGCGTGAAATCTACCAACAGTGCAACAAGTGTTACCAATGGTTATGATGGTGTTTTATACGCTGCTGACAATGGTGCCGATGTCATTAACATGTCATGGGGCGGTTCAGGTTCATCGGTATCCACACAAGCCATTATTGATTATGCATTTGCACAAGGCTGCGTATTAATTGCTGCAGCTGGTAATGATGATGTAAGCACCATTTTTTATCCTGCAGGATACACCAATGTAATTGCGGTTGCAGCTACATCAAGCAGTGATGCCAAAGCCAGTTTCAGTAATTACGGTACCTGGGTTGACATTAGTGCTCCTGGTAATAACATATACAGCACTACGGTTGGTGCTTCGTACGGAAATAAATCAGGAACCTCAATGGCATCGCCCATGGTTGCCGGTCTTGCCGGATTAATGCTAAGTTTAAATCCTGCATTAACCAATGTTGATATTCGCAACTGTTTAACATCAAGTGCTGATCTTATTGATGCCGTTAACCCAAGTTATATTGGGCAACTAGGCGCAGGCCGAATTGATGCCGAAGCTGCTATGAATTGCGTTAGCACAACTTTATCGTGGGCCCCGGTTGCCGACTTTGTTGCCAATGTTACAACGGTGACTGCTGGCGGTTATGTTGATTTTACCGATTTATCGGTTTATACACCAACCAGCTGGACCTGGTCATTCCCTGGCGGTACTCCCGCAAGTTATAGCGGAGTAAATCCTCCGAATATTGTTTACAATACACCCGGTACGTACAATGTACAATTAACCGTGTCTAACGTAAATGGCACTGATGTAGAATTAAAAACCGGTTACATTACCGTTATTGCTGATGGTGGTTGTGGTAAACTTAATTTTCCGGTACCTGCGGGTTGGAACCTTGTGAACTATTATACAGGCGCAACCTTTGCTGCTGACGGATGGATTAACGGTGTAAATACCTATGCCGACAGGGAAAAAGCAGCATATTTTGATGCATCAGCTACACCTTATACCACATTGAACAATGTATGGATTGCATTTGGTTTGGCCTGGTGCAACAACACTGCCGACATTGTACCTGTTAAAATTTACGATGGTACATCGGGCAGTCCTACTACTCTGTTGGGAACAACCAACCTTACCATGGGGCAAATCATGAGCGATGTTGCAGGCAATTACTATACTGAAGCAAATTTTATTGTGAACCCTGTTACGTTACCTGCGTCAAAGCGTTTCTTTGTTTCGGTTGATTTAACCAATTTAAGCTGGACAGGTATAAAGGATACGCTTTCAATTGTTAGCAATAGCAATGGCGAAACAGTACCAAGCGCAATTTGGGAACGCCAAAGTGATTTATTGTGGTATCAATACAACACCGCAGGCTCTTGGGGATTAAATGCTTCTCTTGTGGTTCATCCATGGTTAACCAGCACGCCAACAAATGCCACATTTACCAACTCTTCATTAACTATTTGTGAAGACAACAGCGTTTCATTTAATGGCACTGGTTCTACGTATGAAGACACCTTGTTGTGGTATTTCCCTGGTGGAACACCAACACTTTCAAACAGCCTGACTGAATCGGTTATGTACAACACCCCGGGAAGCTACCTTGCCACACTATATGTAGTTGGAGGTGGTTGTGATTTATTGGATTCAATGTTTGTAACAGTGAACGTAAATGCTAAACCAACAATCAGTGCAACATGCCCAACTCCTGAAATATGTTCAGGTGGTAGCGCAACAATTACGGCTACAGGCGGATCCACTTATTCATGGTCGCATGGAGCAACAACCTCGGTTACTACAGTGTTTCCAACAGGAACCACAACCTATACAGTAACGGGATACAACGCTTTTGGTTGTGAAAATTCTGCTACAATTGAAATTGAGGTGCTAACTCCACCCACGGCTGATGCAACAGTAGGTGCCACGTTATGTTCCGGCTCTCCAATTAGTTTTGACGGGTCACTGAGTGACGATGCAACAAGCTTCTTATGGAGCTTGACAGGCGGTTCTCCGGCCACGTCAACAGCAACAGGTGGTACAGTTACATTTACAACAGGCGGTACGTACAACATTCAATTGGATGTGACCAATATTTGCGGAACCGACACGGATATTATTCCAATTACTGTCAATACAAGTCCTACAGCAAGTTTCAGCTTTAGCACGGACACTGTTTGTACAACAAACGGATTGGTTGCCCTTAGCGCAACTCCTTCAGGTGGGGCTTTTACGGGAACAGCCATTACAGGAACCAATTTTGATCCGGCAACAGCAGGCGCAGGCAACTATACCATTACGTATACGTTTACCGATGCCAACTCTTGTGTAGGTACTGCATCTGACAATATTGTTGTTGAAATTTGCTCGGGTATTGAAGAAATGCTGAACGCAGGTGGAATTGTTGTGTTCCCTAATCCTGCAAGCACTGTATTAAACATCATAGGCCAAACAAACTTTGACCGCATTCAAATGAGCGATGCAACCGGACGTATTGTTGCACGCACACAGTTTACACCAACAACTACACAAACAATTGATTTGAACAACCTGCCTAACGGTGTTTACAACATACAGCTGATAAGCTCAACCAATGTTATTTACTCAAACAGGATTGTGGTTAGCAAATAAAATGTCTCAGGTTTAAATTTCAAACCAACAAAAACCCGCAGGATTCATCTTGCGGGTTTTTTATTTCTTTATTGGGGAATAAATTCCACGACCCACCTGAATCCAAGCCATTCCTGGGGGCCATTATAGGCTTGCCGAACATTGGTTCGTGAATGGTTTGCAAAATGCCTGAATGAACCGCCTTTTGCCACACCTTTTTCACTGGTCATTTCGGCTACGTTGCCAAAAACATTGTACAAACCATTCATATCGGGATTGTAGCCCAGCACAATGGAAATATTGTCACCAAAACGTTTTTCTTTTTCCTGGTAATTGGAACAAACACTTTTATCGGGAATGGTGTTATATAACATACATTTCTTGTCATTGAGGCTGTCCAGTATAAAATCGCTTTTATCAACAGCACGCAAGCCCGAGTTAGCAAATTCACTCCATTCATCAGGCGTTGGAAGCCTTAACTTATACATATAACCATAAGAAGTGTATTCGGAAATATAACCGTTGTACCAGGTCAAAAAATCATTTGCCTGGACAAATGAAACACCCGTAATTGGCAGGTCAAGATAACCAACCAGTTTCTTGTCGTTTAGCAATGATTTAGGCAAAAGTATTTTTCCAAAAAAATTATATTTGACTTTATACCACCCCCAGTATTTTTTCTGGTCATTTTCTTCCTCTTCGCTCATTTTTCGCAGCAGCTGACGAAAAACCAACCTGTTGTTATAAGCCATATGACTGGTATCGGGCAATGCCTTTGAATCCTTATATGCTGCGGGAATACTTTCAGTTATGGTCATTAAATAAGCCAGGTATTCGGCAACGCTCACTTCTGTTTGTGAAACGTTGTAGAAAACATTACCAGTTGTTACACTGTACAATGGACCCGACATTTTCTTATGAATAAAAAAGTGATCAACACCCTTATCCTTTACCCTAACAAGGGGTTTCCTGTTATCTTCAATTGATACATTTTCGTAAACCGGCTTAAGTATCTCCTTTCCCTTTTCATCATACAGCCCGTACTTTTTTTCAAGCACAACTATAAAGTATCCCCCGCCTCCATCTTCTATAAAATCAAATGTAGGTTCCAGAATTGCCTTTTTAGTTTTATCGTAAAGTCCGTACCTCTCATTAAGGGTACCAATATATATGCCTGATGAGTTTGCTTCAAGTAGTTCCACTTCCTGGGCATTGGCCATGTACCCAACTACAATTAGCGCGAATGTTAAAACTATAATTTTCATTTGGATTGTTTTTTTACAAAAGTAAGGGTCGATATGAATATACCAATACGTAAAACAACTTAAATCAATGGAAATTTGAATTTTTATTCGAGGTAAAATTCAGCCAGTTTAAGGTCAAATGGGTCAGTAATCTTAATGTTTTCGCGGTTACCTTCAACCGTATTGATTTTAATGCCGCAGCGCTCAACCAAACCGGCATCATCGGTAACCGTGCTGTCAAAAGGCAAACGGTATGCCTCTTTTATGACATCAACCGTAAATCCCTGTGGAGTTTGAACGGTAAACATATTCTTGCGGTCTACCGATACGGACGTATTTAATTCATTTTTGCGCAACGATTCCACAACCGGAAGAACAGGAACTGCATTTCCCGATTTTTGAGTGGTTTCAATTACACGCTTAATGGTTTGTTTGCTCACAAGCGGGCGAACCCCATCATGAATTAGAACAATTCCATTACCGGTTATGCTTTCAACCGCATTGCGCACACTATGAAAACGTTCATCGCCACCCTTAATAACAGTATGTTTAACAGGAAATTTTTTCATCACACAATGGTTGTTCCAGTATTCAATATGTTGCTCGGGTAGAACAACAATGTATTTAAAGGTTGGATCAACTTTGTGAAAGGCCTCCAGCGTATGTTGAAGAATGGCTTTGCCTTTTATGGGAAGAAATTGCTTGGGCTGGGCAGCCGACATACGGCTACCCTTACCACCAGCAACTATAATTACATATGTATTCAATGGTTAAATAATCAACATAGCATCACCATAAGAAAGAAAACGATATTCCTCTTTAATGGCTTCATTGTATGCCTGCATTAAAAAATCATAACCTGCAAATGCACTTACCATCATTACCAACGTTGACATTGGCATGTGAAAATTGGTAACCATACAATTGGCAACACTAAAATCATAAGGAGGATAAATAAATTTATTCGTCCAGCCGTCATACGGTTTTAAATAACCGGTAGTGCTTACTGACGATTCAACTGCGCGCATACTTGTTGTACCAACTGCACAAACTTTTTTCTTCTCGTCCTTTGCCTTATTAATAATATCAACCGTTTTTTGAGGAATGATTACCTGTTCGCTGTCCATTTTATGTTTTGACAAATCCTCCACCTCAACAGGCCTGAATGTACCTAAGCCAACATGCAAAGTAAGGGGTGCAAAATTCACACCTTTAATTTCCAAACGCTTCAACAATTCGCGGCTAAAATGCAAACCGGCTGTTGGAGCTGCTACAGCGCCTTCGTGTTCAGCAAAAATGGTCTGGTAACGTTGTTCGTCTTCAGGAATAACATTACGCTTAATGTATTTTGGAAGTGGCGTTTCACCCAGATCAGTAATGATTTTTTTAAACTCCTCATACGGACCATCAAAAAGGAAACGCAATGTACGTCCACGCGATGTTGTGTTGTCAATCACCTCGGCAACCAACGAATCGTCTTCACCAAAATATAATTTATTACCAATACGAATTTTACGTGCAGGATCAACCAATACATCCCACAACAAACTTTCACGGTTCAATTCACGCAATAAAAACACTTCAATACGCGCGCCTGTTTTTTCCTTGTTACCATACATACGTGCTGGAAACACACGCGTATTGTTCAGGATCATTACATCGCCATCGTCAAAATATTTTAAAATATCTTTGAATTTTTTGTGCTCAATTTTTTGCTTTTCGCGGTTGAGTACCATTAAACGCGATTCTTCACGGTTTTTTGAAGGATGTTCCGCAATAAGTTCAGGCGGAAGTTTGAATTTAAACTGAGATAACTTCATCTTACAGGATTAGTTTTAGTGTTGTGTGTATAAATAATAAGGGCGCAAATGTAAGGTAAGGAGTACCCCCTTGTCAAGCCTTTTCTGAATGTTTGGGAAATTAATTCTTAAAGGGCTGATTCTAAAGCAAAATAAAGAGAGTAATTCTTCTCTGCGAGCTGTGCGAGACCTGCTTTTGCGCACGCTGCGATTCAATTTTAGGTAGTTAAACCCTAACACCCATGAGGCATATATCGTCATTTTGCTCATACCCCGCAGCCCATTCAGCAAGGGTTTTCTCCAATTCAAGCCTTTTTTCCTGCGAAGGGTTGTTACCGGCAGCCATTAGCATTTGTTTAAGGCGACTACTCTTGAATTTTTTGCCTCCACGGTTCAGGTCAGGACCTCCAAATTGGTCACCATACCCGTCTGTATGCAAATAAATCCAGTCACCGGTTTGCATTTGCATGATGTGATTGGTAAATGCTTTACGGTATTCATAACGGCCAATAGGCTGCTTGTCGGCTTTTACTTCAATCAATTCGTAGTTTACATTCTTGCGCACAATCCATAACGAATTGTTTGCCCCGGCAAATTCCAGTTGCTTTGTTTTACGGTCATACAGGCAAAGTGAAATATCCATCCCATCGCGAATTTCGTCAACACTGTTTTTATTGAAATATTCTTCTACCAATTCGGCAAGTTTATTTAAAATGTCACCCGGATGTATCAATTTAAATTCATCAACCGCACGGTTTAGTGCATTGTTGGCAATAATGCTCACCATACTTCCTGGCACGCCATGACCGGTGCAATCCACCACAGCAAATAAAAATTTGTCATTTCCACACTCGTGTGCCCAGTAAAAATCACCGCTCACAATATCTTTGGGTTTAAACAAAATAAAATATTCCTGCAGGTGTTTTCGCAAAAATAATTCAGGAGGCAGCATGGCATTTTGCAAACGCAGGGCATAATGTATACTATCGGTAATGTCTTTGTTTTTTTCCTCAATCTCCTGTTTTTGCAATTCAATTTCTGAATGCTGCGAAGTGATTACAGCATTTTGTTCCATTAACCGTTCATGTGCTGCTTTTTTATTGCGATAGCCGCGCAATACAATTGCAATAATAATGATCATGGCTACAAGCCCGCATATGAGTGACACACGAATAATAAAATCATGTTTTTCATCGGCTTTGCGTTTTAAATCAGCTACTTCCTTTTGATGTTCAAACTCACTGTTCATCTCCATTTCAGTAAGTTTTTTTGAATTTTCATAGGAGTTTAAACTATCTTTTACCGTATTGTATTGCTTAAAATAAGCATACGCTTTTTCGTAATTGCCTTTTTTTGCCCAGGCCTCGGCCAGGTAATCGTAAGCCCGGTGTACACTCCCGTAAACTCCTTTTGTATGCAATTCAATAGCTTTATCCAGGTACAAAATTGCCTCGTCCCATTTTTTAAGTAAAAGGCAATAATGGCCAAATTCAATGGACGTTTGTAATAAAGCAGCTTCGTCATTTATTTCAATGGCTACATCAGTCGCCTGTTTAAAATACGCTTCAGCTTTTTTAAAATCTTTTTTCTCAACGTAAATTAGTGCCAGGTTACGGTAACTCTCAGCAAGCCCTGAACGGTTACCTGCTTTTTTGCGAATGGTAAACGATTTGTTGTGGTAATACAGCGACCTTTCGTACTCTTTTAACGTAAAGTAAACTGATCCAATATTATTGTACCCAATTGCAAGGTCAAGATCATCGTGCATGGTTGAATCAATCACAACACTACGCCTGTAATACTCCAGCGCTTTTTTATAATTACCCTGGTTGTCATAACAAAGCCCAATGTTTGTATAGCACGATGAAATGGATGAAGAGTCTTTCATTTTTTCAGCCAGCTTTTTGGCTTCGAACAAATAATCAAGTGCTGTTTTAAAATCACCCTTATTAAGATACAAAAGTCCCAGGTTACCTGCCGATGAACTCAGGCCTTCCTGGTCGTTTAACTTTTTTCGCAAATCATATCCCAGTTTATAATAATAAAAAGCGCTGTCAAGGTTCCCCATGAAATCATAAATAACACCAATGTTGTTGTATACAAGCCCCAATTTATCTGAACCGATGCTTTTATTGAACTCCAGAACTTTAAACTGGTCAGCTAATGCTTCGCGGTAATTTCCCAGGTGCTCATACCCGAATGCACGCAACGATAAAAAATTGTACCATGCTTTTTGGTTGTTTTTTTCCTTGCCAACAATGGCCAGGCCCTGGTTGCAAATGAGCACGCAGGTGTCGGGAGCATGGTCCAGGTAATCAAATGCGCGATCGTATATTGAATCAAGCTGCGCAGTACCCATGTTTTTTTTCACTCTTTTTTGGGCTGATGCATCAACACCTGCAAAAAGCAAAATCAGGATAAAAAAGGTTTGGTATGTAAAAAATTTAGCCACTGGTTCCAGTGGCTAAATTAAGGTATTTGACTATGTAATTGGCCTAATTTATGGCCTAAATGGCATTATTTACACTCAGCCGCTGGTGTTGCACTTGCAATTTCTTTCACTTTCATAAGCTCAGCTGCTGCCGCATTCCACTGTTCACTGGCATTTAGCGTAATTACTTTGTCCAGGTAACACCTTGACATACCTACATCTTTTTTGTCAGAGTAGTAATAATAACGTGCCAGGAAGAAATAGGCTTCTGCCAGTTTTTTATTCATTTTGGCAACTTCTTCGGGTTTTACTTTAGCCACAAAAGTTTCATACGCGGTTTTTGCAACCCATGTTTTTACATCTAATTTGTCAAGACAATCCTGTCCCCAACCAACGTAATAATAAGCAGGGGCATAATCAGGCATTTCCTTGCTGTATTCTGTCCAGGCATATTCAACTATTTTACATGAGTCAATGTTATAGGCCGCTTGTCCCATGAAAAAATAATCATTCACATCTTTACTACCTGCTGCCCTGCGTTTTTTGAACCATTCTACCTGCTTGGCATAATTCTTTTTCTCTTTGTAAATAGCAATTATTTCGTCAATCAATCCAAGCTTGTTGGCATGGTCCATCATAATTGCTTTTTCAATGTTTTCATCGCGTTTTTCTTCGCTACCGCATTTACCGTGAATACGGCTCAGGTATTCATAGTCGGTTGGTGTAATTTTGTCTTTCGGACAAACTTCCATAAACTTATTCATGATCTCCAATGCTTCGGCACATTTACCCAACTCGTACAGGTCATATCCTTTCAGGCGCATAACCCTTGGTTCGGTACCACCACTCACTTTTTCAATTTCAGTAATTTCGTTAAGTGATTCGGCATACTTTTTAGCTACAAACAAAATACCTGCATAACTGATGCGGGCCGATATGCTTCCTTTATTCATCTCAAGGTATTTCGCATAATCCTTTAACCCTTCTTCAATCTTACCGTTTAACACGTTGGCATCACCACGGCCCCTGTACGCAGGTGCATAGTTGGGTTCAATACCCATAGCGGCATTGTAATTGGTTATTGACCTGTCAAACTGCTTTGCGCGGTAATACATAAAACCAATGCGCGCGGTAGCCTTTGCCGATTTAGGGTCCAGTTCAGCTGCTTTTTTGTATGCATTAATTGGATCGGTAGCGTTTAATTTGTTTGATTCAAACAAAGCATCGCCTTTCACTATATAAGCAGCTACGTTGTTTTCATCCAGGGCAAGCGCTTTTGCAACAAGCTCCAGTGATTTTGAGGGATTTTTTGATGTACCCTCCAACCAGGCTTCGGCTCCCTCAACATACGCACGAACTTTCATTTCGTCTTTAATCTTAACACCTTTTTCATTGAATAAGTTCCAGGCAGCATCAAGACTTGCCTGCGCTTCACTGTTTTTATCCCTTACGCGGTAAATTTTAGCAAGGCCAATATGGTTCAATGGCATTTTAGGATTTACCTCAATGCCTTTTTTGTATAGTACCTCGGCTGAATCTCGTTTTTCAGCGGCAAATAAATTTTCGCCAAAGTAAAACCAGGTTTCAGCATTGGCAGGATCTTTCGCAACAAGTGTTTTAAATACCGAAGTAGCTTTTTCAAACTGCTCGTTGTCGGTCATTTTAATGGGTTGCATCAATGCAGTTGATTGTGCCTGGCATTTTCCAGCCATTAAAACCAAAGCAACTGCTGTTGCACTAAGAGACGTAATTTTCATAATATTTCGCGTGTTCATTTTTTGTTTATTCCTTTGGGTATTCTGTTAGTATTCGTACCGCTCTCCCGGGCATTGTATGTGGCAGTAATCCTGCTTTCAACATAAGCCTTTGGCCCTGGTGACTTGCCATAAAGATAACAAAGCCTGTGCCAAGGCCTGATTTACCTTCGTGGTTAATCACCAGCACCTTGCGTATCAAGGGGTAAGCACTGTCACCAATACTGGACTGTGAAGGTAAAACAAATTCATTTGTGTCCTTCAGGCTCTGTAGTGAAATAACCTTAAAATCACGTTTAATGGCCTTACAAAGGGGGTCGTCCTTGTCACTGATAAAATTATAGGGAATAAACCCAATCATATTGGGATGATCTATAAGGGAATCCAACAGGTTTGTAACACCCTTGAATGTTCCGCTGTATGGCGAAAACTGCTCGTCTTTTTTGAGGTAATGTTTCCTGAAATAATTGACCACGCCCGAACCTTTCATGTTGAACCCAAGCAATATTTTTCCACCTACTTTATCGTTTTTAACCAATTCCTGCCAGTTGGTGATTTTGCCGGTCAACAACTGCGTTAGTTGGTTACGCGTTAGTTTATCCAAGGGGCAGTCTTTGTTCACAATAACCACAATGCCATCACTTGCAATGGGTGTAATTACGAGCGGATCTCCTTTTGACTTAAAATAATCAAGGTTTTTTTGCGATGGCATTTCGCCTACCACGGCTATTCGTACTTTGTCGTCCAATAAAGCATTCATAGCCGAATCTTCGCTCATAAAACCAAGTTCTATTTGCGCATCGGCATAACGTATGTTGTAAACAAAACGCTGGTCATTTAAAATATTTGTATAAGCCTCATCGGCATAAATGGTAGCTTTTCCATTGGTGAGTGTTGAGTTGTCTTCGTTGCGCTTAACAGGCGGGCTGCAGCTCACGTAAAACAAACCAAACACCAATACGGCCCACAGCACTGTGTAGCTTCGCATGATGGTTTTGTATTTTTGCCTGGTATTCATTTTCTTTTTCGCCACTGATAGCACAGATGTACACAGATTCATTTACCGGATATTTAATAACAGTACCCTTATTGGGCTTAATTGTTCAATACCCGCGCTGCCTGTAAAAATAGGGAAAAATTGCTGTGAGATGGCGTATGAGCCGGATACGAAAAGATTAAAATATGCAGTAACCTGTACGGTCTGTGACCCTCTTCTTCAGTATGTCACATGTCAAAAAAGCCCTTGCCTTCTTTCAACGACTTTCGTATGTCGTAAATAAGTTTTCCTAACCTGAAAATTCCATAGCCCAGCAGTACGCCACCAATTACACCACGGTAATAGGGAATGCGGCTATACAGCACATTGGTAAATGCTATAAAAAAGCCAAAGGCCATATAAAATATGGCCATGGCAATCGAGAGATATTTTACAAAGCGGGAACCCGTCATGGGTTGTTTACTTATTGTGCTATTCTAAAGTTAACCGGCAAAACATATTTTGATTTTACCGCTTTACCATTGTTGTTGGCTGCTTTCCACTTTGGCATCATTTTCACAACGCGTACAGCTTCCATATCAAGTCCGGTTGAAACCGAGCGCTTAACTTTTACACCGTTAATGCTTCCATCAGTTCCTACAACAAACTCAATCCACACTTTACCTTGAATGCCTGAGCTTGATTCCATTTCAGGATACTTGATGTTTTTTTGCAAAAACTTCATCAACTCAGCCTGTCCGCCCGGAAACTCGGCACCTTCCTGAACCTCGGCCTGGTCAAAAATTTGATCAGGAATTGGAGGATCTTCTTTTTTTGGTGGAGGCAACTGTTCTTCCTCAGTTCCTTTAATGTTTTCGGCACCTGTGTTTT
>DATGXI010000169.1:0-4161 GCA_035299065.1 Flavobacteriales bacterium
GGGACATGATCAAGAGCATTTTTTCGGGTGAAATACTTGACCAGCTGGTGGCCCTGTATGAGGCGCTCTCAAACATGAACACGGACATGCTGCTTGAGTTGTTGATTGGTTACGGTTTTACTACATCAATGCTTATTACCCATATCATGTAACCAGTCGTTTTCCTTTCCTGTTTAACCCCTGCTTGCGCGCTTTCATGTGCACCCACTCTTCAAAGCGCAGTATTTCAGGACCGCTTGGGTTGCAAAAGAAATTACCCTCTGAAGATGCCAGCAGCTCAAACGCATCGTGCTCTTCCTCCACCAGCAAACTGTAATCAAGCCCGTTTGTATGCAATTGACGGATCAAACGGTAAATTAATACCAGGCGCCCGTTACGCTTATGCTTGTTTTTATTTTCATAACGGTAAATGCACTTACGCAAAGCCTCGGCCCTGATGGGAAACCATTCATGCTGGCCCAACTCAATGCGGCACATGGCTTCAAGCAGCTGGCTGTAAATAACCCACTCGGTATCCTCGCGTGGTAAACAGCACGTGTCCTTCAACTGGCGCAGCGCCTCGGTATAATAACCTTTGCAAAAATGCATATATGCTATTCGTAAACGCCACCGTGCTGCGCTTTGGCGGTCACGTTTAAGATAATTACTGCGCTTTATTTTACCCACTATTTCGGGTAGGGCGCTAAATTGTTTTGAATTAAACAGTACACAAAAAAGCATTTCAAGGCTATGAGCATGGCCTGCCGTATGTTTTACTGAATGTTTTACAGCTTCATTGGCTTTGGCCAGAGCTTTTTTAACATTGTTTCGGGCAAGGTATGATGCGGCCAGTAAGCGGGTTACTTCACCTGTTTGAAAAATGGAAAAAATGCGGGGATTTTTTTGAACCAGTGCTATTAACAGCTCACCATGAAATATGGCGGCTTTAAAATTATCGCCCGCCATGGCATAACAAAGGCTTGCGTAATGATAAAAATAACCTATTCTTGATAAACCACTTTGCTCATAATTCTGGTTAAGCTGCTCAATGCTTTTCTCATACTTTTTAAGTTCCTGCAACGGAAAAGCCGCATACCTGCCACTTATAAAAACGGCTACCAGGCCAACTGATTGCTGGTAAATATGTAAATCATGCGCAATTTCCTGGCGATACGTTTTACCATGTATGCCGCCAAAATGCAAATTATACGAATCGGCCAGGGTATATAATTGCGAACGTTCGCTAAAAAGTTCCAACTCCTCGCTAACAACTATGAGTCGCCTCAAAAGATCGGTACCTTCATCGCGCAAACCATTCCTGAGCAACATTTCTGCCATCAGCGTCACCTTTCTTAATTCAAAAACCTGGTCGGGGCCTCCTTCAATTGTTTGTGCAACTGTTTTTTCCTTTAAGCTTTCAAGCTGCTTTTTATATTGCCTTTTAATAGATGTATTACGACTGGCCGGTGATTGCGGCATATACAGGTTGTGAGGTTCATCAACTGTTTCAACAGGAAATGGTGCATATTCAAACACTGAGCCCGGTATAAATTGCCCGCTTGTATTTGCTGAATAAATGCCTGCCACCAGTGCCCGCGCCCTGGGTGACAAACCTGCAATAGCTGAATGAATTATTTTCATAAGTGCGTGTGTGGGTATTGAGTTAGTTTATTTTATACCCAATG
The DNA here is from genome assembly GCA_035299065.1 of Flavobacteriales bacterium. Taxonomy (GTDB): domain Bacteria; phylum Bacteroidota; class Bacteroidia; order Flavobacteriales_D; family UBA2798; genus DASPJQ01. The sequence continues at coordinate 1,665 of DATGXI010000169.1, forward strand.
CTTTTAAGGTTTCGGGCCCCGCAACACCGTCAACTTTTAAGTTGCTTTTTTGCTGAAAATATTTTACCGCCTTAACCGTATCATCACCAAAAACACCGTCCTCCACCAGTTTTGGTTTGGCTGCTTTTTTATTCAATGCTTTTTGCAGGGCTACAACAGGCGCACCTGAATTTCCCTTTTTCAGGTATGAGCCGGTTGTCAGCTTATCTTCTTTAACCGGTTTTGGTTTTAATTTATTTTCAATCAATCCCCTTAGCGCCTCGTCAGCCTCACCTGTAACCGGTAATTTGTTGTCCTTTTGAAATTGCTTAACTGTTTTTTCAGTTTCAGTTCCAAAATCACCGTCAACCGTTAATTTATAACCAAGGTCATACAATTGCTTTTGCAGTTTACTTACGTTAGCACCGGCATGACCTTTTTTTAATACATTGCTTAACTCAACAGGAGCCGTGTTTGTGCCGCCCAAAACAGCGGGTTTTACAAATGCTTTTACTGTTGCCACCGACCTTTTCCTGCGCATAACAATGCCCCCGTTACTGTCATCGCCTACCGCAGTATTTCCTTCATAACACCAAAAATGTTTTTTACCTGCATCGGCCCACTCGTGAAAAATACCGGTATGGTCACTTAAACCGTTGCCTTCCCAGTCAAACAATACAATGTCGCCTGTTTCAGGGGCCGCGGTCAATTCACGTTTGGCTTTCCAGTAATTGTATCCTGACTGGCAATCGCGGTAGCCTTTTGGATCATTAATTTTTCCAAGCGGGTGCCCGGCCTGGTCATACACCCAGCTTACAAACATGGCGCACCAGGCATACCCGTCCCAACCGTACCATTTACCATACGGGTTTTTATTGCTGCCTGCCGGTGATTCGGTAACACCTAATTGTGAATGTGCAATTTCAATAATCTTAGCTCTGCTCATGTTATTCAGTTTTTTAGTTTACAGTTAGTTTGTGTCATCGTTTATGCGTTCCTGTGCTTTGGTACTTGCCCCACCCGGGTTGAGCTGGTTTTTGTTGGACTGGTTGCGTGCAAACAGCACCCGAATAAGTTCCTCCATTTTACCCACAACTTCGTGAGTTCCAAAACCAATTAAAAAACCAAGCCCTATCTGAAAATAAAGCGATGCTACTTTTTCGGTATCAATGGAACTTATTTCAAAAAGTCCCTGGTTAAACAGGCAAATAATAACAATGGCCAGTATGCCGCTTTGCAAGGGACGGTATAAGTACCAGAAAATCCATACCTCAATGTTAAACACATCACGCGCGTTTTTTCGCTTTTCGGGGTCAAGGGCTGCTGGCGCTGTATACGCATCGGCTAAACGCTCGTAAATGCCCCGCAGGCAGTAAAACGACCCTCCCAGCATGCCCGCAAAAAAGAATGAGAACAAAATATGTTGCACAGGCCGGTCAGCCGGTGTGCCCAGGAACCAGTTTTTAAACGGATCAAGCAATGCCGAAAATATCCATGACAGTGAAAAAGCTATTAATACCACGTGGTATACAATTACTGTTACGATTAATTTTTTGTCACGTTTGGTGTGTTGGTTCATGGGTGTTATATTTTAATCGTTATAAAACTGGTCAAGAAATTGCGACCACCCCTTGTTGTACTGGTTGCAATCAAGCTTGAGGTATTTGGCGCGATTCAGGTAGTAAACTTCACGCGAACCCGGGAACCATATTGAAAGGCCATTGGACCTATTAACCCCATTGCCATAATACTCCTGGTGAATAATGCATGCTTTACATTTGTCAATTAACTTAAGTAACAATGCGTCAAGTTCAGGGTAACGGCCGTAAACGCGTTTTAACACCAACTGGCAAAAATCAACCACATCAATATAGTCAGTAAAATCAAAATTTTGAGCAGCAATACGGCACTGGGCCAGCACTGTTTTTACTTTAACTTCGCCCGAACCATTTGCAGTAGCCATGTTTTTGCACATATAATTTCCCAGGTCATTCAATGCATTTACAGCTGCCCCTGTGTTGGCAAGGTTTATGGCTGATTGGGTAACATCAGCCTTTCGTTTTTTCCGGTAAAAATTTTTATATTCGGTTACAATGTGCCTGACTATTTTTTCTGGCTCAGGGTTGTGTTTAAGATGCTTCAATATTTTGTCATAAGGCCAACCGTTACCCGGTTCGGTTTGTTGTGACCCTACCAGTATTTTTGCATGTTTGCGTAAATGATGCGCTACTTCAAGCATGGCCATTAAACAGGCATCAAAACCAATTATGTCCAATTTATTTCGTTCATTTATGCCGGCTTTGCCAAGGGCAAATACAATTTCAGGCATGTCCATTGAATTGCCTGAAGTGTCATCATAACCAATATCGCGGGTTACGGCTTTAAACCCGCTGCCATGGCTCCACACTACAGCTATTTTCTTTTCTGAGGGATAACGTTTAAGACCATAATTTAAAAAGTCGGTTAGAGCAGCCGGGCTGCCAGTATCCGTTTCTTCTTTTCGCTGAATAACCTTGCG
>DATGXI010000170.1:0-9287 GCA_035299065.1 Flavobacteriales bacterium
GCAACAATCGCCGCACGGACCGCTGTCGATCCCGTGCACCGATTGCCATACCACCGCATCGTGGAAAGAACTCGCAACCAAACAATTGATTGATTTGCAAAACGAGTGGAAAACCGTTGGATTTGCTCCTCGGGAAAACAACGAAACCGTTTGGTCTGATTTTCGTGCAGTTTGTGACGATTTTTTTGCAGCTAAAAAATCATATTACGATACGTTAAAAGAAAAAGCATCGGGCATAAACGCAAAAAAGGAAGAATTGATTGCAAAAGTTGATGCGTTAAAAGATGCCCCTGAATTTAAGGAAACGACCAATAAAATCATTGCTTTACAGGAAGAGTGGAAAAAACTGGGCGGTACAGGATTAAAATCCGATAACACCCTTTACATGAAATTCCGTGCGGCTTGTGATCATTTCTTTAACCGCAAAAAAGAATTTTACGCTACAAATGATTTGCGCCAGGCCGAGAACCTGAAGAAAAAGGAAGAATTCATTGAGTCGTTAAAAACATTTGAATTAAGCGAAAATCCGAAAGAGAATTTTGATAAGTTAAAAGGTCTTGGAAATACATTCAAAGAATTGGGTGATGTTCCATTCAAGGATAAAGACAGGATTTATAAAGCGTTCCAGGACGGAATGAATGAATTATGGGATCGCGCCAAAGTTGCCAAAGGCGAACGTGATGCTGAATTCTTCAAAGATCGTCTTGAAACTATAAAAACCGGTCCAAATGCCCTGAACCAGATTTACCGTGAGCGCGATTTTATAAGGGAGAAAATAAAACGCACCACCGAAGAAATTGCGCAGGTTGAAAACAACCTTGGCTTTTTTGCAAAATCAAAGGGCGAAAATCCAGTGTTAAAAGAATACCAGACAAAATTGGAAAATCTTAAAAAGGATCTGGATACCTGGAAAGGCAAGTTGAAAATACTTGACAAAGAACAAAAGCAATTGAGCACACCAAAATCCTGAGTTTGTTAAGTCCACACATCCTAATTCATCACACCCACACATCTCACTACTCACATCTCAGTACGCACGATTAAAAAAACGCATTCTTAATATACTTTATTATGGCAAAAATTTTAGCAAACGATGGTATTGACAAGTCGGGGAAAGACCTGTTGGAAAAAGCAGGGCACACCGTAATTACCGATAAAGTAGCACAAGCCGATTTGATCAATTATGTAAACGCAAACAACATTGAAGTAATTCTTGTACGCAGCGCAACAACCGTGCGTAAAGATTTGTTTGATGCATGCCCATCCGTTAAAATGGTTGGCCGTGGTGGAGTAGGAATGGACAATATTGACGTGGAATATGGCCGTTCAAAAGGTGTTGACGTGTTCAATACACCAGGCGCATCGTCACAATCGGTTGCTGAATTAACCATGGGCCATTTGTTTTCACTGGCACGTTTTTTACACGATTCCAATAAACACATGCACGCCAACGGCACAACTCAATTTGAAGTGTTGAAGAAAAAATATGCAAAAGGATTTGAATTGCGTGGAAAAACCCTTGGAATTATTGGCTTTGGCCGTATTGGTCAAAGTTTAGCTTCTTACGCATTGGGTTGCGGTATGAATGTAATTGCAAACGATCACCATGAACACGAAGTTACCGTTGACGTGCACGTTGGTTCGCAAAAAATACCCGTAAAAATTCAAACTACAAATTTCGAGCACACCATAAAGAACTCCGATTTTATTTCCATTCATGTTCCAAAACAAAAAGACGGTGGAGCTGTAATAGGTGCCAAAGAACTGGCCATGATGAAAAAAGGAGTTGTATTGGTAAACTCAGCCCGTGGTGGTGTAATTGATGAAACTGAATTGCTCAATGCCTTGAACAGTGGGCAGGTTGCAGCAGCCGGATTGGATGTGTTTGAAAAAGAGCCAACCCCGCGCGCTGATTTATTAGCGCATCCAAATATTTGTTTAACACCACACATTGGTGCCAGTACAAACGAAGCACAGGACAGGATTGGTGTAGAAATAGCGGAGAGGATAATTAAACATTACAGCGCAGTTAAAGTATAGCCCGCCAACAGGCAGCAGGCAGTCAAGCAACTTTTTTGGTAGCGGTTTCAAACTGTAGCAGCAACGGCACAATCAAAAGAAACAGTAAACAGTAAAGCTTTGCCCATAATTCAACCTATAAAGGCCATAAGGCCAGTTCGTGATAAAGTAGCACTTGTAGCTTCGCGCGCTGTGAATACATACATTCCACGGTTGCTTAATGCAAAATTGGAGGAAAATCCTTTTACATTCTTACAAGTTATATTGCCTGAACATGGTAAAAAAGCCCAAACAAAACCCAACACGGTTGAGCGGTTTAAACTGGTAAAGAAAAAATTTGACCAGTTTTGTAAAGAGGGAATTCTCATACAGGAAAAATCGCCATGCATTTATATTTATCGCCAAATTCGCAAAGGAAGATCATATACAGGATTGATAGCAGGTGCAGCAGTAAGTGATTATAACAACGGCATAATAAAAGTGCACGAACAAACACTTAAAAAGCGCCAGGAAATTTTTACCGATTATTTAGAGACCTGTGAATTTAATGCCGAACCGGTTTTACTTTCCTACAAAGAAAATAAAACAGTTGAAAGTGTTATTGCCGCGTATACAAAACACCGTGCCGAGTATGAATTTACAACCGCTGACCGCATAAGCCATTATGTGTGGATAATTGATAAACCAGCCGACATTAAAAAAGTGCAAAAAGCATTTTCGGAAATGGAGGCCTTGTATATTGCTGACGGGCATCACCGCTCAGCCTCATCAGCAGGGTTGCTTGAACGCAAAAAAGCAAAGAAAAAAGTTAAGGGTGATGAATTGTTCAATTACTGCCTTTCTTTTTTTCTATCCGATTCACAATTGCGCATTCTTGAATTTAACCGCCTGGTGAAGGATACCGGTAAATTAACCTACCCGCAGATTTTGCACGCGCTTGGAAAAAATTATACGGTGAAAGAAGTTGGAAAAAAAGTTGCGAAACCAACCAAAGCGGGGCAAATGGGTATGTATATGGACGGGAAATGGTATTTGCTTACCATTAATCCTGAATTGCGCAAGAATAAAAACGCTGCACAAAAGCTGGATGCCTCATTGCTTACAACCTATATTTTAGATCCTATATTTCATATTAAAGACCTGACCAAAGATTCACGCATTGATTTTGCTGGAGGAAATATGGGCCCCGAGCACCTTGAACGTAAAGTAAACAAGGGCGAAGCCGTAATTGCTTTTTATTTGTACCCGGTTTCATTCAATGAGCTAAAAGAAGTATCCGATAAAAATTTAATTATGCCGCCAAAGTCTACATACATTTTACCTAAAATGCGCAGCGGTTTAATTGTACAACCACTCGATTAATGGTTTTAACACCCGCACAAATAGTAAATAAAATGATGGCGGGCGACACGTTCAGCCATTGGTTGGGAGTTGAAATTCTTGAAACCCGTTTAGGTTATTGCAAATTAAAAGCACAGGTAAAACCTGAAATGCTTAACGGTTTTAAAATTGCTCATGGCGGCATTTCCTATTCCCTTTCTGACAGTGCCCTGGCTTTTTCAAGCAATAGCTACGGTAAAAAAGCAGTGAGCATTGAAACAAGCATTTCGCATATAAAGCAAATTAACGAGAACGATGTGTTAGTGGTTGAGGCCAAAGAAGTGTCGCGTTCCAATAAAATTGGTGTTTATGAAGTGAGTATTCACAACCAGGAAAATGTTTTGGTTTCGCATTTTAAAGGAACGGTTTACATTACTGATAAAGACTGGACACTCCATTAAAATCAGAAATTGTTGGGCGTTCCCCTTACAATTCATAATTCTTAATTTATGGTTCATAATTAAAAATCAGGAAGTATGAATTATGAATTTTCAGGGCCGGGCTTTCGCCTGTAGTCCTCATAAAAATTCTCAGAAAAGGGCATTTACTGAGAAACGAATGATCCGCATTTCTGTGAATTTTTACTCCGGGCTACTTGGCTCAATCCCTAACGCGGTTAACCAATGAAAATATTAGAAATTAATTTTCTATACTGTAAAAAACGCTTTAAAGAAATCTATATTCGAATTAACTGCTAATTTTCTTCCAAGAGTCCATATCCTTTTTTCAACGTCTGACCATGCCGGCCCGTGAGGATTACCAAAATCAATGAATGTTTTTGCGCCACTTGCGTAAATTAAAAGTTCATAGTGAATACCATCAAGCGTTATGCTATCATCTTTTTCAAATAAGTCAAATTTTGGTATTTCACGAATGGGGTCATTAAAATCAGTAGAGCTTGATTCAACATGTTTTAATGGCAAATTATTTTGTGTGTTCAAAGCAATAATTCCAGTTAACAATTCTTCAAGGTTCAATGTTGTTCTGAATTTTGATTCTTTAAACTTTGCTGAAAATAAGGTAACTGAACCTGCATTCATTGTAATGTTAACCTGGTGAAAGTATTCCATGAATTTTTCATTTTCACGAAAACCCCTATCATCTCGTATTACTTTTCCTCCATAACCGAAACCATCCACTTTTAAAATTCCACGAATAACATTTTCAATGGCCTGGTTATGTTCCAACTTGTGTTTTAAGAAGTCATTATAGGTCATTATGCATAAATTTAAATCAAACTCCCACTCTCAGGTCCGCAATTAAACAGCAAATCAAGCACACTTAAATTTTCAATAAAACCATGTTTGGTTTCAAAAACCTGGGTGTATGCGGTAAATTCGGTTTTCGGGTGTATGAGCGGGTCGCCCAGTGAACGGTGATCGTTTATGTTTTCGGTTTGATACGATTCAGTAAAGGCTGGATTAAAATCAATCTCCAGCAATTTACACAGTACCTCGTGTAATTTTAAATTGAAATCAACCAGGTATTCGGTTTTGTTTTCAAAAAACGGTATGAATTTGTGCTCGTAATACTCAAAATACGGTGAGCTCCGGTAAGCTGACTCCAACGATTTCCAGTGCAGGCGTTGCCAGTCCTGCTGGTAAGCAATTTTTACATCCTTCATGGCCTGGTGGCCTTGTTTCCCCTTTTCTACAGGAATAATTAAATCAAGTTTGCCGTTTGCGCCATACACCGTACACCGGCTGCGATAGGTTTGTTTTATATAATGCTCGTGTTTATCTAAAACCGGGTTTGATGCGTTTTTCAATGAGCCGTAGTAGCTGATGTTGCCCGCGTATACTATTGGAAAAACCTGTTTCATTTTTTAACCACATAGATACATAGGAACATAGAAATGCAGGAACAAAGAGGTACCTGCGGCACCACCAAGAGAAACAATAGAATATCCACTTATAGAAATTTTTCTAAAGTGTTCTGAAGTGTCCTTAAGTGTTTCAAAAAAGTTCAAGGTAATAATACAGTGTTATTTGTAGTAAGGAGAAAGCATCATATATACAACCACACCGCTAATGGCTACATACAACCACATGGGGTAGGTAATGCGCGCTAGTTTTTTGTGTGATTCCACCTTCATGGAAAGCCCTTTCATATAAGTGAACAGTACAAAAGGAATAATGATCACGCTTAACGCTATGTGTGAAATAAGCAAGGCAAAATACACATAACGCATGCCGCCAACAGCAAGCGCTTCAACAGCATCGCGTTTGCCGTCATGATTAATGTCTCCATACGGAGTCTCTTCTGATGTAATATGGTACAAAATATACATCACTAAAAAGGCACATGACAAAACAATGGCAAATGTATTTAGCCGCTGGTGCATGGTAATCATACGTTGTTTAATAGCCATCAATGAAATAACAAGCACCATGGCTGTAATTCCATTAATGGTTGCATAAATGGGTGGCAAAAACGAAAAGTCGGCACCTTTAATTTTTATTCCAAATAAACCGGCCACAGCCAGTGGAATAAAAACAGAAAGTACGATAATTAATTTACGGTACTTTTTTTCGTAATCAATTGGCGGCTGTATGGTCTTGTTCATATTCTTTTCTTAAAATTTCGAGGTCTTTCAATAATTGTTCTACTTCATTTTTCTGCAGGCCATCATATATCCCGCGAATTCTTTTCTCTTTGTCTATTAGCACAAACTGGCTTGCATGTAAAAATCCACCCGGAGCCGCTGAGTCGCGTTGGGCTGCCAGCATGTATCCTTCACCACCGTGGTTATGAATAAATTCTTCAGGTCCCCACAAAAACCACCATTTTTTGGTGTCAATGGCATTGTCTTTTGCATAGGCGCGCAAGGTTGCCAGGGTGTCAATTTCAGGGTCAACGGTATGTGAAACAATGTACACTTCATTCATTTTTTCAATCACTTTTGCCACACGTTTCAATTCACTTGTCATTACCGGGCACATGGTTGGGCATGAGGTAAAAAAGAAATCGGCAATGATGATTTTTCCTTCCAGGTCTTTTTGGGTAATCAACACGCTGTCCTGGTTCAGCAATTCAAAATCGGGTATTTGATGGTAAACGGTGTCTTTTTTGTCTTCGTCAAAATAACGTTCGCCATAAATGGGCAGTTTAGGCACAGCTGGTGTTTCCGTTTCTTCTGTTTTTGTTTCGGAACAACTTGCAAGCGCAATTGCCAGTGTATAAATCAGGTATTTTAGTTGTGTTTTCAAGGTTGTGTTATTTCTTTTTTTAGCCACTAATTTCACAAATTTCACAAATTTCACTAATTCCTTAAACCTTCTTTAACCCTCGTGTTGTTTCTTTCACGAATTAACACAAATGATATCAGATTGGTATTTGTGTGTATTCGTGAAAAGGTAAGTATGCTGATCGTATTTAATTTGTGCTATTCGTGTTATTAGTGGCGGTCATTTTATTTTTGCGGCTCCCATGAACGCAAAACGTTTCGTGGCAGTATTCAGTTACATCACCGTTTTCTTCTTCGCGTACTCTTTCTTCAACAAGCGCAATTCTTCGTTCAAACGTTTATATTCAATGTTGGCCGAGTTGTCAATAAACCCGCGTATTTTCAATTCATAGTCCAGCAAAAGTAAGCTACGCTGGTAAACATTTCCGTCTTTATACTTTTTATCGGGTGTGGTGTACGGGTTTGATTTATTGATCATGGCATTGAAAAACGAAAAGTCTTTGCTGTACACAAATTTCCAGCGCGCTCCATCAACTTCCAGTGATTCCTGTATGCGTTTGCGGTGTTCAGGAACCGAGTCATTTACTTCTGTAATTAAAATAACATCTTTAAATCCTGCAGCGCCTGTAATTTCTTTGTACACCACCAGTTTCATCATTTGACCGTCCATTTTACAGTCATACGGGCATCCCTTGTCCATGTAATTGACCACAACCAAATGCCCTTTTAATGAATCGGGTGTAATTGGTTTTCCAAACTGATCGTAAACTACAAATGAATTGTATGAGTCGGGCTTGCCATCTTTATCATCACTTAAAAAAGGGAGTTTTTTAAAATGATATTCACCCTGTGCCAGGAACCAAAAAAGTGTAATGGGACCAAAAATGGTCAGGATCAACATAACTGCTTTTTTGAACTTTTTCACGGGGTAAAATTAGGTTAAAAGTGAATAGTGCCGTGAAGTTATGCGCGAATAGTTATGAATTAGCATGAAGTTTATAGCGAATTTTTTGGGTGTTTGAGGCTTTGCATAAACCCATTGGCTTGTGAACAAATTATCAGTGGTTTTTACCGGTCAAAAAAAAAGGCCTGCAGTGTTTGCAAGCCTTTTTTGTATCGTGAATGAATTAAAAATCAGGTTCCGTATGCGCCCCAAATAACTGAAAGTCCTTCGTGACGGCATATGACAAACAGGTAAATGATGAATAAAATGTACGGGGCAAGAATACACCATTTAAATGCTTTGCGCTCATCGCCAAGGTGCATAAATACAATCACAATAAAGGCTGCTTTACCAATGGTTAACACCACATAAAGCAATTTAATCCACATCCAGGCACTGGTGTGTTCCATAACGCCTTTTGAGTAGCTAACACCCATAAAAATTTCAAAAGCGGTAATGGCGGTAAGTATGAATGTTACTTTCCAGATCTTTTTACGGATCTTTTTACCTTCTTCTTCGTTGTGGTGGTTATATAATGAGTATTCTATAATGTCATCTCTGTCTTCCATATTGACTAAGGTTTAATAGTTCGTGTTTCGTTATAGTAAGTAAAAGAATGTAAATACAAACACCCATACAAGGTCTACAAAGTGCCAGTACAAACCAATTTTTTCAACCATTTCATAGTGACCGCGTTTTTCAAATACGCCCTGTATTACCTGTATCAATATAATGATGTTGATGACAACACCTGAAAATACGTGGAAACCGTGGAAACCTGTAATAAAGAAGAAGAACATGGCATAGTGCTGCGGACTGTGGGCAATGTCACCATGATGTTCGTGTGCTGACTGCGGTGCTCCGTAGGAGTTATACCAAAGGGTGGCATTGTCACCATTCGGGCCGAAGTTCCAAAAATCACCATCAGGACCTGCAATAAAGGTTGTCCATTCCCAGGCTTGTGAACCTACGAAAATTAAACCGCCAAGTACAGTAAGGCCTAACCAGAAGATAACACCTTTTTTATCCATACGGTGACCTGCTTCAACCGCAAGTACCATGGTTACCGAACTTACAATTAGAACAAATGTCATGAACGCCACGTAGATCAAAGGCAAATGCGCGTGACCTGCAAACGGGAAATGGTGGAATACCGTTTCAGAAGAAGGCCATGCACCACCATAAGCGTGACGGGCAAAACCATAAGCAGTTAACAAGCCTCCAAATGTCAAAGCATCGGAAACAAGGAAAAACCACATCATTAATTTACCGTAACTAACTTTGAAAGGCGAAATTTTACCGCCCCAGGCGGGCCCATTTAAATCTACAGCCGGTGCTGCGTGATGATGATGATCTGACATAAATACGTTTTGGGTTAAAACTATAAATATTTTGGGTGCAAGTTTAATGAATATATTGTAAAAACACGAACAAATAAATCCACAGCAAACCTAAAAAATGCCAGTAGATATTTGCAAGCTTAATTTTCAGGTAGTTAGAGGAGTCGAACCGAAGCTGGAATGCATATATGGTCACAAACAAAACATACAGGATTCCACCTATCATGTGCAGGAGGTGCAGGAACGTTAGAATGTATACAAACGAACTGGCTGTATTGCGTGTCCATTTCAGCTTTAGGTTTTCCTGCTCATTCAATGGTCCTGTTGACTTATAAAAAATGCCGTTTTCAAATTTCAAATGTTCGCCACGCCAGGTAACTGTAAAGTCAGAACCATATTTACCGGTTGGAACAAATTT
>DATGXI010000171.1:0-34528 GCA_035299065.1 Flavobacteriales bacterium
ATACACCGGTTCATGTTTGCACGCAGGAGGAAATCCTGGCGCTGGCGGTGGTTACCCGGGTGCAACAGGTGGCAAAGGCGCAGGTTTTAATGACAACTTGTGCACAGTAAACAACCCCGCTACAGCTGCCGGATCATATGGTGCAGGTGGTGGCGGTGGAAATGGTAATGGCAGTTCATTTACCGAGGGTACTGATGGCATTTGCATCATTTCATGGTGTAATATTGACGTGTCAACTACCGTAACCGGCATTACCATAACAGCTAACGACACAGCAGCAACGTCTTTTCAGTGGATTGATTGTACCGTTGAAATGCCCATTGATGGTGATACCAGTGCAAGTTTTACACCGCTTTATGATGGTGACTATGCCGTAATTGTTACCGAAGGTGGTTGTACCGACACATCGGCATGCGTAAGCATTACAGGCGTTGGCATAAATCCGTACCAGCACCTTGAGCAAATAATAACCGTATATCCCAACCCGTTTACCAATACACTAAAAGTTAGTGCTGGTAAAAATGCATCGTTTCAGTTAATGAATGCAGTTGGCCAGGTAGTGTGGAGTGGTAAACAAATTGAAACCGTTGATTTTTCTTTTCTTCCATCCAATGTGTACCTCTTAAAGGTAATGGATCAAAACCAAACGCAGGTAATCAGGTTGGTTAAATAATTTTTTTGGTGCCTTAACGGGCTGTACGCTTTACGTCACTTGCAAATTAGTTTGCCCTGTAACGCTGCGGTTGCTTCCCCTGGTCGCATCCTCGCTAACAGGGCAAACTAATTTTCAGCGTGCCGTGCCGCTGCCATCCCTGGCACAACTGGAATGCTCGCGTAAATTGCTTGAACGCAATAATCACAGCAGTAGACAGGGTAGATTGCTTCGGTCGCAATAAATTACCATTTAATTAAAATCCGGGCATGCTCCCTCGCAATTCATAGCGTTCATGTGTTCAGTTAACCGTTAACAAATGGTGCCTACGCACTTTTGTTAATGGTTAACTGAACACGCGCCTTAAAAAATCACGAGCTGCTCCAATACAACCAGGTCAAATTCGGAATTAGGCCGCGTGGCGATCTGTGAGGGCTTGGCCCTACAACCTGGCGCTGGTTATGGCTAATTGATAGTTGTTTGTTAATCTTAATAAAGCCTCTTAACAACCTTTTTCGTTTTCGCTAAAACCTTTCCTTTAGCATTCCAGGTTATTTCAACCTGCTTATGGCAATCACATTCGTTTTTAATGAACAAACGTTTTACACCGGTGCTGTCATATTGTTTTAGTTTGTACAACGCTTCGCGGCAGGGGTAGTCTAACCCGTTATGGTGGGTTATTTTTGTTTCATAACGTAATTTGCCATTGTGAAAATACGCGCGCACAGTGGTAGTTGTTTCCTTAAAATTTTCATGCAATTCAAAATCTTTGTTGGTGCGCGTTTCAACCTGGGTAATGGTTTTGGTTTTGCCATCGGCAAATTTGTCAACCGTGGTTTTAATTGATTTTGAAGTCCGCAATGAACCACAGCCAGCCAGCAGCACTACTATAAGAATAAACCTGTTCAATGCTAATTTTTTGTAATTTACGCATTATTTTGCAATGGAGTATTTTAAGTTCAATATTTATTCAGAGCTTGAGTTTCGCACCAGCCGCAGCGGTGGCAGCGGTGGGCAGCACGTAAACAAAACCGAGAGCAAGGTTGAGGTGATTTTCAATATACTTAACTCGGCTATACTGGACAATGAAACCAAACAAAAGCTCATTCAAAAACTGGGTAAAAAACTTATCGCAGGCGCTATTTCTGTATATGCCCAGGACTCGCGTTCACAAGGCGCCAATAAAGAAAAAGCCGTAAAAAAATTGTTGGAGATACTGGACAAAGCCCTGGTGCCGGTTATTAAACGCAAAAAATCAAAACCGTCAAAAGCAGCAAAACAAAAACGGTTGGATTCAAAAAAGAAACATTCGGAAAAAAAAGCGAACCGGAGGAATATATTTTAGAATTAAGATTTAGATCTTACTTCTTAAATCTCAAATCAAACTTACTTTGCAGCTATATCTTTTTTCACCGGAACAACCTCAAACACCCAGGGCCACAACTTACCGGTTACATAAAACTTTTTTGAAGCCGCATCATACGCAATTCCATTCAATACATCGGTGTGGTTCATTTGCTCGTCCATGGTTAACAAACCATCCATGTTCAATGTTGCTTTAACCAAACCTGTTTTTGGATCAATGCGCACAATTTTATCGGTTTGGTACACATTGGCCCAAATTTCGCCTTCAATGTATTCCAATTCATTCAGCATGTTTACGTCTGACTGGTTGTCAAACACCACCAGCTTGCGTTTAAGCGTAAAATTCTCAGGTTCGTAAAAATACAAGGTTGAACTTCCATCGCTCAAAATTAGATCGGTTCCATCATAAGTAAGGCCCCAGCCTTCGGTAGTGTAATTAAATTCCTTAATGAGTTTAAATGTGTTTTTATCGTAAACAAATCCTTTGCGGTTTTGCCAGCTTAACTGGTAAGCTTTGTCGCCTACAATGGCAACACCCTCGCCAAATACTTTGTCATTTAGTTTTTGTGAGCGAACAACCTTGTTTTGTTTGAAGTCAACATACCGTATTTCTGATCGGCCCAATTGCCCCGTTCCCTCGTACATCATGCCGTTTTCAAAAACAAGCCCTTGTGTATAGGCGCCCACATCATGCGGGTACTTTGTAACCACTTTATAAGAATATTGTTCGGGACCTTGCTTGGGAACAACCAACACCTGTATTTCGGTTGATTCTGTTGAGTCACTGGTAAACGTTGTTTCCGAACGAAAAGTGTGGGCCCCATATGCAACCGTATCGGTAGCCAATTCAAATACACTTTCGGCTTTTCCACCCTTGTCGGTAAAAATACGTTTGTTGTCCATGAAAACGTCAACCTGCGTTACCGATTTACCGCCATCAGAAAAACTTATCTTAAAAGGAATTTTATCGCCCTTCACGTACATGAGACCGCCTTGCGGACTTGAAAAATTTGATATGTATGAATAAGCTACGGTGGAAGTATCACAACCATCACCTTCACAAGGTGGTTTTTCTCCCTTGCACGAAAAAAGCAGGCTTGAAATTAAACTAAATCCCGCGAAATAAATTCTCCTCAATTTCATCACAAATTATTTAAAACCTCCATCACGTAATTGCGTTTGCGAATTGAAACTGGAACATTTGATCCGTCATTTAATACCAAATACCCTCCATCGCCTTTAATAAATTCTTTTATACAACGCGTATTGATCAAATGTGATTGGTGCACACGTGCAAACCCACTGTCCTCCAACATCTCTTCAAAGTCTTTCAAGGTACGCGTCACCATCATTTTGGTTTTGTCGTTAAAATAAAAACAGGTGTAATTCACATCGGCTTCACAACGCACAATGTTTTTTATGTCAACCACAACAATTTTTTCCTGGGTATGCAAAGCAATGCGCTCAAATTGTTTTTGTTTTTTGCCGTGATCAACCAATAAATCCAATGAATCTTTAACCGGTTTTGTTTTGGTTGCACGTTCAATGGCTGCTTTTAAATGATTAGCATCAATTGGTTTTAAAAGATAATCAACCGCGGCATGCTTAAATGCTTTTATGGCATGCGCATCACTTGCTGTAGTAAATATGATGGCAAAATTTACTTTGCCCAACAATTCCAACAGGTCAAAACCATCGCCATCGCTTAGTTGAATATCCAAAAACACCAGGTCGGGTTCCAGTTGTTTGATTTTTTTGGCGGCTTCAACCACGCTGGGTGCTTCACCAATTATATCAATGGCAGGCGAATAGGCTTCAATAGCCCCTTTAAGGAATTCCCGGGCCTGCTCCGAGTCATCAACAATAACAGCGCGCATTTGCATAAACGAAAATTAATATAAATTTGGAATCTGTATGAAGAAAAACACAAGTATGCTTGTTATTGGTTTGTTAATGTGTATGACAAGCCTTACAGCGCAAAAAAAGGGCGTTGCCCCAACCTGGCCGGGCGTGCCTTACAGCTATGTAAAGGTTTACCTGTATAACCTCGATAACCAGCTTATGGGTCGCTATCAGCCAGTTAAAAACGGTAAACTGGACCCCACGGTGGTTGGCAAAGGTCAACGCTTAACCGAACCCCAGGCAAAAGAATTGCTAGACATACTGAATGGCGACACCCGTGTGTTGAACGATGGTATGGCCAAATGTTATGAACCGCATCACGCCTTTGTATTTTATGATGACAAGGACAACATTGTTGCAAGTTCAGATGTGTGTTTTTTATGCCAGGGTGTAAAATTTTATCCCGCAAAGAAATATTATAAGGAATTAAGTTCACATAGCAGTGCACAAACAAAAGCGGCCGAAAAACAACTGGAACAAATTAAAGCCTTGGTGCAAAAAACAGAAGTGCCTGTTTTAACTACGTCAAATGATTATTTGCTTATGGCCGATAAAATGGCGAAAAAAGATACACTTGTGGTGCTTTATGATTCAATGTTCATCAATTTAATTAAACCATTCAAAAAATTAAAGCACGTTATAAACGCCATACCGTATGCAAAAAATGTGGTTGTTGATTCAACTGTACGTACCATACCCGGTGGCGACAAAGTAGTGCTTTACTTTGTGTCGGCCGATAACATTGAACTGGAATGTTCAAGTTACAACGGTGGAAACATATGGATAACCATGATTAAAGCAGGTAAAAGCCGTACGGGTTTATTTACAAAAATTGATGTACAGGACCAGCGCTACAAGGTTTTTGAAAAAATAATGACAAAAGTTCCCTCGTATCCTTACCAAAAGGTTTGGTACATTGTTACCGATACGGAGTCGGTATACTATACATTTGACGAAAACCACAATATTGGATCGGTACACTATAAATCGCATCGCTGATGAACAAACAGGAAAGAATAAACAATTTTAATCCGAGCGAGGTTGGTTTAAAAAACGGGAACCTGTTTGGTTTGCCTTTTAGTTACGAAGATTGTCCCATTGTAATTTTGCCTGTGCCCTGGGATGTGACTGTTTCTTACGGGAATGGAACACACGCTGGCCCGGCTGCTATTTTGGAAGCATCGCCACAGTTAGATTTTTACGACAATGACAATACCGAAGCCTGGAAAACCGGTTTTCATTTATTGCCAGTAAGTAAAGAAATTGAAACGGTAAACCATCAACTGCGTGAGGAGTCAGAGCGTTATATTGCCTTTTTGGAAGAAGGTGGTAAACTGGAAGGAAATCCCGGTATGCAGGACTTGCTTGACCGTGTTAATGTGGGTTGCCGCCAGTTGAAAAAACGTGTAATGGAACGTAGCCTTGAGCTGATGAATGACGGAAAAATTGCCTGTTTACTTGGGGGCGATCACAGCACACCGCTTGGTTTATACGAAGCCATTGCCACAAAACATGCTGAGTTTGGTATTTTACAAATTGATGCCCATGCCGACTTGCGCAAAGCCTATGAAGGGTTTGAATTATCGCACGCATCTATTTTTTACAATACCCTGCAAATACCGCAAATGAAAAAAATAGTGCAGGTGGGCATACGTGATTTTTGTGAAGAAGAAGCAAACGTGGCAAAAAAATATGAAGATCGCGTAAAAATTTTCTTTGACCGTGGTTTAAAAGAAGAATCGTATAAAGGAAAATCATGGGATGCTATTTGCGATGATATTGTAAATGCATTGCCTCAATTGGTGCACATTAGTTTTGACATTGATGGATTTGATCCGAAATTATGCCCCAATACAGGAACACCCGTGCCAGGCGGGCTCGAGTTTGAACAGGCCTTGCATTTATTTCGTAAAGTGATTGCCAGTGGCCGCAAAATAATATCGTTTGATTTGTGCGAGGTTGGTGTAGGTGACGATGAATGGGATGCCAATGTAGGTGCCAGGTTGTTGTGGAAGTTGTGCGTGTTTACGGCTATTAGTAATGGATTAACAAAGTAGGTAGCGGCAGTGAGCAGCGTCATTTCACGAGGTAAACATTTTTTAGAATAGTAATAGCCAGTAGGCAGCGACATGTCAAAATGTAAAATGTGTATATTGAAGCCTGTAAATTGGCAATGGAAGTATTTGGATCATGCCCACGCCCGACTGCTGATTGTTCCTGAATACTTTGGTATTATCCTTGTTCCATAACTTTTACCAATGATTATTGACATACCCAAAGAAGGCAACAAACGTGTAGTTATAGTTGGCGCAGGATTTGCAGGCGTGCAACTGGCTAACAAATTAGCGCGTAAAGACATACAGGTACTGTTACTTGACCGTAACAACCATCATACATTTCAGCCACTGCTTTACCAGGTGGTCACAGCGGCCCTTGAGCCCGGTTCAATAGCTTACCCGGTTCGCAAAATCTTTAACCGATATAAGAATGTTTTTTTCAGAATGGGAGAAGTACATAAAGTTATTCCCGCTGAAAACAAAATTTTGTTTGAAGACGATGAAATTTATTATGACTTTTTGGTCGTAGCTACCGGAGCAAAAACAAATTATTTTGGGAACGAAGGGTTGACCGTTAACAGCATGAGCATGAAAAATGTTGTTGAGGCCATTGATTTGCGCAACATGGTATTGCAAAATTTTGAGGAGTCGCTCACCACCAACAACCAGGAACGCATAAAAGCATTGCGCACCATTGTTATTGCAGGTGGTGGCCCAACAGGCGTTGAACTTGCGGGCTCACTGGGCGAATTAAAAACAAAAGTATTCAAGCATGATTATCCTGAAATTCCGCAGGATGACATAAAAGTTATTTTGATTGAAGGCGGTGACCGTGTGCTTGCATCCATGCACGAAAAATCATCGGCTAAGGCAAAAAAATACCTGGAAAAATTAGGTGTTACATTATACTTTAATACACTGGTTAAGGATTACCAGAACGATTGCATTAAACTTGATAAAGGCCCTGAAATAGCAACACGCACCCTTATCTGGACAGCCGGTGTAACCGGTGATCCCATACAAGGATTAAATCCTGAATGGATCAACAAAGGAAACCGCATACTGGTTGACAATATTAATAAGGTTATTGGGTCGCAAAACATTTTTGCTATAGGTGATATTGCCTGTATGATATCAGAAAAATATCCAAAAGGACATCCGCAAATGGCGCAACCGGCCATGCAACAGGGAAAACGGCTGGGAAAAAATTTAATTGAAATTACCCGTAACGGCACACCAAAACCATTTGTGTATAAAGACAAGGGTTCAATGGCAACTGTTGGAAAAAACAAAGCCGTAGCCGAGATTTTTGGATGGAAAATAGGCGGATTCCTTGCCTGGTTGATTTGGATGTTTATTCACCTTATGTCGCTGGTTGGTTTCCGCAACAGGGTTATTGTGTTTTTTGATTGGGTTATTCATTATTTCAACCTTGACCGTGGAATCAGGTTAATCATTCGCCCGTTTGACATTCACGAAGCACGCAGGAAACGTAAGCGTGAAATGGATAAGGAGAAGTAGCAAAAAAAAAGCAGCTGAAGGAACAGAGGCAGGCGAATTCAATGGATAAGGCTAATTGTTTTCAATACTGCTTTACTGCCACTGCTCCAGTTCCTGCTGCTTCTTCCAGCTACTCATCACCAATTATCCATAATTTGTCCAATATAAGGTTAAGTTATAGTTAATATTTGCTATATTTGGGCATGCTTCGTCCCATGCAAATACTTTCATTCCTGCTAATTGCATCAATGCTTACGCTTACGTGTACAAAAGAACATGCGGGTGGAGCGGTAAGTTACAAAACAAAAAAGGTGATCATTCTTTTAGTGGATGGTCCACGCTGGGAGGAAACGGGTGGAGATACAACCCATCAATACATGACTCACACTTACGCTGACCTTGCACCACAGGGAACCCTTTTTGAGAATTTTCAGAATAATGGTCAAACACTAACCATACCTGGCCACACAGCTATTTTAACCGGACGTTACCAGGTAATTGCCAATGACGGTTCTGAAACACCAAATTTTCCGAGCCTTTTACAATTATACCTTGAAAAATATCCGCAAGCCAAAACATTGCTTATGGCAAGCAAAGGGAAAATTTCGTGCATGAAAAATTGTCTTGAGCCTTCGTATGCGGGTCAATTTGTGCCCGAAATTGATTGCGGGCTTGATGGAATTGGTGGTGGAAATACAGAAGATTCAGTAACCTTTGAAAAGCTAAAAGCGCGCATGACAACCGATCACCCTGATTTTATTTTTGTGCAGTTCAGGTTTCCTGACGCGGCTGCCCATGCTGGTGATACGGCTGGTTATATCAACGGCATTGTAAAAGATGATCAATACGCGTTTGAAACCTGGAATTTAATTCAGTCGTTACCCTATTACCAAAATGAAACCATGCTGATTGTTACCAATGATCACGGACGACACCCTGATGGAACATTGGATGGATTTATAAATCATGGTGACGGTTGCCCGGGTTGCAGACACATTAATTGCCTTATGCTGGGCCCCGATGTGCATGCCGGCAAAGTAATTTCAAATACATATGACCAAACCGATATTCATGCAACCATTTGCGGAATGCTCAAACTGAACAATGAATTTGGGCAGGGACAAATGATTCTTGAGGCGTTGAAGGTTCATTAGTTCATAAATTTATGGTTCATAATTCGTAGTTGAGGGTTAGCGGGGTTATATTTTTTGGTATAACGAATAATAAATATTCACATGCATGTTATTTGCTTGGTCCAATTCCTTCATTTTCCGGCAAATCATATTGTAATCCGTTCATGTAATTGTATACACCAAACCTTATAATTGGTTATATTTACTCACCCAAAACAGGTGAAACTATGAAGTTTATTTTATCCAATGCAATTGCATGTGCAATGCTTTTTGTTGCTGCAAAAACAAATGCACAGGTTATTTTACCCAAAGGTTTAAGCGAAGCCGAAATGAATTTGCTTGAACACAGTCATTATACTTTTCCAACCACACGTGGAATTACAACAGCCCCGGCAGGACCGGTAAGAACAATGGCGCAGTGGGAGGAGTTGGCCGGCCTGGTAGTAACCTACACAGGATATGAGAGCATTGTGCGTCAAATTATTGATCACGCACAGGAAGAATGCATTGTGCTGGTAGCCTGCAGTGATTCAAATAATGTGAAAAGTGATTTGATTGCTGACGGAATTCCGTTAACAAATGTGCGCTACATTGAAGTTCCATTCAACAGTATTTGGGTACGTGATTATGGTGGACACACCGTTTACCAAAACGATGTTGGAAACCGCGGCCTTGTGGAATGGATTTACAACCGTCCGCGTCCTGATGACGATGTAATGCCCGATGCACACGGTGCTTTTTTTGGCATACCTGTTTACAGCACAACCGCAGCGCCAAATGACATTATGAATACAGGCGGAAACTGGATGGTTGATGGGGCCGGAACAGCCTTTGCATCAGAACTGATTACCGATGAAAATGATGGAACGGGATCGTACAGTTTACCTTACCCAACACATAGCGAGGCAGCCATTGACGCCATATTTAATACATGGATGGGTATTAACCGGTATGTAAAAATGCCAACCTTGCCTTTTGACGGTATTCATCACATTGACATGCACATGAAATTTGTGAATGAAGAAACTATTTTGTGGGGCGAGTATCCGGCAGGAGAATCAGACGGGCCGCAAATTGAAGCCAACCTTGCATACATACAGGCAACGTTTAATTCATGTTACGGAACTCCGTATAAAGTAAAACGCATTCCCATGCCGCCAAGTTCGGGTGGCGTTTACCCGGCAGCCGGGGGATATTACCGTACATATACCAATCACGTAATTGTAAATAAAACCATTATTGTACCTGGTTACCGTACCGAGTATGATACAACGGCACAACGTATTTTGGAAGAATGTTACCCGGGTTATACCATTAAATTTATTGATGTGGATAACTCAGGATCGGCATTAATAAGCCAAAGCGGTGCCATACATTGCATAACAAATAATATTGGTGTTGATAATCCTTTATTAATCCGTCATCAGGAATTGGCCGATACGTATGATGATGTTAACCCGTATGCGGTTACAGCTTTTATTAAACACGTAAGCGGAATTAATACGGCAACATTGCAGTACAGCACCGATGGGGGAACGGTGTGGACACCTGTGAGCATGACATCAATTGGGAGTGATAATTATACAGCAAATATTCCTGCACAGGCAGTTGGCACACATGTATTGTATTATATACAGGCGAGTGCAGTGAGTGGAAAAACACAAGTGAAACCACTTGTTGCACCAGCGGGTAACTTTGATTTTTATGTATTGGGTACGTCAGGCATTGCCAATAAACCAATGGGTGATGGCGGTATAAATGTTTTTCCGAATCCGGCAGGCGCTATAACATGCATTGATTTGACCAATGTAAACGGAAAAATTACCGTTTCATTGCAAAACATTTTGTCACAAACCGTGCAAACCATTTTTACAGGGAATGTTGATATGAACAAAAAAGTGTTTTTTGATGCAAGCCAGTACGAAGCAGGAACCTATTTGGTAAAGGTTACAACTGCAAATGGCGTAATGGTGTCAAAAGTGATTGTGAAATAAGAGGATTAATCCTTCAATTCGGAACCCCAATATTGTCTTATAGATTATGTAATTACCCTGGATTTTTTCCGGGGTTAATTATTTTTATACCCTGCTATGGTTTTTTAAGTCAAGGCCGGGTAACACAAAACGAAAGCCGCCTATAATGGATGAAACCGAAACCGCGAACTTCATTTTTATGGTGCATGTTGGTTTGGGAGCTAAACAAAAAGTATAAAAAGTGCATTTGCTGGTTAAACAGTAAGGTTTAGCCAAGGTACTTGTGATACGCATCAATTTTGGATCTTAGCCTGTTTGCCAGGTAGTGATTACCGTCTTTTAATTCGGTAAGTATGATCTCTGCCTCATGAATGTATTTTAATTTTTTTTCGTTGGTCCAGTAATAGGGTGGAGCATATAAATTTACAATCCTGTCGGCAAGTTTAACGGCCCATATTTCCATTGGTTGTTGCTTGATTCGTTTTAAGCTATCAAGCATTTTTTCAAGCCGGTCTTCAATTTCATCGTTTTTTGAAAGGGCAAGTACACCTTTGGCTACCTCGGGGCCAAACAGATCGTTTATCTGATCAAATGTACAGGCAGTGTCTTCAATGCTATCATGCAGTATGGCACATTTGATGGCCAAACCCGCGTTCATGTTTTCTGTATGATTCAGCGCATTTAAAATTTCAAATGTTACGCTTCCAATATGATTTACATATTCAATTTTTTCATGTTGTTCAGCTCCGCCATAGGTTTGCCCGTAATGGAGTTTTGAAGCAGTTTGCCAAATATCCTGGATCTCGTCAATTGACCAATGTTGTTTCATGTGATGGTGTTAAGTAATTCAAACTATTTTTTCGTTTCACGCTTGAGCCTGGGCCCGGTTTTAGCTGGTATAGCTCAATTTTTGACCTGCCTGCTTAGCATTCGTCACTCAGCCAATTCGCTTTAATTGATCTTATAAAATCGTATGTTGTCTGTTCTTGAACGGAATACAGCAATGAATTTTTCTTTTGTTGTCAACGGCTGCAGGCTATGGTTCAGATATTTTACTTTACAGATGCGCATGCCAATGGTTTTTTCCATAAGAAAAATGCATACAAAACGATACATGAAAATAATTCCAAGCGTTATCAGGAATCGCAAAGGCGACTCATGTATAATAAGGTGTCTTATGAATTCCCTTGGGGCTAAAAAATACAAAGCAAAAACCAGTGAAAGTTCAATAACGATATCAATAAGTATAGTGAAAAAACGTTGTGTAAAGGAGCATTCTGTTTCCTGAACATCAGCAGCATCAAGAATAGAGTCGGTTTTATTCATCACATTTTAATCTGGAAATGCACATTGTTTAGCTTACCGGTATACAACAAAAATGCGCCTCTTAAAAAGCCCGTTTCTTTGTACTCACATCTCAAGACTCAGTACTAAAGTGTGCACGTATACACAAAAGCAGGAGGCAAATTGAAAGGTGAAAACTTAACTTTCACTTTTTTGAAACGTGCCTTCAATAATTTATGCGCATTCAAACTGTATTGGTATTGGGTAAAAATGCCTTTGCGATCCAGGAATTTTACGGTGTTGTTAAGAATGTTTGTTTTAGCAGGATTTGGAATCACTGTAAACGGAAGCGATGAAATAATAATATCAGCATGATCAAAACCAAACTTGTGCAAATACTCACCAATTTTTTCAGCTGAATCATTGATGATTTCCAGGCGCGGGTCAGCCGGAATTTTGTCACGTAGGATTTGACAAAACGACTCCTGCGTTTCAAATACCAGGAACTTTGCATCAGGACTCATGCGCCTTAAAACCTCAATGGTGAAAGGGCCTGTACCCGGGCCATATTCAACAATGATTTTTGCGTTTTCCACGTCAAGCTTGCCTAACATGGTTCTTACCAGTATTTTGGAACTCGGAGCAATGGCTCCTACTACTTTTTTTTCCTTGAAAAATTCTTTTAAAAAGGTTGTCTTCTTTGCCATCCTGCTGCGTCTTCTTAATTGGTGGCAAATATAACCAATTAAGCATATATACATTGACTGAATATTTGTAATTTGCACTGTTTTTGAACAAGTTATGGCAGGTATAAAATTGTTAAAATGGCTGGGTTTCACACTCGTTTATGTAATTCCTTTTCAGGGATTTACGCAGGACGAGGCTGACCAGTTGTTTGCAAAAGGCAATTATGACGGGGCCTATGACCTGTACACCCAAACCGACCCCGCCCGCCAGCCGGTTGACATCCAGTACAAAATTGGTATTTGCATGTTAAACGGTACTAACCCCGATAAAACAGGTGCCGCGGCCCTTATTTTAAATTATTGCAATGCACATCCCGAAGACGGGAATGCAAATTTCGTATATGGCAAGGCGTTAGTTTTTGAACAACGTTTTGATGAGGCCGAAGAACAGTTTACCAAATGCTTAATAAGTAAAAACATTTCAGACATCAATAAAAAAAACGCAGGGCGCGAACTGGAATATTGCCAGGATGCCCGCGTACTTATACCATTTGCCATTAGTGCCAGCATTGATCCGGTGGGCAATAAAATCAACTCAGTGTTTAGCGATTACTACCCGTTTACCAATGGCGATGAAAGCATTATTTATTTCAACAGCCGCAGGAACGATGGAAGCATTGAAAAAGAAAATGGTGATTTTACCAGCAATATTTACTACGCTACCTATGAAGAAAATGGGTTTGGTAAACCTGAATTGTTGAAAGGTCCCATTAATGACCCCGCCTATGATGAAGAAATTGTGGGCTTGAGCAATGATGGAAAAAAAGCCCTGATAAGTTTTGTAAATAAAAACGGCAATACCGATTTAAAAATTGCCAACATTGAAAAAGGAAAAATCACTTCGTACGATAAATTGCCCAAAGAGTTGAATTCAGCCAGCGATGAGATTGCGGCCACATTTGGAATGACCAGTAACGAAATTTATTTTGCCAGCAACCGCCCGGGTGGATTTGGCGGAATTGATTTGTATATTATACGCAAGGACCCTAAAGGAAAATGGGCAAAAGCACAAAATTTGGGCCCTGAAATAAATACGCATTACGATGAAGATTTTCCAAACCTGGCACACGATGGAAAATCCTTGTTTTTTAGTTCAAAAGGCCACAACTCAATTGGCGGGTATGATATTTTTAAAGCCGAGTGGGATGAAACCGTGGTGCGTTTTGTAAAACCAGTAAACATTGGTTACCCGGTAAACACATTGTACGATGACATGAACCTGAACTTTTCAGCAAACGGTCGTTACGGGTATTGCTCACGCCTTACACCAAAGGCTGAATATGATATTTACCGGGTAACATTTGAGGAAGTTGAACCGCAAATTTCAATTGTAACAGGTGTATTGAAAATTGACAAACCCGAAGACGAGTTGTTAAGTGGTTTGCTCATGATAGTGGAGGACGTAAAATCCGGTGAACTCCTGGGCGAATATTTACCTAACCCAAACACCTTGCGTTATGTTATGGCGCTAAAGCCCGGTGCGTATAAAGTTACCATTACCATTGACGGTTTTGAGCCCATTGAAGAAAAATTAATAATTGGTGAAAAAGGCGGATATGTACCTGAATTAACTGTTGATTATACCTTAAAACGCAATTAGTGGAATTTTCCTACACGCTACTACTGATAACTGTAACCGTCATCATTTCGTTTTACGCGCACGACAGGCCTGCTGTAAAAAGTAAACTTCTTTTCAGGCCCTACGAAATTAAAAACAACAAAGCTGAAATCCACCGGTTTATTTCCCATGCATTTATACACGCACATTTAATACACCTTGTCATGAACATGATGGTGTTGTACTGGTTTGGCAGCCTGCTTGAAATCGTGTTTAAAGCCAGGTATGGCAGCGTGGGTTTATATTATTACCTGTTGTTGTATTTTGGTGGTGCCGTTTTTTCCAGCATTTATTCATATGTAAAGCACAAGGATAATATTATGTATAGTTCACTGGGCGCATCAGGAGCAACCATGGCTCTTGTGTTTTCCTATGTGGCCCTGGCACCTACAGCTCCCATGGGACTTGCTTTTATGCCTGCCCTGCATTTACCATCTATAATTTTTGGTTTATTGTTGCTTGCGGCTGAATACTACATGGAGCGCAGGGGCAACTCGGGCATAGCACATGATGCGCATATATTTGGTGCGCTTTATGGTTTTGGATTCACACTTTTAATCGATATTGAAAACTGGCGCAATTTTATTTCGCAAATAAAAAATGCATTCCAATAAAGCCATATTTTTTGACCGTGATGGGGTTTTGGTTCACGAAGATGGTGAGTATACCTTTACGCGTCAAAAATTACGCATCAACCAAAACGTGCCCGAGTTTTTAGCCGAAGTAAAAAAGCGCGGTTATT
Source organism: Flavobacteriales bacterium (assembly GCA_035299065.1). Lineage (GTDB taxonomy): Bacteria > Bacteroidota > Bacteroidia > Flavobacteriales_D > UBA2798 > DASPJQ01. The sequence goes on from DATGXI010000171.1 coordinate 14,973, forward strand.
TATTGTTTGTAATCACCAACCAGGGTGGGGTAGGTAAGGGGCTTTACACAAAAAAAGAGGTTGCTGAAATGCACACAATACTGGCTGCCGAATTTGAAAAAGCAGGGGTTAAAATGGAAAAATACCTGGTATGCGCGCACCACCCGGTTAGCTCAAATTGCCTTTGCCGCAAACCGGGATCCTTATTGCTGGAGCGGGCCATTGCTTTGTATAACCTTGATGTTAAGGCCAGTTATTTAATTGGCGATCGCGAAAGGGATGTGCAGGCAGCTCAACGGGCAGGAATAAATCCAATTTTAATAACCTCCAATTCATCATTATTTACTATTTTGGATAAAGTAAAACCATAAGCAACAATTTTATAGCCACGCCCACACTTGTTTTGACACACCCACGCCAACTGTAAACTGTAAACTGAAAATGCTCTCCAACCACAACGGCATCTTATATCCGCAGGACAGCGGTTTTATAAAAGGCAACAACCGTGCGTTTATGTATGGCGATGGTTTGTTTGAAAGCATACGCATACGCAACGGTAAACCCATGTTTTTAGAAGCGCACATTGCGCGTTTGCTTGATGCTGCTGAGGCATTAAAAATGGAAGTGCCAAAGGAGTATAACCTCGAACATTTTCGCAAACAGGTAGGTGAGCTTATTGAAAAAAATGAAATAAAAAAAGGTGGTAAATGCAGGCTTACCCTGTTCAGGAACACAGGCGGAACGTATACGCCTGATGACAATGGTGCCGGGTATGTAATTGAAGCGCACCAATACGCAACCAACGAGTATACCTTAAACGAAGAAGGTTTTTCCATTGAGCTCTATCCCGAAATGCGCAAGCCGGTAAATAAACTGGCCATTTATAAAACATGCAATAGTTTGTTGTACATCATGGCAGGTATTTATGCGCGCGCCAATAAGTATGATGATACGCTTATTGTGAATGACAAGGGCAACATCATTGAAAGTTCAAATTCCAATTTATTCATTATATGCAACGGTGTTTTATACACACCAGCCCTCAGTGATGGGTGCCTTGCAGGTGTTATGCGCATGCAAATCATTAACATTGCACTTGCCAATAAATTAAAGGTTTATGAATGCAGTTTAAACCCGCAAAATTTACTGGTAGCCGATGAGGTTTTTCTTTCCAATGCTGTTCGTGGTTTGCAATGGGTAGCGTCTTATAAAATGAAACGGTATTACAATAAGTTGACAAAGGAACTTGTTGCAAAACTGAATGAGGTTACAAATGGTTAACGGTTACTCGTTAAGGGGCAAGCGTGTTAAATGCATTATTTTTTAAGTGTGTCAAAAAATCAATATGCGCAATTGTTCGAGATCCCGATTTCTGAAACCGGGTTTAGTGAATTTGAAAATATAACGCAAACCCAAATTCAAATATCACCACCATCCTTTAGAATAAAATCATTTGCAATTTTGGCGAGTGCTGCGCAATTGTGTGTGCTTGATGGCAAATGCCTGGTTGGTTTTTTACACGAAAAAGAGATAAGCCTAACGTTTAAGTGTGCAAACGTACCCATTCTCAAAAAAGTGTTTGCTGATTTTTCGCTTTTACAAAATAGTGATGACCGGGCTGAAACGGTAAGGAACATGTACAAAAAATTAATTGCTGAGCAGTATGATCATACGCAGGAAAAAAGAGTGCTGATCGATATGCTCACCATTTGCATGAAACTTTGGCCCGGAAATTTGGCTGGCCGTTTTGAATATACAGTCAATGAAGAGCATATTTACCTGCAAATTTTTATGTCATGGCCTAAACAATAATTTTTTGGTTGCCTGCCGCTTCAAACAAATCGTGAACAGCCTGCCGGATATTGTTTTTCAATTATACATTTTGGCTGTGAAACGATCCGCCAGGCCATGCTTGAATCTATAAGCGGCACCGCGCTATCCGTTCCAAGTCCTCGCCATTAAAAACAAAGCCATTTCCTGAGGGACAAAGCACCTGCTTTGTTTTTAATGCCTCCGGGCTTTCCACTTCTATCGCTGGCAGAAAAGGCATGCTCCTTGCAATAAATTATTCCTGTATATTGATTTCAATACAACTCGCATGACCCTGCTCCTGTATAATCATATGCCTTTGCACGGTAAAATCACTCTCCTTACAATGGTAAATATCGGTAAAGGTTTGTGGGTTTCTGTCAACCAACGGGAACCACGTACTTTGTATTTGTACCATTATTTTATGCCCCTTTTTAAACGTATGCATTACATCGGGTATTTTAAACTTTACTTCTTCAGTTTTCCCCTTTGGCATAGCCTCGGGTGTTTCAAAGCTCTTGCGGTATTTTGAGCGCATCACCTCGGCACGCACAAGCATTTCATAACCGCCAATTTTCACTTCTTTCCCGTTAAGTGTATAGTTCTTGCAACTATCAGGATATACGTCAATGATTTTCACAATAAAATCGGCATCGGTGCCGGTAACGTTTACCCACAAGTCAGCCGTTATTTCGCCCAGCATGGTAACATCCAGTTTAAGTTCAGGCGTTGTCCACGTTAATACATCAGGACGCTGATCGGCAAAACGCTGGTCTTCTATCATGTATTCCCGGCTACGCTTGTTGGTTATTTCATTGGTAAATGGAACAGGGTTGCCAGGATCGCTCATGAAAAAACTATAGGATGTAATGGCTTTTGGTTCTACAAAAAGCAACATCCCATTGTTATGCATGTACATTTTTTTCTTGCTCGCAAAATCCGGTGGCCAATGATCATACGTTCTCCACTTATCAGCGCCAATGTCAAACAAAGTTGCCTCCGCTAAATTGGCATCCGGTCCGCCTTTCAAATGTTGCATGAAAAAAGGAAACTCAATATTGTCAACATAATAATCGCTGGTATTGCTCCCAAATTTTATATCGCCAAAATAATTTCCGGTTGAGCGTGACCAGCCACCGTGAAACCAGGGGCCTTCTATCAATTTATTATCTATACCTGGACTTTTTGCTTCAATCCACTTATATGTTTCAAAAGCACCCCAGCAATCTTCGGCATCGTAAAGTCCGCCAACCGTCAACATAGCACATTTTATCCCTGACAAATGCTGGCGTATATCGCGGTCTTTCCAAAACTGATCATAATTCGGGTGGTTCATTTCTTCGTGCCAGAATTTATGATCGGTCATGTATTTTTTGGTGAGGTTGTCAAGGGTACCTTCCTGTAAAAAGAATTTATAGGCGTCAGGCATTGGCCATTGAAAGCCTTTGTCCCAAACCGTTGTAGGTTTAGGCCGTGATTTGCCAAAAACATAATCAAAATGAAATGTATCAAATAAAAAGAAAGCTCCGTTGTGGTGCACATCATCGCCCAAAAACCAGTTGGTAACCGGTGCCTGTGGCGACACGGCTTTAATGGCAGGGTGATAGGAGAGTGCTGCAAGCGTTGCGTAAAAACCAGGATATGAAATCCCGTAAACACCTACATTGCCGTTGCACTCCTTAATGTTTTTGATCATCCAGTCAACAGCATCATACGTGTCACTGGCTTCGTCAGTTTGGTTTCCTGTTTTTTTGGGATTGAACGGTCGCACATCCATAAATTCACCTTCGCTCATAAAACGCCCGCGCACGTCCTGCTTCACAAAAATAAACCCTTCGTCAATGTATTTTTTACTGTAGCCTGGTCCTATCATTTGCCAGTAGGCGTTCTTTCCATAAGGTTGGCATGAGTAGGGCGTACGGTTCAATAAAATGGGATATTTTTTTGATTTGTCTTTTGGTATAAAAGCACAGGTGTATAATTTAATCCCATCGCGCATGGGTATCATGTACTCAACCTTGTCATATAATTTTTTTATATAAGTACTGTCAACCTGGGCATTTGCTGTAAAGCCTGCGGTCACAATCAAGCAGGTAAATAATAAATTAAATCGCATATGTTTTTTTACTTCTAATAAATATACTTAAATAAAAACAAGTATCCCGTAAATATCGCCCGCCCGTACCAAATTGCCTTTCCGTTTATCAAAGCCATCGACCAATGCATGCCATGAGGTATTACCTGTTCAGTTTTAGTAACGAATTAACACTTAAGGCCAACCACACATACATCGTCCAGTTGCTCAAATTCTTTTGCCAATCCTTCGGCATTCCAGTTTTTCCAGCTTTCAAAAGCGCCCGATATGGTTTGAAATTGTTTTTGCATTTCCTGGTTACTCATTTCATTTATGAGCGCATGGAGGCTCGTGTACTTGAATTTTTTTCCTTTAGGGCCACCAAACTGGTCGGCAAACCCATCACTAAACAAATAAACCTGCAACCCATCCTGCCAGGTTAATTCAAGTGTGGTAAATGCTTTACGGCCGGCAAACATTCCTATGGGTTGTTTGTCAGGTTTCAATTCGGTAAAACCATCAGCAAGTGATACGAGCTTATGCAGATCATTGCTTTTAATATTTCCTTTCACCAGGGCAGGATTGTTGGCTCCGGCAAAATAAAGTTTCTTTTCAGCAAGGTTAATTGACACCAGTGAAATGTCCATGCCATCGCGCAAATGCCCGTCTTCTGAAACAAATGATGATTCTACAATCTCCGAAACCTTGTCCAGGATTTTTCCTGGTTCGGTAATTTTTAATTCTTTCACTACTTTATTAAGCGCATTGGAACATACCAGTGAAACCATTGCGCCCGGCACACCATGGCCGGTACAGTCAGCTACCGCAAAAAATATAGTTCCGTTTTGTTTTTCAAACCAATAAAAATCGCCACTTACAATGTCACGCGGTTTATATAAAATAAAATGTTCGTTAAAATTATCGTAAAACACATTTTCGGGCGGTAAAATGGTTTTTTGAATTTGTCTTGCGTATTGCAAACTGTCCAGTATATCTTTGTTTTTTTCTTCCAGTTCATCGTTGGCATGCCTGAGCTGTTCGGTTCGCGCTTCAACTTTTGTTTCCAGTATTTTATTTGCACGGTTCAGCTGACGGGTTCGTGCTTTTATAAAGATATAAATGCCAAGAATAACCAAAACACCTACACAAAGCTTAAACCAGAGTGTTTGCCAAAATGCTGGCAGTATCGTAAATGAATAACGCAATTCTTTTGACCAAACACCATCGCCATTTTTTGCTTTTGCCTTAAACACGTACGTACCCGGAGCAAGATTTGAATACGTAACTTCCTGCTCAGTTCCTTCAGGCGACCATTTATTTTCAAATCCCTGAAGCAAATACGTGTATACAATGTCTTCAGGTGCGCTGTTTGAAATTCCGTTAAAATGAAAAGTGAGGTAATTCTGGTTGTACCTTAATTCAAGTGATTTTGGAATGTCACCGTCAAATTCCGTTATGCCCAGGGCACTCCAGTCAGGATTCTCCAAAAAAAGTTTGATGCCTGTAAGGTTCAGGTAAGGTCCAACATTATTTTCTTTGTCAATTTCCGGGTCATAGGATACAAGTCCGGATTTGCTGGCAAACCATAATTTTCCATCGGGGGTTTTAAGTATGCCTGCACATTCATTTCCCGGGTAACCATCACCCTTTGTATAGGTTTTTAGTTGTATGGTGCGGTCATTGTAATAATTCCGCGTTTTCAGGCAATAAAGGTTGGTAACAGTTGTAATCCAAAGATTTTTTGTTTCGTTGTCAAAATAAATGGCACCAAGTGTCTTGTTTCCAAAATATTTTTTTACCGAGAGTGAATCCACAATGCGTATTTTATCGTTTTCAAAACGGCAGGCATAAAGGTACTCACCCCAGTTTGCCCACAACGTGCCTTTGTTGTCAAACACCGGACCATTTACATTTTTATTGGTGAACCCGGCACTCTTGTTTAACAGTAGTGTTTTTCCTTTTGTATAAACATGCAATCCTCCTGACCAGGGTGTGAACCATTTGTTGTGTTTCGTGTCTTCTACAATACCAAAAATACGGTTGGCCGAATGTTCTGTTCCAAAAACAACGTTTCTGACCTTTCCGTCTTTCATGTTAAAAGCGCCTCTTCCATCGGTTCCCCACCAAATGGTATCATGGCTATCGCTATACATTCCAAAGCCAGCACCGGCAGGTGCCTGTTGGTCAATTTTACCATTTTTAATTTTTATGAATTTTGGTCCCGCGTAAAGGGTGGCCCAAATGGTTCCATTGCTTTCAGCAGTAATGCCCATTACTTTTGTATTGTATACGCCTTCCTTTTCGGTAAAATTTGTAAAGGTTCCGGTGGTTGGCATAAAACGACTAATACCTCCTTCAGCAGCCAGCCAAATGGAAGTGTCAGGTGCCAGGCACATGCTTGTAAGTGCATTGTTCACCAACCCCGATTTTTGTGAGTAGCAAACAAACGTTTGGTTTTTTAAACAGGAAAGTCCAGCGCCAAATGTACCTCCCCAAATATTTCCTTCGTTGTCAATGTGCAATCCCCAAACCGAATTTATGCTCAAACCATTGTCAGAGTCATACATGTAAAAATTTTTCTTGTCAAATTTCCATATGCCCTTGTCCCATGTTGCAAGCCATATGTTGCCGTTTTTATCTTTTTCTATTGAGTTAATTGGGGTGCCGGTTGTATAGCCTTTTAGTTCTCCGTTTTTCCATGAATAAATAGCGCCTCCCCAGCTGCAAAACCAAACCGTTCCATCTTTTTCTTCAAGATAATCGAACACCATTCCAATGCCACCAACGAGAATGTTTTCGGTTGAATTTTTTTTGCGCAGGTATACTTCGCTGTTGGTGCTAAACCAAAAATTTTCCTGTGAGTCAATGAACATGCCGCGTATAACAGCTGTGCCCGCATCGTTGTTTTTTATTTCAAGGGTAAGAAAAGTTTCAATTTTACCATTGGTGCGCATAATGTTTATGCCTTTTGATGTGGCAATAAGCAATTCGCCTTTTTTATTGAATAAAATACGCCAGCATTGGTTGTGTAACAGCCCGTCTTTTTTTGAGAATGATTTTAAATTTCGGCCATCCCAGGAACAAATTCCCTGGTGGGTCGAGAACCAGATTTTGCCATCGGGTCCTTCGGCAATCCATGAAACACTGTTGTCGGGCAGTCCTTCACCTGTGGTAAAATTTTCAAATGTTTTTCCGTTGTAACGGCTTAATCCGCCATGGGTGCCAATCCACAAATTTCCTTTTTTATCCTGTATTATAATTTCAATGGCTGAACTTACTAAGCCGTCCTGAACAGTGTAATTGTGAAAATTGTGTTCTCCTTTTACTTTAATGCAGCGTTGTGCCTGCAGGTTATGTAAAAAGCAGAAAAATACACACAGTATAAAAATGGGCTTCAGCAAGGCGTTTTTGATGAGTTGTAAATATAGTAAATATGGGAATTGCCAATAAAGCAGAGTTTGATTTTAATCACCTGAAAAGCAATTGCTTGAAAAGATTTAAATCATTTATTCTTTTTGTTCAGCTTCTTTAAATCTTTGTGAATTGCGTTGTCACCAGGTAGTAAAGCCTTCTGAATTCGGCTTGCATATTTAATACTGTCAATTATTTCATTTTGTTTTTCTTCAACCACCTGTTTTTGCTCCTCCAATTCCTTTGTTCGTTCTTTTACTTTTTGCTCAAGTGTAATATTTTGTTCGCGTATAAGCTTTTCGTTCTTTTGTGATTCTTCCAACGCTTTTGCCTGGGCAATGTTTTTTTCGCGGTTGGCGCTGTTTAATTTATCGCCAATAGCAAATGATAAAATAACGGTTTCAACTGCAGCGCCTGCCTGGAAAATGTACATGGTAATAAACTCGTTGTTCACGCCAATAAAATCGGCTGATATGGTGCACAACAGTCCGGTCATATAAGAACCAAAACCGATCAGGTAAAATTTTGCAGGGCGGTAACCCGTGCGAAATACAACAATACCAACCGAAATACTTAAAATAGAAAGCGCAAGCCCGTAAAGCTGTATAAGTATTAAACCCAGGTGCGGTGAAACAAATGCCGAAATGAACAATGGAATAACAATCGAAGACATGAAATAAATCATGGTTTTGTGCATGCGCGGGGCGTGCTTTTTAGTATGCAGAAATTCCATGGTGAATAACAAACCAAACAAGCCAAACATGGCCGGGGCAAACGTTGGCAAATAAATAAACGGCAGGAGTAGCCACTCTGAAAAAAGCGAAACATACCCGTTGAAGAATGCAATGAAAAGTGATGAGAACAACACGTAAAACACGTAATAAATGTATACCCGGTTACCGTTGGTGATGAACAGGAAAAGGTTATATATAGCCATTAACAGCATGATCCCAAAAAAAGCACCGTGCCAGAAATTGACTCCATGGTCCTGTTTAAAAAACTGTTCCATTGACCCGGCTTTTACAATGATGCGTATGGGCGCTACATCTTTAACCCGCATGTAGCATTCAACTGTATCACCTTTATTAAGCTTTAGTTCAAAAATAGCGCGGTGTCCAATGAGTACGCGTTCTTTGCCTGGGGTATTGATTCCCGATTTTTGTATAACAGGTTTGTTATTTATAACCTGGTAAAACGCAATGTCCTGGGCCGATGGCATACCAAATTCAACACACCATGTATTTGTTTCCCGGGTTGTGAAAAGCATTTTGACCCATATTACCGAAGGGGTCACATTAAAATTTGGAACCGCGCCATCCGAAGGCTCAAACTTAGCCTGCATGTCAGGTTGCAATAGTTGTTCAAAGGATTTGTTTGTTTCAATATCTTCAAAAAGCAACAGTGAATTGCCAATAGGTTGTATGTCATTTTTTTTGCTTAGCAAATAGGGTTGCTGCGCTTTTAACGTCAACAAAAACAAGGTGCAAATAAGGAACAAGCCTGCGCGAAACATAACCGAAAATAGGAATTTTTTAGATACGATGAAAGTTTGTTTTCGGATTGGCTTATATCCTTATACCCATGACACACACATCGTCCAGTTGCTCAAATTGGCCCCTCCATTTTTCAAAGGCTGTTTCCAAAGAGTTCTTTTGTTGGTCCATGGCCTCGTTACGAACCGAGAAAATTAAATCAAGCATGTTGGAAGCCTTGAATTTTTTGCCCTTAGGCCCACCAAACTGGTCGGCATACCCATCGGTAAACAAATAAATAGTATCACCACCCTTAATTGAAACACCATGCGTGGTGAAATTGGCCATGGATGTGTGTTTCCCAACCGGCATTTTATCGGGTGATATAACTTCTTTTTCATTTGCCCTAACAACCAGTAAAGGATTATTTGCTCCTGCCCATTTCAGTTCACGGGTTGTTTTATTTAATACACATAAACTTATGTCCATTCCATCTTTTACTTCGCTTTCACTTTTTTCAAAGGTCTCCACCACCAATTCACGCACTTTGTCCAGTATCTTACCTGGGTCGGTAAGCTTGAATTCTTTAATGGCACGATTTAATGCATTTGAGCAAACAACACTTACCAGTGAACCGGGCACGCCATGTCCTGTACAATCACAGGCAGCAAAAATCAAATAATCGCCAAGTGTCTCTAAAAAATAAAAGTCGCCCGCCACAATGTCTTTAGGTTTATAAAGTATAAATGATGCGGGTAATTGTTCTTTTACCAACGACTCAGAAGGTAAAATGGCGTCCTGCAAACGTTTTGCATAATTTATGGAGTCAAGTATTTCCCGGTTCTTTTGATCAACGATGTCCTTTTGCAATTGCAATTCCTGTTTCTGGAGCGAAATTTCAATATTGGCTTTTTGTTTGTTGCGGTAGCCCCTGTAAATGGTAAATAAAAGCACAACCAGCAATCCAAAACCACCTATAAAAAAATAAATAATGTTTCGCTGACTTGCAATTTCCTTTTCCTTTAATTTTTTTTGCTGGTGCAAAAGTGTTAGTTTGCTTTTTTGCGCCAGGGCCTCAGCTTCTTTTTTCTTAAGGCTGGTCTCTTTTAAAGTCTTATCTTTTTCAAGCAATAAAATTGAATTGGCTTTATTTGCATTTTCGGCCATTTGTTTGTCCAATTCAAAACGACTTTTCAATAAAACCAGTTCCTGTATTTTACGGTTGCGGTTAAGTAATTCAATTTCATCCTGCTTTTTTCCAGACTCATATTTTGCCTCAAGTTCACTCATTTGTCCCTGCTTTTCGGTTGACATCATGGTGTCTTTTACACCCTGGTATTTTTGCAGGTATTCAAAAGCGTTTTTGTGATCATCAATGGCGTTATAGGATTGATACAGCCCTTTGTAAATATACTGGTTCGAATACATCGAACCATGTTCCTCGGCCAATGCTTCGGCTTGTTTTAAATATACAATTCCTTCTTTGTAATTTTTATCTTTTTCAACCAGGTCAATGCCAATGGCAATAAAATTGTTCATGATGCATTCATGGTCATTCAATTCCTGGCAAATTTTTAATCCGCGTTTTTTATAATCAAGTCCTTTTTCATAGTCACCCAGCTCATAATAAGAAACACCTGTATTGGTATATATATTGCCCAAAAAATTCTTGTTTTCGCCTGTTTTTTCCAGAATGGCAATAGCCTTTTCATACCATTTAATGGCTTCTACGAGGTTTTTTGTGGCATTGTAGCAGGCGCCAATGGTATTGTAACAGTCAAGCAGCTGTAAATTGTCATTTGTTTTTTGGGCCCATTCTTCTGAGGCCAGGGCATGCTTAAGCGCTTCAGGATAGTTGCCCGACTTAAATTGGTGATAGGCTATGTCAAGATCGGCATCTGAAATAGCCAAAAAGTCTTTTGAATGCGATTTTGCTGCGTAATTCAATTGCTCAAAAAGAACTTCAAGCGCCTTTTCATTGGCGGCCAGTTTTACATAAGCATCAGCACAACCTTTGAAACATTTTTGCGCAAGCTGCCACTCTCCATTTTTTTTGGCTGCATCAATGGCTTGTTTGTACCAGGGAAGTGAAGCTTTGTATTCCTTGTTTTTTTTGTACGCCATCGCAATTTGCTGGCAGGTTGATGCAATTAGTTTTTGCGATGATTGTTTCTGATAAATTTTTAAAGCATGTTCATAGGCCGTAACCGCATCGTTAATCTTGAAGTTTTCGCGCAATACCGTTCCTTTTGTAACATAACATTCAGCCTCCAGGCCGGGTTTGTTTTTTGAATATACAAGCGCTTTTGAAACAATGCGCAAGGCAGCATTCATATCGTCTTTCGCGGTTTTTATAGCGAGTTTTGACAATGAATATACATTTGTTGAGTCGTTCCCACTTGATTCAATGGAACGAATTTGCTGGTCAAGGTCTTGGGTAAAACCGTTGAAATTAAACGCACAGCCGAACGTTAGTAAAACAAAATAAATCAGGCGCATGGTAATAAGCGCTCAAATATAGGAATAAAACATTGGATAAAATCGCTCCTTAACGCATGCTTTACATATTCCTCCTATACTGTCCGCCCACTTCAAACAAAGCCTTTGTAATTTGCCCAAGTGAGCAATATTTACAGGCTATCATCAAGGCTTCAAAAAGATTTCCGTTTTGTATGGCAACCTGCTGTAGTTTTTCCAGCTCGGCTTTTACTTCCGGCTCAAACTTTTTGTTCAATTCACGCACTGTTTTTATCTGGAATTGCTTTTCTTCCTCGGTCGCGCGAATAACTTCTTTTGGCAATACGGTTGGCGATCCTTTTGAACTTAAAAACGTGTTTACGCCAATAATAGGGAACTCACCTGTATGCTTCAATGTTTCGTAATACAAGCTTTCTTCCTGTATTTTACTGCGTTGGTACATGGTTTCCATTGATCCCAATACACCGCCACGTTCAGTTATCCGGTCAAATTCCATCAGTACAGCTTCTTCTACCAGGTCGGTCAATTCTTCAATAATGAAGGAGCCTTGCAACGGATTTTCATTTTTAGCCAAACCAAGTTCACGGTTAATGATCAACTGTATGGCCATCGCCCTTCTTACGCTTTCTTCGGTAGGTGTTGTAATGGCTTCGTCATACGCGTTTGTGTGCAACGAATTGCAGTTGTCATAAATGGCGTACAGTGCCTGTAGTGTAGTGCGAATATCATTGAAATCAATTTCCTGCGCATGCAATGAACGCCCGCTGGTTTGAATGTGGTATTTCAACATTTGTGAACGCGCATCGGCACCATATTTTAGTTTAAGTGCCTTTGCCCACAACCTGCGCGCAACACGGCCTATTACGGCATACTCAGGGTCAATTCCATTGCTGAAGAAGAACGATAAATTCGGTCCGAATTCATTGATGTCCATTCCACGACTCAAATAATACTCAACATAGGTAAAACCATTTGAAAGGGTAAACGCCAATTGGGTAATTGGGTTTGCTCCGGCTTCGGCAATGTGGTAACCGCTGATTGATACCGAATAAAAATTCCTTACTTTTTGTTTGATGAAATATTCCTGAACATCGCCCATTAAACGCAGGGCAAATTCAGTTGAGAAAATACAGGTGTTTTGTGCCTGGTCTTCTTTTAAAATATCAGCCTGCACGGTTCCGCGAACCTGTGTCAATGTTTCGGCTTTTATTTTTTCATATACATCAGCAGGTAAAACCATGTCACCGGTTACGCCCAGTAACATCAATCCAAGCCCGTCATTTCCCTCAGGCAATCCGCCAAAATATTGGGGACGTGCCACACCACGCACTTTGTATATGTCTTCAATTTTTTTATTAACCTGCGCCTCTAAACCGTTTTTCTTAATATAGATCTCGCATTGCTGGTCAATAGCGGCATTCATAAAATAACCAAGCAGCATTGGGGCCGGACCGTTAATGGTCATGCTTACCGATGTTTTTGGATCAGCCAGGTTAAATCCTGAATATAATTTTTTCGCATCGTCCAAACAACAAATGCTTACACCCGAATTCCCAATCTTACCATAAATGTCAGGACGCAGGTCCGGATCGTTCCCGTAAAGTGTTACGCTGTCAAATGCTGTTGACAACCGTTTTGCAGGCATGCCCAAACTCACATAATGGAAACGTTTGTTGGTACGCTCGGGGCCACCCTCGCCCGCAAACATACGGGTTGGATCTTCGCCCTCACGTTTAAACGGATAAATTCCCGAAGTATAAGGGAAATCACCGGGAACATTTTCCTGTAATATCCATCGCAACAATTCGCCCCAGGCTTTGTAACGCGGTGTTACAACTTTTGGAATTTGGGTATGTGAAAGCGATTCGGTATGCGTTTTAATTTTTAATTCCTTATCACGTACTTTGAAAATGTAAAATTCATCTTTGTACATCTTCACTTTGTCAGGCCATTGCTGAATGATTTCCCAGTTGTGCGGATCCAGATCCAGTTTAATACGGTCAAATTCTGCCTGTAATACTTTGATTACTTCGGCATTTGTTTTGGCGTTTAATGCACCAATGGTAGAATGTATGGCGTATAGTTTTTCAGCAATTTCACTTTGTTTGGTTACCCATTCATCGTATTTGCGGTTGTTTTCAGAAATTTCGCTCAGGTAACGGGTACGTGCAGGCGGAATAATGAAAATTTTCTCCGACATTTCTTTTGTAATGGCAAACGATGATTTTAAGTCAGCTCCCGTTTTCTCAGCCACTTTATCCATGATGGCTTTGTACAATGAATTTGTTCCCGGGTCATTGAACTGTGAAGCAATGGTGCCGAATACAGGGATTTTTTCATCATCCGTATCCCATAACTGGTGATTGCGCTTGTATTGCTTTTTTACATCGCGTAAAGCATCCAGCGCACCGCGTTTGTCAAATTTATTGATGGCAACTATGTCGGCAAAATCCAACATGTCAATTTTTTCCAATTGTGTGGCAGCACCAAATTCAGGTGTCATAATATACAGCGAAGCATCGCTGTGGTCGAGAATTTCGGTATCGCTTTGACCAATTCCTGAAGTTTCAAGAATAATCAAATCAAAACCGGCAGCTTTTAAAATATTTACAGCATCGCCTACGTATTTGCTTAATGCCAAATTGCTTTGACGTGTGGCAAGCGAGCGCATGTATACACGGTCGTGACGTATGGAGTTCATGCGAATGCGGTCGCCCAGTAAAGCGCCACCGGTTTTACGTTTGCTTGGATCAACCGATATCAACCCAACTGTTTTATCGGTGAAATCAAGTAAGAACCTGCGTACAATTTCGTCAACCATACTTGATTTACCTGCACCACCGGTACCGGTAATTCCCAATACAGGCGTTTTTGATTTTGCGGCTTTTTCTTTTATTTTTTCCAGGTAAGGCCGCGCGCTGTCGGGGAAATTTTCAGCTGCAGAAATTAAACGCGCAATACCTTTTTTATCTTTTATACTTAAGTGCGTTACTTCACCATTCAGGTTGTCGCCAACGGCAAAATCACTTTTCTTCATCAGGTCATTTATCATTCCCTGTAAACCAAGTGAACGGCCATCGTCAGGGTGATAAATGCGGGTGATTCCATAATCCTGTAATTCTTTTATTTCATCGGGCAGAATTGTTCCTCCGCCTCCGCCAAAAATTTTAATGTGACCTGCACCTTTTTCTTTCAGCAAATCATACATGTATTTAAAATACTCGGTATGGCCGCCCTGGTAACTGGTCATGGCTATGGCTTGTGCATCCTCCTCAATGGCGCAATTCACCACTTCTTCAACGCTGCGGTCGTGTCCAAGGTGAATAACCTCGGCACCGGTGCTTTGGATGATCCTGCGCATGATATTTATGGCCGCGTCATGCCCGTCAAACAGGCTGGCAGCTGTTACAATTCGTATCTTATTTGTTGGTTTATAGGGGCTAACCTGTTCCATATGAAAGAAAAATCAAGTAAAATTCAGACCCTTAAAATAAGCAAATTTTCGTTGTAAAAAAGCAGAATAAAACTTCGACTTGTTAAGAAACATGTGTCTCTATTTTCCTATCTTTATAGCAAATCAAATGCTGACTGAACATGAAAAAACTTTTACTACCCTTATTTGCCCTTGCTTCCACTGGCTCTTTTGCACAAGGAGGTGAAGCCTGTGGCTCAGCACAAACCATCAGCTCGTTACCGTTTTCCAATACCGGAAATACCAGCGGGTCAATTGATAATTATTTTGAAGTTTGTGCCGATGCCGGTAACGGTGGAGGTGGTAAGGACCGTGTTTATAAATACACAACAGGTGCTGCAACCGAGTATGTTGACATTACCATTTGTGCCGCAGTAACCGATTTTGATTCCCAGTTATATGTGTATGAGTCAAGTTGTTCGGGCACGCCTTACGCATGCCAGGAAGATGGTTGCCAGAGCCCCGCATATACTTCGCCTTACAATTCATTTATCACCAACCTTATGTTGTCACCGTTAACAACGTATTACATAGTGGTTGACGGGTTTGATGGGGCATCCAGTGGAAATTTCCAGCTTGATGTAACAGCCGGTGCGGGCGCTACACCACCGGTAGTTCCGTTTATTGATATGACCTCGACCCTCCCAACACCTGTTTTTCACAGCGGAAATGCTGTTGGGGTAGTTGATATGAACAACGATGGTCGCGATGACATTGTTCGTGCAGAAAATAACCTGGTTCAGTTTATCGATTTCCAGGGCGCAACCGGCACCTGGACCGAAAATTCATGGCCTTCAGAAGTCATTGGCGATCCTTGGGGAATGTGTGTTGGTGACGTGAATAACGATGGGTACAATGATGTTTTATGGGGCGATGTAAGCACAACCTACATTCTTACCAGTTCTGCATCAGCTGCAAATTTCACATCGTTTGACGTATCAACAGCCACTGGTGCAGGTGGAATTTTTGTGCAGGGAGCTAATTTTTTTGATATTAACAACGATGGTGATTTGGATGCTGTAGTTTGTAATGACGTGGACATGTCGCATATTTATGTGGGTGATGGAGCAGGTGGGTGGACATTTGACCAGTCATTGATCCCATTGGCAACTGTGCCTTCTTCTGACAACAGCGGTAACTATGCAAGTATATGGAGTGATATTAACAACGATGACAAGCAGGATTTTTTCATTACACATTGCCGCCAGTCGGTAACAAGCAGCACCGATCCACGCAGGATTGACCAGATTTTTTTAAACAACGGTGATTACACCTATACGCAGGATGTGACAAACTTTACCGGTTTGCGTTCAGGCGCACAAGGGTGGAGTACCACGTTCAATGATTTTGATAACGATGGTGACAATGATTGCATGATCTTAAATTACAATGTAAACAGCCAATTGATGAAGAACAACGGTTCGGGTGTGTTTACCGATGTAATTGCCACCTCAGGAATGGCATCCACTACTTCTATTTTCGGCATGAACGTAGTAAGTGAAGACTTTAATAACGATGGATTTGTAGATATTTTTATTTCAGGTACCGATCATTTAATGTACATCAATAACGGTGATTTTACTTTTACCCATGATAGCGAAGGAATGATTTACGGTACAAACCGCATACTTTCGCAAGGTATTGGTGACTTAAACCACGATGGGAAGATTGACATGTACGCCAGTTATGCTGACGTGTACAATGATCCTTCAGCCCGCGAAGATAAATTATGGATTAACGATTGTTCGAATGGAAACCACTTTATAACCTTCCATTTAACCGGTACCGTAAGCAATAAAATGGGCATTGGTGCAAAAGTTAAAATATTTGGTCCATGGGGAATTCAAACCCGCGAGATACGTTCGGGTGAAGCGTATGGAATTCAAAACAGCTTTGATGCGCACTTTGGATTAGGAAACGACAGCATTGTTGATTCGGTAATTGTTGTTTGGCCTAGTGGTACAATTGATAATTTACTGGATGTAGCCGGTGACCAGTTTGTAAACATTACGGAAGGTTCATTCCCTGTTTCGGTGGCGCAGCAACCAGTAAAACCAACCAACGTAACCATTTATCCGAACCCAAATACAGGTATGTTTACCATTGATATGGGAGCAGCGCAGGACGCAAAAATCACCTTGCGTGACATGAGCGGCCGCATGATACAGCAGGCAAATGCAACGGGACGTTACAACCATTTTGACATTAGTAATTTTGAAAATGGTATTTACATGTATGAAGTCATTACGTTAAATGGCAGGGCAAGCGGAAGGATTGTGAAGCAATAGTATTAAATTTCAAATCTTAAATTTTAAATGTAAAAGGAGCCCGAAAGGGTTCCTTTTTTGTTAACAGCCTATAGAGAACATCATGTATAAGATCCCGCCTCCTATAAAACTGATTCCATTTAAAAATACACTCAATACAATTGCAGACAAGGAACTGATGTATTCCTTGCAAAACAGCATGAGTCCTATTGCTTCAAGCAGAACAACAATCCATTCGCCATTCATAATGTTTATGGGTGTATAAACAATCAGCGTCCATAAAACGGGATGTGAAACCAGGTTGAAAATGATCCAATATGGTATAACCCGTTTGTTTAAGCTCCCAAATGCTGTAATAAGTAGCAGAACAAGAAATTCGGTGCTTATGGTTATGAATAAAGCAATGAAATAGTTTGACCAGCTTGTTTTGAAAAATGGCGTAGTGTTGATTAATGCATCATTTGTTAGGGCTATACGATAATCGGCCCATAAACTGTAATTGTACAGCCAGGAAGACTCAAGCCACCTGTTTTTGACTAAAACAAAGATTTTAAATTTATACGGCTTTGATCCCTGCAGGCGAACAATTTCGTTATACCAGGACACATACATATCGGTCCAACGGTCTTCAACCTTCTTTGAATGATAAAGTGTGTCCGCTTCTGAAGTTTCACTTTCGTAATGCAACAGGTACAGGCTGTCAATGTCGTTTGCGTTTAGACCGTCACCATATATAAAATGAATGTGTACATCGGGTTTAAAAGGCGTGGCATCTGTCCACCCCCATTTGGGTATGCAAAGCAGGATAAGTAGGGGAAATAAGAGCCTCATGTTTTATATGAATATCAAATTCCCTAAAAGGTAACCTTTGGTGGCTTTTGACAATCCTGGGAAATAAAAAGAAATGCTCAATTATCCGTTAAACAATGTTAAGCGGGCTCTACTTTCGTCTGAAAGTTAGCGTCTTATCCACGGTTTCGAAAAAAGCTTTATTTTTTAATGAACCTTTTTGGAGGTTGCGAGTAACACTGTTTCTTTTTTTAAACGAATAACTAATCTTTAAAATTCAATAGTATGAAACTAACCTTATTATTATGTGGGTTATTGCTTTGTGCATTTACCTTGCAGGCACAAACCAAACCTCAAAAACAAAAAGTGTATTCCATTGTTAAGGTGAAACACACAATGGAATGGTACCAGGAACAACTTGCCCTTTGGGAAGAAGAAGTGAAAGCCGATCCGAAGAATGCTGATGCATGGATGAATGTGTTTACAGCTACACGAATGATCAAGTTTCTGGGTGGCCCAAAAACTCAAAAAGATATTGATGCTGTTGCAGAAAAAGTCAACACCAACTTTCCCGGAACATTTGAGAGTAATTACATGGCCTATCGGAAAGATAGATTTGGAAAAGATGCGGTGAAGTATCTCATGGAAGCATATCGATTAGGCCCCGACCGCGAGGAGATCTTCAATTTATTGGGTACGCACTTTATGTTAAGGCAAGAGGAAAAGGAAATGCGGCAAATGTGTGAGCGTTGGCTTGCTTCCGGAGATATTGCCACTGGTATCCTGGCAGTGAACTACAATATGCTTGTTTCCTGCGACCAAAATGCCATTTTATTTACATATGGTGATAACGATACATTCCCTGCATGGATATTGCAATACGCCAAAAATGTTCGTACCGATGTGACCGTTTTGAACATTCATATGCTCGATGATACAGAATTTAGGAATATGTACTGTAAAAAATTGGGTATTCCTGAATACAAACTCCTAAATGAATATGTGGATGCTAACGCGTTCTCACAAGATATACGCGCCCACTTTATGAAGCACGCCAAAAGACCCGTTTATTATATGATTGGCAACGATTTTGAACAGAGCCCCATAAAGGACAGTTTGTACTTGGTAGGCATTGTATATAAGTACTCAACCGAACGTTTTGACAACATGGCGGTGCTGCGTAAAAATGTGGAGAAAAATTATTTATTGGACAATATCCTTGTGAATTTTGAAAATCATGTCAGCGAAAGCGTGGTGAATGATTTTAATTATAATTATATGGTTCCGTTTTTAACACTGTATTTTCATTACCGTGATGCGGGAGAAACGGCTCTTCTTGAAAACATGCACAATTACATTAAAGTGATTGCCGAAAGAGTGGGCCTTACCGAGGAAGTAAACAATATCATAAAACAGGGAAAATTTTAGGTCCCTAAAGTTTATTTGAATTTTGAACATTCATGGGCAATATAAACAGTATACGGATGAAGAATTGATGAAATTCATTCAGCGGAATGATCATGCCGCTTTCAACGAAATCTATGACAGGTATGGTAAACGCATATTGAGTTTTATGTATAAAATGCTGGATGCCGATAAACACAAAGCCCAGGATTTTTTACAAGACCTTTTTTTAAAAATAGCTGAAAATCCGCATTTGTTTGACCCAGGTAAAAAGTTTTATACCTGGGTTTTTGCCGTTGCTGCAAATATGTGCCGTACGGCTTATAGAAATAAAAAAGTGCAGAATGCCTATAGCATAGAAAACCGGTTTGATAAGACATCGCACTATGATAATAATTTTG
>DATGXI010000172.1:0-50596 GCA_035299065.1 Flavobacteriales bacterium
ATTGGATTGGGAATGGACCCAAAAATTGTAATGGCCGAACTTTATGGAAAAACAACCGGCTGTTCAAAAGGAAAAGGCGGATCAATGCACATGTTCTGGAAAGAAAAAAACCTGATGGGTGGGCATGGCATTGTTGGTGCACAAATACCAATGGGCGCAGGAATTGCATTTGCCGATAAATACAATGGAACAAAAAATGTAACCGTTTGCAGCATGGGCGATGGTGCCGTTAGGCAAGGCGCACTTCACGAAACATTTAACATGGCCATGCTTTGGAAATTACCTGTAATTTTTGTGATTGAAAACAACCATTACGCCATGGGCACATCGGTTGAACGCACCACAAACGTTACCGACCTTTCAAAAATTGGTTTAAGCTATGACATGCCTTCATTCAATGTTGATGGGATGAATTGCGAAGAAGTGCATTTGGCCATTGAGGAAGCTGCTGAACGCGGAAGACGTGGTGATGGCCCTACCCTTTTAAACATTCTTACTTACCGTTACAAAGGCCATTCAATGAGTGACCCGCAGAAGTACCGTACCAAGGAAGAAATGGAAGAATACAAAAGCATTGACCCCTTAACAAATGTGCTAAAAACCATTTACGCTAAAAAATACGCAACTGAAAAGGACATTGAGAAAATTGAAGCAGAAGTGGATAAAATGATTGATGAAGCAGTGAAGTTTGCCGAAGAAAGCCCAATGCCTAAAGCAGAAGAACTTTATGAAGACGTATACGCAACGGAAGGATATCCGTTTATACGGGAAGACCTTTAGAGGAATTTCAAATCTGGAGATTTCAAATACTTAAATAGTGATGTTGAAACGTAAAACAGAGATTTCAATATTTGAAATTTCATTATTTAAAATAGTAAACAGAATTTAATTTTTAGTAATATATTTTTCGAATGGCTGAAGTAATTAAAATGCCCAAACTAAGTGATACCATGACCGAAGGTGTGGTAGCAAACTGGAATAAAAAAGTTGGTGATACCGTTAAAAAAGGTGAGTTACTTGCCGAAATTGAAACGGATAAAGCCACCATGGACTTTGAATCTGATTACGCTGGTGTATTGTTACATATTGGAGCTGAAAAAGGAAAAGGAACACCGGTAAATGGCTTACTTGCCATTATTGGAAAAGAAGGTGAGGACATTAAAGAATTAATAGCGCAAAGCCAGGTGGCGGCACCTGCAAAAGACGAAAAACCTGCCGAGAAAAAAGAAGAAACAAAAGCCGTTGCGGTTGAAACAAAAACAACCAGTGAACCGGTTAAAGTTGCAACACAAACCACAACTGTAAAACATACCAGTACCGCTGCAACAAATGGCAACGGGCGCTTAAAAGCATCGCCCCTGGCTAAAAAACTGGCCAGTGACAAAGGCTTAAGCCTAAACATGCTAAAGGGAACAGGTGAAGGTGGCCGTATAGTAAAACGCGACATTGATAATTTTGCAGGTGGGTTTTTTGGCGGCCCGCAGGTTGAAAGTTTCAGTGAAGTTTCGGTTTCGCAAATGCGTAAAACCATTGCACGCAGGTTGGCTGAAAGCAAATTTAGCGCACCGCATTTTTATTTGACCATTGATATTGACATGGACCGCGCCATTGATGTGCGTAAATCCATTACCGATAGTTTAGGTGTAAAAGTGTCATTTAACGACATGGTGATCAAAGCAAGCGCCATGGCATTAAAAGAAAATCCAAACGTAAATTCAGCGTGGCTGGGTGACCGCATACGTTACAATGATCATGTACATGTTGGCGTTGCTGTTGCTGTTGAGGATGGATTGCTTGTACCTGTTGTGCGTTTTGCCGATACCAAAACATTGACGCAAATAAGTGGCGAAGTAAAAGAATACGCTGCCAAAGCAAAAGATAAAAAACTGCAACCAGCCGACTGGGAAGGAAATACATTTACCATTTCAAACCTGGGTATGTTTGGCATTGAAGAGTTCACGGCAATTATTAATCCGCCTGATTCATGCATTATGGCCATTGGCGCCATACGCGAAGTACCTGTTGTAAAAAACGGTGTTGTAGTGCCGGGCAACCAAATGAAAGTAACATTGAGCTGCGACCACAGGGTAGTTGATGGTGCAACAGGGGCTAAATTCCTGCAAACCTTCAAAAACCTGATGGAAAACCCGGTTATTATGCTCGGCAGGATGTCAATTTAACAACCAGATGAATTGTTGATTTTTAGCGCTTTGGATTATTCCAACAGGAATTCGTTTGTTAAAACCACCACCTTTTTTACTTTAATACGTCTCATTCTTAACAGTGGGGGCCGATTTCGTTAAGTGCTTGTTTAGCTGCGCCTTTTTTAGTACATTCATACCTTGATTTGAACCAGTTACTTTACCAAACCATAAAATAAAATCGCATGAAAAAAACCTTACTAACCTCGTTCGCACTTCTGCTTGTATTAGCAGCCAGCGCGCAAACTTACTTCAGCCAAACGGCAGGCACCAACACCTCGGGCTCCATGTACAATTCAGGTTTTGCATCGGTAAGAACCACTGCAGGAACATTTGTAACCGTTGCAGCCACCAATGCTGGTGGATTTGAAGTAAGCACTTTTTCAAGCACCGGTACACTGATGCTGACTACTAAACTTGCCAACGCTGTTTGCAGCATTGACAATGTTGCTTATGCAAGCGAATTACCTGACGGTTCAATTTTAGTTACAGGAACCGGGGTTAGCGCAGCCTCCATGCAGGTTTTTTATGTTGCAAAAATAAACCTGCTCACAAATGACGTAACCATTTCAACCAAGCAAAATGTATCCTTCAGTTATACAAAAGGCCCCAGGGCTATTGTTTCCGGAAGTGATATTTATGTGTCATTCCCCCAATATACCACGTTTGACCTGAATAAATTTGACCTTAACCTTACACCTGTATGGAGCAAAACCTGCGAAGGCGACAGCACTGCAGGTAAAAATCCGGGTAATGACTGCGAATTGATTGATGACACTACCATCATTGTAATTGGTAAATGTGACACCACCCTGGGATGGGGTGAATATGATACAACCGGTGGTTGTGACAGGATGATGATGTTCAACATACCAGGTTATACCCGCATTTATGGAACTACACGCGCTGCCGATGGTGCTGTGATTATGGCTGGGTTAAACCAATCGTATACCACTTTTGCTACAGTGGCCATACTTATTAAGGCCGATGTAAACGGTAACATTATATGGGCAAAACAACTTGACCCGGCAATGGGTGGTGTTGTGCGTTTTGTAGATGTTGAAGAATTGCCTGACGGACGCATTATGGCTTTTGGTACTTCGCTTGAAGCTTACTCTGACACCTACTTTGATGCAGCCAGCACTTTTGATGCAAATGGTAACTTCATAACTACAACCAGTTTTGGCGGAAGTGAAAACACCTATAGTTTTTATGATGCAAAAGTGTATGCTGACGGTATATTGATGTCAGGTATTGCAACCAACCCAGCCACATGGGTTGCAAAAAACGCACTTGTGTTTACTGATTTTGATTTTAGCAATGTATGCGAAAAAACAAGCCAAACTACCAACGTAACCCCATTGTCATATACAACCACAACCATATTGGCTCCTTCACAATTTAAAACTGATGAGGGCACTTTGCCTGTAACAGCTGTTTATGGTTTATTGACCATGGGTGCTAACCCAACTGTTGAGCCTTGTTCAATTGGCACATTGGTTAACGAAATTGAAAACACCACTGCCAACGTATATCCAAACCCTGTGCTGGCCGGTTCAAACGTAACCGTTACCATGAACACAGCAGGTAATTATACCGTTAATGTAATTAATGCAACCGGTGCACTTGTAAGCACAGGAACTGTTACGGGCACCACTGCTAGCATTGACACACAAAACATGACTACCGGCTTGTACATTGTGAATATATATGCAAACGGTGTACGTGTAAGCAGCGAAAAAATTGCTGTTAAGTAAATAAGACCATTCATATCACTATACAAAAAGGCCATCAGTAAAAGATGGTCTTTTTTTTTATTTACGATTTTAGATCCAGGATTTAAAATTTAAGAGCGGGAGCGGAAAACGTTTGTGTCATTTTATTAGGTGCACAAAGCAACTGCAATTTTAAACGCGCCCCGGATAGAAGCGGCACCCCGCAGCGGCAGTATTTATTTTTAAAAACAAAAATACGCGAGGAGTATAGCGAATAGCCGGAAATGGCACCCAAATAATTTATACAAGGTACTCCCAATTGCTGAGAACTGTAAACTGTGAACTAAAAAACTACTTGACAATTAGCTTATGGGCAATGAATTTATCCCAGTCCTCAAGCATTTTACCTTTTAGTACGCGTGGGAATTTATGCTGACCGCCTAATTTACCTTTTGATTGCATGAAGCCATAAAAATCACTCAGGGGAATTTGGTGAATGAAAATATCTTTTAAAGCATGACGCCTTTCAACAACATAATCGTCATTCAATTCTTTCAGGTAGTTATCAATTTTTTCCTTCATCTCAGGCGCATTAAAAGGCCTGTCGGCCCCGATGTACCAGTGGTGTGCAAACAAACCTTCGTGTGCTTTACCGGCAACTGCGTATTCATTTATGATTAAACCTGTTTCGGCCGCTACTTTTTTGATGGCCATGTTCATGTTGTCAACACTCAAATGCTCACCACACAAACTTAAAAAGTGTTTTGTACGGCCGGTAATAACCAGTTCAAAGGTTTCAAGTGATTTGAAACGAATGGTGTCACCAATCAAATAACGCCATGTACCGGCACAGGTAGAAATTAAAATGGCATAGTCAACATTTTCTTCAACCTCGTGCAAAGTAAGTACCGGCACATTTGATTTTATGTTTCCATCGGCATCAAAATTATTTTCATTGAACGGCACAAACTCAAAGTAAATGCCGTTGTCCATAACCAGTTCCATACCCAATTTGTTGTGTGAACCCTGGAAAGCCATATACCCTTCAGATGCAAGGTAAGTGTCCATAAAATGAAGATCATGTCCTAGTAACCGTTTAAAACTTTGGGCGTAAGGTGCAAATGAAACTCCACCATGAACATAAATATTAAAATTAGGCCAGATTTCGTGTATGTTTTTTATGTTGTGTTTGTCAATAATGCGCTCAAGGGTTAACTGAACCCACGCGGGTACACCAACAATAATACCCACGTCCCATCGTGGTGCTTCATTTGCCAGTGCTTCAAGTTTATGTTCCCATGATTTTAGCTGGCTAATTTGTTTACCCGGTTTATAGGTGCGCTGTATCCATACCGGTAAACGCGATGCAATTATGCCGCTAAGGTCACCTTCATAACCTGCCGCTGTACGCGTTAAACTGGCCGAACCACCAATGCCTAAAATGCTTTTTTCATAAAACTCAGGGTTGAGTCCCAGGTCAGGAATGGTCATCATTTGCCTGATGGATGTTTTTCGAATCTGGCGAATTAACTCCTTGCTAACGGGCACGCGTTTACTTGCCGCTTCAGATGTACCCGATGTAAGTGCAAAATATTTTATTTTACCGGGCCAGCAAACATTTTCCTCGCCTTCAATTGTTTTATGCCACCACTCTTTATACAAAGCGTTGTAGTCATAATAGGGCACATTTTTATTAAAGTACGTGGTTATGTTACGGGTTTTTAAAAGGCGCGAAAAATCGTTTTTTTGCCCAAACTGGGTAAACTGTGCCTTACGCATGAGCTTGCGCAGTGTTTGGTCTTGCAAGTGTGCACCAAGTACCACGCGTTTGTTACGCCTGCTTTTGGTAAACTTTAAGATTTCCTGCAATATGGTTCCAACAAATGCCATTACGCTTTTTTACAGTGTGTAAAATAAGGAGCTTATTGGTAAAACAGTTAATTTATTATTAACACAAATTAGAGTTTATTTAACTGATAATCAATATTCAAAATATGAATTTTAAGGAATTACCCGGTGGGCAACGCAACACAAACTACATTTTGAAAAAACCAGGCAAAGAAGCAAACTGTTAAAGGGCATTAAAACAAGATTAAAAAAACCATAATTAACCGGTAACGCTTTAAATTTTGAGAACTTTGCTAAATGCGTACAACCAATATACTGATTGTAGAGGACGAGCCAAAAGTGGCTTTGTTTTTAAAACAGGGATTGGAAGAAAACAATTTTGCAACTGAAATTGCCTATACGGGAACGCGGGGACAGGAAATGGCCCTAAGCAAAACCTATGATCTTGTTATACTGGATTTAAATTTACCCGAAATTCACGGCTATGAAGTTTGCAAAGAAATACGTAAAAAAGACAGTCAATTGCCCATTATAATGCTTACAGCTTTTGGAACAACTAATGACAAAATTAACGGTTTTGATTTTGGGGCTGATGACTACATAGTAAAACCGTTTGAGTTCAGGGAGCTGCTGGCACGCATTAAAGCCTTGTTGAAACGTATACCCAAACATCAAAATGAAAATATAATTTTGCGCATTGCTGACCTTGAAATGAACACTGTTACCAAAACGGTTAAACGCAATAACAAAAAAGTAGAACTTACCGCCAAAGAATATTTATTGCTTGAACATTTAATGGTGAATACAGGCAAGGTTATTTCACGCAATGAAATTGCTGAAAAAATTTGGGAGATTAATTTTGATACCGGAACTAATGTAATTGATGTATACATTAATTTTTTACGAAAAAAGATTGACAAGGGCTTTAACGCCAAGCTAATTCATACGTACATTGGCATGGGATACGTGCTGAAAGAATTGGATTAGTATGAAAATACGTACACGACTTGCCATACGTTTTACATTAATTGTTGCATCGTTACTTGCTATTTTTGCGGGTTCAATCTATTATTTTTCGGCTTCGCACAGGCAAAACGCATTTTACGAAAGGCTTGAGGAAAAATCATCAAACTATGCTAAACTAATTTCAGGTGTTAAAGAGCTAAGCCCGGGACTTATTCAGATATTTGATAAAAATACTGCTTATTTGTCCAATGAGCGTATATTGATATTTAACCGACAAAACAAATTATTGTTTGCCACACATGAAGACTCGGTTGCCATACCCCGTAACCTGCTTCAAAAAGTGAGAAAACAGCGTGTATTGAGTTATGAAACCAATGATGATGAAGCGCTGGCCAAATTATATTCGTTGGGCAAAGAAGAACTTGTTGTATTTGTATCGGCACGTGATATTGCTGGCAAAAACCAATTGCAGAACCTCAAACTTATTCTTGTATCAGGCTTTCTTATAAGTTGCCTGGTAACCATGGTAGCCGGCTGGATATTTGCGGCACGCGCTTTAAAGCCAATTTCGGGTGTTGTTTCACAGGTTGAAAACATAAACGCCTCGCGGCTTGCCGAACGCGTGAGTGCCGGCAGCGACAATGATGAAATTGGCCAGTTGGCCTTTACATTTAACCGAATGCTGGAACGCATTCAGCAATCATTTGAATTACAAAAAAGTTTCGTTTCAAATTCGTCACACGAATTGCGAACACCACTCACATCCATTACAGGCCAACTTGAAGTTGCATTGATGAATAAGAGAGAGCCGGATGAGTACAAAGAGGTACTGAGTTCAGTTTTGGAGGATATAAAAAGTGTAAACCGCCTAACAAATGGACTTTTGGAACTGGCCCAGGCGGAAATGGACATTTCAAAGCTAAAATTAAAACCATTGCGTATTGACGAATTGTTGTGGTCAACCCGAACCGATCTTTTAAAACGCATGCCCAATTATACAATTCATATTGAATTGCAAGGATTTCCTGAGGAGGAGAACAAATTAATGGTAAATGCCAGCGAACATTTGCTGCGAAGCGCATTCATAAATATTATGGACAATGGGTGCAAATTTTCAACTAAACACCAGGTTGATGTATGCATTTTATTGAAGAATGGCCTGATTGAAATTTTATTTTCAGATGAAGGTATTGGCATTTCAGAAGAAGAAATTGCTGTTATAACCCAACCTTTTTTCAGGGGAGTGAACGCTAAACGGTTCCCAGGTCACGGATTGGGACTTTCATTGGCCTCAAAAATTGTTGACTTGCACAATGGTCAAATGACCATTACTTCAAAAATCAATAAATTCACAAAAGTGAAATTGGTTTTTAGCATTACTCCAGAAAACTGATGAGGATTCGCATGCGTTTTTGAAACAGTAAGATAAAGAGAATGCTCAGCATTGTCAGTAGTGCTTTTGTGAGATCGGGACTAAAAAGAAAACATCCGGTTTCAACAGAAAGAACTGAAAGAAAAGAAAGTGACTCGACTTTAAAAATCTTTTTCATCAATGGTTTGTTGGTTTTTGGCTCAAGAAATTTTTGAGCTTCAAAAAAAAGCACCACCAGAAAAATAACCGAGAATTTAACCATAAAAATTCCAAGAAGCATAGTTTGTTTTGTTTCAAGCAGCGGAAAAGACCCAAAACTGTGTTTTAATTCAGGAAACACAACAGAAAAGGAAGTGAAAGACAATACTCCCAACAACAGCACCATGATAAAAAAAGCCCAATTCATTGTATTCAGAAACAGAAGTGCATCACTGCTTTTTATGAGTTCAATGGCCAGTTTATTTATTCGAAATACGCCTGAAATAAAAAATAGCAGTAGAAAGGCAACAACAAATGCTATGAAAAAATAATTGATCATAATGTTAACACTTAATGAAGTGCTCTTTTTTTAACCATTCCACCTTTTGCGCTACCAATTGAATGCGTGGTTAAGAAAGCGCTGTCATCAATTTCATCAACCACATCGCGCAGTTTACTCATTTCAAGTTTTGTCACAACGGTAACAATAATGTCAATATCATTCATACCATCCAGGTTTGCTTTTTTACCTGTGAGTCCGCGCTTACCCTTGTAAATGGTAACTCCCCTATCAAGGTTTTTAATAATGGCCTTTCGTATTTGTTCATTTTTTTCCGATACAATTGTAACAGCCGTATATTCTTCAATTCCCTGTGTTATAAAATCAACCGTTTTGGAAGCCGCCATATACGTTAAAATTGAATACAGCGCAATTTCAATGTCAAATACAAATGCAGCAATGGAAAAGATAACAATGTTGATCACAAGAATGAGCTCACCAATTTGCATGAATTTTATTTTACGGCTTAAATACAGGGCCAACACCTCGGTACCATCCAATACACCACCACCGCGCATGGCAAAACCTATTCCTGCTCCAAGAAAAAATCCACCAAAAACGGATATGAGTAATTTTTCATGTGTTATAATTGGAAAATGGGTAAACTGCAGCAACAAAACCAAACCAAGTATGGCACAAAATGCTTTTAATGCAAATTGTTTGGAAACCTGGCGGTAACCTAAAAAAATAAATGGCACATTTATGAGTAAAATCAACAAGGGTAAATTCCAGCCTGTAAGATCGGCAACCAAAAGTGAAATTCCGGTAACCCCACCATCAAGCAATTGATTTGGCACTAAAAAACATTCCAAACCAACGGCAGCACACAGCGCACCAATTATCATTAAAAAAATATCACGTAACAGATGCCTGACATTGGTTTTTTGAGGTTTTTTTTCCTGTTTCATTGAGTGTTGGTGCGTGAAACAAGGATATTGATAATATGAAAGGGGTAAATTAAAACAGCATTAAAATCATGCCGATTTGCGAACTATTCTATTCATTTAACACATTTACTTTCAGCGTATTAAAAATTCGAAGCACTTCAGAAACGCGTTAAAATACCACCTGGCAACATTTGCAGCAAACTGTATTTTTACAACAAGTAAAACGTGTGTCCATCTATTTTCAGGTCCAGGTGTTTTGCTGTTAAAGCGCGTATGCATTTGAATATAAAAGTACCAGGTAGCGGGGTGTCAAGACATGAATTGAATGCGTGGAACAATCCAAAATGCACATATCCAGAAATATATATTCCCAGAATTAAAAATGAAATTGTATACGGATGAACCAAAATTTTATATTTTTGCACCCTTGCTGCCCGATCGTCTAAAGGCAGGACTTCAGATTTTGATTCTGACTGTGTTGGTTCGAATCCAGCTCGGGCAACTAAACTTAATCCGCCTCCGTAAGGGGCGGATTTTTGTTTTAATTAAGAAGCCAAACCCCGTTTGAGCTTCTTAATTAAAACAAAAATACGTCCTGGAGCACAGCTACAGGTGGCGGTTATGCTTAGTTAAGCCCCTCCGTGAGCTTTTTGGATCAGTGAAACTAATCCCCCGTTTGAGCTTCTTAATTAAAACAAAAATACGTCCTGGAGCACAGCTACAGCTGGCGGTTATGGTTGGTTAAACCTCTTGTACAACCAAGTTACCAGAGTCGCGTTTAGTTTGTTAAACCCCAAACACGTTTCATTGTGAACTTAATAAATACCTGCAAAACAACCCGTCAAGTCTCCTCCCTTAAATAAACCATTTTTACTTTATACAGCATTTTTTAACGACTGCACCCTACCGCACAGCCTTAAAATCCTTATTTTCGCCAACTGTAAATAACCCATTTCTCACAATGAATTACAAAAACCTCAACAACATTATTGGCTGGATCATTTTTGCTATAGCCTTATTCGTTTATACTGCCACCATGGAAGACACAGTAAGTCTTTGGGACTGTGGTGAGTATATTTCAACAGCTTATAAGTTGGAGGTAGGTCACCCACCGGGAGCTCCTTTATTTAACATGCTTGGGCGCATTTTCTCGGCCTTTGTTTCAACAAGCAATGTTGCCTGGTCAATCAACTTTATGAGTGCATTGGTTAGCGCGTTCACCATACTATTCTTATTCTGGTCAATTACCCATCTTGCCAAAAAAATGGCCCTTGGAAAAGGTTCGGTTTTAACCGACATGGGCACCATGATAGCTGTGCTGGGTTCGGGTGCAATTGGTGCGTTGGCCTATACATTCAGTGATTCATTCTGGTTCTCGGCTGCTGAGGGTGAGGTTTACGCCATGTCATCGTTTTTCTCGGCTGCTGTTGTATGGGCTATTTTTCGATGGGAAGAAGTTGCCGATGAAGCAGGTTCTGATCGTTGGCTTATTTTAATTTTCTTCCTTATTGGTTTATCCATAGGCGTCCATTTATTGAACTTACTTGCCATACCTGCTATTGGTTATGTGTATTATTTCCGTAAATATAAAACCAGCGGATTCAAAGGGGTATTTTTTGCGGGTGTAATCAGTATGGGTATTCTTGGATTTGTACAGGCTGTACTCATTCCGGGGATTGTTTCTTTTCCAGCTTTACTGGAGCGTATGTTTAAAAATGAAATGGGCATGCCATTTAACTTTGGTTTGATCCTTTTCTTTATTCTTTTGCTTGGACTTGTGATTTTCGGATTGATGTGGACCCGTAAAAAAGGATATGCGTTGCTAAATACAATTGTAAATTCATTCATTGTATTGTGTATTGGTTACTCGTGTTTTTTCATGATCACCATTCGTTCGGCAGCCAACACGCCTATTGATGAAAATAACCCTGAAAACCCTATTTCTTTCCTTTCATACCTTAACCGCGAACAATACGGTAGCTGGCCAATTTTATACGGTCCGTATTGGAACTCGGCAATTGATGTACAAAACCAGGATGGTTACACCGTTGATGGAAATCCAATATTTATGCGTGGATTTGCCGTTAAACGCGATGGTAACCTGGTACAGGGTTTCCGCACCGAAAAAGAAGCAAAAGATTATGTTGCACAGAAAAAACTTACCGGTGTTGACATTGAACAGGAGTATTTTGTTTCAGACGATCGCAAAGGAATTGATTACAAATACAAACCAGAGCACATGACATTTTTCCCGCGTATGTTTAGCCGCGAAGGCAGGCACGTACACGGTTATAAAGCATACAGCGGTTATGATCCGAATGATGGAGGTGAAAGTTTTACTGATCCACTTACCGGTAAAACCGAGGTATTGCCAACGTTTGGCAACAACCTGAAGTTCTTTTTCAATTACCAGGTTGGATGGATGTACTGGCGTTATTTCCTGTGGAACTTTGCCGGACGTCAAAATGATGAGCAAGGCATAGGTCCCGGCCCGTTAGAAGGAAACTGGATAAGCGGTGTTAATTTTATTGACAAGCAACACGTAGGCGACCAAACAAAAGTTCCAAAAAGCATAACACGAAACCGTGCGCACAACAAGTTTTTTATGTTGCCGCTCATTCTCGGTTTAATTGGTTTTGTTTTCCATTTCTTTTATGCCCGTAAGGATTGGTTTGTGATACTGCTCCTGTTTATTTTCACAGGATTCATGATCATTGTTTACCTGAATCCGAAACCGTATGAACCACGCGAACGTGATTACGCGTACGCTGGATCGTTCTACGCATTTGCATTCTGGATTGGGTTAGGTGTTTGGGCATTGTTTGACATGGCAAAACGCATTAGCTTCAAACAACTTGGAATTGTGGCAGCTGTAACTGGTGGTATCTCACTTCTTATTCTTGCCATTGATAGCGGTAGCGGACAAGGATTTACTTTTTCGTTCTCCATGTTATACATCCTGATTGTTTCCATGATCATGTGTGGACTCATGATATTTATGGGAAGCAACAACCGAAGCTCAACAGCCATTGCAACCGTTGCCATTTTAATTTCGGTACCGGTTCCTATTTTAATGGGATCGCAAGGTTGGGATGACCATAACCGTAGTGACCGTACAACTGCCCTTGATTTTGCAAGCAATTTCTTAGAGACCTGCGAAAAAAATGCAATCATATTCACCCATGGTGATAACGATACATTCCCTTTATGGTATGCACAGGAGGTTGAAGGAATTCGTACCGATGTACGCGTGGTAAACCTTTCGCTATTGGGTACTGACTGGTACATTGACCAGATGTTGCGTGCTGCTTACGATTCAGAACCGGTGCCATTTACAGCACCTGAGTACATGTACAGGCAAGGTGGTTTGCTGGATTATGTTCAGCTTGATGCGAGCAAAAACACCAAAGGTGTATTCCTTGACCTGGTTCAGGCAATGGATTATGTGATGAATGATGCCAACATGATTGTAGGCGATGGTGGTCGTAAATACATGGCCATTCCAAGCCGTACATTCAGTTTAAAAGTTGATCCGAAAGCAATTGAACAATACAAGGTGATTGAAAAATCAGAGTTTAGTAAAATGGTTGGTGAAATTCAATTTACCGTTCCAAAAGGAAGCCTTTACAAAAACGATTTAATGATCCTTGATTTAATTGCACACAATAACTGGAAACGTCCGGTTTATTTTGCCGGTGGTGCCGAAGCAAGTACCTATTTAGGGTTACAGGATTATTTCTCATCAGAAGGTCTTGCCTATAAATTTGTGCCGATTCAAACCAAGAGTGGAAATCCAAACGCATATGGCAAAGTAAATATTGACCGCATGTACCACAACGTAATGGAAGTTTATAAGTGGGGCGGTATGGAAAAACCAGGATGTAATGTTGATTATTACATAAGACGTACCATGACCAACAATTACCGTTTAATGTTCTATACACTTGCACAGGAATTGGCAACGCAGGGTGGAAAATCAGAGCGTATGGCCGATATGGCTAAGGCCAACATTAAAATGATTGAAGACACCATGGCAAAAGGGTTTGGAAACAAAGCCATGCTTGAAGAGCAGTTGGTAAAAATGAAAGAAACGCTTACGAAGGAAGGTGCCAACAAAACCGAGATGTATGAAAAATGCAAAAAGGTAATTGCAAAATGCTTACAGGTAATGCCTGAAGTAAACGTACCGTATGACCGCATTATGCCTTCGTTTGTTCCAATACTTTACCAGATTGGTGAAAAACAAAAAGCTGTTGAGATCATCAACATTTTAACCAAACAGGAATACGATAATTTTAACTACTACACGTCACTTGCTCCGCGTTTTTGTATAGGTACAATGGAAAATGCCCAGGTAAGTTTCCGCATCATTGGTATGCTTGAACAGGTTGCACGTGATGCCAAAGACACCCAGACAGCTGACATGGTTAGGGCAAAAGAAGACCAGATTGCCATGAACCTAAACAAATGGGTAATGGCTTGTATTGAAGAGAACCAGGAATACGCAGCAAGTTTTGCTGAATATTTCCCGCAATTGTTCCAGCAGGCGCCACAAGTGCCTCCAATGACACCAGGTAAACCTGAATAATAAAAATGTATGTTTCAAAAACACCGGCTGTTGTAAAGGCGCTTTACAGCAGCCTGGTGTGGAACATGCCCCGCAATACCAATTCTGTTTACCTTACGTTTGACGATGGGCCTCACCCTGAAATAACGGTTGAGGCACTTACGCAATTGGAACGGTATAAAGCCAAAGGCACTTTTTTTTGCATAGGCAACAATATTGAAAAATTTCCTCATGTATTCAGGCAGGTTGCTGAAAAAGGGCACACCATTGGAAATCACACCTTCAATCATGTAAATGGCTGGAAAACCAATAACCGTGAATATTACCGCAATGTGTTAAAGTGCCAGGCCCTTACCAACACAAAGCTATTTCGCCCACCCTATGGTAAAATAACACGCGAACAAACCCGCGTGGTTTCAAAACGGTTTGACATTATTATGTGGGATGTACTGGCCGGTGATTTTGACTTGCGCATTGGTAAGGAAAAATGCCTTGACAATGTAATTAAGGGAATAAAACCCGGTTCCATTGTAGTTATGCATGACAGCGAAAAGGCAGCTGAAAAAATGCTGTATACCCTACCCCGCGCGCTTGATTTTATAGCCGAAAAGGGGTGGAAGTGTGAACCTCTTGGAGATATCAGTAATGAGATATGAGTAGTGAGATACGAAACTTCAACAGTAACATTTTTGAAAACCTTCGAAACTTCATAAACGGCAGGTGAAACCTCCGTAAAAACTCCAGGCAAAATCTTGTCATGGGGTTGCCTATGGTCTCATTAAAAAACTATGCTTTGCCCTTTAAGCAATTTAACTATGCCTGCCGGGTGGTTTCAAAAACGCTTAAAAATGCTGGCAGGAGGTCCCGTTTCTTATATCTCAATACCCATATCTCAATACTATTTACTACTTTTACTTCATGTCCAAATGCATTATTTTCTCAGCTCCTTCAGGCGCAGGCAAAACAACCATTGTACGGTACTTGCTTGGAAGTAATCTTAACCTTGAATTCTCCATTTCGGCATGCAGCCGCAATAAACGCGGCAACGAATATCATGGTCGCGATTATTATTTTTTGTCCATCCACGATTTTAAAAAAAAGGTTGACAACGGTGAGTTTATTGAATGGGAAGAAGTGTATGAAGACAATTTTTACGGCACCCTGAAAAGCGAAATTGAACGGATTTGGGCCAGTGGCAAACACGTTATTTTTGATGTAGACGTACAGGGTGGAATTAATCTCAAAAAATATTTTGGCGAAAAAGCCCTTTCTGTTTTTGTCATGCCTCCTTCGGTTGACGCACTTGAAAAGCGATTGCGCGACCGTAATACCGAAGACGAAGCTTC
Organism: Flavobacteriales bacterium; assembly: GCA_035299065.1. Classification (GTDB taxonomy): domain Bacteria; phylum Bacteroidota; class Bacteroidia; order Flavobacteriales_D; family UBA2798; genus DASPJQ01. Next base: position 15,441 of record DATGXI010000172.1, read on the forward strand.
TCTGAAACGCAGGGTTGACAAAGCGGCCAGTGAATTAACCTTTGCGACCGGCTTTGATGTTGTTTTATTAAACGATGATCTTGAAACTGCGTGCAGTGAAGCCAAAAAAATTGTGAAGGCTTTTTTGGAAATGTAATCACGAAGCGTTTATCATTCAAAAATAGTGCAACCACAGTGTTACACTAATCCTCACACTTACCATCAAACTAAGTGAGGTATTTCAAACACAACACCGTTGCAACTACCAAAACCACAACTATAATCATTATGACCACCCCTTTGTTGCTCTTTGCATCCTTTTTTGGAGTCACATTGGCTGGCTTTTTATGTTCAGGATTAAATTCCCGTATACGTGAATCAATTTCGGCTTGTGACTTACCTAACTTTGGGCCAACTAATATAAGTGTCTGCTTATTTCTTGTTTCATTCCAAAGCTGCTCAAGTGAAGTGTGGGATGGAACAGATTTATATTCCGTCAGAACAATATTAATTATGCCTGCATCCTGTGGAAATTTCGTTACAAGCTTGTCAATTTCTTCAGCCGTAAATTTCGATTTATCTACATTGCGTAAAACGCGTTTTACAATTTCAGGATCGTGTGTTTCAAAAGCAAGTTGCTTCGGAAATATTTCATACTTTACAGCGGCATACAGGTTATTCAAAACAAGCCTGGTTTGTTTTACGGGAGGCAAAACATTATCAACGTTGCAAAATTCACAATTGTAATGTTGCTTTGAAGGATCAACCTTTAACGGAGCTCCGCAAGCCGAACATCGAATGGCTATCATCGATTCCCCTTCATTTTTCTTACCTGCTTTATTCCTGATTTCCCTGTAAAACAACATGTCTGAAAATGCTTCCAGCTTTGTTACATGCAAATCCATTGAACAGGCCGGACACGAAACAGGGAGTTGTGTTTGGTCATTTAACTTCACCTGTGTTCCGCAGTGATAACAACCCACCTCACCTACTTTACTGGTGGTTAAATTACCATTCATTTGTCCCATGCTAATGCATTTATGGTCCGGGTTCCTGCGCAATTCACCCATGTTTAAACGCTTCAGCACATCAATCCAGTTATACGCTGCTTCATGACCACATTTTTCGCAGGTTGGATTCCCTTCTATTTCCTGCATAGGCATTTTTTCACCGCATTTATCGCAGGAAAGTACAATGTTGAAATTAAACCACTGGTAGTTGAAATACTTCATGGCCTCTAAGATATAACATTATAGTGTCAAAAAACAGGCAATGGTCTCGCTTTATTTTAGACTGTTTTGTTATTTTACCTGTTGTTTACGGAGCCGTAAGCCGCCAGCTGATAATACTTTTTTAATAGACAAGGCCGCCAGTTATAGCTTACCCTAACCAAAACATAAGGTAAACTGCTGGCGACCCCGATAATATTCACGATGCTTTACTTTTTCATATTTCGGCATCGTGCCAACTGGCATAAACTACTTATTGGCCCACAATAAACATAAACTGCCGCGTTAGTATAGCGCTCCCGGTTATGAACAGGAGTTTTATTTTCAATTTTGTATTACCAGTTTGCCGCTTTCCAGTCAATTTCTTCTTTTCGTTTATCCGTTTTTTTCACGTTAAATCCGAATGATAAACCAAAGCGCCAACCGTATTTACCAGGAACAACGTACCCATTAACAGGAATGTTTAATTTACCTGATTTAAACGTGCGTCCAAACCCAAACACGAACCCTGAAGTTAATTCAAGTTCACCGCGGCTGTCAAGACGTTTTACAATAGGAAAACTGGTAAAATTGGTGTCGTTGCGGTGGTCGGCCAATAACTCCCAGTTTCCATCGGCATCATAAAATCCCTGTGCACGTTTTACCGGAAAAAGAACCGGACCAAAAGCAAATTCCCAGCCGTGCCTGTTGTCACGAAATCCATTCAATATAGCAAGGTTTGGAATAACACGGCCCTGATCCATGCCGCTCAACATCGGAATGAATTCAAATAAAGCCTGGAAATTTCCTTCGTTCAGGTATTGCACTTCAAACTGGTAGCCGAACTGGAACATTGCCGGATAACCATCGTAACCTCCGTCTTCTGCTTTACGGCTTAGCATATTTGCCTGGTCACCTGTTAACATGGTTAATCCCATGCGCGGCCCATTCAAACACAGCCTTGATTGGTTTGGATTGTTTTGCGATCCTTCGTAATTGTTTTTCTTACTTAAGCGTTGCGCCATTAGCGGATCGGTTTCAAAACCGAATAATTCGCGCATGGTGATAGTAGTCATTGCCTGCAATTCGGCAGGGAGATTTAAAAATTCATGCACTGCCGACTTTTCTATTTTCTGTGTTTTTACATCAACTAAACGCAATGAATAAATAATGTTGTTGCCAATTAATTCAATGGTACCCGTAAGCATTTTATCGCTTTTAATGGTTGAACCAATTTCAACAAGACAAATTTTACCGTAACAGTTATTGATTTGCAATTTATTTTTTTCAATCAGGTAGGTCACATCGTAACGATCCATTACCTCGTATACATCCAGCTTTTCAAGTTCCAGCCGAACAAGGTTACCAGCCTGTATAGGATCAAGCGTAACACCTTTGGTGTCCAGTGACAATACGCTTACCGTTTGTTTTTTACGTAACGTGTCCGATGCGGCAATTGCATTGGTAGTTATGAATAAAAGCAGCGCAAGGAATAACCACTTTGTTGCCTGCAGGTTTAATTGCTTTAAAAAGCGGGTTAAATACATGTTTGTTGTGCTCATAGTTTTTGTTTTTGTTGGTACTGCGTATATGTTGAAGCGCACCGGTTAATTTTAAGTAAAGCTATAGCCTTGTGTTTCAACGCCCAAAAACTACATGAAAAAAATGATTCTTAAAACATGGGTCATTTAACTTATTTTCATATATTTACGATCTCCCAAAAGCCAAAAAACTGATTTCAAATGGATGATATTAAGGACGTGATCATGCTCATGACCGAGCGTGATAAAAACAATTTTATTCGCTTCCTGAACGTTGAAAAAGAAAAAGAAAGTCGTGATGACCTCGAAATTTTTAATGAGCTGGCTAACTCCAACGGAAAAGAAAAGAAAAAATTCAAGCAAAAAAATGATAAAGACGCTTACCATCAAAACCGTAAGCGGCTAATGGAAAAGCTGACTGATTATTATGTACTGAAATCGCGAAAGGATGACATTACCGGAGCATCAAAAGTTTCGGGGCTAATGACCATGTGTAAATTTTTGTTTGAAGGAAAAATGAACCGGCTTGGCTGGAAAATTGCGCGTAAGGCCGAAAAACTTGCCTGGGAAACCGAACAATACACCACGCTCAATTCGCTTTACTTAATGATGATTGAACATTCTGAAAGTTTTCATGCCATTGACATACGCACCCTCATTCGTAAAAAAAGTGAAGCCCATAAATTAGCACAGCTGGAAGAAAACATTATTGTAACCACGCAAATCATCAAACAAAAATTACACGAAGTAAAAGCCAGTGGAAAAAGTTTAAATTTTAGCGTGTTTCTTGATTCCATGCTCCGGAAGGCAAAACTGAACAATACCGTTTTTGAAAACCCCAAACACATTTACAACATTATTCATGTAGTGCGAAGTTCATTCCTGGCCATTCGTAACATCAAGCAGTTTGAGGAATTTATTTTAGAGCAATACCATACCATTGAAAAAAAATACGGGTTCAAAAAACAACATCATCATTTAAAAATTGAGTTGTTGTATATGATAGCCCACGTATTGTACCGTAACCGTAAATATACCGAGAGTATGGACTATTTGCGCCAGATGTATGCAGCCATGAACGATCACGGCAAATCACATTACCGCGCGTACTACCCTAAATATGTTTCGTTATTGGGAAGTATTAAATGTTTTACGGGTAAGATTAACGAAGCCATTGAAATACACGAACGTATTTTATTTAAGGACCGCCAACCCATAAGCATTAAAGACGAATTAAACATGCACTTAAACATTGCTGTGTTTTATGCCTTCAATAAACAATTTGCCAAAACACAAGCCATATTTAAAGGACAAAAACACCGCGATGAATGGATAGAGAATAAAATGGGCCGCGAATTCGTGTTGCGTAAAAACATGGTACATGCTTTAACCATGTACGATTTACGTATGGAAGAAGAAGCCCTTGAAAAACTAAACCAGATCAAAAAACAAAACATGGATTTATTTGCATTGCCACAATATGAAAAAGTAGGCGTGTACATTGACATGTTAATTGCTTACGTAAAAGATCCTACTGAAATATCGGCACGGCACTTTATGACAAACATGAGTACTTCATCCGATAAATTTAACCTTGCGCAGGAAGAAAACAAGACCATTGCATTTTTTGGATGGCTAATGGCCAAGTTAAAACAAACCGATTATTATAAGCTGGTGTTGAGCATGGTTAAATAGACATCTGCATTGAATACAGTTTATTGAACTTACCATCCCTGGCCAAAAGATCTGAATGCGAGCCCTGCTCTATGATTTGACCATGATCAAACACAAGTATCATGTCCACATTACGAACAGTAGATAAACGATGTGCAACCACTACCGTTGTTCTGCCTTTCATTAATTTATCCAATGCATCCTGAACCAAACGTTCACTTTCACTATCAAGGCTACTGGTTGCTTCATCCAGCAATAAAATCACAGGATCCTTTAATACAGCCCTTGCAATGGCTATGCGTTGTTTTTGCCCGCCCGATAATTGAATGCCGCGATTGCCTACCAGGGTATCAAACCCATCGGGAAAACTGTTGATGAAATCAAGTGCGTTGGCTTGCCTGGCCGCTTCTTTTATTTCATCCAGTGTTGCACCGGGTTTTCCATAGGAAATGTTATCGCGAATGGTGCCGCTGAACAAAATCACCTCCTGCGGAACCAATGCCATATGATTACGCAATTCAGTCAAATCATATTCACTGGCATTCTTATCATCGTACTTAATATTTCCCGAATACTCGTGGTAAAATTGAAGTAACAGGGAAACAATGGTTGATTTTCCGCTTCCTGATGAGCCTACCAAAGCCAATTGTTGGCCGGGATTGACGGAAAACGAAACGTTGTTCAGCACCTGCATATCAGGGCGCGTAGGGTAACTGAAGCTTACATTTTCAAAAGTGAGTTTTCCTTTTAAAATGCGTTCTGAATTTTTTGTAGTTGAAATATTTACACTTTCGGTTGGCTGGTCAATCAGGTCCATTAACTTCTCGGTTCCACCCACCGTTTTTTGTATGCCTGAAAACAATTCAGGAATACTTCCAAATGAAATACCAATAAAAAGTGTGTAAAAAAGAAACGAGAAAAATTCGGATTCTGACAACTGGAATGTTTGAACCATGTTGGCGCCATTCCAAATCACATAGGTAATTCCGCTAAACATGCAAAACATAATAACAGCAATGAAAAATCCACGGGATACTGAATTTTTTATGGCCAGGCGTTTTGCTTCTCCGGTTAGCTTGTTGTAACGCGAACGTTCAAAATATTCGTTTGTAAATGCTTTTACACCCACTATTCCCGTCAATGTTTCTTCCACTACCTGGTTTGATTCGGCAATCCTGTCCTGTTGTGCTTTTGACATTTTGCGAATGTAACGGCCCCAAAAAACTGCTATAAGTGCCAATACCGGTATAACCGCAAGCATAATAAGCGACAGTTTTATGGAAATAAATGCCAGCGCAACAATACAAATTATCACGGTAAGAATCTGCCTGAAAAATTCGGTTATGGTTACAGCAAGTGTTTCCTGAATAAGCATAATGTCAGAACTAATGCGCGATGAAAGCTCACCTACTTTGTTTCGGTTGAAAAAATCCATGGGCATGCTAACCATTTTACTGTAGGCATCGTTTCTCAAATCATTGGTTACACTTTCAACTACACGTGTGCCGAAATAAATCCTGAAAAAAGAAAATATAGCCTGCGACCCAAAAACAATGAATAAAAGAAGGGCTACTGCATTTGTGTTCCCAAGATCGGTTATGTCAAAACCCGGGTCATTCAGCTTTGCAGCTTTTGCATCATCATCAGCACCACCCAATAAATTTCCCATTAGCAATGGAAAAAGCATGGATGTTGCGCTTGACAAAACAAGAAAAATAAGGCTGATAATGTAAAGGCCGCGGTAAGGTCGCATGTACGTAAACACACGCATTGCCTTGCGATACGATTCTTTAGTAAGTTTGATTTTTTCCCGTTCCTTTGCCATTTGCCTGCGAATTTATACAATTTCGCCCGCGTGGTTATGAAAAACCGGTGGCTATGGGTAAAAAGGCGGTAATAGTTGCCTGAATTTATTTCAACGCCAATATTTTTGACATTATTATGACAAATCTATGTCTTGCTTTGAAAAAAAGCAACGTTTCAACGTTGACTTAACGCGTTCCGCAGCGTTCCTTTGGAATAAGTTCCAGCTTGCGCTCAGCGTTGGGCTTTTCACCTTGTTGTACAGTTGCAACAGGTTTCTTCTCCTTTTTGTGCTTCTTCAACTCAATGGCCTTACCCGAGGGATGAACTTTTGAATGTGAAGGCTCCTGCGCCATACCGCTTGCCATAAAACAAAACAGGACGGCTGTTAACACTATCTTTTGCATATCAGTTTCTTTAAAAAGGTTACCAAATTTAATTCATTGCAAAACATATTGCAATACCTTTGCCAAACTAATTACCAATGAAAAATGAAACCCAAAGTACTCATAGTTGAAGATGAAGTCAATTTAATGGAATTGCTCATTATTAATCTTGAAGACGAAGGTTACGAATGCCTGAGTGCAAACAATGGAAAACTGGCGCTTGAGATTGTAGAAAAAACGGTTCCGGACCTTGTATTGCTGGATGTCATGTTGCCACTGGTAAACGGGTTTGAAGTTGCCGCTAAATTGCAACAGGATCATCCCAAATTACCCATCATATTTTTAACCGCCCGGGGCGATGATAAAGACAAAATAAAAGGCCTGAAAGCCGGGGCGGTTGACTATATATCCAAACCCTTTAACCTGGAAGAGCTATTACTACGAGTTAACGTGCACCTCAAGAACTTACAACCGGTAAAACTTGAAAAATTTTTAAAAATTGGTGATTATCAAATAAATGTAGAGACTTTTGAAATTGCTTTAGATGGAAAAATAGTAGCCGAAGCCGGTAAAAAGGAAATGCAACTCCTTCAATTACTGGTTGAAAATGCAGGAAAGGTGGTTTCGCGCGAGCTCATCATGTCAAAAATATGGGGCAATGAGGTGGACACAACCTCAAGAACCATTGATAATTATATACTTACACTAAGAAAATGGTTTAATGAAGATCCAAAAAATCCCCGTTTCTTCCATTCCATCCGGGGTGTAGGCTATAAACTCACCCCGTGACTTAAGGCACAAGCAACCTTTTTTTAGTCCAATCGTCTTATTATTGAAATTAGGTTACTTGCTACCTCCTGATTTCGCTGGTTTTAAAAGATTCAGGGGAAGATGTATTACTCCCAACCCAACAACAACATCTTCCCCGGATTTTTTCTCAATGACAAAACTCACAATACTTACTTTTTTCATTGTGCACAAGTACACTTGACGCATTAAGCATTTCAGTAGTGATCATTGTCAAATATTCATCCATTAACTTAATTCCCGAGAGAGAATCAATGTCAACTGCAAAAAACTGAGACGATCCGGTTGCCAGTGGTATAATACTGGCTGTTGATTTTTGAGCCGCGAAATTAGCTGCTACCAGTTTTTTATAGAGAAGAAGTTGAATTAATTTATCCTTTGAAGCATAAGTGTCCATGGCCAGATTTTTTGGAATATTCAGGTATTCCTCCTCTATTCTTCCGGTTTTAAAATCATAAATAAAATATTCTCCCGCTTTATTTTTAAGCAGCAAATCTATTCCGCCAATAAGCTTAACCGGCTTTCCATTTACCTGCGTAATGCATTCCAATTTTAATTCGGTGCCCTCCACAATTTTTCCTGCAAGACTGAATTCCCCTGGTGATTTTTGTTTTTCGAGGAATGACCATATCATTTTTTTTACCAGCTGAAACGCCAAAAAGTTTTGACCGGAGCTGAAATTATATGTTTTGAATTTATCACTTACTATAATTTGCCGCAAAACAGTTTCCATGTTTTCCTGCGCAAGCGCAAAAAATTCAAAGGTTAGTTCTTTACCTGTTATGGTAGCGAACAGGGCTTCAAAATACGCATGTACAATGTTTCCAATATCTGACTCATCAACCTGCACAAAATCTTTTGGAGTTTTAAAACCCAAAATATACTTGTGGTAGAAATCAAGACGGCATTTTGCAAAAGTACTTAGCATGGTTGCTGAAAATCCCTGCTGCATCAATTCATGCAGGCGTTCGAAATAAAACGGTGATTTTTCAGCGGTAAATTCACCGGGAATATCACTTAAACTGGCATCAACCTGGTGCGTTTGCACGGTTATTTGCGTATTTATTTCAGCCAGTTCTTTTTCAACCTGCAATAAATAACGGCTGCGTTCGGCCTGTTGCAACAATTCGTTTTGGGTGTTGTAAAATATATGTGCGGTTGATGCCCGCTGAATTAAACGGTAAAAATAATAGGCATAAACGGCATCCTGCTCGGTTTTTCCAGGCAGGTGAAAATAATTTCTTAAATCATAGGGAATATATCCGGCATAATTGGTTTGTGCAGGCAAATAACCTTCATTGGCCGATAGAATAAATACATTTTCAAAGTCAAGCGCACGTGTCTCCAGCATTCCCATGATTTGAATACCAGCCAAAGGTTCACCCACAAAAGCAAGCGGATAATTTCGTGTAAATTTTGTAAAAAGTTGCTTGAACACGTACCAGCTGGTAATGTTTTTTGCAAACCCGGGAAGCAAACTTAATTTATTAAACGCTTCAAGGTAATGCGCATAAATTTCAGCATGAATGCTTTGATCGCTCATGCTTTCAAGCTTTTCATTTATAAACGGAATCATTTTCAAAATAAATTCCATTGGTGATTTGGCTGCGGCTTCCAATAAATTGCTGACTGGAGTTGCCGCATATGCTTTTAACAATTCTTCGCGATTGGTAAGTATAACCTCATCGGCCAAACGAATGTTTAGAAACGATGCAGTGGCTTCGGCAAACTGGTCCAACACCTGGCGCTGTATAAATGTTTTGCTGCGTGTAAAAGCAATGTGAAGTTCAATTAAAGCGGTAAAAAAATCGTTGGCTGCTGTAAACCGCAAGGGCCAACCCATGGTAACGTTTACCCGCAGCAATTGGGCCGGCAAACTGTTGATTAAAACCGGTAACAATTGCTCATTGCACAATACAATGGCCGTACGCTCCAATTGCTCTTTTGGCAAGGTCATTAACAACCGAACAAGTTCACTGCATTGCAGGGCCTCGCCATTGCTTTCGTAATAGTGAATTGCTTTTGGCTGCGACTTTAATGCATCAGCATTGATCAGTTCAAGTTTACCGGTATTCTTGTAATGGTTGCGTATGAATAAACCTGCTTCGTGCGCATCGTTGTTCACATAATAATTATCGGCATCAAAAAACAATTTGGCCTGGTTGTTTTCCTGTAGGTAATTCATGAGCACCGACTCACATTTTGTCAACGCATTAAAACCTGCAAATAAATAAATGCGGTTGTCCTGTTCAGCAAAAACACTGTTTAAGTTGGAAGCAATGTGGCGGTTGATCATGCCGCTATACCCCACTTTATGCTGCAAAAGATATTCTTGTAGTTTTTGATAATACAGCGGAAGTTTAATCCAAAAATCGCTGAGGCGTTGCTGGCCAGGGCTTAATTGTTCTCGGTCAAAACTCCACTCTTCAATTTCTTTTATGTCGCGTAAATTTTTGTATAGCGATTTTGCATCAAGCATGTAATTGTCCAGCTCATTAAAATCGCCAAGCAAGGGCGGGGCCCAGGTAAAAAAAGTTTCAAAGGGTTCTGGATCTTTTTCAAGACTGCAATACACTTCGTAAAAATGAAAAACCAATTCAACCTGGGTAAGTTTTGAAAAAGGTGAAAGGCGGTCAAACAGGTCGGTAAGGGTAATAATTTCCGGTAAAATTGCCGCTTTTTTTTGCTGTTCCAGCAATGCCGTAAAGCAACCTGAAAAGAAGCGTATGGAACGTTTTGCAGGAACCACAAGGGTAACGCGGTGCAGTTCAGGATAATTATTCAATACCTGGGCACATACACTGTTTACGAAGGTGGTTTGTGACATTTGTATGACAAATTACTAATATTTAATCTACTATCTTCGTCAAAAAATTAAACATGTTGATAAGACCCCGCAGGAACCGTAAATCGGCCGCCATTCGTGATATGGTGCGTGAAACCAGTGTACACACCAGCCAGCTTATTTACCCTTTGTTCCTGGTTGACGGTAAAAAAATAAAGTCAGAAGTAAAATCGCTGCCGGGAAATTTCAGATGGAGCCCTGACACTGTATTGCCCGAAATTGAATCATGCCTGAAATTGGGGCTCAACAATTTTGTTTTATTTCCTGCTGTTGACGAAAAACTAAAAGACAAAAAAGCAACACATAGTTACAGCAATAAAAATTTTTACCTTAAATTAATTTCAACCATCAAAAAAGAATTTCCCGAAACCTGCTTGATGAGCGATGTGGCCATGGATCCTTACAGCAGCGATGGACATGACGGGTATGTTGAAAAAGGAAAAATATTAAACGATGAAACACTTCCCATACTTGCAAAAATGGCCATTGCACAGGCTGATGCCGGCATTGACATAGTTGGACCAAGCGACATGATGGATGGGCGTGTGGGTTATTTGCGAAATGCGCTGGACAACAAAGGCCATAGCGAAGTTTCCATTATGAGCTATACGGCAAAATATGCCAGTGCATTTTATGGCCCGTTCAGGGATGCGTTGGATTCAGCTCCAAAAAAAGGCGATAAAAAAACATACCAGATGGATCCGGCAAATAAAGTAGAAGCCATTCGTGAAGCTGAACTGGATGAAAGTGAAGGAGCCGACTTTTTAATGGTAAAACCGGCCTTGCATTATTTAGATGTTATACAAACGTTGAAAAACACCTCGGCATTGCCCATTGCCGCCTACCATGTAAGTGGCGAATGCGCTATGCTTAGCGCTGCGTGTAAAAACGGCTGGTTGAATTACGAAAAAGCTATGCCTGAAACATTGCTGAGCATAAAACGTGCAGGTGCTGATGTGATATTGACCTATTTCGCAAAGGATTTTGCACGAATGATGAAAAAATAAATGAATTATCCGTAGCCCAAAAAGTCACCCATAACACCGATTGGCACAGATAGTATAAATCAACTTCATGTGTTTATACACATTATTGTGGCGAGAATTAAAAGCAAATTAATATGATACTTACTCAACCCATACAGGGGGAATATCCCGCGTATTACGACACCTACTTTGCAACATTGGACAAGGGTAAACCTGTTATTGAGCAAATGCATGAAGACGCTGAAAAATGCGCAAAGGTTATTGCTGCATTGCCACAACAAAAATGGCACTATGCGTATGACCAGGGAAAATGGACCTGTTTACAATTGCTGCAACACGTAATAGATACCGAACGCATTATGACCTACCGTGCTTTGTGCATTGCCAGAAATGAGGAACAGGATTTACCGGGTTTTGATGAGAATGCATATGCAGCAGCAGCTGAAATGAAACACAAAACTTCGGGAATCATTTCGCTCGAGTGGATATCGGTGCGCCAGGCATCGCTTTCATTTTACATGGGATTAACCGAAGCCGAAGCAAAAAAAACAGGGAAAGCAAACAATAACCTGGTAAGCATTAACGCACTTGGGTATATTACGGTAGCCCACGCCAGGCATCATTTTAATATTTTGGCGCAACGATATTTTTAATTCATGAAACACTTAAGCGCACTTAAGGCCACATAAGAAAATCACATACAACCCATGTGTTCTTAAATGCGCTAACGCTTTTCAAAAAAGATGGAACTTTCCATAACATATAGATTAAATGAACTGCCGGGTGTTGCCTCAAAACTACTACAGGCTGCTGGCACGCGTAAAATATGGCTGTTCAAAGGCGAAATGGGTACCGGAAAAACTACCCTTATTAAAGAATTGTGCAAGCAGCTGGAAGTAACATCGCCCATGTCAAGCCCTACGTTTTCATTGGTAAATACCTATGAAACCAAAAACAGCAAACCTGTTTATCACTTTGATTTATATCGCCTTAAAAAAGCAAACGAACTGGCCGGCATTGGTTTTGCCGAGTACGTTGATTCAGGGAATTATTGTTTTATTGAGTGGCCTGAATTTGTTGAAGCCGAAATGGAAGACGCGTTTTCAATCAACATTGAGATGGATGGCGAAGGGAGAATTTTAACGCACAATTGAGTTAGACAGTTTACAGTTCACAGTTTACAGTTTACAGTTAGGAGTTTACAGTTGGATAAAGAATGAATTCAAAGTAAAAAATCATTTCTCCAGCCATTCCATCATTCCAGCTTTGGTTAAGGTTGCGTTGTTCCATTGCAGTTCTACCACACCATCTTTTAATAAGAATATTGCCGGCAATTCATACCCGCTCATATCCGCATAATCGCTGTTTCCATTAAAATGGGCCATGTCTACAACCGGTTTTCCGGTTACTTTGAAGAATTGGTCCATATTGGATGAGTCGCCATTTAAAATGAAATAAATGGGCAATTCCGGATCAAGTGCTTTAAACCCGTTTAATTTATATGCTGCCATTTTGCAATGCGGGCATGTAAGTGACAAAAACGCAACTATTTTTTTTCCTTTGGAAAGTTCGGCATTGCTTTTATAGGTCTTTCCTTTGAAACCTGGGTGCACATCCATAATGGTGAAATCAGGACGTGTGCCTTTTTTGGGCATTTTTACGTTTTCGTATACATACACCGGTTTATACATGAATACCGAACTGAACGGTGTTAATGCTATGGCAATGGTGGCAAACACCGGTAATTTCCACGTTATGGTTCCAAAACGCATACTGAAAATTGTCATCCCTATAAGCAAGATGTTTTTGGCAATGGACATAAGCGGTGAAACCTGTACCGTTAAGCCCATGCAACCACAATCGGTATCGTTACCAAAACGAATAAGGTCAATAAGGTTGATGATGATGAAAATTGAGAGAACAGCAATGGTGGTTTTATACACGAGTTTACCAATAGTGAATTGGGTAATTAGAAAAAGGCCAATTAATAATTCACCTGCAATAATGAGGCGTGCAACAACCGCCCCCATCACACCTTCAATGCCAAAGAACGATATTTTGGTTTCAAAGTAATCAATGGGATTGGTTTTTAACCAGGCCGACAGAATGAATACCGAACCTACTATGACATTAAAAAGAACTGCTACAAATTTCATACTGTATAAAAATAAAAAAACCGCCCGTAAAACAGGCGGTTTTCATATCAATTAATATTGATTATTGGATAGTACATTTAGTATCATCTTCGAAAGTGTTACCATCTTCGTCAGTAACTGTACCAATTCCTTTTCCTTCGCAAACTGCGTAAGCAGCTGATTTCTTAGTCTCTTTGTAGATAACTGTGTAGTCTACACTAACACCACCACTTGTGTATGTACATTTACAAGTGTAGTCTTTTTTACATGATACAAGAGCAATAGCTAACAATGCACCACCAAATAATAATCCTTTTTTCATTTTTTTGTTTTTTTAGAGTTAATATTAATCTGTCAGCAAATATAGTGCCTTTTGCCACTCTCCAATAGAGAAAATTCAAAAAAACAGGAGATTAAAACAATGATTTAATGTCCTTCATGACCCGGTCAAAATAGACCTTGGTTCTGACCATGATAACGGGTGACTGAAAGTTCTCCTTCAAGGGGTTATTACCCGTTAAAAGAACAAGCCTGTACCCTATTCCCAATCCCGCCCCAAAGTAGCGCAAAAATCTAAAAACCAAGGTGCTTGCAGGCTCATAGGTCATAAAAAATCCACCGGCACCAGGCACTTTGTCATTGGTAAATTCTTTGTTATACTGCATAAAACCTATGCCTGCCTGCGCGGGTATGGTGGCTTCCCATTTATCGTTCAAAAAATAAACATACTCTGTGAAAATACTTACGTACCTGAATTTAAGATTGGCGTGTACCTGTTTACCGGGCTCTCCAAGGCCTCTTACGATATCACCCTTATACCAGTTGTAGCCCACTCCAAATTTTGTTTTACCTCCAAAATCAAATCCAAGTTTAACGCTTTTTACCTGCGCATATTCGTTACTGATGAACGTGATTTTTGAATCCCAGGTAAAGTAAAATGTGCGCTTTGTTTTGAATGACTCAGAAAAATCGTTTTGCGCGTGTGTTTGCATAAAAGGCATACACAGCATCACTACAAAAGAAAAAAAGCGCTTACAGTGAAATAAGCGCTTTTTAACAATGTTTTTTATGTGACTAGTGTCCGTCATGTTCATCGGGCTTGAGCGGCACCGTTTGCGGAACAAAGTCTTCTTCGTATCCCGGCTTGCTGTAATCATACGGCCAGCGGTGAACTTCAGGAATGGCACCAGGCCAGTTTCCGTGAATGTGCTCAACTGGTGTAGTCCACTCAAGTGTATTTGATTTCCATGGATTCATTGGTGATTTTTGTCCGCGGAAAATGCTGTAGAAGAAGTTGAACAGGAAAACACCCTGACCGCAAGCAGCAATGATTGCGAAAATGGTAATGATCATGTTCAGGTCAATTACGTGGTCAAACATTGGGAACGCGGTATATTCATAATACCTGCGCGGTGCACCTGCAAGACCAAAGAAGTGCATTGGGAAGAAAATTCCGTAAGCACAAATAGCCGTTATCCAGAAATGCACATAACCCATACGTGTGTTCATCATGCGCCCAAACATTTTCGGGAACCAATGGTAAACACCTGCAAACATTCCAAACACCGCACTCATACCCATTACAATGTGGAAGTGGGCCACTACAAAGTACGTATCGTGAATTGGAATATCAAGTGCTGAGTCAGCAAGAATAATACCTGTTACACCACCGGTAATGAATGTAGAAACAAGACCAATTGAGAACAACATGGCTGGTGTGTAAACAATGTTACCACGCCATAATGTTGTTAGGTAGTTAAACACTTTTACGGCTGACGGGATTGCAATCAACAGCGTTGTAAATACGAATACACCTCCCAGGAATGGGTTCATACCCGTTATAAACATGTGGTGACCCCATACAATGAAGGACAGGAACCCGATGGCCAGAATTGAACCAATCATTGCACGGTAACCAAAAATTGGTTTGCGTGAGTTGGTTGAAATAATTTCGGATGAAATACCAAGTGCCGGTAAAAGTACAATGTACACCTCAGGGTGACCCAGGAACCAGAATAAATGCTGGTAAAGTATTGGTGAACCACCTTGTGCTTCCAGCATTTCGCCACCGGCCCAAATGTCGGCCATGTAAAAGCTTGTGCCAAATGTTCTATCCATAATCAGTAACAATACTGCCGAGAATAAAACCGGGAATGATAGTACACCAAGAATTGCTGTTACAAAGAAAGCCCAGATGGTAAGTGGCATCCTTGTCATTTTCATACCTGTGGTACGTAAGTTCAAAATAGTTACAATGTAGTTCAAACCACCCAATAGTGCTGATGCAACGAAAAGCGCCATAGAGATTAACCAGAAGGTCATACCATCACCAGAACCAGGAATAAATTCAGGGCGTGCTGAAAGTGGCGGGTAAATTGTCCAACCGGCCGATGCAGGTCCGTTCTCAACAAAACATGAATACAACATGATGATGCTTGAAAGGAAGAAGAACCAGTACGAGAACATGTTCAGGAATCCTGTAGCCATATCACGCGCACCAACCTGTAGTGGAATAAGTAAGTTTGAGAATGTTCCTGATAAACCTCCTGTTAAAAGGAAGAATACCATGATTGTTCCGTGAATGGTAATCAAACCAAGGTACATGTCGCGGCTCAAAATTCCGTCTGGTGCCCATTTGTCACCAAGGAATGTATTGAGGATACCAAATTTTTCACCCGGCCAGGCTAACTGGAGGCGGAAGAAAATAGACATCATCATAGCCACAATACCCATTACAACCGCAGTCAATAAAAACTGCTTTGAGATCATTTTATGATCCTGGCTGAAGATAAACTTGGTTATGAAATGTTCTTTGTGATGATGGTGTGCATCGTGATCGTGCCCGTGCCCTTCGTCATTCACATGGTTAATTGCTGTTGCCATACTTCTTTTATACCTTAATCTTAATAATAAACTTTTTTAATTATGGATTCACTTTAGTTGTGTCTCCTGCATTTGTTGCTGTTGTATCTGCGTTTACTGAAGCAGGTGCTTCCTCAGCTGGAGGAGCTACTCCAAGCGCATTCCTGATTGCTTTTTCAGCCTGCACTTTTTTCATCCACGCTTCATACGTTGCTTTCTCTTTCGGGTCTTTTAAATCCCAAACATAAATTGGCAACTGCATGTTTTGATGGGCTGCACCACAAATTTTGTTACACAATAAAACAAATCCAAATTTTTCATTTTTCATTTTCACCTTCATCTCAGCTGTAGAAATTGTAGGAATGAATTTCAAACGCGTGATCATACCCGGCACTGTATTCATTTGTGCGCGGAAGTGAGGGAAAAATGCCGAGTGAATTACATCCTGTGAACGGAACTGGAATTCATACTCCTGCCCTTTGATCAGGTGAATTTCTTTTTCAATGATATCATCCATTGCCACCTGGTCTTCTTTATCAGTGATGGTTTTTTCAACCGCCATGATCTTTAACAAGTGACGTTGCAAACGCTCCATTTTTTCAAATGTCTCAGCTTCTTTTTTCGCTGAAAGAATTTCCCAGGCTGACAACACGTCTTTTCCTGCAGTTTCATCAACCCATTTGATTTTTGCATCAAGCGTGTCGCTGTAACCATTTAAAATTTTACGGTTAAGGCGCTCTAAAAATCCTTTGTCATTTGTGTGCTTGTAGTAAGCAACAGCAAGACCAACAATTTCAGACCTCAACTCGTTTTGACGCACAACCATTCCTTGCTTTGTTAATACACCCAGCGGATTACTACCGTTGATCATGCGAAAATCGGCACGGCCCAATTGGTTGTCTTCACCTGAGTAGCGAACAGTCCAGTCAAATTGCTTTGAGTATAGTTCCAAGCGAATTGCTTTTTTTCCTGATTCGCCCGTGATTTCGTTCCATGCACGCAAACCTAAAATAATGATCACGGCAAGTACAACAGCAGGAACAGCGGTCCATACCAACTCTAATTTGTTGTCATGGGTAAACCAGTATGCTTTTGTACCAGGACCTTTGTGGTAATATTTAAATGCAAACCAGAATAAAAGTGTGTTGCAAATAAAGAATACAATGATGATGATTAAAAAGTTGAAGTTAAGTAACCAGTCAAGTGACTCACCGTGTTCCGATGCCGAAGGCCCGATTCCACCATTACCATACTTGGCCAGCAACCAAAAGAACAGTCCGTAAAACGCGAACATGAAAATAAGCATCATGTTTGCGTTAAATACGTTATCGCCATACGAAATTTCCTCTTCCTTCTTCCCGCGCATCTTCGCAGAAATTTCATACACACGCATCATTTGCGCAATGGCTATTACGCCAACCATGAGGACTAATACTATTAACAACTTTTCCATGTATGCTATATATTATTTTTTTGTCTTAAATCTTATATTTTAAATCTTGAATCTTAAATCACGTATGGTGGTTGATACTTTCTTCCAAATACGGGTGATTTTTCACACTCAATGGAGCCTTGCCTAAAGCACGCAACACCACGAACAGGAATATACCAAGGAAGAACAGGAACATACCTATTTCCATTGCACCAAACTGCCAGTTCTTAAACATGGTAGCAGGCATTACCATTACAAATACATCCAACCAGTGGCCAACGAAAATAATTGAGCCAATACCGATCAGGATTTTTGGGTTACGTTTTGCATCACGGCTCATCAAAATAAGCATTGGTAAGCTAAAGTTGATGATGAACATGATCCAGTAAATTGTTTTGTAGTTCTCATAACGGAACTGGTAGTAGGTAATCTCTTCTGGAATATTTGCGTACCAGATCAACATGTACTGGAAGAAGAACAAATACGACCAAAGGAATGAAATGGCAAACATCCATTTTCCTAAGTCATGCAAGTGACTTTCGTTTACGTTCTCTAATTTGTCTTTACTTTTTAAGTGAAGTGTAATCATGATAAACACAATGATTGCGCTTACCCACATACCGGCAAATGTATACCAGCCAAATAGTGTCGAGTACCAGTGTGTGTCAAGTGACATTAACCAGTCCCATGATTGTGTTGACGAGAATACGGCAAAGAATACAAGGAATAAAGCTCCTTTTTTGTAATTGATAAAGTGAATGCGCAATCCTCCTTCAATGTCTTCCTGCCTTGAACGTTTTTTGAACATATAAAGGAAAAGGATATAAACACCAAGGTAAACCAGTGTACGTCCCCAAAAGAATGGTTGGTTCAGGTATGCTCCTTTGCCGGCAATAATTGGGTCATAGTGGTGATGGTTTGGATCCATTACACCTTCATGCATCCAGTGGTAAAGGTGGTTATAGCCCAAAGAACCTGCTGCAAGAACAATTATGATTACAACAGCTCCAACCGGAAGGAAACTGGCTACTGCTTCAAATATGCGTTTTAAAACAGTTCCCCAACCAGCTTCAGTTGCGTACTGGAGTGCTAAAAAGAATAATGCACCTAAACCAATGGCAAAGAAGAAAAATCCGTTAACCAACAGGTTTGCCCAAAAACGCTGGTGTTGCAGTTCGCCCTCAAGACAACCTGTAAAGCAACCAATGATGGTTGAAACAAGACCTACGCCAATCAATGCGTAAATCATGTTACTGCCTCTTTTTGATAATTTATATGTATTTGAATCGCTCATATCTCTTTTATTAAAAATCTATTTTACTATTTTCCAGGTGCAGCTGCTGGTGCAGCAGTTGTATCAGCTGCAGGAGCTGGATACGTACCTCCGTTTTGTAAAGCTTTTACCCAGAAAATTACTTTCCAGCGTTCTTCCTGGTTTAATTGGCCAGCGTGTGGGCCCATCATGTTTTTACCATAAGTAATGGTGTGGAACATTTTTCCTTCAGGCAATGTTTTTAATGCACCGCTGTAAGAAGGAATACCATCAAACTTTCCGTTCATAGCAATCTGGCCTTGTCCATCACCTTTTTCACCGTGGCAGTGCATACACATTTTGGTGTAAATCACTTTTCCTTCTTCCACAACAGATGCACTGTATGGAATTGGATTTTTAAGGTTCAAACCTGCGGCTTCGTAACCTTCAGGTGTATTTGGATATGCGTAAGGCATATTGAAAATGGCTTTTGACGCATCGGTGCTGAATGGAATTGTTCCATCAGGCGGAGTCTTTGCAGACAATTCATCAGGGTGATGATAATCTACATAAGCTTCAACAGCACTTGAACGGTACATGTCAGGCATGTATTCGTACCCAGGACTGTTCGGATCTTTTGTACAGGCTGCAAGCGTTAACGCAGCAGCAACTGTAAGTATGTATTTTGAACGGATCATCTTAATTAAGCTTCTATTTCTCTAACATCAAGTTCAACAATTCCTGTAGACTTCAACAGGCTCTGAATTTTATCTTCGGTCATACCGTGATTTTCGGCAGTGCGAATTTCCAATACAAATTTGTCATCGGTAGTACGCGGATCAGGGTTGCGTGCAGGCATACCTGGTAATGTTTTGTTGCGTAACAAGTATGTTAACGCCATACCGTGAGCTGCACAGAAAACGGTAAACTCAAAAATTGGCGGAATAAATGCAGGAAGGTTTTCCAACATGGTGCCATTTGGTTTACCACCCACAATCATTGGCCAGTCTGATATCATAAAATACTTGATACCAAAAATTGCTGTCATGGTTCCGGTGATCCCGTAAAGGAATGCACAAATACCCAAACGGGTGTGTTGTACGCCAATTACCGGATCAATTCCGTGAATTGGGAACGGTGAGAAAGCGTCACTCACATGAACACCTTCGCCCACAAGCGTTTTTGCGCCTTCAAGGCACTTGTGGTCGTCATCATACATTGCGTAATATACTTTATTTGCCATTGTCGTAAGTTCTTAGTTCGTTAGCTTGTTTTCCTGTATAAACCACCTTCAGCTTTCCACTGCTCTTCTTTATAGCTCTCACCTGAAGTTTTCAAAATTGATTTCAACTCGTTTAATGCAAGTACCGGGAAGTAGCGTGCAAACAACAAGAAGAGTGTAAAGAAGATACCAATTGTTCCTACAAAGATTCCAATATCCACAAACGTAGGGTGGAACCAGGTCCAGCTTGATGGAACGTAATCACGGTGTAGAGACGTAACGATAATTACGAAACGCTCAAACCACATACCGATGTTTACGATGATTGACATTACAAATGTAAAGGTCAAACTTCTCCTCCATTTTTTCACCCAGAAAAGCTGCGGTGAAATTACGTTACAGGTCATCATACTCCAGTACGACCATGCATAGTCACCCGAGAAACGGTTGATGAACGCGTATGATTCATACTCTACTCCTGAATACCATGAAACAAATAACTCGGTTAAGTAAGCCACACCTACAATTGAACCTGTAACAATGATTACAATGTTCATGTACTCAACGTGCTTAACGGTTACATAGTTTTCAAGCTTCATTACCTTACGCATGATCAACAATAACGTTAACACCATGGCGAAACCTGAGAATACGGCACCCGATACGAAATAAGGAGGGAAAATTGTTGTATGCCAGCCCGGAACAATTGAGGTGGCAAAGTCGGTTGATACAATGGAGTGAACCGAGAATACAAGTGGTGTAGATAATCCTGCAAGAACCAACGAAACAATTTCAAAACGGTTCCATGCTTTTGCATTACCTGTCCAACCAAAACTTAAAATGCTGTATACTTTTTTCGCCAAAGGTTTTGTCATCCTGTCGCGAATGGTTCCAAAGTCAGGAATCAAACCAATGTACCAGAATACAAGTGATACGGTGAAATAAGTTGAGATTGCAAACACGTCCCAAAGTAGTGGTGAGTTAAAGTTTACCCAAAGTGAACCAAACTGGTTTGGCAATGGTAATACCCAATATGCACACCATATACGACCCATGTGCATTACAGGGAAAAGGGCCGCCATGATTACTGCAAAAATGGTCATTGCTTCTGCTGAACGGTTAACCGCCATACGCCAGCGCTGACGGAATAACAACAATACCGCTGAGATAAGTGTTCCTGCATGCCCGATACCTACCCACCATACGAAGTTGGTAATATCCCAGGCCCAGTTTACTGTTTTATTCAAACCCCATGTTCCGATTCCCGTTCCAATGAGGTAGAAAATACAGCCTATACCCCACAAGGCAATGATACCTGCAATGGTGATACAGATGTACCATCCACGCGAAGCTTTTGACTCGATGGGCTTACAAATATCTTCCGAAATATCGTGGTAGGTCTTATGACCGTCAATTAACGGGATCCGGATTTGTGCTTCTCTTACTGCTGACATGTGTAATGCTATTTAAAAGTTATGCGTGTTTCTCTTCTTTTTTTCCTTCTTCACCATGACCTTCATGATGACCGTGTTCTTTTTTCTTGATCACAAGTTTTGTGTCGTCAGTATTGCGAACTTTTACCTGGTAGTAAACATTCGGCTCAATACCTACTTCTTCCAACGCCATGTATGCACGGTCAGTTTGTGATTCCTTGCGAACAATTGAAGTTGTATCATTCCAGTCGCCAAACTTGATTGCATCTGTTGGGCAAGCTTCCTGGCAGGCAGTTACTACATCGCCATCAATTAACTTACGACCATCTTTTTTCGCTTCAAGTTTGCCACCCTGGATACGCTGAACGCAGAATGAACATTTTTCCATAACACCACGTGAACGTACAGTTACATCAGGGTTCAATACCCAACGTGCTGTGTCATCTGATGCAGGATTGAAATTTTTGAATTTTTTATAATCCTGGTAGTTAAACCAGTTAAACCTACGTACTTTATACGGACAGTTGTTTGCACAGTAACGGGTACCAATACAACGGTTGTACGTCATCTGGTTCAAACCTTCTTTGCTGTGTGTGGTAGCTAATACCGGACAAACTGTTTCGCATGGAGCATGGTTACAGTGGTGGCACAACATAGGCTGGAACAATACCTGCGGATTAGCAGCAGGAATTTCCATTTTACTGTATGTTGAAATTACACCTTCACCTTTTTCTACTGCTGCATCCATTGTGGTGTCTGAGCTGTAGTAACGGTCAATACGCAACCAGTGCATATCACGTGACCTGCGCACCTCATCCTTACCAACAACAGGAACGTTGTTTTCAGAATGACATGATATAATACAGTTACCACAACCAATACATGAGTTCAGGTCAATGGTCATTACCCAACGGTGACCCACATGCTCAATTGGGTGTTTTTCCCAAAGGTCAATGTCTTTAACCGATTTTTCGCCCTGGTCGTAGTATGCAACTTTATGTTCTTCGTTGTAATCGTCTTTTTTACCGTTTTTGTAAATGCTCCAGGTTGTTTCACGCAAAATTGAATCACGTTCCATTAAGGTGTGACTTGTTTGCGTTGATGCCAATGGATATGTTTCTCCTGTATCAGCAATTGAAACTCCACTTATTGTTGCATAGGTAATGTAACCACCGTTGAAGCTTGTTGCTGCAAATGCATTTTTACCAATGGCTACTTTTTTGCCTTTATCATCCAACTCGTAATCGCCATACTCTTTTGTCTGGAATGCTGAGCGGCCAATGTTTTCTTCGTTGGCACCACGTCCATAACCCAATGCAATACCAATGGTGTTTTTAGCCTGGCCCGGTGAAGGGTAAACAGGTAATTCCAATGTTTCTTTGCCTAAGGTAACTTTCAGTTTTGTAGCAGGATATTTTTCTGCAATCAACATGTTGTAGCCTTTGGCTTCCATGTCAGCAGGGTTCATGGTAACATAGTTATCCCACGTTACGCGTGAAATTGGATCTGGTAATTCCTGTAACCAAGGGTTGTTTGCCTGTTGGCCATCGCCCATACCAATTTTTTGGTAATAGATAGCTTCCCAGTCAGAACCTTTCCACTTGTCAATTTCAGCACCTGCAGCACCTGCATTACCGGTCCACGCAAGTGGTGCGGTATACAATGGAGGCATTTGCTGTGTGTTTCCACCGTTGTGTAAATGGAAATTCCAGTACTCACCAAACGTTCCGAATTTCTGGTTTCCACCGTACATATCGTAACCATACTGTTTCCACAAACCTTTCATCAGGTCAACAAATACAGTACTGTCTTTTACACGTTTTGCAAGACCTGTCCATACCAATAAACTTTCCTGCCATGCAGCAGTTTTGTATAATGGGCGAATAAGTGGTTGTTGAATCGAGTAGTGATCGTATTTCGGGTTGTGATCGTTCCACGCTTCCAGGTAGTGATGGTCAGGTGCAACATACGTACATGCTGAAGCAGTTTCATCAGCATAGCCCGAGAATGAAATAGAAAGTTTTGCGCCTTTAATTTTAGCAGCAACACCCAATGATTTAGGCAATGAATAAGCCGGGTTGCAACCGTAAATTAAAATCGCATCCTTGTCACTTAATTCATTGAATAATTTTTCTACCTCAGCGTCTTTACCCATGAACATGTTGATTGGGTTATTTACATTGAGGGTATTGTTATAGTTTCCTAGTTCAAAGTTTAATGCATTTACAAGTATCTGTACATTCACATCGTTTGCACCGGCAACAACAAGGGTTTCGCCCTTGCCCATTTGCGCTTTCAGCATTTCGCCTGCAGCTTTGGTGTTTTTCATGATGGCATCAGAAACTTTTGCTGTTTGTTTACCGGTTACGTGCTGGTAAAGCGCAGCAATCACTTGTCCTTCTTCTGAAGGTTTAATGGCAACGCGTACGTCAGCATTTGAACCTGTAAGTGACAACGTGGTTTCAAACTGGAAGTGTTTGCTCATCCATTCGTTTTCAGCCTTGCGGTTTTTCAAATAGCCTACTGAGTTTTCATTCGTCAACATCCAGTTTCCAAGGAAATCGGCATTTACACCAACAATAACTTTTGCTTTTGAGAAATCATATGAAGGAATAATCCAGTATGCGGTGTCCTCTGGTTTGTCAGCAGGACCAAATGATTTTTGATGTGAATCGCGAATGGCGTTGTATGAAATTGCATCATACTGTACCCATTTCACTTTATCGTCACCTGCAACAGGTGCAGGAGCTGGTTCTGTTTCATTGTTAGCAGGAACAACAACAGGAGCAGCAGCTGTAGTGTCATTGGCCAATACCTGTACAACAGGCTCAACCTTTTCACCCTTTAATTTTTTAGTAAAACGTGTAAGCGCATCCTGGCTTGAAGGTCCTGTTATGGTATTGGTAAGCACATATACTTTACCACCGCCATTTACAACATCACCAAGTTCTTTTGAAACGGCTTCATCCAGTTTTGTCCATGAAATGGCTTTTCCTTTGGCAGTAGCCGATTGCAAACGTGCACTATCATACAAAGGCAGAACCGATGCAGTAATACGCGGGTGCAAAGCACCACCTGCAACACCGTACTGTTTGTTTCCTTTAATGTGGATAGGGCGACCTTCGCGGCTCTTTACCAAAATGCTTCCGAAAAGCTGACCATCGTAGTAAGAAGTAGCATACCATGAAGCAACACCCGGAGTTACGTTCTCGGGTTTGTTTACATATGGAATGGTTTTTACCACAGGTGATTCACAAGCCGCAAGTGTTGCAGCCG
Organism: Flavobacteriales bacterium; assembly: GCA_035299065.1. GTDB lineage: Bacteria > Bacteroidota > Bacteroidia > Flavobacteriales_D > UBA2798 > DASPJQ01. The sequence goes on from DATGXI010000172.1 coordinate 40,282, forward strand.
CTAAGCTGAAACCTGCAAACTTTAAGAAATCCCTTCTTGAGGTTGAGCTGTTAGCCATTGCTTGTGCATCGCCTAAAAATTCTTCCATTGGAAGATCTTCAGCAAACTCATTGGCTACTGTTTTCATGTAATTGGGATCCTTAGTAAGTTCTTCGGGACCTTTCCAATATATTTTGTTGTTACTCATAAATCCTTATCCTCGGTTTCAATAATATTAATAGTGACATTTTGAACATTCCCATCCGCCCATGTCTTTCACGGTGATGTTTTCATCATCAAGATGTTTCTGGTACAATTTCTTGTCAAGCATTAAGCGCTTTTTCATTTCATCGTAATAACCATTCTTGTCCATTTGAACTTTTGCCTGGGCATGACAGTCAATACACCAACCCATTGTTAAGGTAGGGCGGTCGCCAAACTTAATGTTGGCATCAACGTTAGCCTGCATTGTATTTAAATACGTGTGTGGTTGAATGCGTGCAACGTCCATTTCTTCCATTTTACCATGACACTGGCTGCAATCCAATTTACCAGCTACAACGTGTTGTGAGTGGTTGAAGTAAGCGTGATCAGGCAATGCGTGAACTTTAACCCACTTGATTGGTTCAGTTTTAGCATTTTCAATGTAAACGTTGTTTTCAGGATCAAAACCAACAGCTTTATAGATTTTTGCAATCTCTTCTTTGCCGGTAATGGTTCCTTCTTTTATGTTTTTGTGACAGTTCATACACACCATTGGGGTAGGTAAACTTGCCGTACGCGATTTCTCAACGGTTGAGTGACAGTATTGACAATTGATCTTATTAATTCCTGCGTGAACCTCGTGTGAGAACCAAATTGGCTGTGTTGGGCGGTATCCTTCGTAAACACCAATATCTTTTAACCCGTACCATCCTGCTGAAAGCAACATGAAGGTTAAGAAAATACCAATTACTGAAACCAGTTTTTTATTTGCCCACATCCAGCTACGTGCTTCTTTTGAGTAAGTTGACCTTTCATCAACCGGTTTGTTTAAGTGTTGAAGTTGGGCACGTGTTAATTGCTTGCGTACACCACCCATTCCAAGAGCAATGGCAGTAAATATTACACCCAGTACAATCAGCCACATGGTCCAGCTGCTTCCCTCTTCTTCAAATTTTTGATCAAAATAAGCCTTGTCGTGAGCGGTTGCAGCACCTGCTTTTGGTCCTTCCTCTGTAAAATTATCAGCGTAAGCAAGAACGGCATCAACCTCTTCCTTATTCAACATTTGTGCTGACATGATAGGCGTACCTTTTGCATCGTATTTTGCTTTCAGGTCTTTTGCATAAGGAACAGCCTTTGCTGTTGCAGCCGGATCTTTAACCCAGTTGTAAATCTCCTCGGCAACACCGGCATCAGACCATCGTTGTTTTGCACCTTTAAGGGCTGGTCCCACCATTGCGTTAACAGGGTGATGACAAGAAGCACAATTTGCCTTAAAAAGTGCTTTACCATCAGGCTGTGCGAAAGCTGATTTTTGAAATCCAACAAGAGATAGGAAAAGGGTCGCCATCAGCGTTATTCCCTTAATTTTCCAAGCAGAGCATTTACTCATAAATATTCTTAAAATGCGTTAAAACGTACGTTTACTCAAGCGGCAAATTTATGTGGCAAACCTATTCGTGATGCTGTTTTGTCATAAATTTGTCACAACAAGTGTCAATTTAAAACGATTCTAAATAAGCTCGTTTTGGGCGGTTTCATAATCAGTAATTTATAAACGCTTCGGCCTGTTTTCAAGGTTTTTAGCCGTAATTTTTGATAAAAAACCCTAAGCCTTTATCCAAGGCTCAAAAAATGGTGCTTTATTTGCAAAACGCATTCATACAACATGAAAAATCTCTTATTGGTCGTTGTTTTTGGGTTTTCGCTCAACTGTTTTGGACAGCAGGGCGACCAGTGGAAACTTTATCCCGGTGCTGCCGACACCACCAAAATACCCCCATCGCCTGAGAATGGCCGCATCAAAACATTTGAACTTGATTTTAGCGGCAAACCAGGCGAGGCAAAAGTGGTGAAGGACGAGCGCATAACCAATCTTACAACCTGGATTGGTACACCCCAAAAAGGAAGTGGTACTGTACAGTTAAAAGGCTACCGCGTACAGCTGGTATTTGATTCAGACAAGGACAATGTAAACGGCATGCGTGCACAATACCAAAGCCAGTATAACGAGAACCCCGCTTACGTTGATTATTTACAACCCAATTTTCGCTTGCGTGTAGGCAATTTTCGCACCCGTTTACAGGCTGAACAGTGGGCCAACGAGATCATTAAAAGTTTTCCTGATGCGGTAATTGTTGAAGACTGGATTGAACTGCCGGAACTCAAAATTTCGGAGGAGAGGAAGTAGTTTACAGTTCACAGTTTTTCAGTTCACAGTTTACAGTTTTTCAGTTTACAGTTTTTCAGTTTACAGTTTTTTTGGCTGCGTCCCCTTGCAAGGGCTCTTAAATCTTTGACTATCCAATTTTAAATCTCCCGGGGCCGGGCTTTCACTCATAGTCCTCGCCTCAAAAAGCGCAAAATACCTTTTGTTACCCATAAATCCGGGGTACTTTTTGGGCTGTGGGCTATCCGTTCAATCCCTCGCAGATTTTAATGTTGAGTCATAAATCTTAATTCCCTGTTAAGGCTATTACGTATAAAGTAATTCCATTATTTTTTGGTAGCATTTTGTGTTTTTATTGTCCTGGTGGCAAAGTTTCCCGCTACATTTGACATGTGAATTTATCTGACAAATCACTCAAACACATTGCTGTGCTGCAAAAGGGCCTTGAGGCTGAATACCTGCATGAAAAGCAGGAGGCCGTAGATCAAATCAAAGCCATACCCTTAAAAGTTTTGGTACAGCAAGGCAAATGCTGGTTCCCGGTTATGATCAAACGGGTTGAATACAACAAAGCCGAATATGTTGTGGTGGAAATTGAGCGCCCTAACGATATAGAACTTACGCACAAATTTACCACTGGCAAAAAAGTTCGCGTGTTTAGTAAACAGGACGAAAATTTCTTTTTTGAAGGTGGGGTTGCAAAGGCAGGCCAGCATGTGCTCACCATTTCAACACACTTAAATGAACCTCCTGACTGGTTGAGCGAAGGAAAAGTGGGCGTGTATTTGCTGCACGATGATTTTACGTTTCGCGAGGCCCGCAATGCACTGAAAGAACTTGAACAGGGCAAACACAAAGACGCCATTCGCACTGCCGAATTGTTTTATGGGGAAGAAACCGAAAAGGAAATTCCATTCCCAAAAAACCCGGTTTCACTGGCCAACCTTAACCCAATTCAAAACAAATCCCTTAACCTGGTGGGTGAAACCGCCAATGTTTTTTTATTGCACGGCCCACCCGGTACCGGTAAATCAACCACACTTGCCGCAACCATTGTTGAACTGCTTAAAACCGAAAAACAAATTCTTTTTACTGCACCCAGCAACACAGCGGTTGATGTCATGACCGAAAAGTTGATGGAGGCAGGTGTTCGCGTTTTGCGCATTGGCAATCCGGTAAAAATTTCAAAAAACACCATTTCTGCATCGCTCGAATACCAATACATAAACAGTGAAAATTTCAAGCTAATTAAAGAATTAAAAAAGAAATCAGATGAGTTGCATAAAATGGCAGGTAAATACAAACGTGTGTTCGGGAAAGAAGAACGTGAGCACCGCAATTTGCTGTATACCGAAGCCAAAAAAATGAGCAAAGAGTCGTTTGAAATGGAAGAGCAAATTGAAAAATATATTGTGGACAATGCGCAGGTTATATGCTGCACCCCTGCCATGGTAAATGACGGGTATTTGCGCGAGAAAAAATTTAATTACCTGTTTTTTGATGAGGCCACCCAGGCAACAGAACCTGTTTTTTGGATAGCTGCTTTAAAAGCCAAAAAAATAATTCTTGCCGGTGACCATTTGCAATTGGGCCCTACTGTAAAAAGTGATGAAGCCGTAAAACTTGGATTTACCAAAAGTATTTTTGAACTGGGTATGGAAAGGAACCTTCCTTCCATCATGCTGGCCGAGCAATACCGCATGCACGAGCACATCATGGAATTTTCCAATAAAAAGTTTTATAAAAACGGGCTCCTGGCACACGGCAGCGTTAAATCACGCACGCTGGAAATTGATGCAGCATGGGACAAACCGTTTTTATTTATTGATACAGCCGGCTGCGGGTATGAAGAGTCGGTTGACCAAAAAACACTGAGCACACAAAACGTGGAAGAAGCAGGATTTTGCGTGCGTTACTTAAATCTTTTGCTTGAGCATGTTGGAAACCATAATTCAGTTGGCATTATTGCGCCCTATAGTGCACAGGTAAGCGTCTTGAAAGAACTGGTGAGCGAAAAACAAAACATTCAAATAAGCACCATTGACGGGTTCCAGGGCCAGGAAAAAGACATTATTCTTATTTCGTGTGTAAGAAGCAATGTTGATGGTGAAATTGGATTTTTGAAAGACACGCGCAGGATGAATGTGGCCATGACACGCGCCCGGAAAAAATTAATTATTGTGGGCGATTCGGCTACCCTTTCATCGTTTAATTTTTACAATGATTTGGTTGATTACGCGCAATCCATTGAGGGGTATGCAACGGCCTGGGAATTTCCTGAGGCCATGAATGCGTGATTCTTTTTAGCATGCTGAGAAGGCTCGTCTGCCCGCGGCAGACTGGGTTATCATGATAAAAAATGATTTTTGATCAGCAAGCGACAATGATTTATATCGCTACACGATTTGATTTTAATTAACATGGTAAATCATGGAGATTCGTGTGGTAAAATGGCTGATTATTTACCGAAAAATTTATGCAGAGGCTCAATTATTCTTCAAAAATAAGTTCAGCATTTACCGTATACCATTGTCGTTTAGCAACTCCTTTTAATTTAGTTAACTTTACAACAAATTTCTCATGTGAAACAGGCATCATTTCATCCAGGTCTTCAATTCGTTTCATTTCAGTTAAATTCACTTCACCAGCTTTTGCCTTATTATACATAAATTCAAAACACTTAAAATGCCTTGTTTTTTTATTAAAACCCAAGACATCTTTTAACCTTAACACAAGCTCGCCATTTTGATTGTATTGATCAAGGTACATTTGCATTACATTGGCCATAACCTTGTCATTTTTTTCATCGGCAAATTTCAATTCAGCTTCAATTTCATCAAGTACGCTTAGGGGCAATCCCAGGTAAAAGCGATCATTAATCTTTATGGATGCACCGGTAGGCACATCATATTCTTTTGGAACAATGGTATCAGTTACAACCTGCGCCTGGCAGGTTGTAACAAATAATACCATAAAAAATAAAAGTGGTTTCATGCACACTATTCAACTATCGTCATCTCTACCCTTCGGTTTTTCTGACGGTTTGCTTCGCTGTCATTTGGTACAAGTGGCTTATCAGGTCCGTACCACTTCACATCAAAACGTTTTGCATCAATGCCTTTTTTCACAAGGTATTTCTTAACTGCTTCGGCACGTTTTTGTGACAACAGTAAGTTTTTAGGCCTTGCGCCAACATTGTCGGTATGGCCTTCAATTTTTAATTTCCATCCTGTATGCTTAGCCATTAAGCCTGCCAATTCATCCAATGAAGGAAGTGATTCCGGCTTAATAATGTCTTTACCGGTTGCAAATTCAAGGTTATCAAATGCTTTTTTCACAATCTCGGCTTCCTGTGGTGTTAACTCAACTTTTTCCACTTCTTTCGGGAACCTGAAAATTCCATCTTTGTCAAGGAAAGCATGTTTACCTCGTAAATCAGGACACGTGATCATTACTTTACGCACGGTGTCTGATCCCTCGCCATACAGTTTAAACAATGCCTTGGCTTTTTCAACGCACTTGCTGAAATTAAATTTGCCGTCTTCCATTGTTACTTCCTCAAGCGTTGATAAATCACTTGCCAGTAATTTTAATTTTAATTCAGGACAACCTAAGTTTTTAATAGGGCCTGGTATTTCAGGACAACGGTCTTGTTTATCAGGTAAGCCATCGCCATCTTTATCAGGACAACCATTCATGCTTACGAATCCGTATTCGTCAGGACAATCGTCTTTTGAATCCTGCAACCCATCACCGTCTTTATCAGGACAACCTTTAAATGCAGCCAAACCGGCAACCTCAGGACATTCATCTTCTTTGTCAATTACTTTATCGCCATCCTTATCCGGACAACCTTTAAACTCAGCCAAACCTGCATCATCAGGACAAGCATCTTCGTGGTCAACAATTTTGTCGCCATCGCGGTCAGGACATCCTTTAAATTCAGGAATACCTGCCACGTCAGGACATGCATCTTCGGTATCCTGTATATGGTCACCATCTTTGTCAGCACAGCCCATGAATTCCCAAACACCGGGAACATCTGGACACTTGTCTTTTTTGTCTGAAATTTTATCGTTATCGCGGTCTTTTGGTTTACGTTCAAGAATTGGAATTTTCAATGTCATGGCAAAATCGGCACCGTAAATATCGCGCTTGCCTTTTTGCGTAAGTGCTGCCCACAAAGGACCAATGTTGGATGTTCCCATGTGCAAAATACCTATGCGAAAACCAAAACCTGTTCCCAGGTTACCCATCATGTTATAGCTCACCGGTAAGAAAACACCAAAGTATTTATGATCCCAGCGTGGTGTTAAACTAAACGTAGTAATGTCATGTACTTTGTTTGCATTTTTACGAAACTGCATGGCAATGTACGAGGTGTGGTTGATGTAAAAATCTTTATAAATACAATAATCGACCTGGAAACTTAATGCAGTTGGCAGGTTCATGTAGAATTTATCACTTGAAGGTTTTTGACCAAAGCGATTTATCAATGTATCGTCAAAAGCCTGTACGGGAATTGAGTCAAACTGGAGCTGGTTAAGGTTCCATAAACCTACATCGGCCACAAAATCCTGGCTTTTTGGTCCTTTGTCAAATGAAATACCGCCCATGTCAAGAATGGAAACCCCAAGTTTTAATTTGTACTCGGTTTTGTATTTCATTTCCAGGTCTTTTTCGTTGTCCATTTCATACCGGTACTCGGTAAATTTTGGCCTGTACTCATATACAAAACCAATGTCGCCACCTATTGAAAAATTTGAAACGTATTTATATTTTAAATTATCGCCATTGAATTCATAATTGGTGGAGTGACCATAACTGGCGGTAGTATTGAAAATTGAAACCGTACTGTCAGTTGAGAATTTATAATGCAAATCGTCAACATACATATAAGCAGCGGCAAGGCCCTGTAATAATTTAACTGTAACTGCTCCTTTGAAAAAGTGTTTACCATTGTCTTTTAAAACCTGGCCATAGGTAATTCCGTACTCGCCCCAGGTCATTTGCTGAATTGACAATCGCTCATTGTGGAATTCCTGGAACAAGGCCGGATAATCCAGTTCATTGTAAATTAATTTAGCCAATTCAGGTTCTACACCGTCAACGTTTACATAATTGCGAACGCCCCAGCTAAAAGCCAATGCGCGGTTATGGTGTTTTCCAAAATTGATTGAAAAAGCCGGCAATGTAAACCGCTGTGAAACAAAAACTGACTTGTTGATGTTGTTTTCACGTTCATGCAGGTATTTGGTTTGAAAAGCCGTATCGTCAAAAGCAGGATATGGCCCCTTAAAAATACCGCCATCGCGTTCAAGTGCCGAAGGTTTTAACCCAATGTAATTGTTGTATGAATTGGTGTTGAATCCAAACAAACTAATGTCGGTCCTGAAACGACTGTCAACAATAGAAGCTGGTTGAAGGTACAAACCGGTTACTCCTGCATAATTGCTGTTCATGAAGCCCAGCATGTCCTGCGCATTTGATTTAAAACAACTAAAGCAAACGAGTAAAATGAGTAGTGTGTGTTTCATCATTCTGAGTTTTATTAGGTTTCAACTTGGTATCACAAATATAAACAAAGGCCCGAGGTTATGTGAAGAAATGGATGAATGCGTTGATTTAGGTGGTAAAGGAAATTTTCGAAAACGCTGTTAGGCATTGATTTTTAGCGTGTTTAACAAGACAAATGCACGTCTATACACCTATTTTTGCCAGTACTTTAATTCCAGTTTTTCACCATCAAAAACCGCATATGAATTGAATTTGATCCAATCGCCAAGGTTTACATAAAGTGAATTTTGAATTTGCTTTTCAAGTGGAAGATGCCGGTGACCAAAAATAAAATAATCTACTTTGTGGTTTTTCACGTATTCGTTGCAAAACAAAACAAGGTATTCTTTATCGTCACCCATGTAGGCATTTTCACGTTCTTTTTTGCCTACACCTTTTTGCGAAAAATAAGTTGCCAGCCAAATGCCAAAATTGGGATGAAAACGCGCATACAGCCATTGGCAAAATTTACTGCGAAAAATGCTTTTTATGAATTTATAACCACGATCGCCAGGGCCCAGTCCATCACCATGTCCAATAAAAAATATTTTTCCATTGAACTCACGGGTAATTGGCTCACGGTAAATTTTTACACCCAGTTCTTTTTCCAGGTAATCAAACATCCACATATCATGGTTTCCGGTAAATATGTGAACAGGAATTCCTGCCTGTGTAAATTCAGCAATTTTTGCAAGGAAACGGACGTATCCTTTTGGTATTACGCGTTTGTATTCAAACCAAACATCAAATAAATCGCCTACTAAAAAAAGTTCTTCTGTATCGTGTTTTATAGAATCCAGCCAGCTAATTACGCGTGCTTCGCGTGCGGTGGTTGCTTCAAGGCTACCAAGTCCAAGGTGAAAATCACTGGCAAAATATATTTTTTTGCCGGTACTCAAAACAGTTTTATTGTTTTTGCTATACGGTTTGGCGCCAAAGGATGCAGGTTAAGCGTAAAGCGTATGCGTTCATAAAATTCTATGCCATTGGCTTCGTATTCCTCTGAAATTAGCTTTGAAACCAAACATGGAACATAAATGTTTAATGCACCGCCAAACATGGGTAGGTTAAAGCCTGCATCATACACTGTGCGTACACCGGTTGTTGTTTGTCCGTTTACGCTTGTTGTATAGGGTGCAACAGCTACATCGGCAAAAAATTTAAAAAACGGTATGGGCAAATCACTTGCTATATTCAAGGCTGAATGCCATGAATTGGATTGCGCATAGGCTGTTGGTGTTTTTATATTGGCAAAACCCTCGGCAAATTGCTGCGCCCACACACCCTGTGTTTCATTACGGCCAATAAAGGTTGATGAATAGGTGTAATCATACCTGCCACGAACGCCATCGCCACGTAAATTATAACGCGAGTCATTTGTGTTGTTGAACAAAAACCCGCCTGCGTAAATGCGTGCGCTTATTTTTTTGCCACGTGCGCCCAATACTTTTGCAACGCTGTACTCAGCTGTTACATACGCAAAATTATGCCCGTAACGAAAATGTGCATTGGCGGTCCATGGCATAAGTACTTTTGAACTTGCAAAGGAATAATCCAGGTCAACAAATTGGTTAAGTTTAAGCGTGTCGGTTAAAATCAAATCATCACAACCATCTTTGCATGTTTCCTTTTCGCGTTCGCCAACCAGGGAAACAAACAATCCCAATGCCTGCCTGTAGGGTGAGCGCGGTGTGGCTGGTTTAAATTCAACACGGGCACCTGGTGTAATTCTGAAAAACCGGTTGGTAAAATCAATACTTGTACCGTAAATGTGTGGAAGGTAACTGTATGAAAGGGCATTCAATGAATAGGAAATTTTTCGAATGGTTGTACTTTCGCGGTAATTGCTGTTTACTGTAAACGATGCACTTCCGTTCAATTTGCCGCTTTCGGTGCCGAATAAAGGCATAATGGCCCACTCGAATGGTTTTTGAAAAGCAAATGAGTTGTAAAATGCCATACCCACCTGCCAGCCGTCATAGGCATTGCCTCCAACAACCGGTGTGTAAAATAACGTTGAGCGGTTGGGATGTTCATAGCCCAGCAGAAATTTTAGTTTAAGGGGTTCTGTTTTTGCGAATAATTTTTTGCCTTTGATTTTATACTTATAATAATTATTGCTGTGGTTGATTTCTGGCATGTCAAAAAACGGATCAATGACCACATGATCAAAATTTCCATTGGGGAACGAAACGATTTGATCGCCCCTGAAACCCTGGTACCACCTTGCATCGGCAATGGTATCGTGTGAATATCCGGCAACAAAAATAGGTGCTGCAATATCTCCTGTATTTTTCACACCTACACCTTCTTCATACTTCATCCAGCCGTAGGTAACACGTGATTTTGTGTTGGGTTTTCTTTTTTTCGTGATTTTATAATCAATGATTTTATTGGTACCTATTA
>DATGXI010000173.1:0-11195 GCA_035299065.1 Flavobacteriales bacterium
TGCTGCTTTCTTTACCGGTTTTTTTGCCGCCTTTTTCGCTGGTTTTTTCGCAGCTTTCTTAGCTGGTTTCTTTTTCGCAGTTTTTTTAGGTGCCGATTTTTTTGCAGCCTTTTTTACTGGTTTCTTTTTTGCTTTTTTAGCCATGGTATATTTTTTTAAATGATTTTCTAAGGACGGAACTAAGTTATAAGAATATTGGTTGAAAAGCAGGAATTAACCCAAATAAAAAAAGTCCTGCGGTTAGCAAGACTTTAGTGCTGAAAACTTTAGCCAGTGTTGGCGGTCGGGACGGGACTCTAAACGCAAATACGCTGGTTTATGGTTTTTCATCAAAATGCACATTAATAGTAATTTATAACAATAAAAGAAGCAAAAAGGTGTGCGAAAATGTTGCAAATACCCCAAATGTTTCCCATATTTACCAATGAAATTTGTAAATTTGGTGCACCTGGGTACCGCTTCGTTCGTTCCTCTAACCAGCTTACAGCCACCGGCTGCCCGTTAGCTACCTGCCTCTGGGTTTCTCTCTTTAACAAAAGTATCCATGGATTCCTATTTGCTTCCTGGGTGATAATAGTCCTCTAAAACAGGGCTTTTTCCTTTGTTTTCCGTTGTATTTGTAGGCATTTATGCCTGCGTATTTCTACGTAAAAACCACCGTATTTCTACGCATTTCGACCAATTTTTTTTTGAATAAACACGTTTTGGTTTATTTTTAGTTGTCAATACGCATTCTCAAAATTAAACCAGTTTATACCAGGCATTAAAACATACTATTTATTATTGCTTCTCCTGAAGTAAAAGTCAAAATAAATTGTAACAGGAGGTTTGGGCAGTACACACGGCATAGCGTGGGTATTACTTTAATCTGTTACTACGGCTTTGACTCCGCACTTCTGATTATGTAATTACCCTCGCTCCTTATTCTAACCAATGACTAAGAAAGGAGGTAATCACAAAGAATCACAACAACCATGTGTGAAGTTTTCCTGGAAGGAAGGCAACACTTCAAACAAGAAATAGTTAATCAAAAAAAATTAAACAAATGAAAAAAATAATTTTAGGTCTTTTCGCAGGCTGTCTTTTACTGGCGGCTTGCTCAAAGGAAGAAAAACCAGCAACAACCAATCCTTCATCAGTTTCCTCATTCAACCCGTTTGCAGGTACACGCACTGCAGTAAACCGCCACTGGTTTGACAATGGCGCTATTCCAGGTGTTCCTGATGTTGACTATGGGTGTACAACCCCGGCCGTTGAATGTGGTGACGATGTTACTGTTGTCAGTGGAAATCAGCAAATAATTGACAACATGTGGACCGAAATAACCACGCAAAGCACAAGTCACATTGCTTCCTATTTTAACACAAATGCAAGCGATCTTGATGACATTATGCCGTTAAGTGTGGTAAATGCGGTTAAAAATGGCAACGCGGTTACAGCATACCGCGGGGCTGCTCCCGGTAAAAGGTTCTTGATAATTAAAAACCTTCAGGGCGTTATAGTAGCTGTTTTTCCTTATGTTTAACTGAACAAACTAGCATGGTGCTGCATGGCACCATGCTTTACTTACTATTCGGATTATAAATAAATGAAAAGGTTTTCCATATTTGTAAGCATTTTTGTGGGCTGTCTGGTCGGTTGCGGTAGTCATAAAAGGCCGGGTTCACATAACATGGTGTCTTTTAAACCACAAAAAGGTGAGATCGTTTTTGATGTTGGCTTCCCAGGCAATCATAAGCATGCTGACGTCTATTATCACTTGCCCGATAGCACTGAATACTTTTACTTTGGCAATACAGTAACCAATAAGGCCATAAATATTTTCACATTTGACAATAAATTGAAATGGAGTATTCCTTTAAATGAGGTACTTAAAAATTGCGATGCCATTGATAATTTTGGCATCATTGATCCGGATACAGTACTTGTGCTTAGTCAGTACAGCAATTTGCTTTTTTGGGTCAACAGTAAGGGTGAGTGTTACAATAAGGTTTGGCTTGATACGGTTGTGATAAATGAGAAAGGTGATTTTTTCGAATTTTCATCGTCTATCTATCAAACGTTTGTTGTAGACCGAAGCACACTTTTCCTGGCAGGCGCATGGAAGTTGAATGAAAATTACGCACCGGAAAAAGGGAGTAAGGACTATTTACTTTCATGGTTTAATAAAGGTATGCGCAAGGCAGCGCAGGTTCTGCAGGTAAAAATAAAAGGTACTGAAATTAGGGGGTACACGTATGGTGCATACGGTTTGTACGATGCCATTGTGACCAATAATCATTCCATGGTATCAGATCCTCCCTATATGGCGTTTGGGGGCAATAAATATTTTAAGACCTCAGTGGCCTCTGATAAAATCTTTGAAATAAATCCAGTTGATATGAAAATTATTGGAAAGCATCAGGTGCTTTCTGATGAAACCAAAATTGGCTGTAGTCCTTATGATTGTTCTCCTGATCTGGAAGGGAAAAAAAGCGGGTTTAGTGACTGGGTAGCAACATCAATGCGAATAACAGGCAATATTAACCGCATCATGTATGATCCCTTCAGGAAGTTCTACTACGTAAGCGTTTATTATGCCGTGCCAAAAGAAACTCCCGATGAAGAAAATGGGTCCATTCGTGACTGGTCCTTACTTGTATATGATACTGCATTCAATAAGATCAGCGAAACTAAGTTTAAGGGAAGGCAGTATTCATGTGGACACCAGGTTGTGTGCAGGAAAGGTCTGCTCATTTCAACAACTTTTTTAGACAGGGAAGATTATGATTCTAAAAAAACAACGTTTAAACTCTTTAAAATTGAAAGTTAAGTTGGTTTTCTTATTTTTTGTTTTAATGTCTTGCAGTAGTGAAACAACAAACATTCCTGCAACGCAACACGCACAAAGTAAGTCTGAAAAACTCTTTAAGTTTATAAATGCCCGTTGGGGTAATAAACAGGCTGGTCCCAAAGCGGTCTTGGTTCTTTTTGAAACAGGTTGTCTTGGGTGTAATAAAGCGTATGCAAAGCTTATGGCAGGTTTTATCAATAACCCATCTGCTTATATCATAGTAAATGCAAATGGTACGCATGTTGATATTTCACCATTTACTGCTGACAGCCTGACAAACGTATTCCACGACATCAAAAACGATTTTGGCAAATTAAAAATAGTGAATCATTCTGCTGCAATATTTATGAAAGCCAATGAAATTGATACTATAGTGAGCATCAATGCCCAGGATTTTAACGCTCAGGAAGCGTACATTATGTCAAGGATTAAATAATTAAACCGTTTTTCCAATAACCCCACTTTCTGCGCACAGATAAACGGATAGGCATAAAAAATTCATCATCTAAGGTTATGATAAATTTATGGCCGGGTTGAGGTTGGGTCTGGCTACAATTTGTAGGTAAAAATTAAAATATTGAATATAAGTTAATTATGTTTTTTGACTACCGTATTTCTACGGAAAATGTGCGTAGAAATACGGTAGCCCCCTTTTTTTTTTAAAAAAGAGTTTAATTTCGCCCAACTGTAACCAGCAGTTTGGTTTTGCGTTAACCTAATAAATTACCACTTTACCGATTGGGGACAAAATTAACTGTAAATTTTGATATTGATAATCAGTCGCTAGGAGGGCTTAATGTTAAATTATACTTTTCTTATCGATTGGTCATTGGTATTACGGTGTTTTTGATCTAAATTTATAATTACTAATAGGCAATTAATAGCCACAACGAGGATTAAATTTTAACTATGGGAACTTTACTGAAAAAGAGCAAATCTTTAGATGAGGGTAAAATTTCAAAAACAGACAAACGCATAAATGATGCTGAGTTTGAAAAAATGAAATTTGAAACTAGATCCCAAAAAGAGATCGAGAATTCTCGTATCAAGGTTTATAAGTACGCTATTGACTAATGTCTCAAATGATATGTATTGTAGGTGAGATATCTCCCTACAATTTCGAACGCATTAATCATACTCCTCAGGACTTACCACACATAAAAACTATACGTTTCAGGTTTCGTGATGCCTCAAATAATCTTTATTTAGTTCTTGTTGATCATTTCGAGCATGATTTGTATGTGGTTAAATTCCACTTGCAAAGGCAGGTTCGTCATAGGCTTAAATACAATAACATTATTAATGCATATCACGCAAGAAAAGTTCTACATAAATGCGTTGCGATTGGTCAAAGAATCTATAATGAGAATCCTAAGGCTTCGTTCGGCTTTGTTGGAAGCCCAAGAATCCGTGAATTCAAAGACGCAAGAGGGCTTGAAGGATATAAGCTTACTAAAAGGTACAGGGTTTATTTTAATCTGGCTGCTACATTTTTTAGCTCTGATGTTTTTGACCATATAAAAAATGATAATCAAAGCACATACATAATGATTAACAAAAAGCATGCAATAGAAAAACCTGGTTTATTTGAAGCGATGCGTAAGACTATCGGAACAAGCTACTCAATGGATCAGTTGTATCCAACGTATGAAATCTTAACAGCAAAAGAAAAGAAAAAAAGCAAAAATTCTTCAACTGGCCAAATGTAATTTATGTGCTTCACGGCTTCAAAGGATAAAGATATTAGTAAAATAAACAAAGGAACAGGTAAAGACCTGGGCAAGGTTAAAGGGCATACCTATTTCAATAAAAAGCAGGTTGAGAAAATAATCACCTGGTTTGAGGAAAACGGGTTTAAAGGCTCATAGTCATACCGGGCAAGGTTAAAGATCGATTTGTTTTTAAGCCTATGCTTCACGTAATTATTCGTCCCCTATAGCGTCCTCCAAGAAACAAAAAAGCCCGTAAGTTTTTCACTTACAGGCTTTTTCTCACTTATTGTTGGCGGTCGGGACGGGACTCGAACCCGCGACCCCGTGCGTGACAGGCACGTATTCTAACCAACTGAACTACCCGACCTCTTCCCTTTTGGGGATTGCGAAATTACGCGTTTTTTCAACGTAAAAACCACCTAAAATGTTTTTTTAGGGTTTTTCGTGTACCACTTATTCGGTAACGCTGATTTTCAGTATTTTATCGCCCTGCTTAATCTTGTCCACAATCTCAACTCCCTCGGTAACTTTACCAAATACGGTGTGATTGCGATCCAAATGAGCTGTGTTCCTGCGGCTATGACAAATGAAAAACTGGCTTCCACCCGTGTCCCTGCCGGCATGTGCCATGCTTAAAACACCACGATCGTGAAATTGGTTTTCACCCGTTAATTCACATTTAATGGTATATCCTGGTCCACCGTAACCCTGCCCGTGCGGACATCCTGCCTGTACCACAAAATCAGGTATAACGCGGTGAAAAATAAGGCCATCATAAAAGCCTTTTTTTGATAGATCCAGAAAGTTCTTTACCGTGTTTGGTGCATCTTTTTCATAAAATGTAACTTTCATGATACCGTGGTCGGTATGTATTTCAGCTGTTGCCATGTAAATTTATTTTTGCAAACGTATGATTTTTGGCCAAGGTATAAAAGAGTTATACTGACGTCACACCTAAAATTGTGTGTTACTTATTTGTTATAAGATGTGAGTCAGCATAATACCGCCATTTTTTATTTAAAAAAAATAAATGGAACGGGTATTATTCGTAATTTTTATGAGTTTATGTTACAGCGCTTTTATTTCATGCTGATAGTATGTGTACTGTACGCCTGTGGCGGGTCCAACCAAACTACGGCACCCGGTTCGGGAGCGCGTTACAACAATGAAATTGACCTTGAAAATGCTGAAAAATTAGGAAGGGAAATGTATCCAAAACTAATTGATGGCGACTCAGCTACCATTTATAAATTATTTAAACCTGCATTAAAGGATGAATTTTCTGATTTTATGGCCATGCTGCGTTCACGCGTTACAGGCTGGGGTAAATTGCAAAAATGGGATTTGCTTGAAGTAAGTTCATATGTAAGCGCAAACGATGACACCATTCGGTTTGAACTTGCATTTAATGCCTTGTATGATGACAATGCCAGTTACGATGAAATAACCATTACAAAAATCGGAAACAAAAACTTTCACTTGAGCGATTATAGTTTTGACTCACGCCACATGTACAGTTGCGGGCAGGATGCCCTGGAAGAGGTAAAACCACTGTTGGAGGAATATGCCAGGTCATTTGTACTTGCCGATGAAGATAAGATATGGCAACTTGCCGGTAACGATTCGGTGTTTTTTGATTCACTTATGGTTTTGAGTAAAAATACCTTTAGCGAGGATTCGGAAATTGACAGCATTCGTTTTGAGGATGGCTACATGCGAAAATATTGCGGCCTGAATGGCGAGTCAAACGGCATAGCCGTGTATAAAGTGTACCTGGATGAAGATAAATTTGAACACATTATTTACAAACTTAAAAGTGAACCAGGAGGTGAAGTTGAAGTATACGAAGTGATTTTTGATGGCGATTTGCTGGTTGATGCACGGGAGGATGTTGATTTGGCCAAACGCATTTCAAAGGATGTTTGCAAGATTATTAAAGAAAACGATCCCGGAAAATTTTTCTCAACGTTTCATTCGGAATTAAGTTCGCTATATACAAAAGAAACCCAACAGGATTTGAAAGAAATTGTTGCCGATTTTGCTTCACTTGGAAGTTTTGCCGATTATTATGACTGGCACACCTACAGAACCTCGAATAACGGCTTTGTATTTTTTATTATGGTAGTTGAACTTACCGATGCAGAGGGCTATTCCAACTATCTTGAAATGACCTTTAAACCCGATGAAAATGATAAGTTCATGCTGGTGAGTTGCTACAAACTTGTGCGCGAATAGCATTCGTTTCCACGTAAAAATAATTTGTTAAAACTACATTCTATAGTTTTTTTGAAAAAAATGAGCCTGTGGCAGTTCTTATATTTGTACCATGTTTGCCATTGTTGACATAGAAACCACCGGGGGTAAGGCCGAGACCAGCAAAATAACCGAAATTTGCATACTGGTGCACGATGGGCTTACGGTAGTTGACAAATTCAGTACACTCATCAATCCTGAATGCCGTATTCCGCAGTTCATTACCAACCTTACCGGTATTACCAACAGTATGGTTGAAAATGCACCAAAGTTTTACGAAGTGGCAAAACAAATACTGGAATTTACACGTGACAAGGTTTTTGTCGCGCACAATGTAGGGTTTGACTACGGTTTTATTCAGGCCGAATTTGCTTCGCTGGGTTACCAGTTTAAACGTGAAAAATTATGTACCGTTCGTTTAAGTCGCAAACTATTGCCAAAACGCATTTCATACAGCCTTGGTAATTTATGTGAATCGCTGGGAATTGAAAACGATGCGCGCCACCGGGCTGAAGGCGATGCCGTTGCTACCGCTAAATTATTTGATATTTTACTACAGTTAAAAAGCCAGAACCCGCAATACAAAAACAAAGGCATTGATGAAATAAACACCACGCGCATTGATAAAATAAAAAAATACATACTTGATAAGATTCCTGAAGAATGTGGGGTGTATTATTTTTTAAACCGCGAACAGGAAATTATTTATATAGGTAAAAGCACCAATATGTATAACCGTGCAGTAAGCCATTTCAATACCAAAGAAAGCAAGGGCAAAAAAATGCTGAATGATTTGTACAATGTTGACTTTGTAAAAACCGGAAGCGAACTGATAGCCTTGTTACTGGAAGCCGAAGAAATTAAAAAACACAAGCCGAAATACAACCGCCAGCGTAAGGCCAGCGTATTTAGCCATTGCATTGATTGGTTTGAGGATGAAAACCGCATCATTAATTTTCACATTGTACCTTACGAAGAGTCTAAAAATCCGTTGCAGGCCTATGTGCATTATGCAAGTGCACGTGAAAAACTGGAAAGCTGGATGGATGAGCATGCGTTATGCCTGGCGCATTGCGGGCTTACACCAAAAGGAAGTTCATGTTTCAATCACCAGTTAAAAAAATGCCGGGGAATTTGCAGCGAAAATGAATCTGTAAACGATTACAATAAACGGGCTGCAGAAGTAGTGAAATCATTTAAAATGGGATCGGGCAATTTTATGCTGCTTGATAAAGGAAGAATGGCCGGTGAAAAATCGCTTATTCTGGTTGAAAACGGAAAATATGCCGGCTATGGTTTTGCCGATGAAAGCTTGCAGGTAAGTGATCCCGAAGAATTAAAATCAATTATAACCCGGGCAAATTATTATCCCGATACCGATGATTTATTGCGGGGGTGGATAAGGCAGAACAAGGGGGTACAACGAATAAAAATTTGAACTGGCTGGTTTTTAAGGACCAACAACCAGCAAAAAAATAAGCAAAAAGCTTGAAAGTATCAAAATAATTCACTAGGTTTACTTCAACCAAAACATATGCCTATGAAACCAATTGCTGTTATCACAATCTTTTTTTTCGTGTTTGCAGGAAAAACCCAGGCCCAGTTAATGGCCAAAACGTTTCCGCACACAAGTAGTCAAACGGTAAGTGCGCATGCGCCAGTTTCTGATGGTGGCCACCTGGTATTGCTTACAGGTGATGGCAATGTATTGCTGCGAACCGATTCGGATTTTAACACCCTATGGGCTAAAAAACTGGGTAGCGATTTTGTTGGTTTAACATGGGCAAGTGCGTTAACCGAATTGACCGATCATGGTTTTTTACTGTTTTATCATGGTGGCGTGATTGCTAAATTTGATGAGAATGGAAATCCGCTTTGGCGTAATTCTTATTTACCAGGTGCTGGCGGCTATGCGGCCCCACAATGTATTGAAAAACCAGATGGGAAATTTATTGCGTTTCTTTCTTATTATGATTCATTTCAGGTTATCCAATTTTCATCAGATGGAAATTTTGAATGGAGCAGGACTATAGGTTCACCCGAAACTGATCCAATGATGGGTGGTAAAAACCCTGGTTTTGATGTGCTCCCTCTTGCTGATGGAAGTATAGTGTGTTCTGGTAAGGCTGAAAGTGATAATTGTTTTGTGCGTATTGATGCAAATGGGAATATGCTCTGGAGTGTATCGCATAATATAGCATCGTCATACAATCATCCCAAAACAATAACGGTGCGCGATGATGGAAATATTTTAGTAGCCGGTTCAAGGCCCCTGGCTGCTTCGCAGGGATTTTATATGACCTTGTCAGTGGTTGATGGAAGTATTCTTTGGCAAAAAACCGTGTCGGAATTTGTATTTACAGATGCGGTGGCTATTGGGGGCGATCAATACATGTTATTGGCAAAGGATTCGGATGGAGATATATTTGACTATGATCAGCCAGACCTTATTTTAACTTTAATAAATGGCTCGGGTGAAGTTGTGAAATCAAAACGCCTGGCAGGTATTACCTGTTATGCCAATGCACCTGTTTTCACTAAACTTGGATCACAACGCTTTGTAAATACATCTACCAATCCCGGAACATCTGAAGGCGGTTTCAGCTTACTTGAATTAAATTCAGTTATGGACTTTCCATGCAGGGCAACAGATCAGTATATAGCGAAAGAGGCCTATACAATTCCGCCTACTACAGGAACAGCCATGTTGATTGGTGATTTGTCAACCACTGAAATAGGACCTGGTCCGCTTTCATTTTCAGTAACTGATGTTTCACTTTCGGTTGATGTAAAGGATTTTTGTTACATTTTCCCCCCAAGTGTTGAAATTGAACCTGGAAACCCATTTCCAACTACAGGTTCAGGAACCCTGAATGAGGGTGAAATGGGTACAAGTGTTACTGAAAATATGGCTCAGCCAAAAATGCTCACATACCCTAATCCGGCAATGCAAGGCCAGCCAATAACTGTTTCATTTGACAGGGTCATCAACGGTCATATTTCACTTACCGATTTGTCTGGTAAAACAATACTCCAGGCGCCTTTTAGCGGGAATGCATACAGCTTTAGCACAGGTAATTTGGCGCAAGGCATGTACCTTTTATATTGCAAATCAGCTGATGGAATTTCCCAAACGGTTAAAATTAACGTTGAATAATTAGCCGGTCCCGAATGTGAGCTTGAAAAAAAAGTGTTTGTATGCGTGTCAGTCAATTAATTATTTCATAAGAACAATTAACTTTACCGTTGTAAGCTAATTCTCACTTTCTAAAAAAGCGCACTTGAACGGTACCAGTATTCGCGTAAAACAGGCAACGGTTTCAACCCTTGCGAACGGGTTTATACGCATTTTAATTGATGAAGAAGCGGAAATAACCAGCAATGATATCCTGGAAATAAATGCCGCTAAAAGCAAACTGGCAGGCAATCAGCCACACATTGTTTTGTTCATCGCTCCAAAAAACGGAAGCATTACCAGCGAAGCACGGGCCACTTCTGCCTCAAAAGAAGTAAACCGCAATGCTATTGCCAAGGCCATTGTTACAAAGTCATTGCCGCAACGGCTCATCGGAAACCTGTTTATTAAATTCAATAAACCGCCAGCACCAACAAAACTTTTTTCCATTGAAAAAGATGCGATAGAATGGCTGAAAATGATGAAGACCGGTAGTGAATCCAAAATATACCAGGAGTCACAGATTTAGAAAAAAATTCCGTGACAATTTTTTGATTTTTCAATGGCTTTAACCTTAATAGTGTTTTTTTACCGTTACTTTCAGGTAACCTGCAAAAATTCCATAACCATTTGTCATGTTCGTGTAAATCAAACTTGGTTCTGCAAACGGATCTCCACCGGTATAATTGCTTATGCTCTGGTGAAACTTAAAGTAATCGTAGCCCGAAACAATTAAATCAAAATAAAAACCGTAATGGTAGCCGTAGGGCTCTTCATAAATATCGGTAAATGCATCAACCTGGTCTGAAATTACTCCGCCATTTGCGGTGCTCTCATCGTAAAATGTGTCAAAAGAATTTCCAATAAGTGTGTCATTTGTTCCTGACATGGTGTCTACATGATAAAAGCTTTCTGCTAAACGGTAATAGTAATTGTTGAAATAGTTCACATTCACATCGTATTTGTACATGCGTGGCGTTCCAATGGAAGAAGAGGGTGGTGTAGTGCTGACCTCATTCACCTGCAGGTTAAAACTATTTGTAGCAGGAACCGTTGTACTTGCCGAAACAGCCGTGAAACCAGGAGCGCTTGCATTTAATACATAGGTTTGGCCGGGATTAACGCCCAGTGTTGCATTTAAAATATAATACACTCCGTAAGAAGCTTCATATGTAAGTGTATGGGTGACGCCAAGTGTGGTAATGGTTACCACGGCATCATC
>DATGXI010000174.1:0-8362 GCA_035299065.1 Flavobacteriales bacterium
AAAAAAATACCCGCTGTCAACCAACTGCTTGTATCCTAAATACTGGTAAACGCCAAAACCAATTCCCAACACAAGTGCTGTAAGCATAAAGGTTTTGGTAAGGCTGAAATTGTTTTTTTGGATTGTTTTTTGCGCCAGGAACATGAAAATACTGCTCACAACTATAAGGGTTGTGCTAATGTAAAATGCAGCCGGTAATTTTGCCGAAACCCAAAAGTTTCCTCCTTTGCAAACAATAACTGCACTGGTTAACCCGGCAAAAAGCATAACCATGCTCACGATTGAAAAATACAACATGCTTTTTTTGGCACGTGCTTTCATGGGGCTTATCACAAATAATTTTCCACCGCCTGCCGATGTAATGTTGTCAATGGTTTGAGAACTTGCACTCATATATAAAAATCAATAACGTAAACAATTTGTAACAAAGGCAAATAAATAAATGAGGCAAACATGAGTTTGCGCGCATCTTTTATTTCGCCAGTGCTGTGCAGTACAAATGCATATTTTAAAAATACAGCACCCAAAATAGCTGCCGAAACAGCGGTAATGGCGCCAATGCCCGGCACTTCAATCAGGAATGGGGTAAAGCTGGTTATAGCACATCCTATTGTATACACAACCACCTGGAAACTACTGGTTTTATTTCGGCCAAACTTGCTGGGAAGCAAGCGATAACCCGCTTTTTTATAATCATCGTCCAATACCCAGGCAATGGCCCAAAAATGGGGAAACTGCCACATGAATTGCACTAAAAATAAAATGCCGGGAACAAGACCAAAGTCACCTGTTGCAGCAACATAACCCATTAAGGGTGGCATTGCCCCAGGTAATGCGCCAACAAAAACAGCCCATGGACTTATGCGTTTCATGGGTGTGTAAATAAATACGTAAAGGAAAATACTTAAAGCGCCAAGAATAAAGCTCAGGTAGTTGAGCATTAATAATAGAACAAGTCCGCCAGCGCCTGTAATGATGGCAAAAATAATGGCTTCGGTTACTGAAAGTGATCCTTTTACCAATGGACGGTTTTGTGTGCGCTGCATGAGCTTATCATACTCGCGTTCCCAAACCTGGTTAAATGCATTTGACGAAAGTGTCAATAAAAATCCTCCACCGGTAAGCAACAAAATTTCATTCAACACCAATTTACCGGTAAGCAAATAACCTAAAAATGCCGAGATAACTACTGTAAGCGAAAGGCGGTGTTTGCCAAGGATTAAATATTCCTTTATGCGTACGCCCGGTGAAAGGGGTTTTGAAATAGAATAGGATTTTTCGCTCACGGTGCCAAAAGTAATTAATTATGTATTGGTGCCATCTATTATTTAGCTTAACAGCCCTAATTTATCCCTTACCTGCTTTAATTTTTCGTTGGCTATGGCCGCTGCTTTTTCCTCGCCTGTTTTTAGTTGTTTTTCAAGTGCGGGAGTATCATTTATATAGTGATCAAAAATCCTGCGTGGCTCAGCAAAATGAACAAGTATGGCATTTAACAAATCGGCTTTTGCATGCCCATAACCGTAGCCGCCAGCCCTTAACTTGCTGGCCATGATTTCGGTTTCTTCGGCACTGGCAATGAGCTTGTAAAGTTTATAAACCAGGCAGGTATCCGGGTCTTTGGGATCATTAATGTCGGTACTGTCAGTTACAATTGAACCAATTTGTTTTTTCAATTCTTTTTCGGGCAGAAAAATATTGATGATGTTGTTGCGCGATTTGCTCATTTTTTCACCATCAACACCGGGAACAAGCATTACACGTTCATCGGTTTTTGCCTCGGGGAGTATAAAAACTTCGCCCATTAAGCGATTGAAATTTGAAGCGATGTCGCGGGTAATTTCAAGGTGTTGTACCTGGTCTTTTCCAACCGGAACAAAATGGGCATCGTATAAAATAATATCGGCCGCCATTAAAACGGGGTATGTAAACAAGCCCGCGTTTACATCGGCCAGCCTGTCACTTTTATCTTTAAACGAATGGGCGTTGGCCAGCATTGGAAAAGGCGTAAAACAGTTGAGGTACCAGGTTAATTCGGTAACCTGTGGCACACGGCTTTGGCGGTAAAAAACATTTTTTTGTGTATCAAGCCCAAAAGCAAGCCATGCAGCTGCAGTGGCATAGGTATTTTGCCTCAGGGTTTGCGCATCTTTTACGGTGGTAATGGAATGCAGGTCGGCAATGAAGTAAAAAGCTTCGTTACCCGCTTGCTGTGATAAGGAAATGCCGGGCCATATAGCACCTAAAATATTGCCTAAATGAGGTATGCCTGTTGCCTGGATTCCGGTTAATAAACGAGCCATAATTCTTGTGAATAAGGCCGTAAAAATAAGGGCAATACCCTTTGAAACCACCTTTTTAGGCGATTTTTATCAAAAATTCCCAAGTCTCAAAAAAATGGGGCTGTAATTCAATTATCGTGTGTATATTCGCAACCCATTATAAAAGTTTAAATTCTTACACATGGCAATTATTGGAAAAATAAGAGGTAATTCAACATTGGTAGTTGGCGTTGTCTTCGGTACTCTTGCTCTTTTTATACTAGGTGATTGGTTAGGCGGAAAAGGCCAGGGCCAGGGACCTGATGACACTGTAGCAGGTGAAGTTTTCGGCACCGAAATAAGCCGTATGGAGTATGAAAAGAAAGTTGCTGAACAGGTTGAACAGGCAAAAGCAAATAACCCTGACTTAACAACAGAGCAGGAAGACAACATACGCGAAGATGTTTGGAACCAAATGGTGAACAAAATCATTTTTGACAAGGAACTTTCAAGTTTCAATTTTGTAATAACACCGGCTGAGTTGAATGACCTTATTTTCGGGAACAACATTCAGGAGTATGTACGCAGTACGCCCATGTTCCAAAACCGTATGACGCAACAGTTTTCGGTTGACAGTGTAAAAATTTGGCGCCAGCGTATTGAGCGCAGTCCTGAAGGAAAAGCCTGGTGGGTAAACAACCTTGAAACACCTGTTAAAGATAACCGCAGGATTGGAAAGTACTTTAACATGATCAAGCAGGGCTTGTATGTTACCAGTGCCGAAATTCAGCAAAACCATATTGCTAATAACCGTAAGTACAAAATTCGCTTTATTACTAAATCATTTGCTGAAATTCCTGACTCAACCATCAAGGTTACCGATGAGGAGATCAAAGAATATTACGAGAAAAATAAAAACAAGAAAAAATACGAAGCAGGTGGTTCACGCGCATATTCATGGGTTGAGTTTGACTTAAAACCAAGTGAAACCGATAAAGAAGATGCACGAAAAAGGGCAGAGGATCACGCAAAGGGACTTAAAAGTGCCAAGAGTGACTCTACCTACGTAATGTTGTATGCTGAAACAAAAGTATTCAACGATCAATGGAGCCAGGCAGGAATGTTCCCGGCTGATGTTGACACCTTGGTTCAAAAGGCCGACTCAGGCACTATTATTGGCCCTTTCCTTTCAACAGATCCGTCAAAACCGGGAGTTGAATTTTGGAAAGTGGTAAAAGTGCGCGACACAAAAACCGAAATTGAAATGAGTGCGCGTCACATTTTATTGCGTGGCGATGAAAAAGTAACAAAACCGCGTGCCGACAGTATTATCAGAGTAATTCGCAAGAACAAAAACTTTGCAGAAATGGCGGCTAAGTTTGGTACCGATGGAACCAAAGACAAAGGCGGAGATTTAGGATGGTTTGCGAAAGGTGCCATGGTGCCTGAATTTGAAACAGCTGTTTTTGGCGGTAAAATGAACGACCTGCAAACTGTAAAAACAAGTTTTGGTATTCATATACTTGAAGTAACCGGTAAGCGTGAAGCAAAACGTGTAAAGGCAGCCATTGTTGATGTAAAAGTAACTCCAGGTGCTGAAACCGATAAAACAGCGCGTGCAAAAGCCGTTGAGTTTTTGTCAGGCATGAAAGATGCAACCGAATTCCAAAAGGTTGCTCAAAAAATGAACCTTACGGTTAAGAAAAATGAAATTTCAAGGAACCAGAAAGCCGTGGACGAAAACCCGAACAACATGTACATGGGCAACGGAAGCAAAGGTGGTACCAATGGCGGTCGACTTGTAGCGCGTGAAATTCACCGCATGAATGAAAACGACATTAGTGCAAATCCTGTTTTGTTTAACGACAAGTATGTTGTTATTAAACTGGATAACATTAAAGAAAAAGGTGTTCCTGAATTTGAAGATGTTAAAGAGATCATGAAAGCCCAGGTTTTAATAGCCAAAAAGGGTGAGCAGGAAGCTAAGAAAATGAAAGGTGCCAAATCACTTGAAGAATTGGCAACACGTCTTAAACTGCCAATTAAACAAGGCGAGTTAAGCTTCTCATCAAACCAGTTCCCTGAAGCAATGGGATATGAAAATGAAGTAATAGGTTCGGTATTTGCCATGAGCAAACCGGGCGACATGAGTATTCCTTTAAAAGGCAAAAGCGGTGTTTACGTGGTAGTAATTACCGGAATTACCGAAGCGCAACCTTTGAAAGACACTGAGAAAACCGACATGAAAAAGAACCTTACCAACATGCTGCGCCAGCGTGCACAAAATGATGCGTACAGCGCCATACGTGAGCTAGCCAAGATCGAGGATAATCGTTCGGTGTATTAAGAAATATCTTTAAATAAGAAATCACAAAAAGCCATTCGAAAGAGTGGCTTTTTTATTTTTCGGCTTTGCTCAGGGCAGTCTTTTTATCCCTTTTCTTTTTATTTTTCATGAATGTTTTGCCTTTTTCCTGTACATCCTTATCCACAAGGGTGTTTTTAACGCCTTCCATAATTCCGCCAATCCACAAAACAATATCGCTCTGGTATTTTTCCCGTTTAAAATAATAGGTCTGTTTTCGTGGAGCCTCGTCATCACTAACCGGGTTGTTTCTGTTCAGCAACATGTTTCCAAGCATGGTAACCAGTTTTCCTTTTTTCTTTTCACCGTTGTCCGATTTTTTGTTTACTTCAATTTCAAGGTCTTTATAGGTAAATACCAGGCTTCCAAAATTCTCGTATTTATTGCATCGGCCTGAAAAAACAACCGATTGAATTTGCCCACTTACCACTTGTATACCCGAATAGCTGGCTAAGATGGGATTAAAGGTTAAAAAAGGCATGGGGCCAATATATCCATTGTAATAGCTGTCAGCTTTGTGTATGTCTGGAAAAAACAGGTTCATTTTGAAAGCAGCTGCATTCATGAATTTTCCATTACACAACAAAACCATGGTATCACGTGTGCCAGGTATGGTATTGATATTTGCTAATAAAATATTAATGCCGTCAAGCGAAAATTCAACTGGGGTTTTGGTTCTGTGATCAATCAATTCAAATGTGAGGTTGAAATTTTTAATGCGAATGGTGTCAATTACCAGCGAAAAAGGAAACCCTGTTAACATTTCCTGCAAGGCCATTTTTTCATTGTTTACATCCAGTTGCTTTCGTTTATTTCTGAAAAGCTCGAGGTCAATTTTTTCAAGCTGCATGCTGTGTAGCCGTATGGTATTGTATAAAAAGAATTGCTTTTTATTGTAGCCGCTGGCTTTAAAATAGCCAATTTTGGTTTCGGCAATTACTTTTGAAAACCTGGATTTTTGGCTTATTTCATGCTTTGACTTAAGGGTTGATTCTGATAAATTATGTGCTGAAATGGTTTTGGTCCTGTCGTCTAATTCCAACGAGTCCATGAAAAACAAGTAATTGGCCTGGTAAGGTTTGTAGTATGCTTTTTCAACCGAAAATTGAAAGTTGTTTTTGTCCTCAAGGGCGTACGCCAGTGATTTTAATTTGGAGGTATGCACGGCAATGTTTTCAACGTTTACACCTATGTTAATACCTAAAAACGTGGTGTCGGTTTTATCACCGGCATTACAAGTTACCACGTTGCCTTTTTCAATACTTATTTTTTTTATGTAAAGAAAGTTGGTGAGGTTTTTTTCACTTTTTTTCTTTGAAGCAGGCTCCTCCTTCAGTTCAGTAGTATCTCTTGTAAACGTAACCAGTTTGAGCGATGGTTTTTTCAGAAGGATTTGTTTAAGTTCAATGTCGTGTGTGAATAGTAATTTGTAAACTGAAATATTATCAATTTTGAGCACATTTGATTTGAAAAACAAAGCTGGAAATTTTTCATTCAGTTCATGCAAGCTTGTGTCGCTTGTAAATGTAGGTTTTTGAATAGTAATGGTTAACCCGTTAAGTCCAACCGATGTTTCAATGGAGCTGTATTTTAAGGTGTAATAATTGCCAAAGGTGTGCTTAAGCTCCCTGGTTAATTTGTTAACCAGTATGCCTTTCAAAAAAAAAGTAACAAAAATTACCAGGGCTATAGAAAGCACGCCCGTTGTAATGAGAAACCATTTTAAAATCTTTCGAAAGTTCATTTAACGCCTGTCATTTGGCGTATACCAAATTGTAAAATAGGCACAAGAAAATGTTATACAATTTTGAAAAAATATTGTTTCATTAAAGTAAAACGGGGTGGTTTGCCTGTTAATTACTCCTTAACGGCAATTGTACCTTCAGGTTCAATTACAATGCTTGTGTTCAGCACTTCTGACCACTCACCGGCATTCAATGTTTTACGAATCTTATTTTTTGCGTCCACATCCACATCGTCCTGTTTGGTATAGGTTTTCACCGTCAGGGTATTGTCGGCATTAATGGTGAAACTGCCTTTGTGTTCAACCCGCAGGGCATTGGCGCCTTCAGTTTGGGCACAGGAGCCGGCCTCTGACGAACGGAAGAAAAATTGACCTTGCTGCGCCAATACTTTTTGATCAACCCATTCGCGCTCCTTATTCAGTGTAATAAGCACGTAGCGCTTAAATTCACTTCCGGTTGAGGTAGGATCACTTATACGCTCTTCAACCACATACGCCATGGCTCCATTGCTGTTATACGAAAATTTGCAAAAAGCATATTTCACACTGTTGGTTTTACCAATTAAAAAATCACACATGTAAACCGACTCGCTAATTGTCAATATCATGTCATTTGATTTTAATTTCATTTTGCTGTTCGAGGCTACCGCTGCATTGGCCTCAACGGTTACACCCGTTTTTGCCTTGGGGCAACGTTTTTCCAGTTCAGCTTTCCATTTGCCTTCCTCACCGGTAAGTGTAAAAGCAAAAACAATAAATAATAAAGGGGTAAAATACTTCATGGTTGTTTATTTTGAGTTTTCCCGGCAATCAAGCGCTTTTGACACTATTTCCAGTGCCGATAATTTTTCAGCATCTTTATAATTATGGTATTGTTCGCTTAACTTGTCAGTAGCACAATCGCAAAAATCACTTGCATTTGAAATCAACTTATTGTTTTTAGCAGCATTGTTACATTTTGACTTAAATTCCTTGATTTGTTGCTTAGTCCAATAGCGTGCGGCAGCTTTGGCCATTGACTTGCATTCAACAAAGCAAACAGCGGCCATTAAAATAACTGAGGCAAAAAAGAATTTTCTCATATGGTTTTTAGAGATACTAATTTTTCAAGTCGGCCAGGGGTAGAGCCAAATAGCCCTGAGCTTTGAAGAACATTGGTTTAATTTAAGGTTTGCGAAGGCTATAGGCGATGACCCGGTGTCTCCAACAAAAATGAGATCTTTCGTTTCTCATGAAAGCATTTTTGTTGGAGACAGGCCGCCAATTATTTCTT
The DNA here is from genome assembly GCA_035299065.1 of Flavobacteriales bacterium. GTDB lineage: Bacteria > Bacteroidota > Bacteroidia > Flavobacteriales_D > UBA2798 > DASPJQ01. Next base: position 7,644 of record DATGXI010000174.1, read on the forward strand.
GTCAATCAGTTTGTACAACTCATCCAGGTTCGGGATCAAAATAATTTCAATCCTGCGGTTTTTGGCTTTGTCGGTTGAAACAGGTAAAAACTCACTACGCCCAGCGGCTGTTATTTTTTTAGGTTCCATTTTACTTTCCTTCAACATAAGTTTAGCTACCGAGGTTGAACGCAACACGCTTAATTCCCAGTTGTCAGTTGGCACGTTGGCCGATTTTAATGCATCGGTATCCGTATGCCCCTCAATCAACACCTCAAGGTCTTTTTGCGATTCAAGAATTTTGGCAAGTTTAATAATGGCTTCTTTTCCTTCCTGGTCAACATTGTATTTTCCTGAAGCAAATAGCAATTTAGCTTCCATGCTCACATACACTTTGCCGTTTTTGGTCTCAACAGTCAAACCTTTGTCTTTAAAGCTCAGTAACGCATCTTCAATTAATTTTTGAAGCGCCTTAACAGCTTCGTCTTTTTTTGCAATCAGGGCTTCGAGTTCCTTAATGCGTTTTTCACGGTCTTCCAATTCACGTGTACGTAAATTCAATTCGCGTTCGGTCATTTTTAACGACTCTTCTTTCACCAGTAGCTCCTTGCGCGTTACTTCAAGGTCACCGGCCAGTTTCTTGCTGTCTTCTTCAGATCCTTTGCGCAATAACTCAAGCTGGCGTTGTATTTCACGGTTCAATTCGTTGATTTTGTCATATTGCACTTTCATTACACGCA
>DATGXI010000175.1:0-5883 GCA_035299065.1 Flavobacteriales bacterium
AATAGCGGCTTTGCTTGCTGAAAACAATTCACACGATGTAACCGATTTTTCACTCCCAAAAGTAGATGGCCCGTATGTAATTATGGTGGTGGGTGTAAATGGGGTTGGAAAAACAACCACTATTGGAAAATTGGCCAGCCAGTTTTCAAAGCAGGGCTTAAAAGTGATGTTGGGCGCGGGTGACACCTTTAGGGCTGCAGCCGTTGACCAGTTAAAAATATGGGGCGAAAGGGCAAATGTACCGGTGGTAACACAGGGCATGGGCGCTGACCCGGCCTCGGTAGCTTTTGACACCGTAAGCAGTGCAAAAGCCCAGGGCATGGATGTAGTGATTATTGATACCGCTGGCCGTTTGCACAACAAAGTAAATTTAATGGCCGAGCTGGGTAAAATAAAACGATCGGCCGAGAAAGTAATGCCGGGCACACCACACGAGGTGCTGTTGGTACTGGATGCCTCAACCGGTCAAAATGCCATTGAACAATGCAGGCAGTTTACTGCCGCAACCGAGGTAACTGCGTTAGCGCTTACTAAGTTAGACGGTACGGCTAAAGGCGGTGTGGTAATTGGTATTAGTGACCAGTTTAAAATACCCGTTAAGTACATTGGTGTTGGCGAAAAGGTTGATGACTTGCAGGTGTTCAATAAACACGAGTTTGTTGACTCGTTGTTCAATTAAGATGGCGTAGTTACCTGCCTGTCACCCCCTAACTGCTATTGCGTTTTTTTGTTCCCATTATTTCGTAAACTATTCCTGTAGTTGTATAATGGTTTTACAGTGTATTTTCATTAGATTTGTAAAAACTCAAACTATGAATACAAAATTAATACTACTTGCTTTTGCTGCCCTGAGCTTTACGGCTTGTGGTGGTGGCGATAAAGAAGCTGAAGAAACCGACACAACCATTACGGAAACAGCACCTGAAATTGAAACTACAGAAACACAGGAGCCGGAACCGGAGCCTGCAGCCCCCATTGATCAACGCGACCCTGAAAAAGTAGTGGAAGGTATTTTTACTGCAGCGGGAAATGGTGATTATAAAAGCCTGGCCGTAATTTGTGCTGATGATGCAGATGGTGATTGTAAAAAGATTTGTTCAGTAGCTACGGCCGATGCAAAAGACCAGGCGGAGTTCAAAGAATGGTTTGGCAATGGAGGGGTTGTAAATACCGAAATTAACGGTACCGAAGCGCAGGTTGAAATTAAATTTGGCCCTGCAGGTAAAGAAAAGAAAGAAACCATGAACCTTGTGCTGAAAAACGGGAAGTGGTATTTGAAGTCGTTTTAGACACAAGACGCAAGACACAAGTTGTGCATGAATATATGCTGAAGAATTTTAGGAAAGCCCCGGACGTTGGTTCGGGGTTTTTACTTTTTATGCTTTGGAAATATTTTTTACCGGGTTTTTCTGCAAGCGATAGAGCGTGATAGCCCGCAGGGAGTGTACTCACGAGCGAGGACTATTAGCGAAAGCGCGGCCCCGAGGGATTAAGATCTAAGATTTAAAATTTAAAATAATTGCCGAGGGGTGCAGCCTGATAAAATCAGAAATCAGTTGCCCGTTTTTATCCAGCCAATTAGGCTTGAATGTTTATTAAGGGAATACAGTACTAAACTCCATGCGCCTTGCCTGGCAAGTTCAGTAACAACGCTGTTGTTTTTTAATTGCATGACCTGGTTGCCTTTTACAATTTCGTCAATGCAATTACTTACACGATCAGCATTATCTATTGCAGGTGTGGTGCGCAAGGTGCCGCCCACGTTTATTTGTTTTAATTGACCAGTGCTTATGGTGGTGGTATGGTGAAAAGAAATGGTATTGTCAGCCACAAGGCCTTTTTTACCAATCACAAGCCGGGTTATGCTATTGTCTTCAAGGCAGGCAATGGATTCAAGCAGTATATCAACAAAGGTTCCGTTTTTTGTACGGGTTATTTTTTGCAATGTACCTGCCTGGTCATAAATCATGTTTAGTGTTTTACCATTATTGAGGAATATAGCTGTTTGCGAATAGGGCATGCAGGGGCCATTATAAATAAGGTCGTTTAACCCGTCATTATTCAAATCGGTAACGTGGTAAAAGTTGCCTTCCACCTCATTGCCTTTGGAACAAAAATAATTAACGTTGGGCAGTTTTGAAAAACCGGTTGAATCGCAAACGAATGTTGAGGAATCATACAAATTTGCTAAACGGGAGCGAATTTCTTCAAAAGACTGGGTTTTGCCCAAAAATAAACTACAAACGAAACTACCAGCTAAGCAAAAACGCATGGTTTACTTTTGATCCTCTTTCTTTTTATACGGACTTTTTAATTTACGGTCACGCGTGCCTTTACGGTCGTGTTGTTTTTTGCCAAGGTCGGCACCTTTAGGAGCATTATACAATTTATCCAACCCGTTTTTTGGATTTTTAATATCATCCAGGTCTTTTGCATAGCGCCATTGCCCATTGTCCAATATTAACGCGTCATAGGTTCCGTCAGGATAATAATATTCATACATGCCCTCGGTTTGCGGGCTTTCGGGCACAAGGTGATCAAATACAATGCGTGTGTTTTCTTCATCATAACGCAAAGCCATTTGGCACAGGGCCGAGTGTTCAAACACTACACGTTTACGCAGGGTTTTGTCATTATAATCAAAAATGGCATTGCCAAAACTTATTTTTGTTTTGGAGATGTTCATGACCTCAATAATGCGCCTTTTGAGCGAGCGGTTGTTCATGTCAACGGCAAGCAGGGTATATTCATTTTTATTGCCGCCCATGGGTATGATTTTATAATACAGGCAACCATACCAACGTTGCTGGTCAAGTGCCTGCGGTTCGGGCCTGTCAATGCCGTTTGAGCGGTCAAGCAATTCAACCACTTTGTTTTTTTTACGCGATGGAATTAAAACGTATGCGTAAAAACTATGGGTTAAGTCGGCATTCTCAATATTCCAGTTAAACATGCGGAAAAACTTATCGGGCGAACTTAATTTTCCAATAGTTGTAAGCTTGTCAAACGGGTAATCAAATGCCCCGGGAAGTTCGGCCGTACGGGCCATTTTTTTGCGAAATTTATTGTTCCAGTATTGTTTGCGAACATCATCGGTACTGGCGCGAACCGAGTCGAGGTAGTACTTTAACGAATCTTCGGCATCAAGTAACTCACCTGCAAAACTAATGGGCTTACTAACCTTTTGCGCACTTACGCTGTTTGCACAGGCAAGTAAACAAAGCCCTGCAAACAGGAATGTTGAAAATGATTTTATGTAACGGCTACCCGGCATGTTGTTATTAAACCAAAGTTACTAAATTGTATGTGCTCTTAACGTGTTATTGGCCTGAATGTTACAGGGGCAATTGGTTAATGGGAAATGTGGTTTGTTAATATGTGGGGCGTGTTGAAAAAAGCCCGGTCATCCATGTGGTGTAATTGATTGAATATTAATAAATTGATTAGTTTTGATCGGGTTTGGACTGGTGAAAAAATTGAAATGCCACTCCGTGCAGATTTGTTAATTTACCCGAATAAAATGAATTGTTTAAGGCTTTTGTAATCATACAAGGTACATGATGCCAACTGTGTTTACATTTGAAACCTAATTACCATTAACTACTAACGAATAACCTTTTCAAAAAAAATGAACTCAATAACTGTAAAAGAATTAAAGGCCAAAATGGATGCTGGCGAACCGTTTAAATTAATTGATGTGCGCGAGGAGTATGAAGCAGAAATTGCTACACTTGGTGCCGAATTAATACCGTTGGCTGATGTGCTGGAGAATGCCGATAAGTTTAAGCATGATGTGCCTGTAATTGTACATTGCCGCAGTGGTAAACGCAGTGCTACCGCTATTTTACAACTTGAAAAACAATTTGGGCTGAAGAATTTGTATAACCTTGAAGGTGGAATTTTAGCCTGGGCCGATGAGATTGATCCGAATATGGATAAGTATTGATCAATTATCAATGTTCAATTATCAATGTTTAATTATCAGATATCAATCAGCACTTGAATTTAGCTGCTGATCATATCAACTACTTCAATTCCGTTTGCGGGAATGAAAATGTATTGACATCACAGGATGTTTTGATTGCCTATGGCCACGATGAAACCGAGGATTTGAATTATCCGCCACAGGTGGTTGTAAAACCAGCTACACCCCAGGAAGTTTCAGAGATCCTAAAATACTGCAATGCACATAAAATTCCTGTTACGCCCATTGGTGCCCGAACGGGATTAAGCGGGGGTGCCTTAAGCGTACATGGTGGCGTGGGAATGTCAATGGAAAAGTTCAACAAAATTCTGAACATTGACGAAAAAAATTTGCAAGTGATTGTTGAGCCAGGTGTCATTACCCAGGTTTTGCAGGAAGCTGTAATTGATAAAAATTTATTTTACCCGGTTGACCCAAGCAGCCGCGGTTCATGTTTTATTGGTGGAAACATTGCTGAAAATTCAGGCGGACCGCGTGCCGTGAAATATGGGGTTACCAAAGATTATGTGTTGAACCTTGAAGTAGTTTTGCCAACAGGTGAAATTGTATGGACTGGTGCAAACACGTTGAAAAATTCAACAGGTTATAATTTAACCCAGCTCATGGTTGGCAGCGAAGGTACACTGGGGGTGATCACAAAAATTGTGTTGAAGTTAATTCCTTATCCTTCTCAAAATGTATTGATGCTGGTGCCGTTTAAAAGTGCGGTAAATGCGTGCAAAGCCGTGAGCGCAGTTTTCAGAGCGGGCATTACACCATCGGCCATGGAATTTATGGAACGCGATGCCATTGACTGGACATTAAAATACGTTGATGGTATAAATATAAAAGTAGAGCCACATCATATGGCGCATTTGCTTATTGAGGTGGATGGATTTGAACTGGAACCTTTGTATCTGCTTGCCGAAAAAATTGTGGCCATCATGCAGGATTATGAATGCGATGAAGTGTTGTTTGCCGATACGGCTGAGCAAAAAGACCAGTTATGGCGAATGAGACGCAGGGTAGGAGAGGCTGTAAAATCAAACAGTATTTACAAGGAAGAGGATACTGTAGTGCCACGCTATGAATTACCGGCATTGTTGGAAGGGGTAAAATCCATTGGTGCCCGATATGGTTTTAAAAGTGTTTGTTACGGCCATGCTGGCGATGGGAATCTGCATATAAACATTATTAAAGGTGATTTGAGCGATGATGTGTGGAAGAATGAATTGCCAAAAGGGATTACTGAATTATTTGAGTTGACAAAAAAATTAGGCGGAACGCTCTCGGGTGAGCATGGCATTGGTTTTGTGCAAAAAAATTACATGCCCATTGTGTTTGATAAAGTTTCGCTTGATATCATGAAAGGGATTAAGAAATTGTTTGATCCGAATGGGATTTTGAATCCGGGGAAGATATTTCCGGATGTTTAACCGCAGGGTTAGCAGAGATTTTGCCGCAGAGTACACAGAGGTTTTTCAATAAAATTGCACGCAGATCCCGCAAATCCCGCAGATTTTTAATTCTTGCAAAGACTCAGAGAAGAAAAGCGTGCAAAGTATTGCCAGGTTTAACCACAGGGTTAGCAGAGATTTTATCGCAGAGGACGCGGAGGTTTTTCAATAAAATTGCGCGCAGATTTCGCAGATCCCGCAAATCCCGCAGATTTTTAATTCTTGCAGAGTTGCTGAGAGGTTCGCAAAGAGTATGACTTACTTTGGGTAGGGTGTAGGTGCGGAATCCTCCGGCCATTAATTTTACTTTAAATCTTAGTGTCATTGGGCCACCTCCTTTGGGAAAGGAGGATGGGTTGTGGGGTATGATTGATATCGGATGTTTGCTCCGGCCATTAATTTTACTTTAAATCTTAGTGTCATTGGGCCACCTCCTTTGGGAAAGGAGGATGGGTTGTGGGG
>DATGXI010000176.1:0-50108 GCA_035299065.1 Flavobacteriales bacterium
AAAAATGGGCATGGAGGTGGAGGAGGAGCTGGAAGAAGTTATTGGGAAACTGTAAATCGTTCTCCGCGATCAAGAAGGTGAGTTATTCGCTATCCGTTCTCAGGTGGCTAAAGTCGCTCGCAGAAACAGCAGAAATACGCAGATTTTTTGGCAAGCATATAGTTCTCGCCACGACACAACGGCCGCAACTTTTTTTTCACATAGGTTTTACCTGGTGGCTAAAGTTGCTCGCAAGAAACCGCAAAAACATGAGCGGTTCAATCCGACCCGAGCGGGGTCATACGTTATTACACAAGTTCCGCAATAAATCCCCGACCCCGGATCGGGTCGAACTCAATGTCTATCTTTTTCCTGGTAAAAAAATTCTGCCCCCGGATTGGTTTACAGGTCCATCTATAACACATCAAAAAAAGCAGCTCAAAACGGAGTTTCCTCAACGGCTACAGCGTGTGCTACTACTACTCAAGTTCACTCATTTACACCTTTGTACCCCTTAATGTACCCCTTCAAAATTTAAGTTTTGGCACACGTGGCCGTAGTTTTGATTGCGCTTATGCCACCAGGCCTGGTGTAAGTAAATTTTAAAACAAACAAACTAAAAACAAATTATTATGAGCAAGGCAATTAAACGATTAACAACAGCATTTATGGTACTGGTTATGTACCCGGCAAGTGCGCAATGGACCGATTTGACAACCGGTATTACCAACGATTTGAACGATGTTCATTTCATTAACAACAACGAAGGCTGGGCCGTTGGACGCCAGGGTAAAATAATTCACACAACCAATGCGGGGTCAACCTGGACACTTCAAAACAGTGGAACCACAAACGATTTGAACGATGTGTTTATGGTAAATTCAACCTGCGGGTATTGCGTGGGCAATGGTGGAAAGACCTTAAAATACAACGGTACAACATGGTCAACACTAAGCATTGGTTTTTCGCAAGACATGTTTGGCGTACACTTTTTAACCACAACAGAGGGGTGGATATCGGGCGATTGGGGGCGTATTATGATGACGACCGATGGAGGAAGTTCATGGACAACCCAAATGGACAATTCAATTTACAGCAACACGTTTAATGATTTGAGCATGATAAGTTCAAGCGATGGTTGGGCTGTTGGCTCATCAGGTCGTGTATTGCATTATGATGGTGCCAACTGGTCAAATGTAAGTAATCCGGCATCGGCTGGTTTGATTAACCTTTATTCGGTTTCATTCAATAACACATCAAACGGGTTTATGACAGGCGAAAGCTCAAAAGTGTACCAGTGGGACGGAAGCAGTTGGAACGAGCACAGCACAAGTTTACCCGATAACAGTTTTCATGTTTACGGTGTGCATACCATAAGCAACACCCTGGCTTATGCCGCAACAAGTGCCGGTTTTGGTGGTGAAGGATATATATTAAAGTACAACGGAACGAGCTGGATCACCAGTTATAGTTACACCGGTATGGGTACCGAGTTGTTTACGGGAATTCATTTTCCAAGTGCCGGAAAAGGGTACTGTGTAGCCAACAGCGGCATTGTAAAAACCCTTGGGACGGCAAGTGCCATTGATGAAAATGCAGTGGCTGAACTTGATGTTAACGTATTTCCAAACCCTGTTTCAGACTTTGTAAATATCCGGTACAACCTTGAAAAAGGATCTCAAGTAACAATTGAGATATTTAATCTTAGCGGACACAAAATTATCGATTTATGTAGTTTCATTCAAGGTGCCGGCTGGCATGAATTCAAGGCCGATTTACGTGCTTTTGAAAGTGGAGTTTACCTGGTTAAGATACAGGCAGGCGACTGCGTAAGTGTTAGGGAAGTTATAAAGTAGGCGCATTTTTACCACAGAGAAAACAGAGGTATGCCAGAATTGGCTAAGAATTCCCAGGTTCCCTGGGTTTACTCAGGTAACGCTGTGGTTTATTTATTCGGCTGTAAAATTTCTGATTTCTGTTTGTACGCTCCGGCTAATCTTGTAACGAGGTAAAGCCGGGGCGTTTTTTTAACAACCCGGTTTGTCAGACGACTCGGTGGGAGGCAAAATGTACCAGAAATACACTTTATCGTAAAGGATAGTTGTTACGGCTTCAGGGGCACCTTCGGCATTTATTATTGTTTGTGTTCCTTCATATGGGATGGAAAGGTAAAATGAAGTATTGTCTAGCTTGCTCACTATAAATGAGTAATTGTGAGGGGGTTTGGCCCAAATACTTCCATTGTAGGTATAAGCATTTGGCTGCAGGTACAGGGTACGATTGGAGTGGTAACTGACCAGGTTCCAATTTCAACAACGGTATCGTTTAACTGGTTGGTGTACTTAAGTTCGTAGGTGTTTTTTTCGTTTTTAAATGTGTAAAAGGCAATGGGCTTATCGGAAAAATAGTAGCTGGCTTGGTTGGCTTTTTTATGTTCCAGGTTATCCAGGTCAAGCAACCATGTATGGCTGCAAAGGTATTTTTTGAGGGCTTTCTTAAAATCCTTTTCGGTTTCAGGTTTGTTTTTTTGGCAGGCCGTAAATACCAAACCAAGTAAGAAAGCAATGCATAAAATACGTTTCATTTTAACTGGTATTAATGTGTGGTAAACTTACTGTAAAACGGTGGTTGAACAAAACCAGGGGATAGGTAATTTTCGCATTAACCTATTTAACATAATATAAATTATAAGATATATTTAAATTTGTAAATCAGTAACTTGTGTACTAATTTTGAATTTAAACACATTTCATTTGCCTGAATTAACTATACCGGTTAAACCTCAATTTGCAACTGGGTTTTATTAACAAACTTGTTTTGGCAATTCAGCTCAGCCGTTGCACTAAATTAACAACTGCTTATAAACTTTTTAACTAACTTGTTACCCCTATACGATGGAAACCCACTTGGATAAAGTTACACCACCTTTCAGTTGCCAGTTCACACCACAGGTGCCTGAACTTTTACTAAAATTGAACTGCACCTTGGCCTTAAGTACATACCAGGCTGGTAAGGTAATTTTATTGAGCGCTGCCAATGAACATCAGTTAAACGTACTTCCCAGGACCTTTAACAAAGCCATGGGTATAGCCGTTGACGGGAACCGCATGGCAATTGCCACCCGTGATGAGATCATTAAACTTGTAAATGTTCCTGAACTTGGTACACACTACCCCAACCAACCCGGTAAATACACCAGCTTGTTTGTGCCAAGGGCAACATACTATACCGGAAATGTGGATATGCATGACCTGGAATTTGGGGTTGATGGTTTATGGGCCATTAACACCTCTTTTTCCTGCCTTTGTTTGATCAATGACGACTACAGTTTTATACCGAAATGGACCCCACCATTCATAACTGAACTTGTTTCACAGGACAGGTGCCATTTGAACGGACTAACCCTGGTGAATGGAAAACCGAAGTATGTTACGGCATTGGGCCAGGGCAATACAACGCAAAGCTGGCGTGGAAATATTGAAAAAGGCGGCATCCTTATGGACGTTGAAACAAATGAAATTATTTTGAAGGATCTGCCTATGCCACACTCCCCAAGGCTTTACAAGGGTGAACTTTACATGGCCCTTTCGGCATCGGGTGATGTGATCAGGGTTGACGTAAAAAACAAATCGTATGAAGTCATTCGCAACCTTGAAGGTTTTGTACGTGGAATAGCCATTGTTGACGATTATATGTTTGTAGGCATGTCAAAACTCCGTAAAAACTCCAGCACATTTGCTAAACTTCCATTTGCCGAAAAAGCCTCCGAGGCTGGAATTAAAATTTTACACATTCCAACCAAAGCCTATGTAGGATCCATAAAATTCAAAAGCAGTGTGGACGAAATTTACGACTTGCAGCTAATTGCCGGAGATACCAAAGTGGGCATTTTAAATACCATCAACGAAATACATAAATATTCCTTATCCATACCCGGTGCAACATTTTGGGCTACACCTAAATCACCAACTGAAAACACTTAATTCAAATTAGTAACTAATCAACACTCACATATAATGAAGAAAAATTTACATCTTACTGCACCTCAAGCGCTTAAGCAATATAAGCGTTATGTGCGCAAACGTTCGCGACTAATGGGGGCCGGCTCTAAATCGGGCATCAAAATGGACTTTTTGACAAAGCGTATTGAACGCCTGAAATCATTTCTTTTAGATGTCCTGAAAAGAACAAAATTGGCAACAGCCGCTGGTGCACTTGCCCTAACATTAAGTGCCAACTCATCCAATGCCCAAACCTTTATACCAATGACCACAAATCCTTATGGATTGGTTTCAGTAAATGGTTTTTCGGCACCGGGCTTTGCTGACCTTGATGGTGACGGAGATTTAGACATCATGACCGGTGATAATTATTACGGTAATTTCACTTATTTCCAAAACACAGGAACCGCTTCGGCTCCGGCATTTGGAGCGCCTTCAGTAAATTCATTTGGCCTTAGCGCATCTGCTGGCTACTACAACACACCAACGTTTGGTGATCTTGATGGTGACGGTGATTTTGACATGATGGTTGGATCACTTAGCGATGGCAATATTTTCTATTTTGAAAATACAGGAACTGCAGCTGCACCAACATTTGCCGCACCCATGACAAATCCATTTGGCATTACAATCCCGTCATATACGTATTATGGCTATTATGGAACGTATACATACAGCAATGCTGAGTACAGTGATCCGGTTTTGGTTGACATTGATGGCGACAATGACCTGGACATGTTTGTAGGAAACGATGATGATGGTAATTTGTATTATTATGAAAACACCGGTACTGCATCTGCACCGGCTTTTGCTGCGCCAGCGGTAGCTATTGCTTCATGGGATAGCGCCATAGCTCCAGACTTTGGTGATATTGATGGTGATGGTGACATGGATTTATTTACCGGTGAAGGTGGCGGTGAAATTTATTTCATTGAAAACACAGGTACCGCTGTAGCTCCGGTTTTTAGCACGCCTATTATTAGTGCATTTACCGGTTTGTCTGATGTGGGATCATTGTATACAAATGTTGCAGTAAAAGATCTTGATAGCGATGGAGACCTGGATATTATGGCGGGAGCTTCTGACGGCAGCTTTTATTATTTTGAACAATGTATTGCACCTACAGCACCAACTAACTCAACCCCGGCAGGTGACCTGACAATTTGCGCAGGCGAAACAACTACGCTTACGGCAACCGGTACCGGAACACTTGGCTGGTATGATGCGGCTACAGGTGGTACCTACCTGGGAGGCGGTTCATCATTTATAACACCTGCGTTAACGGGGGCGGCTACCTATTTTGTGCAGGATAGTACCTGTGCCGAAGGAAGCCGGACAGCAATCACAGTGAATGTTAATCCTTTGCCAGACGTAACCACTAATTTAAGTGGAGCTACTGCAAGCGCTAACTTAGCGGGTGCAACTTCTTACCAATGGGTAACATGTCCAGCTTATACAAATGCATCAGGCACTTCAACCAACCAAAGTTATACAGCCACCAGCAACGGTGACTATGCTGTTATTATAACCAATGGTGGTTGTACCGATACATCGGCCTGCGTGTCAATTACAAGTGTTGGCATCAATGATATGGCAAATACAAGTGTAGTGACTGTTTTCCCTAATCCGAATGATGGAAGCTTTACTATTCAGGCTTCGTCACAAGGCAAGTTCACTCTTACCAACCAGGTTGGCCAGTTACTGCATACGTTTGAATTGACCAGCGGCAACGGCTATACCTTTAAAATGGATAACCTGAGCAATGGTATTTACTTTGTTCAGGAAACCGGCAAGGGAATAAATGGCCGCTACAAAATTGTAGTTACCAAATAAATTTCTGCAGGTATATATACAAAGGGCTCCAGCAATGGGGCCCTTTTTTTATGGGTTCATTTTAATTCATCAAAAAAAAACATGTTGGTTTTTCTCAATTCAAGAACATGATCTTCTTTCGTATGTATGCCTGTATACCGTAAATAAGCTTTTTAATAAATTGGAAAAATTAAACGATTCAGTTTAAGCGATTGTTTAAACCTTGGTCGATTTTTTTAAAAAACAAAGGCATATTTAAACTAATTTTACCCACGGAACCTCAGGTAGTGAACACTACTTGAATAATTTTATATATGACTATATTTGATGAGTTTGATTCAGTGAAGTACGATAGTTTTTCTACATTGCCTTTACCAGAATTTGATACGCTTAAGCATTCGGTTTATGTTACCGATAAAACCTGGAAATACATGTATGTCAATAAATTTGTAGAGGATAATCTTAAAATTGTGCGCGAAAATTTGATTGGCCAAAATATGTGGGACTACTTTCCGGCCCTTGCCATGGACCCCTCATTCAGGCAACTTAAGGAAAATACCGAAAACCATAAAACTACCCAGCTCATAACGGTTTCGCCCATTAATCAAAAAAGGCTTCACATAACCGGCTACCCGCTGCAGGATTGTTACTTGTTTTTTTCAGGCATTATGCCCGATAAAAATAACCTTCTGCTTGAATTGCGTAAGGAGTTGCCAAAAGCTGAGTATTGCTAAGAACCACCCGTTCACAATGAAATCCGTTGGTCTAATTTACCACAACACTTACGTTGATTTCCGAAACTGTTTTGAACTCCACATGCGTGGAAAAACTTGAACAGTATCACGTACGGTAACAAACGTGTCGGCAATGGTAACGCCTTGTAATTTTGCTGTTTGTATGTAATCCCGGGCATGTTTTTGCGACTTAAACACCCCAATTGTTTTTTGCCCCTGGCGTATGGCAAAACGTTTTACAAAAAGTGTGTCGTTATTATTGGTTGAATCAACGTTGTTCCCATACGGACCATACGATACCGGCCAGGTTCCATATTTTTCACGGTTCAAATAAGCCAGCAAACTGGCGGGGTTTTCAGGATCATTCAGTAAGGTTAACCTTACCGAATCCTTGTCCCAGTTTCCTGTGTATTTTTGCCTTAACTCTTCGCTACGAATTACAATGAATTCACCACAATCCCAAAAGGAAGTGTTTTTTTCCATACAATAATTGTTGTCGCGTTTATATATTTTACGGCAATGCACCTGCACCGAATCGGCATACACTGCCTTTTCAATAAGCTCACGCACTTTTTCTTTATAGGTTTGCCTTGTCACTATAGTAAAGGTCTGTAACTTACTGTCAAGTTCATGAATTTCATCATTCAATGCGGTTGATTTTTCACGGCAGTCACACGCATTCTTGGGTAACGAATCACCGCACGATGCAAAAACAACTGTGCATAACACCCATAAATAAATGATACTTCCTTTAAACATGCCTTATCTTTGCCCCGGTTTTTGTGTCACACACCTTTGATCCATATAGTACCAATTTACCCGTTACCGAAATTATTGGTGAGGTCAAACAACACCTGTCAACATCAAACACACTCATTATAAATGCACCACCCGGTGCAGGTAAAAGTACATTACTTCCATTGGTTTTACTGGAAGAAACATGGCTTTCGGGAAAAAAAATTATCATGCTTGAACCACGCAGGCTGGCTGCAAAAACCATTGCCCTGCGCATGGCCGACTTGTTAGGCGAACCTGTAGGCCAGTCGGTTGGATACCGTATACGTTTTGAAAACAAGGTAGGCCCCGATACCAAACTGGAAGTAGTTACCGAGGGAATTTTAACCCGCATGTTACACCATGACAATGCACTTGAAGGTGTAGGCCTGGTAATTTTTGACGAGTTTCATGAACGCAGTTTGCATGCCGATGTGGCCATGGCCCTTTGCCGTGAAGCCCAACAGGTATTGCGCCCCGACTTACGCATCATGGTGATGAGTGCCACCCTAAACATGCCGCAACTTACTAACCTGCTGGGAGCTCACGCAGTTACCAGCCAGGGCCGCCAGTACCCGGTTGATGTAATTTACAGCGGTGAAGCCGACCCGTTTTTACTGCCCGAACTGGCTGCACGTACCGTTTTTAAAGCGGTTCAGGAAAACGAAGGCGACACCCTTGTTTTTTTACCGGGCGAAGGCGAAATACGCAAATGCGAAGAAATTTTAAAAGCACAATTAAAAGAGTTTCGCATTCATCCCTTATACGGGCAGCTGCCCCCGCACGAACAATTTCAGGCCATTATGCCCAATAAACATGGACAGCGTAAAATTGTTTTGGCCACCAGCATTGCCGAAACCAGCTTGACCATTGAAGGAATTAAAATTGTGGTGGATACCGGTTATGCACGCACCAGCAAATTTGATCCGGCTTCGGGTTTATCACGGCTTGAGACGGTGCGCATTTCAAAAGACAGTGCCGACCAGCGTGCCGGCCGTGCCGGGCGTTTAAGTGCAGGTGTGTGTTACCGCATGTGGACAAAAGCAACGCATGAGCGCTTAACCGAACACCGCATTCCTGAAATTATGGAAGCCGATTTGGCCGCTTTGGTTTTGGACATGGCCCAATGGGGAATACAGGATATACAACAACTTACCTGGTTAAGTGCACCGCCCAAAGCAAGTTTGCAGCAGGCTACCGAAACATTGCACCAGTTAAGTGCATTGGAAAACAATAAAATTACAGCGCACGGAAAGCAAATTCACGCATTGGCCTGCCACCCGCGTTTGGCCCATATGTTATTGATGTCACAAAAAGACAACAGTGTACAACTGGCTACTGACATTGCTGCTGTGCTGGAAGAAAGAGATCCTTTGCCCAAAGATTCGGGCATTGATTTGAACTTACGGGTTGAGGCCTTACGCAGGTCAAGGCAAAACAACAGCATGGGAAACCGTTTGGGGCGAATTGAAAAAGTTGCCCAGTCATACCGCAAATTGTTGAATGTTGATGTTAGCAATGATGCAGTTGACCATTTTGAAACGGGTTTGTTACTGGCATTTGCCTATCCTGAACGCATAGCCAGCGCACGCCCCGGCAACAATGCACAGTTCCAATTGGCCAATGGTAAAATTGCCACTGCCGGGCATAAAGATGATTTGGCGCATGAGCCCTGGTTGGCTGTTGCGCACATGGACATGCGCGATGGTTTGGGAAAAATTTTTATGGCTGCCCCACTCAACCCCAAAGATTTATTGCCATTGGTAAAAGAACAGGAAATTATTACCTGGGACACGCGCAAAGGCGGAGTTGTTGCTACCAAAGATTTACGCATTGGCAGTATTGTTTTAAAATCACAACCCCTGCCCGCACCCAACAAACAGCAAATTGCCAAAGCCATAAGCAATGCCATAAAAACCGAGGGAACAACCTTACTGGAGTTTGACGATGCCATGGTGCAATTGCAAAACCGCATCATGAGCCTGCGCAAATGGAATGGCGAGGATAGTTTTGCCGATGTTGGCACCACTACCCTTTTGGAAAACAATGAAGAATGGTTAGGTGCTTATTTGGAAAATGTAAAACGCCCCGATGATTTAAAGAAAATAAACCTGGCCGAGGCGCTGCTGCAAAGTTTAGATTGGGAAAAACAGCAGGAGCTGGCAAAACTGGCACCGGGCAAAATTGAAGTTCCAAGTGGGTCGGCCATACGCATTGAATATTTTGCCAATGGGGCTACGCCTGTTTTGGCCGTACGTTTGCAGGAAGTGTTTGGTTTGGCTGATACCCCGCGCATAAACAACGGTAAAACTGCGTTAGTGCTTCACCTGTTATCGCCCGGGTATAAACCGGTGCAAATTACCAGCGACTTAAAAAGCTTTTGGAGCAATGCGTATTTTGAAACCAAAAAGGAATTGCAAAGGCGTTATCCGAAACACAGCTGGCCTGATGACCCGTGGACGGCCCCGGCAGTTGCCAAGGGAAAATCGCATAAACGCTAACCCGTAACATTAACAATATTTGCTTTTTTTCACCGTTTTTATACTTATATTTAGGTAAAACCAAACCTTATGCGTTTATTTATTTCATGTTCCTGTTTTTTGCTTTTTCATGTTGCACATGGTCAGCAGCGGGACACGCGTGCTGACTTGGAGATAAGTGGCCGTATAAACGATATATCGGTCGCACCCAATGAAGCTTTATGGATAGTAACCGCATTACAGGAGGCCTATTATACCAATAGTATTAAAGATGCATGGCATTATTGTGCCCCCCCTTTTGATCATAAAAAAGAGGATGTTTTATCAACGAACGGTGATCACCTTGACCGGGTAAGTTTTTTCAACAAGGATACGGCTATCATCACAGGGTATATTGGAAAGGGAGCCAAGAATGGGTATTACCTTACGCATGATGGGGGTAAAACATGGTTGGCCAAAACATTTAAAGGCGATGGATGGATATATGATGTTTACGTAGGTGAAAATGGCCGTGCGTGGATGGGTGGTTCATCGGGTGATATTTTTTACTCCGATGATTTTGGAGGTTCATTCAAAAAACTGAATTCACCTTATGGCTCAAACACCCGTATGGCAAGAATATTTATGCTTAATGGGAAGTATGGTATTGCAGGTGCGTTACACAATGATATAAATATTACGCACAATAACTGGAAAACCTACTCAAAAATAAAAACACCAGCCGACCAGGGTAAATATAAAAATGAAGGTTCAGGATATAGTGATGACCGCATCAATAATATTTTGCAATGGAAAAACTATCTTGTAGTTGAACAAAATACACATGTATTTTATACCGATACGGGAAAAATTGATTGGAAACCATTCAAATTGGACGTGATTGAATTTACATTAGACTCCGACAATGATCAGTTGGTTTTGATTGATAAGGAAAAGTATGTATGGGCGTGTGCCGACCCAATTAACCCAAAAAAAATGTTTAACGATGCCCTACCCTTTTACCCGTTGGGAATTCAATTGGTAAATGGTTCGTTATATACTATAAATGGTTCGGGTAAAATGGCGCGTCTGGATAAAAATGGCTGTTTTGAAACCAAACCGTATACCACTGATCATCCAATACAAAAACCAAAAATAACTGCTAAAGCCAGTCAGTTTTATTGGGGCGCTGACGGTTCGGAATTGTTTTTATCAACAGGCAATGAGGCAAAAGATTGGTACCGCATTCATTCATTCGAATTTCGTATCTGGGACCTTAAACTCATGGGTGATAGTACCGTTTTGTTGTGGGATGGGTATGAAAACTACCTGTACTCGCTGGGTGATGACAAACCGGTGAAATACCAATTTACAAAGCCGCTTGAAGAGTTTACAAAATCGGCAATAAGCAAGGTGAAAATAAACGCGGGTACACGGGGCTGTTATCATTATGTTCAGAATGAAGTAAATTTTAATGCAACCGTTAACCAGCTATTGGAGGCTTCAGGAATAGTCAAATCAGAAATGGGGGGTGATACCGTAAAAGCCTTTAGTGCAAAAATACCGAAAGGGGAATTGGAAACAATACTTGCCGGTATAAATGCCAATCCTTTTACCATACCTGCTATAAGCGAATTTGGTATTACCGAAAAAGACATAGAAGGACTTGATAAGTTGGTTGGAGAATTAAAAAAGGAAGGCCGTGATTACTTTGGAAATAAACAACCTGACTTGAATTTTTACAGGGAGGTGGCAAAACACCTTGACACCGTTTCAGTTTTTACACTTGATAAAATACTTGGTCATGGAGGTGATTATGGTTATAGTACTACTAGTTGCTGGTTTAGCATGGAATTTATAAATTCAAATGGCGATGAATTAACCATATATAAAACCTATTATGATTATGCAGGACCATGGTATTTGCCATGGAATGTTGAGTTCAAGGGCCGCCATTTTTTTACAAATAGTTTAGGTCTTTCAAAGGCGCTGAAAAAATATTTACCTGCCGATTTTTATGGTATAGAAAATTTTGACAACAGCCTTTTTTTGTTGCGGCTGGCTAGCCATCTGCAGCACGAACGTGACGCCAAAAAGTAAATCTGTCGGAACAACTCCAATATATCCTAACTTTATGATATTCTTGAGTACAGGCATGTAGCTATAATAACCCTCACCTGGGTAATGACTATTTACGAATTCAGAAATCTATTGGGACAACCGGCAGCGTTGCCGCTAAAAAAAGTAATAAAACACTTATTTATACTTCGCTTTCATTTTGTAAGCTATTGAATTTCAAAGTTTTTTAGTTAATTTTATTGCTGCAACCTTTTGTACCATTTTACAGTCTAGATAAGGTATATAACGTATTTTTGTATCGAACCCGCAACGCAATTATGATTAAAACATTGGACATGAAACGACTGTTGATTCTTACACTGGTAATTTTTGGATTTCACAAACAAGCACTGAGCTCACACATTGCCGGTGGCGATTTTCGTGTTGAATGGATTTCGGGAAATGATTTTAGGGTTACCCTTAAACTTTTTAGGGACTGTAGCAGTGCCACAGGTTTTGACAACCCAACGATTACGGTACGTGATAATGTGACCCATGCCATTATGTACTCATTTAACATGGGAGCCCCTGTTGTAACACCCATTGTACTTGGTGATGAATGTTATACTCCACCGGGCATTTGCCTTGAACAGGGTTTTTACCAGTCAGTTGTAACGCTTGCCGATAATCCAAACGGCTATTACCTTGCCTGGGAACGTTGTTGCCGTAACGGTAGTATTCAAAACCTGGCAGCACCCGGAAGTACACCCATGACGTTTTACATTTCAATTCCTGACCCGGCTTTGCAAAACACAACACCTGATTTTGGTCCCTACCCTGCTACCGGTTACCTGTGCAATGGGGTTGAGAACTTAATTGACTGGAATGTGAACGAACCTGACGGAGATTCATTGGTGTTTACATTGATTGATCCGCTTGCCGGTTCAGGAACCTCGGCCACATCGGCCACATTAGCAGGGCCTGCCGGTACTTACCCTTTTGTTCCTATTAACTGGCAAACGCCTTATAACCTTACCAATATTGTTGGTGGCACCCCATCCATGTCAGTTGACGGGGCTACGGGTGTAATTACATCATACCCTACCGGGTCAGGTGTATACACGTTTGCGCTGCAATGTGATGAATACCGTGGCGGTGTTAGAATTAGCCGTTCAATACGCGATATACAGTACTACGTTTTACCTTGTGTGTTTGATGATTTTCCTGAAATTATGTTGCCCGATACTGTTGGTATTGCAGTGAACACTGCCGGTTGTTTGGATATAGTGGTAATTGACCCCGATGCTACCGATACAATTTCCATTTTAGTTTCGAGTCCGGTTACGTTTGCTGACGGGGCCACCATTGGCATGCCGGCTATTTTTTCAACCAGTCCGGATACTACCTACCAGTTTTATTATACCGATGAAACAACTGGTTTACCTGACAGCATTGTACTGCCTAAACCCAGCTATAGCGGAGGTGCTTATTTTGGTGTAGGTGCCATAGGTTTACAGTATTGTTGGCAAACAAGCTGTGAAGACATTGTTGGAAACCCTTACATATTGGATGTAGCGGCATTTTCACTGGGTTGCAGTGGCGATACCAATTTCCTGAATCAAACCACTACACTTTTTGTAAATCCTGAGCCTTTGCCCTCACAGGTTTTGTTAATGCCTGATACCATTGAGGTAGTTGCACGTGAACAACCGTGTTTTGACATTGTGCTTTTAACCACCGACCCAAGTGATACGGTGCATGTACTGGTGAACAGCGTAACATTTGTGGGTGGCGCGGTATTGACACAACCAACACCTGTATCAACAAGTCCAACCATGTATGAGTATTTTTACTGGAGCGATGCCATTGGTGATTTTGACAGTGTAATACTGGCTCCACCTACGGTTAGTGGAGGTGCCTATCACGGTATTGGCGGACTGGGCTTTCATTATTGCTGGCAAACCGAGTGTGACGATATTGAAGAATTCACCTACCCATTGGTGATGGAATCATTCAGAATTGGTTGTTTTGGTGACAGTACATTTTTATCGGATCAAACAAACATAAAAGTTGTACCACCTCCAGGAAATGTAGATGTAATTCCAAACGTATTTACACCCAATGGCGATAAGTTGAACGATGTTTTCAGGTTTGATGGTTTGGTGAATTATTGTTATGATTCACTTACTGTGCAGGTGTATAACCGCTGGGGACAATTGATGTTTGAAACAACCGACCCGTATTTTAGCTGGGATGGAAAAAATAAAAGTGGTGCCGATGTTCCTGATGGTGCATACTTTATTTTGGTGAACGGTGTTTACGGTGGTAAAGATGTGACCAGGCATTACCCGGTTCATGTTTTCAGAAATAATTAATTCATTGATTGAATTAAGAACCATGAATTAAGAAATATGAATAAATGTCTTTTTCTTTTTGCCTTAATTTTATGTTTTAAAATAAATGTAAATGCCCAACCCTATGCCTGGCAATGGGTACAGGGTGGAACAGATTCGACCAATACATCAATAAAATCAGTTATTACCGATGCGTCCAACAACAGTTATGTGGTTGGTAATTTTTACGATACACTTGTTATTGGCGGAACACCTGTTTTGTACAACAACGGTTCTTCAGATGTGTTTGTAGCCAAATACGATGCAGGAGGTACGCTTGAATGGATACGTGGATTTGGTGGTGCAAAAAACGAGAATGCACAACACATTGAACTGGACTATGCCGGTAATGTTGTTTTTTACGGTTATTTTTTCAGTGATTCAATTGCCTTTGAAAGCCACGTGGTAAACTTGTGGCCTTTGGGTCCTGGTAATTCCAATTTTTACCTGGTAAAAATGGACCCTGATGGAAGTGTCTTGTGGGCAAAAACATCGGTGGGTATTGCCAATGTATTGATAAGTGGACTTGACATTGATCCCTCAAACAATATTTATATTTCGGGTGATTTTGGCAGTGATACGCTAACCTTTGCACCGGGTATTGAAGTGACAAAATCAGGCGTTTTTAGTGGAGCCTATCTGGCAAAATATACAAGTGCAGGTGTACCGGTTTGGGCAAAATCGTTTACAGCAAGTTCAACCGTTATTTCAGGAAAAATAGCCTGCAATGCAGGTGCGGTTTACCTGTTGGGAACATTCCAGTCACCTACCCTCACAGTTGGGGCGTATACAATAACAAACAGCGGTGCCGGTAACGATGTTTTTTTGGCCGCCTTGGACCCCGCAGGAAATCCACAATGGTTAAAAGGCATGGGTGGAATTGGCCAGGATTTTGGCAGTGATATGAAAGTAAACAGCATTGGCGATTTAATTATTGGTGGTTATTATTACAGCGAAAAACTGGTTGTGGGTACCGACACGCTTGATAATACCGGTGGTGCAGGCGGTACAGCCGATTTGTTTTTTACACGGGTTACTGGTTCCGGTAATTTTGTTTGGGCAAAAACAGTTGGTGGAACCGATTCAGATTACCGCACACGGCTTGACCTGGCTGGCACATATGAAATATACTTTACATGCACATTTATGAGCACCGACTTTAGTTTTGGTTTGGACACTTATGCAACTATTGGTGATTATGATGTGTTGGTTGGGCATTTGGACCAAAGCGGAAATATTTTGGGAAGTGAAACAGCCGCAAGTAACATGTATGATGAATGCTGGAACATGGACGTGAGTCCTGCGGGTGATGTGTATGTTGCGGGTGCTACAACTGGCACCATGTCATTTGGCGGGTATGCCACAACAATGGGATTTTACCTGGCAAAATTGTCGTCAACCATTGGTTTAAATCAACAAATGGTTACCCAAACATGTGTTCTTGTTTATCCAAATCCATCAACGGGTATGGTATATATTGATTTTGGAAAAAGTAACAGGAACAGGTGCAGCGTTTACAATGTGCAGGGAAAATTATTGCGAAATGAAATGTTTGATGCAGGTAAGTCAAGTATGGATTTAACCACGCTTGTTGCCGGTACCTATTTTATTCAAATCGTTTCTGAAGCCGGAAATGACACAAAAAAAATAAGCATTATTCGCTAAAAGCACTCCTTTTTTACATGATTGTTGCCTGTTTTTCAATGCGTTACCGTATTGGTCAATTCAGTATCTTTAGTAAACATAACAACAACACATACCTGTTTGCATGGCAAGTCTTAAATCACAGTTTTACATTGATCCAAAAGTTACGTTTTTGAATTTTGGATCGTTTGGATCAACACCAAAACCAATTTTAAAAAATTACCATGAATGGCAAGTGGAATGTGAACGTGAACCAGTGCAATTCATGCAGGTAAACATGCCTAAATACCTTAAAAAATCACGTGAAGCACTGGCAAAATACATTCATTGCAATGCCGATGATTTAGTATATGTAAGCAACCCAAGTTATGCCATTAACATTATTGCAAAAAGTTTAAAGTTAAGTTTGGGCGACCAAATTCTTACGACCGATTTGGAATATGGTGCCATTGACCGTACCTGGAAATACTATACCCGCAAAACAGGCGCTAAATATTTTAAGAGTAAAATTACCTTGCCCGTAAAATCAAAAGAACAGTTTATTGAAGATTTCTGGAAAGGTTTTACACACAAAACAAAAGCCGTTTTTATAAGCCATATTACCAGTTCAACCGGTATGATTTTACCCGTGAAAGAAATTTGTGAAATGGCCAAGGCAAAGGGATTAATTACCATTGTTGACGGTGCGCATGTGCCTGGTCATATACCCTTAAACCTAAACGAACTAAAAGCTGATATTTACACAGGAGCCTGTCACAAATGGATGATGACCCCAAAAGGATCCTCATTCCTTTACGTTAAAAAAGAATTGCAGGAAAAATTTGATCCCCTTTTAATCAGTTGGGGCTATGACAGCGACAATCCTTCACATTCCAAATTCCAGGATTATCATTCATGGCAGGGAACGCGTGATATGAGTCCTTTCTTAACCATTCCCACAGCCTTAAAATTCATGAAAGATAACAACTGGACAAAAGTTAGTGCCGGTTGTAAAAAACTGGTGCTGGATAATTACGAAGAGTTTTGCCGTGTATTGGGAACCGAGCCTTTGTGCCCGATAAATAAAAACCATTTGGGCCAAATGGCCAGTGCTATGATCAAAACCGATGATCCGGCAGGCCTGCAACGTAAGCTCTTTACACGTTATAAACTGGATTTGCCCATTATGAAACACGGTGATTATACTTTTATACGATTCAGCATACAGGCATATAACAGCCAAAAAGACCTTGACAAGTTATTTGATGCTTTGAAGAAAGTTATTTAGTTTGAACATTACTTTTTGCGGTACAGTTTCTTGTTATGCAACTGTGGTTAATGGCGCCCGTATTCCCAATATGAGAGATTTTTTATTTCCAATTCATTTTTCCTGATAGCCTAATTCATTGAATTTCTTTTGATCCGCAATTCTATTCCAATGAGGAATCCTTTTTGCATTTTCATTCAAAAAATATGAATTATGGACTATGAAATTCAACCTAACCAGCAAAGCGGATCGCGTTGGTTTGCTTTTTTGGCGATACTTGGAAACATTATTTTTAGCTATGTGAGTTATATGAGCCCGCAAAGCCGACCCATTAACGCACTTGACCTTGAATATTATAATTTGTTTACCCCTGCCAATTTTACGTTTAGCATTTGGGCGGTCATATTTTTGTCGCTAATTGCCTACTCGGTTGCACAATTTTTACCATCACAAAATTATAAATGGATTTATGATCGCCTGGCAAGACCTTTGATTATTGCTAATTTAATAAGTGTTGCATGGATAATTTGCATGCAAAATGATTTGATAGCCTTATCAACCGTGCTTATGGGTATGCTGCTTATAAGCGCCATTGTTTTATACAGCCGTGTTAAACGCGCCATGGTAAATGATGAATACAGCAGGTGGCTGCAGGTACCGTTTAGCTTGTTGCTTGCCTGGATAAGCATTTTACTGGTTTCAAATGTAGCCATGTACCTGGTAAGTATTGGCTGGTATGGAAACAGCATGACGGAAAGTAACTGGACCATGACCATGATCACCTTTTTATTTGTATTAAGTATACTCATAAGTTTTGTGTTCAGGGACTGGATTTTTCCAATTACAATTGGTTGGGGAATCTCTGGTGTTTCGGTTGCCAACCGGTTTTTGCATGCTGACCTTGCTTATTTTGCCATTTTTATTTCATGTGCGCTTTTGGCCTGGGGACTAGCCATGGCTATTTACAGGTACGGACAATATCCAAAAGAATATTTGCGCAGGAAAAAATTATCGCAATTCAAGCATTTTTATAATTGAGGTACAGCAAAAACGCATAGTGTTACCAGTAAATTTTGCATGGTAATTTCAGTATGGCGGTTTATACAACAACCATGGGTTGTTGATAAACCATCGTCTAACGTTTTTTACTCGTGGTCACAAACTACGGGTAAGTTATTAAGATGCTGATTAACCAATTCCTACACAAGCATATTTACATAGTACATTTACCATAAATCAGGTTTAACTTGTTGTTTGTTTAAGCTGAAGTATGACATTTATTTAGTATATTTAGGTTGCTTTTTTTACTGGTAAAACAGGGTTTAAAGCAGGCATTTTACACTAACTAATTTTTACACGTGATACTTTTTCATACCACTAATTGGAATACAGTGAAGGCCGAAGCGCTGAAAGGCGAGACCGGAACAGCCTATGCGCGCATACTTGAGTTTAAAGGAATACGTGTACGTATGGTTGAATATTCGCCAAAATATAAAGGTGACCACTGGTGCCACAAAGGGCATATTGCATTTTGTGTAGAAGGACAACTGGTCGTAAGCCTGGAAAGTGGTATAAACATGACACTAACAAAAGGCATGAGTTTTCAGGCAAGTGATGATCCGGCAAACGGGCATCGGATTGAAAGCGTAAATGGCTGCAAATTGTTTATTGTTGATGGCGGTTTTCTTGAACTACCCTAGCACAGGTATAAATTGTTTCTTAAAAGCAGCATTTCCATCAACAGGTGTTTCTTTATAAAATGCGCTTTACATTCAGTCAACATTGTGTAATTTTGTACCAATGCAAAAATCTTTTCTTTTTATAGTATTTGCCATCAATGGTTTTACTTCTGTTGCGCAAACCGGTTGGAATATTTTAAAAGTTCAATTGAGCGAATGCGATTCTACCCCAATTGTTGGTCACCCTGTTTATTTCAAAGGCGACACATTGGGCGCTACTGGTTTTTATTATTATGATACTGTTTATACCGATGCAAACGGAATTGCGGTTGACTCCATTCCAGCCAACTTTGGTGAATCAACCTGGTATGGAACCTATTTTGACACACCCCATATTTTACCCGATACGGGTAGCACCAGTAATTCATTTCTGAGTAAAGGAAGTGGTAATGAAACAGAAAATGTTTTTTACTGGGGTTGTACAGGAATTGTTGAACTGGATAAATTTACTCTGAACATATTTCCAAATCCGTTTACTGACTATATCTGGTTTTCCAATTTACCATCTTATGCAAATGCTATTTGTTTAGTAGATGTTATGGGAAAAATGGTATGGGAACAAAAAGTGGAAGCTGAGAAGCTATGCTTAAATGGTTCTCTGATATGCCCAGGCTCCTATTTATTGCTCATTAAAAATAAGAATAATGAAATTGCAGGTCAAACCCGGATTTGCAAACAATAATCATTAAATCGCTTTAGCCTGCCTTATTACAAAATCAACGGTGTTTACCCCTAACCTATTTCCAGGTATTTATTTTTTTTCATAGGGCTTTGATTGTGCGCAACCTATTAATTTAAGGTAAAAGGTTCGCAAAAAATAAATATCGGGCCATATTTTCTCATTACGGGAAAACGAATTTTTACGCACTCGCTTACAGGTAATTATGAACACATAAATCCTTTGAATTTCATTCCTCGTAAGTTGGAAAGTGACACGTGTAAGAAAATCACCAAATGTGGTAGTTATAGTTCATGAAAACCAATTTAAATTTACCAAAAAAACCAAGGTATGAATCGATTGTTTGTTCTAGTTGTTATTTGTTTTGTTTACCACTACTCATCTGCTCAAAATCCAAAGCCACGTTTCCTGGCCCAGGATGATCCCCTGGTTGGAAAATGGCAGTTCAATGCCGATTCATCGCAGCATACAACACTTGCACCAATTGTAAAGGGTGAACGCATCATTGAATTACTTCCAGGTATTGAAGTTGGTATGGTTGCCGCATCAAACAACAATAACACCTATCAGAAAGCAACCTATTTTGTGGCCAAAAAAGACGCCAGTAAAATATACTGTTCTATAAGTGAAAGTGATTATACCTATATGGCCGACAAAGATATTTCCTTTAATTATGAGTATAAAAAAGACTCAGATGTGTTAATTGTTGTTATTGCAGGCAAAAAGTATCACTACACCCGCATGAAGTAAAGGTATTCCGTGTATCTTTAAAATACATGCGTAACCTCTGTATTCTTTTTTTCTTTCTTTCTGTAAATTCCTTTGGCCAAAAATGGCTTTGGACAAATAATACCATTAATCCCAATGCCAAATACAGCCACCAGTTAAGTGATACCGTTGATGCTGATGGCAATATTTACATCAGTGGTGATTTTGACAGTACGGTGCTTGACCTTGGCTCAGTTCTTCTTAAAAATCCAAATGGAGGGCGTTACTCATCGGCCTTTCTTGCAAAATTTGATAAACATAAAAATCTTGTATGGGCGCATGCTGCAGGGGGCAATTCGTATGACGGTGCCCGGTACATTTGTTTTGATAAACAAAAAAATGTTTATGTAGCCGGTTATTTCAGAAGCGATGTAACACACGTTGAATCCGTAGCGCTTAATAATTCCCATCCCGGCACCAATACCGAGGACGCATTTATTGCAAAATACAATGCAGCCGGAGGTTTTGAATGGGCGTGCAGCGGGGGAGGAAAAGGAATTGACCTTGGATGCAAAATTTCATTCGATAAAAATGAAAATGTGATACTGAAAGGAACAGCCCTTTCACCATCCATACGTTTTAATGACAAGGTGTTGGTCAAATACGATACCGCCTCCAGTTGGGAAAGCATGAATTTTGCAGTGACCTTTGACCAAAACGGAAATTTACTGGCCTTAAGCGAATATGATGCCATATACAAGAAGCTGAAAAATGACATTGAAAATGAATTCATGAAATTGCTGAAGGAGTTTAAAGTGAAAATTTCATGCAGTGGCTGTACAGGCATTGCTTATGAGGTTAAAATTAAATCCCACATAAACAGCTTTGGCGTAGAAATTAAAGTGAAAAAGGAATGCGATGAAACGAAGGGGCAAAAAATACGCGAACGCCTTGAAGCTTTTATATTGAAGCAAAATAACCTTTTAATGAAATTGGAAGAAAAAGAAACTACGTTTAATGTATCACGCGTGCTCAAATGTTGAGTAGGCGTTTTACCGGTTAAAGCTTATCCGGATCTGAAAAAAACCAAAGTTTTCCTTTTTCATTCTCCCCTACTTCGGCCCACTCAACATCGTTAAATTTTATGGCAACAACCCCACAGGTTGGCAACTCGGTCCATTGCTGGTCGTTTTGCAACAGGTTTGCTACCGCTGTTGTTGCCGGATTATGCGCCAGTACAACAACTGTTTTTGCATCAGCCGGAATGGTACGTATCATGTTAAGCAGTGTGCCTGGGCTACACGCATAAATACTGGAATCGTATTTTACTTCAAAAAAACCGCAATCAAGACCTGTGCATAAATGCTCCAGTGTTTGCTTTGTACGCACTGCCGGACTTGAAACCAGGAGGTCAATTTTGAGGTTCTTTCCATTCAGGAATTTCCCTGTTTTATCAGCATCCACTTCACCTTTGGGATCTAAAAAACGGTCAAAGTCAGCCAGTGCCGGGTTATCATGTGCTGATTTTGCGTGGCGTATAAGAATTAGCGTCTTTTCGTTATTGTCTTTTTTGGCCGTAAATGAAATTAAGCCATAGAGTAAAACTAAACCTAAAATGAGGGTTGATTTCATAGTACCAAGATACGATTTTTAGTATATTGCAACAATAACCAAGCCATAAATAGCCATGTCCTGGATTGAAGAAATATCATACGAAGCATCAAGCGGAGAACTTCGCAAATTATACGACCGCGTAAAAGGTCCTGATAATTACATTGACAATATTTTAAAAGTACACAGTTTGCGGCCACATACCCTGCACGGGCACATGACCCTGTATAAAAACGTATTGCACAACAGCAATAATACCATGGAAAAATGGCAGCTTGAAACCATTGGTGTGTACGTGAGTTACCTGAACAATTGCCATTACTGTATACAACATCATTTTGCCAGGCTTCGCAAGTTGTTTAAAGATGATATTAAGGCCGATCTATTATTTGACTGCATTGTACAAAATAACCTTGAAGTCATGTTTGATGAAAAAATGCAGGAAGTATTGCATTATGCCAATAAACTAACCCTTGATTGCCGTGCCGTGAGTAAATACGATGTGGGCCGCCTTCAAAAGCTTGGTTTTACCGATGGGGATATACTGGAAATAAATCAGGTTATAAGTTATTTCAATTATGCCAACCGTACCGTTATGGGATTGGGCGTATCGGTTGATGGGGATATTTTGGGATTGTCACCAAGCGACAGCAATGTGGCCGAGAACTGGAATAATTGATTAAAAGTCGTGTTCGTGTATGAACACCAATAGCACTTAACAGGTATGGCATGGTAATTGAACTTTTTCTTTCTACATTTGCATAATTAATCATGAGGCTTGTTTTTATATTTTCTTTCTTTTTTTTAGCGAACATTGTTTCTGCCCAGCATGTGCATGAACACAATAGCGTAAAATTTGCCTATAACATTAAAACACCACCTGACAGCCTTCTTAAAAAATGGGGATTTACCGGTGATTTTCCCCTTGAGTTTTACAACCAGGAAAGTTTGGACAAAAAGCTGGCCATGTTTTACGGTGACAAAACCCTTCCAAAAATTGATTTCGACCTCTATCATGTTTCAGGCGAAATGGTATGCATGCAATGTTTTATTTCATGTGACAGGCCGGGCTGCCATGCAAATGCCTGTATGAAACAATTTGCCTGGTTGCTGGTTGAAAACAATGAAAGCCCGCATAAGGAAATGCATAACGATCCGATTGAAAGCAATCAGGAATAAACTCCCAGGTAAATTATGTGCATGAATGGGCCTGTTTCGGGTTCCTGACAAATAAGCTTGCTGAACCAACCCGCAATCATTTCCACGCCTGCCACCTGTCATCATCCCTGCTACTGCCTCCTTTTATTTACTACCTTTGCCCCTATGTCAGATGTCATTCAACAAATCACCTCGCATTTAAAAATTACGCTTAATCCTATGCAGGAATCGGCTTTAAAAACCATTCCCGCCAAGGACGAAATCATACTGCTTTCGCCTACCGGTTCGGGCAAAACCCTGGCGTTTTTATTGCCAGCGGTATTGGCTATAAACCCACGCATACCCAAAGTACAGGTGCTTGTGGTTGCGCCCTCGCGTGAATTAGCCATTCAAATTGAACAGGTTTTTAAAAGCATGCAAACCGGGTTTAAGGTAAACAGTGCCTACGGGGGGCATAGCATGAAAATTGAGAAACAAAACCTTCATGAACCGCCCATGGTGTTGATTGGTACACCCGGCCGTATTGCTGACCATATTGACCGCGGTACATTTGACCTCTCATCGTTACACACCATTATTCTTGATGAATTTGATAAATCGCTTGAATTTGGTTTTTCAAAGGAAATGGGCTTTATACTTCGGAAACTTACTGAAGTAAAAAAGAAAATACTTACATCGGCAACGCGTATGGAAGAAATTCCAACGTTTACAAAAATAAAATCACCGGTAACATTGGATTTTATACAGGACGCCAAACCGATTGCTTTAAGCCTGAAAAAAATAATTTCGCCTGAACGCGACAAACTAAAAACCCTGCTTGACTTGCTGTGTTTCACAGGCGATGAATCAACCCTTGTTTTTGTCAATCACCGTGAACCAACTGAGCGCATAAGTGAGTACCTGAATGAAAACGGCATTATAAACGATGCCTTTCACGGTGGCATGGAACAAACCGACCGTGAAAAAATACTGGCAAAATTCAGGAATGGGAGCAGCAAATTATTAATTACAACCGACCTTGCCTCGCGCGGATTGGACATTCCCGAGATAAAGTACATTATTCATTACCATTTACCATCAACCGAAGATGCGTTTACCCACCGCAACGGGCGCACCGCACGTATGAACGCAAAAGGAACCGCCTTTGTTATTGTAAGTGATGGCGAGGAATTACCACCTTATTTTGATTTGAGCACGCCCGTGTTTGGGTTGGGAAAAAACCTGGAAAAACCACGTGTACCGGAATGGGAAACCTTATACATAGGGGGTGGAAAAAAAGACAAAATCAATAAAATTGACATTGTAGGTTTTCTTTCAAAACAAGCAAATCTTGAAAAGGACGATATTGGCCTTATTGAAGTGAAAGACTTTTTTGCCTATGCTGCCGTAAAGCGCAAAAAAATGAAAAGCATTTTACAGGCTATACAGGGCGAAAAAATTAAGAACAAGAAGGTTAAGTTTGATGTGGTAAGGTAATCCACTTACCATTATCCCCTAAACCTGAAAATATAATCAAATTTGGCACCCCGGTGCCGGGTTTTTAAAGTAACTTTGCAAACAATGTTTAAAACAGCAAATTACAATACGCTTAAAGCAACAAGGCAAACCATACACGGTATGGTGTTGGAGAATGAAGAAGGCGATTCGGCAACCCTTCCCAAAAATGAAGTCCCGCGTGACTTGAAACTGGAAGATCCCATTGAGGTTTTTATTTATACAGGAACTGACAATGTTTACATGGCTACCACGAAAAAGCCAAAACTTATTGAAGGTGAATTTGGATTTTTAAAAGTAAACGAAGTAAATGACCAGGGCGCTTTTATGGATTGGGGCATTGCAAAAGAACTTTTTGTCCCCTTTTCAGAACAAGGAAAAAAAATGTTGCCGGGTGAATATTATTTGGTTTACCTGTTTATTGACGAAAAAAATGGCCGTCCGCTTGGGTCTTCTAAAATTGAAAAATTTATTGAGCGTGACGAAATAACCGTAAAAGAAAAGGACGCAGTTGATATTTTATTGTGCGAAGAGACTGATCTTGGCATAAAGGTCATCATCAACAACAAACATGCTGGTGTATTGTACCACAACGAAATATTTACCGATGTCAGGATTGGTGAAAAACGTAAAGGGTATATCAAACGCGTGCGTGAAGACCGCAAAATTGACGTAAGCCTGGAGCGTACAGGGTTTGGCCGTGTTGATCCGGGCTCAAAACTTATACTTCAAAAGCTCAAAGAAAACAGTGGATTTTTGGCCTTGCATGACAACAGTGATCCGGAGGATATAAAAAGGACTTTGCAAATGAGCAAAAAAACCTTTAAAAAGGCTGTTGGAGCATTGTATAAGGACAGGCTTATTGTGTTAGAGAAAGAAGGGATTCGCCTTGTTTAGCTTAAATTTTAACCAGCCATAAATTTTATACTTCGCTGCGCAGGTTTTGCGTATATTTCAGTCCGCATTTACCTGAATGATTTTACGCCCCGGGCATATTTTTCTTGCATTTTTATTGGTATTTGGTGCGCGCTATTCGGCCGCCCAGGACCGCATTGGCGATTCACTTGAAACCGCTTTTAAACAGGCGCCCAATGACACAGCACGTGTAAATATACTTAATGAATTGGTGGCGCATGTTGAGTTTACTGATACGGTAAAAGCAAGAAAGTACAATGATAAATCCATTGACCTGGCAATAAAGGCCAACTTTAAAAAAGGACTTGCACGTGCTTATTTTTTACAGGGATATCTTTTTGAAGACAAAGGGCGTTATGACCATGCTCTTGGCAGCTATTTGAAAACACTGGCATTGCGTAAGGAAATAAAAGACCTTAGGGGTGAAGCCAATACGTACAATACCATTGGAAATTTATATACCGCACAGGGAAAACATGCACTTGCCATGCAAAACTACAATCATTCGCTTGAAGTGAAGGTTAAACTTGGTAATAAAAATGATATTGCCGACTCGTATTACAACATTGCTTTGGTTTACGAATCACAGGGAAACTATCCCAAAGCCCTAAAAAATGCCTATACCTGCCTCAAATTTTTGGAGGAGATAAAAGACAGTGCTGACATTGCATCAACCTATACTTTCATTGGGCTTATAAATGACGGGCAGGGAAAATCACAAGAAGCCCTTAAGTTTCATGAAGCGGCTTTAAAAATTTCACTTCGCTTAAACAGTAAAAAGAACATTGCCGAGGCTTACAGTAACCTGGCCAATACCTACTCCAACATGAAAAGGTACAAGGAAAGCCTGAAAAAACACATCAGGGCACTAAACCTTTACGAGGAAATTGGTGATGAAAAAGGAATTGCTGTTGCTTATAACAACATAGGGCTTATTTATACCGCTAATGGTGACAATGAAGGTGCCTTAAAAAATCACTTTGCTTCGCTCAAAATAAAAGAAAAAATAAAGGCTAAAAGCGGTATTGCTGTTTCATGCATCAACATTGGTGATGTGTACATCACAAAAAGAGACTATGAAAAGGCGCGTATGTATTTGTTTCGTGCAAAAGACCTGGCCGAAAAAGGTGGTTGGAAAGAATACCTGAAGGTTACCTACGCTTCATTGACACGTCTTGACAGTTTACGCGGTGATTTTAAAAATGCCTTTAACCACAGGCGTCTTTACCATTTGTACCGCGATAGCCTTGATAACGAAGAAGTGCGCAGGAAAACTACCGAAGAAAGGCTCAATTATGATTTTGATAAAAAAGAAGCCATTTCAGAAGCAAAACACACAAAAGAACTGCAATATAACAAAGCTATTGCCGATGATAAGAACAGGAAAAAAAACCTTGTTATTGCATTTATTTGCGCGGGGCTGCTGCTGCTGGCCATTGTAGCCATATTTATTTACAGGGGTAATTTATTAAAACAAAAAGCCAACCTGGACCTGGACGCAAAAAATGTATTGATTGAAAATCAAAAAAAGGAAGTTGAAGAAAAGAACAAAAAAATAAGTGAAAGTATACAGTATGCCAGCCGTATTCAAAAAACGGTGTTGCCTCCTGACGAAGAGCTGGATTCATACATGCCCGGGTCGTATATTTTTTTCAGGTCAAAAGACCTGGTTAGTGCCGATTTTTACTGGTTTTCACAACTTGAACATAATCTTGTAGTCGTGGTGGCTGAAAGCGCGGCAAAAGGCATAACCGGGGCGTTTGTCAGCATGATTGGAAACACCATGTTAAACGAGATTGTAAATGAAAAAAAAATAACCGATCCGTGTGCTGTCCTTTCAGCTGTGCACAAAGGCCTGGCAACTGTACTTGGAGCAGGAACTGTTGGTGAAAATGATAAAATGGATGTGGCAGTAATAACGATTGATAAAAAAGAGAAAACCTTTTCCTTTTCGGGTGCTAACCAATGCGCATGTCTTGTAACGCAAAAAGAAGTTATGGAGTTGAAGGGCGATGCTGTTTCAATTGGAAGCATGGATAAAAAGTTGCCTGAACGTTTTTCAGTAATCACAAAAAAAACAGCCAATGATACGGCAGTTTACCTCTACACCCAGGGGTTTGCGCATAATTTTCAACTGAATTCTGACCATGAAAAAATGGCCGAATTCTTTCATAAGCTGGGCGCAGGTGATGTTAAACAGGAAAAAGAAATGCTTGAGCATGAAATGAGCAGGTTGAGTAACGATTTACATGACGATGTACTTTTGCTGAAGATAAAATTTTGAACTAAATGAAACTTAGCTGGCTGATAAAATACCTGTGCATGGCACCAATACTGGTGTGCATGACGCATGCTTTTGGCCAGGCAGGCAATGACCGCGAACGCGATTCATTGTTGAACTGTTTAAACACAGCTAAGCATGATTCGGTGAAAGTTGACGCCTTGAATGGACTTTTTCTTCACTACGAATATGCCGATGTGGAAAAAGGACGCAACTATTTAAAACAAGCCATTGATCTTGCGGGTAAAATTGGTTATGTAAATGGCGAAGGAGAAGCATATACCAACCTGGGCTATTCAAACGAAGATGCTGGTAATAATAAAGAAGCGCTAAAAAATTATTATCATGCGCTAAAACTTTATCAAAAAAGTGGTAATAAAAAAGGCCAGGCCAACGCTTACAACAACATTGGGTTTTCTTACGCATCAATGCATGAGAACAATAAAGCCATTAAATACATGAGCCTTTCGCTCAAAATGAAAAAAGAGATTAACGATGAGCAGGGAGTTGCGGCCGCCTACAACAACCTGGGGCTTGTGTATTCTCAACAAGGGAATTATCCTGAGGCGCTCAAAAGCTATTTTTCATGCCTTAGTATTGGCGAAAAAATAAAAAACAAACAAGTTGTTTCATCGGTTTACGCAAACATTGGCACCATTTATTATGACCAGGGAAATTTGGACGATGCGTATGTAAACTTTACCTCGGCTTTAAAAGAAAAACTGGAACTGGAAGATTTGCCTGGCATAGCCAGTTGTTACATAAGCCTTGGCCTTATTCATCAGAAAAGGAATGAAAACAGGAAAGCGCTTGACTATTATGAAAAAGCGCTTAAACTGGAGCAAAAAATACAGTACAAAAAGGGCGAAGGAACAGTACTCACCAACATGGGCATTCTTTATGGCCGAAAAAAAAATTATGCAAAAGCACTTGAATGCCATGAAGCAGCCCTTGCTATTGGAAATGAGATTGAAGATTGGGAAATAACGGCTACGGCATATAAAGACCTGGGCTCGGTAAATTTTAAACTAAAAAAATTTAAGGAAGCAAAAGCGCTTTACAAAAAAGCCAATGAACAGGCCCATCAAATTGGGTACAAGCCACTCATTCGCGATGCTGTTTATGGTTTGGCGCTCATTGACTCAGCTATGGGTAATTTTGACGAGGCCTTCAAAAACCAGCAATTGTATTATTTGTACAATGACAGCCTGGACAATGAGGAAACGCGCAAAAAAACAATGGAAGCCCAAATGACCTATGATTTTGAAAAGCGTGAAGCCATTGCAAAAGCCACCCGAAAACAAGTTATACGAAACCAAAAAACCTTGCAGGTTGAACAAAATCATAAGCAAAACATATTTATTTGGTTTACCGGTATGGGTTTTGCACTTGCGCTTGTGCTTGCGTTTTTTGTTTACGTAGCATTTCGCACCAAGCAAAAAACAAATGCCCTGCTTAGCGCAAAAAATGAACTGATTGAATTGCAGAAAAGGGAAGTCGAGGAAAAAAATCTTGAAATCACACAAAGCATAGCTTACGCTGAACGCATTCAACACGCCATATTACCTAACCATGAACGCCTCAAAGCCGCGCTGCCCCACTCCTTCGTTTTTTTTAAACCACGTGACATTGTGAGTGGTGATTTTTACTGGTTCTCGGAAAAAAAAGAAAAAATTATATTTGCCGTTGCTGATTGTACCGGCCATGGTGTACCGGGAGCGTTCATGAGTATGATTGGTAATACCCTTTTAAATGAAGTGGTAAATGAAAAACACATAACCAACCCGGCTGAAATTTTAAACCAGTTGAACAAAGGTGTTATTGATGTATTGCGAAGCGACAGCAGTAAACAATACGATGGAATGGATATTTCAGTTTGCTGTTTTGATAAGAAGAATTTGTGTTTTGAATTTGCAGCCGCCAACCATACAGCGTATTTAATAAGCAACAATACCGTTACCGAAATTGAAGGTGATTTTCTTTCTATTGGTGGCATGTTTAGCAAAACCGGAACCAGTTTCACAAATTCTGTATATAAGCTGCATCCAGGTTCAGCAGTTTATTTATTTACCGATGGGTATGCCGACCAGTTTGGCGGTGAGCATGGGGGAAAGTTCATGGCATCACGCCTTAAAGCGTTACTCTTGGAAATAAGCAATAAGTCAATGGAAGAGCAAAGTAAATTGATTGAAAAAACGTTTGTAAACTGGAAGGGAAAAAACCGGCAGCTTGACGATGTATTGCTGGCGGGAATCAGGTTTTAGTGCTCTACCAGTTCGAACTTCACCTTAAACAATTTTGCAAAACGCTCACCTGAAACTTTCATGTCACCATCTTCATTTTTATAATGCCAACGCACAAGCACTTCTGTAGATTTTGACAGTTCTTCTAAAAGTGAAAAAAGCTTGAACAATTGTTTGGCTGATGACGTGTTGTAATATTCAAGATTGATGTTAAGAACGGTTGAGGCGTTGGGATTTTTTTTGTACTCTTCAACCCAATTCAATACCGGGTAATAAAAAGCCATGGCATCTTCGGGAAATGAACGTTGACTTATTTCGAAAATATTTTTTACTGAATCAAGAATGATTTTTGGAGTATCGGGGCTGGCCTCAAGCTGCAATCTTTCCATCTGGTTAGTTTTTAGGAAGATAAACATTGATCTCAAAAAATGTAAAGGCGTTATCTAAAGGCGTCAAAGAATATTGAAGATTATTCTGGCTTTTTAGTTTCATGTCAATAAATCCAAGGCCCGCACTTTTGTCGCCACGCATTTCATCATCGCGCATAATGGATGTAAAAAGTTCTTCAAGTTGTGCTGTATTCATGCCGTTAATGCGATCCAGTTTTTCTTTTAACGCAGGTACTTTTTCATTTCGTACAAGGTTACCAGCCATAAAAACATAATTCTGGTCTTTTTCGCCAATAAGGAATATTCCTCCCTTGCCTTCTTTTTCAGGGCTTCTCTCATCGGCATGTTTGAAAATATTCTGTAGCAATTCAACCACAATATTGAAATTCCTTTTTTTAACAGCTAGTCCACCATTGGCAATGTGGCCTTCGGTTATAGCCAATAAATTCACAATGGTTTCCTGGTTAAAATCAACCTGGTATATCAAGTCGATTTTAAGTTCTTTTATGGCTGTGTGAATAAGGGCAATTTCATTTAAAGCGGTTGGGCTGTCATTGGTAGCGTCTTTACCCGAAACTTTTATCTGGAAATAAAAATGCGAATGCATGGCATCAATTGGCTTGAAATGCCATGCCAGTTTGTTACCTGATTTACGCGCCATTTCAATAAGGCCCAACCCTGCTCCTCCTTTATCCGACAATTCACCTTGAACCAAAACTTCTTTGGCGTATTCCTTCAGGCTATCCTTGTCAAGGCTATTGATTTTTTGGAGTTTTGATTCAAGTAAGGGAATATTGGTGTTTTCAATGAGGTTGCCCGAGGTAACATAATAATTGTCAGCAGCGCGCTGAATCACAAAAAAATTACAATCACCCTGGTCACTGTTTTTAGCATAATCATTATGCCGGGTTATGTTTTGCAGCGATTCAACCATTATGAAATACACTTTTTTACGCATGCTGGTTGACTCACCTATATTTTCAAGGTTATTTTCTGCAAGCGCAAGAATTTTATTGGATAAATCAATTGAAAAATTACCCTGGTATATATAGCTCAGCGTATGACCGCTAAGATCCCTGAATAGGTCATAAATAAACGTGTCCTTAATCAAACCGGGAGAATTCATTTGTGCAAAAAAAATACCTGTACGTAAATATATGTTTTTTTAGATAGTAAAAACCTACCACAAAAGATAGGGGAACTAAATCAATTATCCTGAATAACAGTTGTTTACAAAAATTCAATGTCTCTAAATGGCCATCATTCTGCGTAGGTAATCAGTATGTGCCTGCAGTCGTATTTATCGCCATTGACCTTTAACAGCTCCACAATGTGATAACCATACGAGGTTTTAAACGGTTTTGAAATTTGATTTGGTTTTAACGAAAACAACTTCTCTTCAAACTTTTTCATGAAATCACCTTTGCTTACGTTGGTGTATGTGCCTCCGTTGGGGGCGCTGCCCGGATCTTCAGAATATTTTTTGGCAATTTCGGCAAAGCTTTCGCCTTTTTGAATGCGTTCATAAAGCTGGTAGCTAAACATCAACGCTTCGCTCTTTGTTTTTTTCGTGCTGTCGGTTTGAGCCGATAAAAATCCGCTAAATAAAAGACAGGTAACTACCAGTAAAATAGGTTTCATGATACAGGACTTTAAACAGCGTAAGTGGTCTGGAGGTTACGTTTTAGGTATAAAATTACCACAAAAAAGAGGGTCAATTCATTCGTGACCATCCTGGTTGTACCAGCTATCCCCTTTGTGTGCATGAAACGGGCACATCGTTTTTATACATTTTACTGTACAGGTTCATCGTATTCCTCCAAACCTCCACACACCTCAAATGGTGCGGGACCTAAACGAAGTAAAGGCCATATTTTTCCGTCAAAACCTGGCAAGTAAGGCATGTCTTTCGTGTGGTCTTGCGTGTAGTAATAAAGCAATAAGGTAACAGGGGGCATTGGACAGGCACCGGTAAAAAGCCAGGAAGAGACATAGTATAAAAAAGCGAAACATGTGTTAACCGCCTTTTGCAGAGGAGAACGATACAACAAGGAAATCACGTTTGGGTGCATCTTCGCTCCCGTAATAATTACCAAACACCATTAATGCGTTTTCACCTGCCCAGAGTATGGTGTCATCACCTGTTTCAGGAAAATCAATAACCGGGTAAGCTCCCCCGTATGCTTCAAACAGTTTCAAAGGGAGCTTTTTTTGATTCTCACCTTCCTTTTTGAAATAAATGGTTACCCTGGAAATGGCATCAGGTGCATTTTCGGTTTCGGCCATCATGTCGGGCCCAAACAACACTTCAATGCGATCAACCTTGAATCCTAAAAATGTGCTGTACCCTTTTTTCAGATCTACCAGGTACGCAGATGTATTGTAATCGGGCAAAAAACTTTCGGCATTCCTTAATTGAGCGGGGTCAAGCTTTGTTTTTTGAAGTATACTTTTAATGTCATTCATTTTTGCTCCAATGACCAGTTTTTTAAACCCGTTTTCTTTATCCAGCTTTGGCGAGTGTACAGGTCCCATACTTTCTTCATCCTGGGCATGTAAAACACCGCAAAACATAAAAAGGAAAAGCAGAAATATGTTGTTTTTTTTGTTCATGTCTTAAATCAATAACGTTTCCAAACGGCCCAGCTTTTTACCCTTTCATTTTTGTCAATGGTGGAATTGGATCCAAGCGTAAATAATATGCCTTGCGCTTTATATACAAAAATAGTTGACCCCCTGGTTGTATAGGTTATATCTGGCAAACCATATTGTTCAAGCACATCATTCCGAAGGCTGCCTCGCTTAATTCCTTTTGAAGTTTCTCCTGCATATGCGTTGCCTGTTTCCTGGAAGTACAGTTCGTGCCCGTCACCAGTACCCAGGTTATAAATAACCGAGTTTTTGTGCCAAACATAATAACAGGAACTTTTACCCATTTCAATTTCTTTTATATCCAGGGCTTCAACATCATCCTGTAAATTGGTTATGTCCGAAATGGTTTCGGTTAACCCTGCAGGCAAACTATCACTTGTATAACGCTCTAATTTTTCTTTTGAGAATTTTTTATTGTATTTAAACTCTTCGGCCTTTTTACCTTTTATAATTTCAAGATTCACCTGGGCCAGGTAACTGTTGGTGATTTTCAGGCCCTGTTCAAGGGTGGTTTTTGCTTCACGCGGATTTTTTTCCTGGTCG
The DNA here is from genome assembly GCA_035299065.1 of Flavobacteriales bacterium. GTDB lineage: Bacteria > Bacteroidota > Bacteroidia > Flavobacteriales_D > UBA2798 > DASPJQ01. The sequence continues at coordinate 33,513 of DATGXI010000176.1, forward strand.
TATAAAATACCCAATAGGATGTACGCATGAATGTGCTTTGACTGGTCCATGTACTTGCGTTGCAATAGCTTCATGGCTTTTTGTGCCGCGTATTTACCGTCTTCAATTTCACCTGCCAGTGAATGGGCACAGGCCATATTTATAAAACCCGTACTGTATTCTTTATCCAACTGGGTGGTCAGGCTAAAATAGGTTTTTGCTTTTTCAATCAAGCCTTTTACTTCATCCGAAAATCCTTTTGCATTTCCGTTCACCCTACTCTCCACATCTATTTCAACCGGGTAAACATACTTAACCGCGTCTTTTCCCAATAAATTCATTGCCTGTAACAAGTAGCATACACCAAGGTTGTTGTACATCTCACGGCTTTTAAATCCTTTGTTAAGCACAAATTCAAAACATTTTATTGCACCGGTATATTCACTTACCATCATGGCATAATTACCGGTTTCGAATACGGTAATGAGTTGGGCAATTATGCTGTCGTTTTGTTGTGTAAGCAATATACGTTCCCTTAACGATGGGTACTTTGGCGTTTCTTCGGGCAATTTATATTCGGCATACACTTTTCGCAACAAAGGTTCGCCCAGTCCGCGTATATCATATCCTGCCAAAAAACAGGAAATTCCACCTGAATGGTCGGCCTGTGTTTCAAAGTATTTTAATTCTCCAAGTTTATCGTTGGCTGTTGCAAGTTTATCTTCAATGTCAGCCAGGGCAAATGAACTGGCAAAATCTTTTCCCCATTGATGGTTGTACCGGAAGTGGCCCAATTCATGTCCTATTAAAAATGCAAGTGCATCTTTGGCACGATCACCAAATCCCATGCAAATATCAAACGCTTTTTGCTCTATGGCAAGGGTTCGGCTTCCATCTTTGTTACGCTTTAAATAGGCAACGCTTGTTTCGCGCTTATCATCCAATACAAGCTCGGGTTGAATGTCCACAATGCCCATGGCTGCAAAAACCCGGTCATACACTTCCTTTACCATTGCAAATTTCTCGTCAGGTGTCAATGCCTTTTGGGCATGCACATGCATGGCGCAAAAAATAAACAGGGTTATAAAAAAAGTATAAATGCGCATTATTTTAATTTTAATTGTGCCTGTTTTTGTGCTTTGTGCTTTACAAGCTTAACGGTTTTGATATCGGTGTTTTTTGCTTCAGGCTCATCGGCCCCGCCAAATCCCATTTCTTCCTCCCACTCCACATACTTATCATTATCCCATTCACCCGCTATCATTTTTTTGGTCTTACTGGTATAAATACCATAACCCTGTTTTAAATTAAATTCAAATTGCCCAATAAACACACTTCCATCCTTCATCATTACTTTTCCCACATCGTTGCGCAGGTTGGCAAAGTAAAGACCTTCGTATGATTCGCCATCAACGGTTGTGTATTTTCCATACCCGTTCCTGTAACCGTTGTAAAAAAATCCTTCATAGGTATTTCCACTGGTGTAGGTGTAACGTCCATACCCGTTTTCACAATCACCGTATGTACACTGTTTTTTATCGGCATTGGCCAGTGTATCGGCTTCGTTTTCTTTAAACATCACTATTTTTTCGGCTAAACCCACCTCGTTCGTCACTTTTTTAAATCCCCCATCACCTGTGCTGTATATATAAATACGTTTTGTTTTAGGACTTATAAATGCATAGGCTTTTGCATACGCATCGGCTTCAACATTGCCAACATAGGTGTAATTGGAAAAATCACGCAAGCCAAAATCATCTTTTTTCCCATCCTTGAATTTACCTGTATATATACTTGTTGAATAAGACCCGGTGATTTCATAAGAACCAAAAATCCAGTTGTCGCCTTTGTAATACCCGCTAAAAACAGTTCGGTCATCCACATTAATTACACCATAATCATAATCCAGGTAATCGGCTTTTGGGTTAATGGTATCGGCACTCCAGTAAGCTACCTTTACTGTTCCATCGGTAAAATAATAGGTGCCCTTACCTTCCTTTTTCCCGTTTTTAAAGGCCCCTGTAAATACTTCACCATTGGCATATTGGTAAATACCACTTCCCTCAGGACTTCCGTTTTTCACATCGCCTTCATACACATCACCATTCTCAAATTTAAACCTGCTATACCCATTCAGGCAATCGCCATACTCACATCCTTTTGCTTTGGCAACGGGACTTGTACCTTGTGTTTTTTCATCAAGTTCAATTACATATGCATTGTAGGTATAATGCGCATAGTCCTTGTAGGTTATCCATGCATAACCGCCTTTACCCCATTCCTGTCCCCAACTGTTTTGCAGTAAAAAACATCCGCCTTTTAACTTATCATCGTAACCAATCACTGTCATGGCATGTCCACCACTTGGAAATAAGTTGGTGGAATCCTTTTGCCAGAACCCGTCTTCTTTACGCACATCATAACAAAATGAGGTGGTGGTTTTGAAACCGATCATGACTGGTTTTTTAGCTGCCAGGGCTTTGCGGGTATTCAGTATTTTTATTGAATCTGTTACAAAGTTAGCTTTGTAAATATCCCAAAGGGCATACGAATTGTCAACTTTAAATATTTTGTAAGGTTTATCGTTTTCACTGCTTGTACCACAACTCACTTCATTCAAATGAAAACGTTTTGTGCCGTTCTTTTGCAATTCATCGGCCGCCAAATGCATATGGGTTCCCAATGTGCAATCATTGTCATACAATGATTTTATTTGGTTGTAGATTGAAAATGGGCACATGGCAAGTGCAGTAATTACAGCGCGGTTTTTTATGCCGTGTTTTTGTGCGTATAATATGCTTGTTCCGCAATAACCGTATGACCAGCCAACACAGGTTGAAAAATCGCCCTGGTTGCCCGGGTATGGAGCGTATTCGGTTAAATTTACACTGTCTGGCAATGTTTCACCAAAACCCATGCCGTCAAAATCATAAATTTCAATTCCTTTGGGTGGTGTTTCATCCAACAACATCCCGGTTTTATACATGCGTTTTTGCGCATGGCTTAAAAAAGGGCTTAAAAAAATTAAAGCAAGCGAAACAATTTTTTGCATGTTTTAAAATTATGTTCTGTGTTTATGGGGTTAATTTACAGTAAAATGGTTTACACCAAACGTTAATAATGGTTCAGCAAAAACGTTCATTTTTTGCATGAATTCATTCTCAACAATGTAGGTTTGTGAGTCACATGCAATTTTCGGGCCATTGGATAAAAAAAATGTACAATTGCCAGTCAGGAATCAATCGGTACTTGGTGGCTCTACCTCGTAAACATGTCCGCTGAATTTGATGTCAACCGACCTGATAACCTTGTGTTTTTCGTGAATGGGTTTTAAATACTCAACAATATTTAAATACATATAGCCCACTACGGTGTCATCAGCACTTCCTGCCACACTCAACTCATTCACAAAAGTCCATTTTACACGTATTTCACCACTGTACCCTGACTGTGCAAAATACTTTTCGTAAAAACAACCGTTTGCTTTGCGGTTAAACAAGTACAAGGCATCGTGAATTGTTTTTCGAACAGCCTGGCTTGCAAATGACTCAACTTGTACGGTGTATTCAACCTGTTTGTCCCAGTGGTGCGTTTTTGGAAAATCCTTTTTGCGTCCTAATACGTCCCATCCGTTTAATTGAAAGCCCAGTTTTTGGCGCCAACCCTTGTATCGGTTAAACGCTATAATTTTCATGGCGTGGTGTATGAGTAAACGCAACATAAACAAACCAATAAAACCAAGCCCAATGTACAATGACCATTGGTCGGCAGGCCTGTTGCCCGCAGTAGAAAAATAAATGGAAATGAAAACTATGCCCAGTGTTAATACACCAAAAAACCACCAGAAAAAATTGGGATAAATAGGATAAATACGCCTGAAAACATACCAGCTGTCGCAGGATTTGGGTTGCCAGTCCTGGCTTTGTTTTTGAACGGGTTTATTTTCACCACGCTTCTTTTCCTTCTTCCTTTCCCAATCAGCCAGCTCACTTATGTCGTCTGGGTTTACCATGCGGTTTTTTTACGGGTGTTGCAGGAGCTTGTATAGCTTTAATATCATCAGGAACGGTACCGCGTGGTACCTGTTTGCCCAAAAGGTCTTCAATACGTTTGAATTTTTTACGCTCGGTTTCGTCAACAAAAGTATACGCTATGCCTTTTGCGGCTGCGCGTGCTGTACGCCCAATACGGTGTATATAGTCTTCACCATCATTGGGTACATCGTAATTTATAACCAAATCAATGTCTTCAATATCAATACCACGTGATAATATATCGGTAGCTACCAATACATTTAATTCCCGGTTTTTAAAACGCATCAGCACTTCTTCACGTTGCTTTTGCTCCAGTTCCGAATGAATTTCATCAATTTTCAGGGTAGTTCGTCTTAAATCGCGGCTTAGTTGTTTTACACTGCTTTTTGTAGAGCAAAATACAATTACGCTTCTGAAGTTATGCATGCCAAGCAGGTGTTTTACCAACGGAATTTTTTGGTTCCCGTTTACCATAAACACTTCCTGTTTTATATTCTCATTGGGTTTTGATACCGATATGCTTACTTCTAAAGGATTTTGTAAAATTTTTCGGGCAAGTACGCGTATTTTTTGTGGCATGGTAGCCGAAAACAAAAGGCTTTGACGACTGGTTGGTAAGAATGAGATCATTTTATTGATATCATCGCTAAAACCCATGTCAAGCATCCTGTCTGCCTCGTCCAGTACAAGAAATTGCAATTCGCTCAAATCAATGTACTTCATGTTCAGGTGCGATATCATTCGGCCCGGTGTGCAAATTACAATATCAACGCCTGCTTTCATAGCCTGGCGTTCGCGTTCAAATAAACTTCCATCACCACCACCATACACGGCAATTGAACTTATGGGGGTAAAATAAGAAAGCCCTTCCATTTGCTGGTCAATTTGTACAGCCAGCTCACGCGTGGGTACAATTACCATGGCTTTTATTTTATTGTTTTGTTCACCCGAAATGATTTTATGAATAAGGGGTAAAAGGAAGGCGGCTGTTTTTCCCGTGCCTGTTTGGGCCGATGCTATAACATCACGTCCCTGTAATATGGCTGGAATCACCTGCTCCTGGATAGGCGTTGCGGTTCGGTAACCCATGCTGTCAACACCTTCAATAAGTTCGGGTAAAAGATTTAGTTCTGCGAATGTCAATTTAGCTCAATTATATCGGGGTAAAGATATAAAAAAAGCGCTTGGTTAATGAATTGATAAGGACGAATCCGGTATTCTTTTTCTAAACCCGTTTCCTCTGTATGGTTTGAACCCACTGGCCACCTGGTGGTACTGCAATACCATTGAATCATTGGTAAAAATAGTATAATTGGCCGGTATCTTGAAGTAACCTGTGTCTTTTACACCCTCATCCATTCCCTTGAGCCTTACCGTTTCAATCACTTGATTTTTCTTATTTAACACATCGGCACGCATAATAAACCCGCCTTTTAATTTTGGCCGCAACTGATCAAAACCCGACAAAAGTTCCATTCGGTAAGGTATTAAAAAATTGCTGCCACTACCGTCATTCACGTCCAATTCCCTGGTGATATAATACATATACTGATGGGTGTTTCCCCTCATTTCAATTTTACGGCACATCATGTTGTTTACTTTACACACGCCCGGGTGTTCAACCATGGTAAAACCGGCACAACCTGTATTCATGCAACGCACATCAATGGTTTTTTTTAATGCCTGCCTGCCTTTTGGCCCTTCAAACAGCGTGATTTTTTCGGCAGTACGGCTGTTGACGCGTTTAACAATACACACTTCATCATACATACCCTTTACAAGTTGTTTGTTTTTTGGCTCCATACGGGCCTGTTTTTTTCCAAGTAATATGCTAAAGGTATTGACACCCGATGAATCCATTTTACCGCTGGTGTCATAGTAAAAACTGAATTTTTCATAGACCAATCGTTTTAGTCCGGCCACATTTTGTTTAGCTGGTTTTTGCCATTGAACAAATAACACTGCACACAACAGGGTTATGCCGAATACACATTTTTTTAACATTTGCATGCACATATAACTGCGCTTATGAAAAAAGTTACACGCTAAGTGATTGACAATGCAGTGTGTTGTGTTGTGTTTTGGGGTTGTAAAAAAAAGCCGGGCCGGTGGTTGGTTCTCAAGCGACTTTTTTATATTTATTGCGTCTTTAAAAGGAGTAGCATTCAAAAGAAAGGGTAATTTATGAATAAGCGTGTTTACGGAATTTTGGCTTTGGGGATGATGTGTGCAAGTGCAAATGCTCAAATTTTATTTTCAAACGGAGCAACGGTTCACATTAATTCGGGCGCTACAGTTATTACCAATGGCGGCACTGAAATAGCCAACGCATCAAACTTCACCAACAATGGTTCGCTCACTGTTACAAAAAATTCAATTACTCCCCTGCCAGGTAATTTTACATTAACAACCGGTTCAACAGTGAATGGCAATGGAACTTACCGTGTTGAGCAGGATTGGATAAATGATGCTACTTTTACAGCGGGCACCAGTACGGTTGAATTATTTGGCAATACACAACAGTTCATCACCAGTACTACATCAACCGCCACTACATTTAATAACCTGCAGTTAACAGGAACAGGTGCGGGTACCAATCGTAAAAAAACATTGCAGGCAGTAAATGCCACAACTGGTACAAGTGGAGTTTTAACCATTAATGACCGTGAACTTGAAACCCAAACCAATACTTTTTTTGTTTTAAATACGGCAGCAAGTGCTGTAACCAATACCACAACACCCGGGGCTGAAGGATTTGTAAGCAGTCTGGCACCAGGTTTTTTATCGCGCAATACCAATGCAGCTACTGCTTATCTTTTTCCTACCGGATCAAGCCTGGGTACATTGCGTTATCGTCCAATTGAAGTAACACCTACAGCCGGTGCGGCCAATACCTATACCGTACGCATGAACAATACAGATCCTACGCTTGATGGTTTTGACCGTAGTGTAAATGACGGATTACAATGTACCTTAAATAACCTGTATTATCACTCCATTGAACGTGCTTCGGGTATAACCAGTGCCGATATTAAAATGCATTATATACCGGGTTCTGACGGAACCTGGGAAGGCATGGCACATTGGCGTACTGCTTCGGGCGACTGGAATGACATGAGCACCATGGCACTTGGAACATCGGGTGTTTTTTCAACCGTAACACGTACAACCTGGTTATTTACCAATGCAGGACACCCTTACGTTTTAACAAACGTACGTCCTGAAACCCCTGTAATTAATTGTCCAACTATTTGTGAAAATACCTTGGGCAATACATTCACATTAACCGGTTCATCAAGTTCGTATACCTGGACTGTTCCGGCAAGCGGAACAATTGTTTCTGGCCAGGGAACATCGGCTATTAATGTTGACTGGACAACTGGTACCGGACCTATAACTGTGTATGCTGTTGGTGTTCCTGGTTGCAATTCGTTACCGGCAACGTGCACACCTACTGTACAGGCCCCACCTGTTGCAGGATTTACTGCAGGTGCTGATGGAACATTTGGTGATTCATGGCAGTTTACCGACACCTCGGCAGGAGCTACTTCATGGAGCTGGGCTTTTGGTGATGGAAACACGGCCACAACACAAAATCCACTTTACCAATACAGCGATGCAGGAACGTATACCATTATTCTTACCGTTAGTAATGGAACCTGTACCGACACTGCCACACTGGTAATTGATGCAAACGGAGGAATTGTTGTTCCAAATGTTTTTTCACCTAACGGTGATGGTATAAACGATGGATGGTTTGTATTAACCGGAAATCTTGCTGAATACGATTTACAAATATTTAACCGCTGGGGGCAGCTTATGTTTGGATCAACAGATATTAGCCAGAAATGGGATGGAAATTACAATGGTACAGCCTGCGTTGAAGGCACATATTATTATGTATTAAAAGCAAAAACACTGATGAAAGATTATAGCCAAACCGGTGCACTTTTATTGGTTAGACAATAGTGATTTAAGATTCAAAATTTAAGATTAAGTATATGCGCAAGTTATTAATGGGAAGCATGCTTTATTTTGCTCTTGCAACGGGCACTGTAAATGCACAAAACAATGTGGGAATTGGAACAACTACTCCGCACGCATCATCTATTTTAGAGATGCAGTCAACCACACAGGGCGTATTGGTTCCGCGTATGACAACGGCTCAACGCGTAGCAATTGCCAGCCCTGCTGACGGTTTATTGGTATTTGATACCACTGTTGGATGTTTTTTCTTTTATACCACTGCTGGTAGTTGGCAAAACCTCTGTTCAGGAAGTGGATCAGGAGTTGACGGCATTAACTGTTGGGACACTAACGGAAATGGCACTAACGATGCTTCTGAAGATGTTAATGGTGACGGTTCATGGAATGCAACCGATTGCCAGGGAGCAGCTGGAGCTGCCGGTGCAACTGGCCCGGCCGGACCCGCTGGGCCTGCAGGTGCCAATGGTACAAATGGAACGAACGGAACAAATGGTACAAACGGTGTACATTGCTGGGATACCGATAATGATGGCGTAAACGATGCTTCTGAAGACGTAAACGGTGACGGTTCATGGAATGCAAGTGATTGTATGGGTGCAACTGGTGCAGCTGGTCCGGCAGGACCCACAGGTGCAACCGGGCCTGCTGGCCCAACGGGACCTACAGGTCCTGCAGGTGCAACAGGTGCTACCGGACCCGCTGGTCCAACAGGGCCTACCGGGGCAACAGGCGCTACTGGAGCCACAGGTGCAACCGGGCCCGCAGGTCCTGCTGGACCAACCGGACCAACAGGTCCAACTGCTGTACCGGTTAGTGTTTCACTGGCTGCTGACTACGATGTGACCAACACAACTTTTACTACAGTGCCGGGTATGAGTGTTACATTCACCGCTGTGCAAACAAGTGCCCTGGTTATTTTCAGCGCATCAGGTTATGGTTGGACAAACTCTATGTCGTATGTTATTTTCCGTATAATGAATGGTGCAACATCACTGGGGGCTACCAACACAAACATTCAAAACTACGATGATGTTACCGGTACCACCACTACCTGGAACACTGTATTTACTGAAAAAATTACCGGTTTAACGGTTGGCGCAAGTTATACCTATTATGTACAGGGACGTGTTTCGGGCTTTTTTGGTACTGACGATGCTGTCATTGACTGCGTAAGCTTACCTGATAATTGTCATATGACTTTAACTGTTATTCCTTAAACAACTATGAAAACATTCATTATAACTGCATTATTTTTAAGCCTGGGTTTTACCGGTAGTGCACAAGACGATAAAAAAGTACCTGAGAAAAAACTTCACTCGGCAAATACAAATGCAACATATGATCCGGCAAAAAAACCAGAACGTAAACTTGTGCAAAAAAGCGATATTCAGCGCCCAAAAGGTGATAAACCTGTAGGCATACCCGAAAAAAAACTGGTTGATAAAAAGTAACCAACACAAATAGTTAACATGAATAAGCCTGTGATGTGAAAATCACAGGCTTTTTTTATTCACATAGTCTAAATCATCATTAAAACGTGCAAAACACCTGCAATTTATTCATGCCAAATGCGTATATTGGTCTCATAAAACAATAGCCAAATGAAAAAACTGTATACGATTTCAACCCTTTTAATTGCATTTCATGCAAATGCACAAATGGTAGGTACCGATGCTTACATGCAAGGTAATTTCGTTGAAATTGGCATTAACGGGCTTGGAGGTTATGAAGGGGTTGACACGTTTGTTTCCCCGGCTCCGGCAGGCATGCATTTTCGTTCCAATACCTCGTATTTTGGTTTCGTAGCAAACCCACAAATGGATTTATGGACCAATTATGATGGTGATTACTACACACCGGGTACACCTGAAAACGGTTGGGGTATTGAAATATATGACACCACCGCAACAGATACATTTAACCTTGAACTTGCAAACAACTGTTCAGTGCCTGGCGCACCCGATATACCTGGGTATATAACTGGTTATTCATACACAGGTGGTGTTATACAGGTAAACTGGCATGGCGATTACCTGATGAGCGGGTATGACCTGGATTTTGACATTGAATATACCCTTGGTGATTCCGACCTGTACTACACAACCAACGTCACCATTTTTAACAATGGCCCGGCTAATATTGAAGAATTATATTATTACCGCAACATTGATCCTGATAACAATTTAATGTTGAATAGTACCTATGTAACCGTTGATTCTACCCTTGCGCAGGCATCGCCCTCTTCGGGCATAGCAAGCGTTAAAGCCGAGCAATTAACACCATGGTTGTCAACCTTTGCTTTTTTTGCCAATGATACCAGCGCACGTGTTTCACGCGGTGGATTCAGCAACAGGGATGCATCAGACATATGGAATGGTACCGGAGGGATGATAGGCACTGTTGGAACAACTACCAATGACGAGGCCGTTTCCATTGCGTTCAAACAACCCAACCTTTTATCATTCACACGTGCAAGCGGAACATACCAGTGCCAGTTTTCATTCCAAACAGCTTTTGCTGCATCTGCTGTAAATTATTTAATAGGCGAAAATGAAATTACAGGCGTAGCTGAAGTCATGGACAAAGAAATCTCCATGTATCCCAACCCTGCTTCAGATCTGCTGAACATTCATGCCGGTAAACGCATTAACCGGGCTGTTTTATATACCAATGTGGGTACAATTGCAGCATCGTATTCCAACGTAAATTCAAACAGCATGCAGCTTGACCTGTCGCAGGTTGAAAAAGGAATTTATTTTCTTGTGCTTGAAAATGAAAGTGGAAAAATTACACGTGCCGTTGTAAAGCAATAAGTTTCATTGGTAAATTGCATAAACATTTTGATAAAGACCTGCCATGTGCAGGTCTTTTTTTTACAGGTACTTCCCTATTATGTTTAATTTTCAGGCAGATTAAATCGTGAGAAAGTAATTTTATTCTTTACTGGTGTTTTGTATTGGGCTAACCGCTAATGCGCAAATGACATTTGAAGATGCCCAAAAAATCATCAGCAATAAATAGCTAAACTGGTAAAGGATGAGGAGAAAACCATTTCGGCCGGAGAGGTAAAGAAAATATACACCAGCTTACACAAAATTGCTAAGGCCAAAAAAACGATACCGTGCAGTTTAAATTAATTTCACTGGGTATAATTGCACGCAACATTACACTTTCAACCGAAGAACGGTATACAAAAATTATTCGCGCCATGGATTTTGCTGACTCGGTTCAAAATCCCTGGCTGCAGGCCAGGCAAAAGAGATTATTGATAACCTACATTACGCGAAACGCATTCAAAATGCATTGCTTCATTCGCAAAAGCACTTGGATAAAAACCATGGAAAAGAAGACAAGAATTACCATTAATACGACAAAACTTTCTTTTTATTCGTTTTTCATTTTGAGAAACTCTATTGACAATTTTTAGCAAAACGTTGTTCAAAATCTTGACCCATAAATTCGCGGTGAATGGCATTTTTTTTGTAAATTCACTTAACGCATTGTTACGCATTTTATGAAAAAAAGAGCTTTACTGATAGGTGCTCCTGGTGGAGTAACCTCACGTTTTTTACATGGAGTTTCAAAAGACCTTGACAACTTTCGCACCTTCTTAATGGCCCCGCAAGGTGGAGCCTGGTTAGAAGAAGAGATTCTTGAATTTGGTAATCCTACACTTGATGAATTAAATGAAGTATTTCAAGGTTTGCACGCTGACTATACCATAGTATATGTAAGTGGCGATGGAAGTACTGATAATTTTGGAAGGCGTTTGGCGCATTTGAGCAATGGCGATACGTTTGCCGATACTGATTTTTTAGCCCTTGATTCACCACGCTTATTGGTTATTATGGACACCAACCGTAAAGCAACGCATGACGATCCTAAATTTATTCCGCAATGGCACAGGCAAACTGCAGACCAGTTGGACTTTGCCCGTGAAATGTACAATGAATGGGTTAGTGACAGTGAAGAAGGAAAATTGATTATTCATTCAACAGATCATTTATACGAAGCAAAAGACAGCAGCCAGGGTGGAGCATTTACCAGTGCCCTGCTCTATTTTGGTATTGGCTTAAAGCCCGATCAAAATGAATGCACATTTGCCAGCATAAAACGCATTGGTGATATTACGGTAAACATGATACGCAAACATGAAAATCCGCAAAAGCCATATATCGCTTATCGTAAAGGCAATGCACGTTTGCCGTTTGCCATGGGTGTTCCTGACAGGGTACCTACAAAAAAGAAAGAAGAAAAAAGCGATGCAGCATCAGGTGCAAGCGGCCCTTTGTTGATGAGTTTGTTATTGGCCGGACTTTTCTTTTTAGGTGATTAGTTTTTAGTTGTAAAGCTTGGTTCAACATATCCTGCCACCTGATCATTTTTAATACTTAGCGCCATGTGTGAATCATCACATACACTTAAATTCTGCACCTGTACAACGGTTGATGAGAGCGATATGACCATTACCTATGTATGGGAATTGCGAAGCCTGGTTAATTCCGGAAATCCGGTATTAGGTAAATTTGTCAACCCATCGTTTGAACTGGATGATGTGGTGAATGAGAAAAAACTGGTTGATGCGCTTAACAGGAAAAACTGTTTTGATTTTGACTACCAGCCGCGCGAAAATGATCAGCTGCAAATACGGTACAATAAAAACCTGCACAAACCCCAATTTATTTCCTTTATATTTAAAGGTGGTAAATGGAAATGGGGACAATGGGTGCATGCCGTAAACAGGGAAACACAAGAAATAAGCAACGGGTTTGTAAAGCCTGTAACACCATAAATTGATTGGCTATGTGTCTATGCTGCCGCTCACTACAGGTTATTTAACCCTTATTTTTATTTTAATTCTGACTTTATCAATTATTTAGTGTACCTTTAGGTTATCTTAATAAGGTGGTTGTATCTCAATCAATTTGTAATTCCAATTGCACTTCGATCAATTTAACACAAATCTTACAGGGACACGGGGCTGTTAAAGCAATAGTACCGGTAAAAAATAATTAATTAAACAATGCTGCAACACGCAGAAAACAACACAATGGAAACAGGAAAAGTAAAATTCTTTGATAAAGCCAAAGGCTTTGGATTTATTAAAGCAGACAATGGAAAAGACATCTTTGTACACAACTCAGGTTTGAGGGAAGATATCCAGGAAAATGATGAAGTGAAATTTGAAGTTGAAGAAGGAAAAAAAGGACTTAACGCAGTAAACGTTAGTTTGGTTTAATCCATTTTCAATAAAAGATCATAGGTAGCAGGCTCAAAAGGCCTGCTATTTTTTTTTATATGCTGTACTATCCTTAAAACAAACAAATGTTTTGTACGAAAAATACTCATGCCTTTGTTTCAACATTACGCCAATGTTAAGTCCCGGTTAAGCCAGTTTGAAATCGCACAAATCTGTATAACCCTACTGATTTAAGCACCGTTACATTGTACAAAACAATGTATATGAAAACAGATTTATGGAACAGGATAAGAGACTTTGATCTTGATTATCCTTTAAGCGAGTACGGATTCTCCACGCGGCTGGCACACGAAAACAAATGGACAAAAAACTTCACCAAAAAAGCCATACTTGAATACAAAAAGTTTATGTACCTGGCAGCAACAAGTGAGCGCATGGTTTCACCCTCACACATTGTTGACCTGGTATGGCACCAGCATTTGATCTTTACACAATCGTATAAAAGCTTTTGCGAGGTACTTGGCAAACAAATACAGCACATACCCTCAACACACGATAAAAACGAGGTGAGCGTGTTTAAAAGCGCAATGGACAACACTAAAAAAATGTACACCGAAGCTTTTGGAGAACAACCAAAGGAAATATGGGAATACGATGATATGTATGCTTCACTTGAAATACCGGAGGCTCGTTTTAAATTCAACAAATTTTTACTCAGTGCCTCCACCATCACATTACTACTGGCTTTGCCCCTGTATTTTTTACTTGCCCCTGTGTATGTGCAAATACCAAACCCGGGTTTTATCGTACTTATGTTCATGTTGGTTCTTACCGCGTTCATTGTATTGGAAATAATAAACGTAAACTACATGCAAAAAGTAAGTATCGATCTCAAAGCAAAACCGGTCATACGTGAGCTACATCCCATGGAGGTACTTTATTTCAAAACACAAACTATTTCAAAGGTCATACACGGGTATAGCAGCCACCTTATTTCAAGGGGAAAAATTCATGTGACCAGTTTTAAAAATGTTATGCTTCCTGCAAACCAACAGGCATCCTGCAGCGAAGAACATGTGGTGATGGAGGCTTTTGAGCCATCTGAAAATAAACCTTACACAAACCTGGTTAATAAGCTCAAATCAAAAACGGTTTTCCAAAACATTGTGCAGTCAATTGACAAAATACGCGAACATATAGTCAACTCAAAACAGTTTGCCAACCTTTTTTACCTAAACTTTATAGTGCTGGCAGCATTGGTGCTACTAACCATTACAAGGCTTGAAACCGGTATAGCCAACCACAAAGCGCTGGTATATATCAGCATCATGAGCATCGGTTTAATTACAGCATCCATTATTTACTTATGGAAATTGCGGGAACGGTACATGGCCATAATACCTCGCTCATTCAATAAAAACCATGTAAACACCCAACTCAACAGTCTTGACTGGGAATGGCAATACTATGTATTGGGATCGGCATTTTTTGTGCCGGCATTCTTACCTCTTGTAAACCTTGTTGAACAACGTGAACATCCCAATACGTTCTTTGGTGGATGTGGAAGTTCCGGTTGCGGAACATCGTCCTGTGGCAGTGGATGTGGAAGTTCGTGTGGCGGAGGATGCGGAGGCTGTGGTGGTGGATGTGGCTCTTAATTTTTTCATCCATGCCCAAAAAACTATCCTGCAGTTTATCTTGTTTCACGTTTTCCAATTATCTTGGTGCAACCAATTGGTATGAAAAAACAATTAACAGATCCGCGCAGACACGCCCTTGACTATATACATGAAATGCGTGCTCAGGGAATTTCACTTGCGTTTACGGTTCAAAGTCTTTATGATTACATGGATTTGCTGATTGATAAATACCGTGGTGGCAATCATCTTGAACGGGACAATAGCTGTTACAGTCAACCAAAATTCACCGCACTTACGGCATGGGCCGGTGAAACGCTTGCACGCACCTATAACGGTTTTTGGGAGGGTGAATTTTATTCGAATAAACCAGGCCTGAATTATTACACCAGTAAAGTTGTTTTCAAAAATTATGAATTCAGGCCCGACCTGTGGATTGGAAATTGTTTTGCCAACGGGCGTGGTGCACAAGGTGAGGAATACAAAACATACGCTTCCTATTTATCTAAACTTGTTATTCCGGCAATAGTCAACCAGCCTGGATAACCATAAATTGATTTTTCATAAACCGATTTAGTGACCCCTAAGCCTGGTAAAATTATTTATTTCCATATGTAAATCAAATAGTTGAGTGAGGCTTATCAGCTAATTATTTTAGTTACATCGGATTAAAAAACAGTATATTTAAACCAATGAACTTACAAAGGGTTTTTATACTACTGGTACTGATGATTGCTGGAAATGCAGCACAGGCGCAAGACTCCATTGTATTCACCAGTCGTGTAAGTCCGGGCAAAGAATATAAAATACCCCTGACCAAATTCAATGTGCGCATTACCACAAAAAGCAACGAACACTTTAGGGCATTAATTGCTAATTACAATGATACAGCAGTTGTGGTGCGCCAATTGGAAAACACCCGTAAGAACCGCAAAGCCGCCCGCAGCATTTCACGTCAATTCTGGAAAACCACGCACAGGCATTATTACCCGGGAACAGCGTATGACAGTTTATCGCAAATAGCTTCGTTGCAAATAGCAACCATCATGTATCCAACCGAAAAAACGTTGCGCATTTCTGAAATTACACTCATTGACATACACAATTACGACCGTACTGAAAAGGATAAACGAACCCGCAGGCTTGATTATGCCGGCACCATGGGTGTTTTTGCAGCACATTACGCAACCCTTGCGCAGGCATTGCCTTTAGCGCAAAAAGTATACAATTTCTCGTTGGGATTTTCGGTTGAGGCGGTTGTGGTGGAGAAGGAAAAACTGGACCTGGTAAATCAGTGGAGTTTAAAGAAGCATGAGTCATCGGAGACTGCTTTATCAAAATAACTACATTTTTATTCCAATCATACAAACATCATCTATCTGCTCCATTTCGGCTTTCCAGTCATGGTAAACCGTTGCAATTTCCTTCGCCTGCATTTTCATGTTCAGTGCCTGTACCGACACAATAAGTTCTTTCATGGCCGAAGCCTTGAATTTTTTTCCCTGTGGCCCACCAAACTGGTCGGCATAACCATCGGTAAACAAATAAAGCGTATCTCCTTTTTGCACGTCAATTGTGTTTGTTGTAAATGCATTTGCCTTTGCATATTTACCAACGGGTTGTTTATCGGGTTTTATTTCCGTTAACATTTTATTGCGCACATGCCACAGGCCATTGTTGGCCCCACTCCATTTTACCTGTATTTTATCCTTGTTTTTCGGAAAATGAAACACAGCAAGGCTTATGTCCATCCCGTCTT
>DATGXI010000177.1:0-10646 GCA_035299065.1 Flavobacteriales bacterium
ACCCCCTAACACATATTGTTGATCACACCCATGCACCCGGACAACCGAGAACGGAAAACGAACAACGGTTTAATACTTATCCTTGCTGTCGTTGCGCCTTTGCGCGCCTTTCTTCTCTGCGTCTTTGCGCCTCTGCGAGCTTTTTTTTATAATTACGTTTAATCAATCCCCGCCAACACATAATTAATTTCCCATCCCCTTTCCCGTTAATTTACCTAGATTTCCTTTATGAAATTAACCCGGGCATTGCATCCTGTTTATAACCTACCCAACTTGGTAGTATCCCTTCCGTTCTTTCAAAACCACTGGTTTAAAGCAGTTTCAATACCCGTTGCCGCTACTGCTACTGCTGCCACGGGGTTACCTTTGAACCTTTTTGCCATTAACGTGTAACAATATTACAAAAGGCCGTTTACCTATAACCAAAACAAACCAATATGAAGAAAACATTACTCCTACTTGCAGCCGTAAATTTCTCCACGTTTACTTTCGCGCAGGAAGACATTACCGAGGAAGTTATTTACAACTTTGACGAGGTTGAATTACCGGCACGCTACCAGAAAAAGGATAAGAAAAGCAGGAACAAAAGCCTTAAAGAAGTGAATGTTTTCAAAAGCCCCATGAAGTCAGACATTCTTGACCTTGACTATGACGGCAAAAACCTTTGGGTAAGCGGTTACCAGGATTTTCAAATTCACGCTGTATCGCCACAAAACGGTGAACTTGTGCGTTCCATTAAAACCGATGTTGAGCGTTCAAACGGTATTGGGTATGACGGTAAAAACATTTGGTTAATTGACAGTGAAAATGCCATGTTTCATATTATTGATCCGCAGTCGGGCAAGGAAATAAAAACCATGCCTACCCCGCGTGAAGACGAAGATCAAACCGTACCAACGGGTATTACCTGGGACGGTGAGCATTTTTGGATGAACGATCCAAAGGGATTAAGCATCGAGTCGACAAGCAAAGATGCTACCTATTTGGTTTCGGCTACAGGTGAAAAATTAAAAACATACAGGGCGCATGGCGGTTTTCCAACAGGAATGGCTTTTGACGGAAAATATTTATGGGCCAGTGACAATGAAAAAATTGAGATCTATAAAATAGATGCCACAACCTTTGAAATTTTAGAAACATACGATGCTCCTGGCGGACAATATCCCAATGGACTTGCATCAGACGGAAAATATTTATGGGTGGGCAACAATGCCACCGATAAAATTTACCAGTTGTTGTTACCCGAAGAACAGGAATTCAATTTGTTTACAGAACCAGATACCACAGTACTTGCAAACAATACACCGGTACAGGAAGTGGTAAACATAATTGACCCGGTAATAGAAGAACAATTGATAGAAATAACAACGGCCGATCCGTTTTTAGTTGTTGCTGAAGACACCGCAAGTGCTGAAGTAAAAACAACTGAACCCGTTTTGGTAAACACCGTTGAAATTGAAGTAAGCGCATTTCCAAATCCTACAGCAGGCCTGGTAACATTTCACATTGGAAATGAAACAGCCGTTGAAAATGCAAGCATTGTTATATATGATGCCATAGGCAAACAATTATTTGACAGGCAATTTGAAGGACGCGACCTTACCGTTGACCTGGGCCCTTACGATTCGGGTACATTTATTTATACCGTTATGGCCAATGGTGTAAAACTGAAAACCGGAAGAATTGTTAAGGAAGGAAGGAGATAATTTGAGATTTAAGATTTGACGTTTGAGTTAAACACAAAAAACAACAACCATGAAAAAAATATTACTTGTTGCTACCGGCATTACGTTCTTAACCAACGTGCATGCGCAAACCGTTACTGAAGAAGTTGAAACCACTACCGAAGAAGTTTACGAGGTTGAGGATATAAATGAAGTGGAATACAACAGTGAGGAAAATACAACGCCTGAACCTGCCAACATTCGTGAATTCAAGATCCTGAAAACCATTCCCGGCCCAATGGCATCGGGTGGTACAAGCGACATGGAATTTGATGGGAAATATTTGTGGATGTGCGGGTACGATGAAAACGCGGTTCACCAGTTTGACCCTGAAACAGGAAAAATTATTAAAACCATTCAAACCGGTATTGGTACTTCATACGGCATTGCCTTTGACGGCACCTATTTATGGGTGGTTGATACCTATGACAAACAAATACACAAATACGATCCGCAAACAGGTGAAAGAATTGGTTCGGTACGTACCCCGTCAGATCCAAATGAAAGCTATCCCCACGGGCTAACCTGGGACGGTAAAAACTTTTGGCATAACGACAGCAAAGGTTCAAACATAGAAACTTCAGCACATGATTCAACCTTTGTGCTTTCACCTACTGGCGAAAAAATACGCGCATACAAAGCGCATGGTGGCTACCCAACAGGCATTGCTTTTGACGGAAAATATTTATGGAGCAATGACAATGAGCACAGGGTGGTTCACAAAATAAACCGTGAAACATTTGAAATAGTAGCCACATTTCGTGCGCCAGGCGGGCAATACCCAAATGGAATAGCAACCGATGGAAAATATTTGTGGATTTCAAACAACGAAACCGACATGGTGTATAAAGTGGAAATCCCGCAGGACGAAGAAGAATTGACAAACGTAAATTCGGTTGACACCACCATTTTAGCACAGGAAATCATTTACACCTACCCTGACTCAATTCTTATTGAAAACGTTGATTATGTAATTTTGGGAGGACGTGTGGACGAAGTGTTTGAAGAAGACTTTATTGGACAGGATGCAACTGATGAAGATGCGGACGAGGAAATCACCGAAATTCCTGTTGGCATGTTGTGTAAATTTATTGTACCGGTAGTTGTTAAAGAAGAATTAAATGATGTTATTGTAAACAATACCGAACCTGAAGTTGATTTTAAAAACGAAACCCCGGTACTTGTAGCAGCCGAAATCATTGATGCAACGGCTTACCCTAATCCGACTACAGGACTTGTGAAATTCCAGTTGCTCACCAATGAATTTATGGAAAACACAAAAGTAATGGTGTACGATGTTGCCGGAAAATTCATTGCTGAAAAAACATTTGAAGGCATGGAAGTGAGCATTGATTTGACACCGTATGATTCAGGTGTATTTATGTACACGATCATGAGCAATGGAAAAACAGTGAAAAGCGGACGCCTTGTGAAGGAAGGCCGCAGGTAATTTCAGGATTGAAAACAGCGCGCGTTGTTAAATAAAGAAAGGGTCTTTAACCAATGGTTAAGGGCCCTTTTTGTTTTGCATGAACCTCATCAATACCCAGGAATAACAAAAGACTTTTCGCTGATTCACTTCATCAGTTTCTCAATTTCCCTCTCCCACTCTCCCATGCTTTTATCGTCAACTATAGCACCGGCATGCGCATATTTTACTTTTCCATCGGGGCCAATCAAATAGAATGTGGGCCATGCTTTCACCTTACATGCATCAATAAAATCCTTGTTCACCATAACGGTTTGGTATTTCATGGGGTTGAATTCCAGAAATTGCGGCATTTTGGCTATGCCTTTTTCGCTGTTGTCAAATGAATTTACTCCATAAACGGTAAGTTTATCGCCATACTTTTCACGCAGCTTTTCAATATAGGGAAATGATTTTATACACCAACCGCAGGCCATGTACCAAAAATCAAGCATCACGATTTTTCCTGTGTAATCAATTTCAGTTATGGCTTCTGCTGAACCGTAAATTTTTCCTTTCAACACGGGCGCCAGGGTATTGGTGTCAAGCAGGCGGTACATTTCAGCCTGTTCTTCGGGTGTTGGTTCCTTATAATCTTCAATTGTATAGTTTTTAAGCACCCGTTCAGCAAGGTCCGTTGCTTTTTGCTTATCAAATTCAACGGCCGTAATGGTTAAAGCATCGTACTGGTAATTGCCCTGGTATTTAATCTGGAACGAAGTAAAAACAGGCACATAATCTTTTTTAGAAATACACATGATGCGTTTTTGATCGGTCCACTCATCATCCTCGTCAGGATACCTGATGGCTATTTTCCAGCATTTGGTTTTATGGATAAGCGTATCGCCCAGTAATTTTATTTTATTGGCAGTGTCAAGGCGGTTAAGTATATTTTGTGGTTCAATAAAATCGCTCCACACAACACGTGCATTCACATTTCCATTAATCGCCCAATCAAGTTTGGCCGGGTACCGTGTTCCTTTTTGTTCTTTTGGACTAAGCTGGTAAATGTTTTGCAAATCGTAAATCTGGGTATTGCCACCGGTAAAATTGAGAAACAAACGCGCGCCAAACATGGTGTCCGTTGTGTTGCGTTCAATGTGCACCCAGGCTTTGCGTTCAAGCGTATCGGCATTGTCAAACATTTTCATGCGCAGGGTGGCCTTGTACCCTACACTTTTCTTTTTGTTGAGCGTTGCATAAGCATTCTGCAAAACTTCATGCGGATCGTCCTGTGCATGCAAGAGACAGGATTGAGCAACTATTAAAAGCAATACGAAAATATTTTTCATCTAACAACTTTTGTAATCAATGAAAGGTAAGGAATTTTAGCGAAAGCCAAAAACCGATGTTAATCATTTGAAACCGCACAACCCATCCTCCTTTTTAAAGGAGGTGCCCAACCGACATTAATTGTAGAACAATTAATGGGCGGAGGATTCCGCGCCTACACCCTTTTTAAAGAAGGTGGCCTGACGATAGTAGGTTTTTAAATTAAAATAATGGCCGGAGCAAAAAACCGAGATTAATCATTTGAAACCACACAACCCATCCTCCTTTCCCAAAGGAGGTGGCCTGACGATAGTAGGTTTTTAAATTAAAATAATGGCCGGAGGATTCCGCGCCTACACCCTTTTTAAAGGAGGTGCCCAACCGACATTAATTGTAGAACAATTAACGGCCGGAGGATTCCGCACCGAAAACGTGAACTGAGAACTGTAAACTAAAACCCTACCCCAACTTTTTCTTCACACTCTTCCACAATTGCTTGTACAAATATGCAATATCATTGTCGGGGTGTATACTCACATAAGGTGCCTTGTACACACCCATGCGCTCAATTTCTGAAATATAAGGAATAGCCACATCAACCGCGTTTTTATACTTGTTTGAAAACTCTTCAATGGTCTCGTTATGCAAATTTTTCCTGCGTTCGTACATGCTGAAAAACGGTAGTACTTTTTTCTTATCAATGCCTTCATCCCTGCAAAAATCCATCAACTGCTCAAACGTACGAACCGACAAGGTGGTTGGCACAACAGGCACCAGAATCAAATCAGAGTTTTTAAGAATATTCTCGCTCATCAAACTAATGTTTGGCGGGCAGTCAACAATCACGTAATCGTAATCCTTGCCAACGGGTTTAAAAAAAGTGCTCAACCAACGGCTTTTGCCCTTTAACTCTTTTAAATAAAAATCAATTTTACGGTAATCATTATCGGCAGGCAATAAGTCAAGGTTCGGATACCCGCTTTCAACAATTAAATCGGTAACCGTTTTATTTCCTTTAACCAGTTTTTTACCGGGATTGTTCACTTCAATTTTAAAGTAAAATGAACTTGCGCCTTGCGGGTCAAGGTCAGCCAAAAGCACTTTGGAACCTTTTTCCTTTGATGCCAGGTAAGCCAGGTTAACCGTTGTAGCGGTTTTACCAACACCACCTTTGATGTTGAAAACGGAAATGATTTTCATAAAAATTGGTTATAAAGGTTTTTTGCAAAACGTTGGTGTTATTGGTTCAATGCATAACTTTAACCCAACGCACCCAAAAATAGAAAAATAAAGCGGATTTATGTTTAAAATCACGACCCTATTTCAAAACTCACTGATAATCTTAGCAATAACCCTATTTTACAAACCTGTAACCGCACAGCTGCCTGAACGTTGTTATGGACGCGATGTGGTTGTAAAGGACTCTACCATTCCCTGCTGTGTTGGGTTAACCAGGGTTCACGAAGTTGGAACGGGGCACGTTTATTGCGATGCCGAAGACAGCGAAGAAGGACGGCAAGCCATCATGTGGTTTATGATTGCTTTTCCCGGAATGCTCATTGTATTCCTGATTTTTGGAATTAAAAATAAAATGAACCGTAAAAAAGCTGCTCAAAAACAGGCAGGAAACCAGGAACTGTAAACTAAAAAACGTTAACCAAATGAAAAAATTACTTGTTTTCATAATAGCCATTTGCTTTGGCGCCATGGCATTTACCACACCAGGCAAGGGCGATAAGCCTTCAAAATCGGTTACCGAACTATTGAAATATTACAAGGAAAATTACGAAGTGCTGAGCAAAATCAACATGGTTTACAATTACAACGGGAACAAACCAGGCTCAAGCAGCAGCAAAGACATAAACACCAATTATGCGGTTGACTTTAAAGGGACCGAAAAATACCTGACCGGCATAAAAAAAAGCGGGTTTGTGGGCCAAAAGCTCATTGACAAACTACGCAACCACTTTTTGAAATGCGAAAAAGACTTTAAAGATAACCCACAAAACAGCGGTGTTCCACGCGGATTTGAAAACGACTTTTTAATGTTGAATGACGATTTTATGAACGACCTCAACAACCTTCAAAAAATTGAGATCATGGATGAGGCCATCCGTTCAAACGCCTCGGCCACGGTTAAAGTAAAATTCCCCAGCGGTAATGTGCGTGTGTATGACCTGGCCAAACAAAATGATATTTGGCTGGTGAGTGAAATTACCATGTAAAGCTCAAGGCCCCGGCTTTCCATTTTTACTTTTTACCTTTTCTGATTTTCTCATCATCCCCCCGTTCGCACTTCAATTTTCGTTTAACTTTACAATTGCTTGTGATAACCTTGTTCCCGGTAAAACCCGTGTAATTCGTGTTGTCTATGGCTAAAATTTTCCGCAGAAGCGCAAAGGAGCAGAGAAATAGGCTCTGTGCTATCTGTGGCCAAACCTTTTTTGAATATGAAATTCACCGCCCAACAAATAGCCCAGCTCCTGCAAGGCGAAGTACATGGCAACGCCACAGAAGAAGTATCAGACCTTTCAAAAATTGAAGAAGGCAAGCCGGGAACCTTGACCTTTTTGGCCAACCCCAAGTATGCCGATTACATATATACAACAGGTGCCAGCATTGCCATTGTAAACAAAACATTTACCCCTGAAAAAGAACTTCCAAAAACATTGACCCTTATAAAGGTTGACGATGCCTATGCCTGTTTTGCCAAGCTGCTATCGGTTTACGAACAAGCCATTAAGCAACAGCCACGCATTGAACAACCCAGCTTTATTGACCCAACAGCCAAAATTGGCGACAATGTTTACATAGGTGCTTTTGCCTACGTAGGTGCCGGTGCCGTTATTGGAAATAACACACATATATACCCGCAAACATACATTGGCAACGGTGTTAAGGTTGGTGAAAACACCGTGCTTTATGCAGGTGTTAAGGTGTACCGCGACTGTAAGATAGGTAACCATTGTACCATTCATGCATCAAGTGTAATTGGTGCCGATGGGTTTGGTTTTGCCCCAAACAGCGAGAACAATTACCAAAAAGTACCACAAATAGGCAATGTAGTTATTGAGGATCATGTGGAAATAGGCTCAAATGTTTCAATTGACAGGGCTACCCTGGGTTCAACCATCATTCGCAAAGGCGTAAAAATTGACAACCTTATACAGGTTGCCCACAATGTTGAGATTGGTGAAAACACCGTTATTGCCTCTCAAACAGGTATAGCCGGCTCAACCAAATTGGGTAAAAACATGATGATTGGCGGCCAGGTTGGTATTATTGGTCATTTAAAAATTGCCGATGGGGTTAAAATTGCAGCCCAGTCAGGCATTGGTCAAAATATAGATACTGAAAATGAAATTGTTCAGGGTTCGCCCGCATTTTCCGTAGGGGATTATAAGCGTTCATATGTCCTTTTTAGAGGTCTGCCCAAACTAAAGGAACAAATTGATACCTTAGCCAAAGAATTAAAAGAAGTAAAAGGCAAATGATTTTCTGATTTCTGATTTCAGTTTTCCGAGATTAAAACCTGCCTCTTTTTAAAAATTTGAACCACGAATGAAAGAATTTCAACGTACGCTAAAATCTCCTGTAAGTCTCTTGGGTGTGGGTCTCCACACTGGCGAAAAAGTAAAATTAACCTTAGCTCCGGCTCCCGAAAACCATGGTTACCGTTTCCAACGTATGGATTTGGAAGGCCAGCCCATTATTAAGGCCGATGCCGACCTGGTAATTTCAACCGAGCGTGGAACAACCCTTGAACACAACGGGGTAAGAATTTATACAACC
Source organism: Flavobacteriales bacterium (assembly GCA_035299065.1). Lineage (GTDB taxonomy): Bacteria > Bacteroidota > Bacteroidia > Flavobacteriales_D > UBA2798 > DASPJQ01. Next base: position 8,257 of record DATGXI010000177.1, read on the forward strand.
GAACATGTACTTGCTGCGCTTTACGCTTTGCAGGTTGACAATTGTTTGATTCAGGTTGATGCGGCCGAAATGCCCATAATGGACGGAAGTTCGGCCCCTTTTGTAGAAGCCATTGAAAGTGCCGGTTACCAGGACCAAAAAGCCGAACGGGAATATTTTGAGTTCAGGAAAGTGCTTCCCTGGGAAGACCTGGACAAAGGAATTGAGATGCTGGCCGTGCCCGCCAATGACTTTAGGTTAACCGTTATGGTTGACTACCGCACACCAATTTTAGGTACACAACATGCCACCATGTATCACTTAGGTGAGTTCAAAACCGAGATAGCCGCCTGCCGTACATTTGTATTTTTAGGTGAATTGGAGCAGCTGGCACGTAAAGGATTGATTAAAGGAGGCGATTTAGATAATGCCATTGTACTTGTTGAACGCGAGCATATTAACGAGACTGAATTAAAGGAATTAGCGAAGCTTTTAGGCAAAGAAAAACTGGAGGTTCAAATCAAAGGCATTGGTGTATTGAACTCAACCCAACTCAAGTTTTATAACGAACCTGCCCGTCATAAATTACTTGACCTTGTTGGTGACCTTGCACTAATTGGCAAGCCCATTAAAGGCCACATATTGGCAGCCCGTCCGGGTCACTCGGGCAATGTTTCGTTTGCTAAAATCATTAAAGACATTATTCGCAAGGAGCAAGGCATGCGGTTTTTTGACCTCACGGCCAAACCCCTTTATGATATTACCCGCATCGAAAAAATGCTCCCGCACAGGTATCCGTTTTTAATGGTTGACCGCATTATGAGCATAACCGAAAAAGGAATTGTTGGTTACAAGAACATAACCATGAATGAAAATTTCTTCACCGGCCACTTCCCGGGCAACCCTGTTTTTCCGGGTGTTTTGCAACTGGAAGCTCTGGCACAAATTGGAGGCGTTTTTGCATTAAGTACCGTACCCGACCCTGAAAACTACATGACCTATTTCATGAAAATTGACAACGTAAGGTTCAGGAACAAAGTAATTCCGGGCGATACCCTGGTGATGGAACTGGAGTTAATTACCCCTATACGCAGGGGCATTGTGCACATGAAAGGCGTATGTTATGTAAATGGTTCAGCCGTTTCTGAAGCCGAAATGATGGCACAAATAGTAAAAGAGAAGAATGTATAAAATGGTTATGCAGGAGTATTTCCTTCAACCATTAAAAAGCAGATTATAATATGAGTTCACCTAACTTGCCCAGCAATATACACCCAAATGCCAAAATTGGCAAAGGCACTGTCATAGAACCATTCGCCACCATTTATGATGATGTGGAAATTGGTGAAAACTGCTGGATAGGTCCAAATTCGGTAATATGTGAAGGCACACGAATTGGTAATAACGTAAAAGTATTCCCGGGCGCCATCATAGGCATAATATCACAAGACCTGAAATATGCCGGTGAGTATACAACCACCACCATTGGCGACAATACCGTAATTCGTGAGTATGTAACCATACACAAAGGCACAAAGGATCGGTTGAAAACAAGCATTGGTTCTGACTGTTTATTAATGGCTTATGTACATATAGCGCATGACTGTGCCGTTGGTAACCATGTAATAATTGCCAACAGCGTTGGCGTTTCAGGACACGTGACCATTGATGACTTTGCCATCATTGAAGGTATGGCCGCGGTGCAGCAGTTTGTACGCATAGGAGCACATGCATTTGTGGGCGGAGCCTCACTGGTTCGCAAAAATGTTCCCCCGTTTTGTAAAGCAGCACGTGAGCCTTTAAGTTTTATTGGTGTTAATACTGTTGGCTTAAGGCGCAGGGGCTATACCGATCTTCAGATAAATAATATTGAAGATATATACCGGGTTATTTACGTGCAAAACTCCAACATCAGTAATGCATTAAAAATAGTTGACCTTGAGCTTCCTAAGAGCGATGAGAAAGATCTTATTGTAGAGTTTATAAAAAGTTCAACCAAAGGTATAATGCGGGGCTTTGCAGATTAACGGGAATACCAGATTTACCTGGCCACGAAGACACAAGGAAGTTAAGTTTCACTAAGGTTGAAGTCTATAATTTTTATGATTGAAGCATAAAGCCAACGCTTTTATTGGTGGCTAAAAAAACGAGTGGATAGATCTATAAGTATACGAACCGATAATTTAGGCAAAAAGTACGGGACCAACCGCCTGTTCAGGGGGCTTGACCTTCATTTTGAAGAACCCGGCAATTACGCCATAACAGGATTTAACGGCTCAGGAAAATCTACTCTACTTTTATGTCTTGCCGGCTTTATTACCCCTACCGAAGGGCGCGTATGGTGGGCCATGAAGGACCGAAAAAACATGATTACCGACCCCACTCCACACCTGGCCTTTTGTTCGCCTGCC
>DATGXI010000178.1:0-6922 GCA_035299065.1 Flavobacteriales bacterium
GTGTGGCTCCTCCCATGGCGCCATTGCCAGTTGTTCCTGCCGATCCACCACCGCCTCCTCCAAAATATCCATCGGTGCCGTTACCACCTGCGCCTCCTGTACTGTTTACCTGCCCGCCTATACCTGTGCCAGGTGCACCGCCCAGGGTTGAGCCCGAACCACCGTCACCACCATTTGCACCGCCTGTTGCTGAAATAAGTGTTGACACATTTGTAGTGCCAAATACCGAACTGATGCCGTGTATACCTATGTGTACATTAAGGTTTGCACCCGGTGTTACGGCAAATTTTCCGCGTGCATAACCGCCTCCGCCACCACCACCACCACCGTTAATTCCACCATTACCACCTGCACCAACAACCTCAATGGTTATTTCATACACGTTTGCAGGAACAGTAAAAATTCCTGACGAAGTAAATGTTGTTGATCCCGGTTGGGCATATAAAGCGTGTGTTGCGAACAGTGACGCTGCAAAAAGGTAAATATTTTTCATAGTGCTATTTTTTTATTTCAGGTGCTCATGCTTTAATTAACACGGGCAGGTAACAACATTGCATGGCAAACCATGTACCGGTTAAAACAAATGAAGCTTTATTGTTGCATAAGTTGCCATAACGTTAGGCAATGGTGAATAAGCTATGAAAGAATTTGCGGTATTGAACAGCCGTGTACTATAATGGACAAGGCGCTTAATTTTACTTTTACCAATGAAAAAATCGATTTACCCCAACGCAGAAAATGACTGCTCAAAAAAACGGGTGTACCTTAACGAACGATTTCTTAAAAAAACTTAAATGAATTTGAACTTAAAAAAAGAAGGTAGATGAACTATGCGTTTTTAATGAAAATTGTTCTTTAATGAACACATGATTTGTGCGTTAAGGAACATCTTATGGAATTTCAGATAGAGAAATTTTGAAAAGAAGGATTTGAAAAGAGCCGCTTAAATAAAAAAAGCCCGGTAAAATTACCGGGCTTCCTATTTTATATTATTAAGATGTCTTTAAAATTTTTCTTTCCAATATAATTATTCTTTAATTATAGAGAGGGTTTGAATCCTGGAAGGGGTTTTGATTTTTAACACGTAAACACCTTTTGCTAAATTTGAAAAATCAGCTGCCTCAATGTTTTTTCCGCTCCATTCACGTTTTCCTGCCGAACTGGTCAATGTATACTCTTCTTCTCCGGTTGCATTTTCAATAGAAATTTTATTGGTAAACGGATTTGGATGCGGAAGTAATGCGGGTTGAGATGCGGCCTGGTTTAAACCTACTGTTGTTATTGAAACGCATGCTGATGTATCTGTACAATCGCCATCAATGATTTCAACAGCATATGATCCGTTGGAAGTTGCCGTAAAACTCGCATTGTCTTCACCCGGAATAGCTGCATAGGCGTTATTGCAATCAAGCCATTGGTATGAAGTTGGACTGGTTGCATTGGCTGTAATGGTTACACCCGTTGTGGTGGTTGACACGTCAATATTGCACCATGATATAATTACGTAACCATCACTTCCTTCACCAGCCAGTGAACCAATGCCGTTTCCACCACCGCCACCGCCACCATAGGAAGATCCGCCATCAGCAGGATCGGTAACTGTGCATGACCCATCGGCAAATCCTGCACCTTTTCCTCCATCGCCACCGGGAGTTCCACCACCGGTACCTGAAGTACCGCCAGGGGTTAAACAAATACCTGTCCATGGAATTGTGTTTCCTCCGTTTGTTCCATTGCCTGTTGAACCGGCTGCACCGCCTCCGCCTCCGCCAAAATAGGTGTATGTACCATTTCCGCCATTTCCACCGGTATAATTATTAAATCCGCCAATTCCTGTTCCACCAGCTCCACCAGGTGAAACGCCACCTGAACTACCATTGGCACCACCTGTTGCTGAAATTAAGGTTGAAACACTCGTGGTGCCACCTACTGTGCCTGTTCCATTAACACCTACTACAACAGGAAGGGTTGCTCCCGGAGAAACAGAAAAAGTTCCAACAGCATAGCCTCCTCCGCCACCGCCACCGCCACCATTTGATCCACCATCACCACCGGCACCAACCACTTCAATGGTAATTGATGTTACACCGGTTGGAACTGTATATGTTCCGGACGATGTATAGGTTTGAGTTGCTGTTTGCGCAAAACTTATTGCAGCAAAAGAGAATGCGAGTAACGAAGAGTATATTTTTTTCATAACTAAGATTTGTTTTCCGAAATATACCTTAAAAAAACAAGATAGCGGTGTTCGTTTTTGAAAAACGTAAATTATTAACGGAATAAAAAGGATGCGATGAAATACTGAACAAAATTAAACCTTTAAAAATACGCAATGGCGCGCTCTACAAAAAAAACAGGCACATCGTTTTTGTATTCAATGCGTGTGACCCAATTCCCTTTCTTATCGTACTTATAAACGTAGCGTTTTTTTTCTTCCAGTATAAAGTCCGGTGCCGAAGGGCCATCGTAAATAATATTTTCATCACCATTCTGCGGTTGCGAACTGTGGTAAGAGGCAGTTGGTTTATATATGTATATTTCCGCATTGTTTTGTTTTTCATCGTACACATAAACAATTTTTGAAAACAATTCGTTGTTACGGTTGTACAAAAGTGATTGGGTGTTCTTTCCTTTCACGTTATTGGTGTACAACAACCTGCTCAACATAGCCCCCTGTGCATCATACCAAATATACCCAAGGCGATTGCCTTTCTCATCAAAAAAGTTTTTATACATAAAAGAAAGGGAACTGTCTTTGCGGTAACAATGTTCTGTTGAAGTATCTCCTTTTACATTATACACATATTTATCATGTGAATAGTAACCTTGGTTTTTCTGATATAAACTGGCAATTACCCTGTTCAATGAATCATATGTATAGTTTCCTTTTTCAAGCCAATTGTTGGCATTGTCATAAATGGTCATTTCAATTAAATTTCCTTTACCATCGTGTATAAAATCGGTTTTTAACACCAATGCATCGTTTGAGGAATATACAACCTTGGTTAAAACCTCACCTTTTTTATTGAAACTTAACGTAAAATCCTGGTGTCCGTATTTTGTACTTTGGCGTATACCTTTCACAATTTTTCCATCGTTATTTTCGGCCTTATACCACAGTTCTTTTACCGATTTAACTTTACCGTACAGGTTAAGTCTTTTTACATTATGATCAGGCTGAGCCACTGAATGCAGCGCTAAGCCAATAAAAAAAACAAAGAGCCATACATATTTGACTGCATTTACCATAGGGGCTTTTCTTTCCAGTTTTTTTTATCCAGATGCGCGGGTTTTGCCGGGTTCTTACTCTCGCGTTCAATCATACGTTCGGCCAGCCATTGAAACCATTCGTGCATAGTGTCGCGCTGCAAATCTTTGCGATCATCCTCCACATAACGCGCCAGTTTTTTCCAGGATATAATTAACGGACCGCTAAAATAATCGTCAAGGGTTGATAAACTTATTTCGTGCCGGTAAACCATAATGCCCAAACTTTCCCAGGTTCCAAGCCAAAGCAATAAATAACCTTTGTCTTCACCAATCAACTCAAAAATTTCTTTTTTGGAAAGTCCTTCGGGCAGGTTTAAGGCCAGGCTCATGCCTTTCATGAAATCGGCTGTTTGAAATGAGCGCACCAGCAACATTTCGGCATCGCGCGCACGTTGCTTTTGTACATAACGCAATTGAATGCCTGCAAATACAGCACTTATTACAATTGCCGAGGACGAAACAATACTGATTACAACCGGAGTGTTCATTCAATTATCAATTGATCAATGTACAATGATCAATTGATAATTGTACATCAACGATTTTACAATTTATACATACTTGCTTTCACTGCTTTGATAACCCTTTCAGGATTTGGCAATGCTTCAGCAATCAAGGTAGGCGAAAATGCAAATGGAGTATCGCTTTGTGTTACACGGTAAACCGGAGCATCCAAATGATCAAACGCATAACGTTGGATCCAGTACGCCAGTTCTGATGAAATACTAGCCAATGGCCAGCTTTCTTCCAACACAACGCAACGGTTTGTTTTTTTCACCGATTCAATTACGGTTGCATAGTCAATTGGGCGAATGGTGCGCAAGTCAATAATCTCAACTTCAATTCCTTCTTTGGCCAATTCTTCGGCCGCAGCGTACGCTACTTTAATGATTTTTCCAAATGAAACAATGGTGCAATCTTTTCCTTTGCGTTTTATATCGGCAAGACCAATTGGTATAATGTATTCACCATCGGGTACAGGCCCTTTATCACCGTACATTTTTTCGCTTTCAAGAAAAACAACCGGATCGTCATCACGAATAGCCGCTTTTAACAACCCTTTTGCATCGTATGGATTTGAAGGTGTAATTACTTTCAATCCCGGAACATGGGCATACATGGCTTCAAAACTTTGTGAATGGGTTGCAGCCAATTGCCCGGCCGTACCATTACCACCGCGGAAAACGATTGGCACTTTATATTGTCCACCACTCATTTGCAACATTTTTGCAGCTGAGTTAATGATTTGATCTGCGGCAAGAATGGCAAAATTCCATGTCATAAATTCAACAATCGGACGCAAACCGTTCATGGCTGCTCCAACACTTATACCGGCAAATCCAAGTTCGGCAATGGGTGTATCAATTACGCGGTTTGGACCAAATTCTTCCAGCATTCCCTGGCTTACCTTATAAGCACCATTATATTCGGCAACCTCTTCGCCCATTAAATATACGCTCTTATCCCTGCGCATTTCTTCCTGCATGGCCTCACGTAAGGCTTCCCTGAACTGTATTTCTCTCATCGCTTGTTTTTTTTAAGTAATTTGGTCCCTTCAAAGGAACGTGTTTCAGCGAGTGAAAATATACAATTTTTTAATTCCCCTGTTGATTTTTACCTTCGGGCTTGTCAACTGTGGAAGAGACCTTTTTGGGACAGGCCTTGAGCGTTACCCGGGCGATTTAGCCGATACAAGGTTTAACAATGTTATTCTTGAACATGATTATCAATGGCTTATCGGTCAGCAGGAAAGCCTTTGGGATCCTTCCTTTTTTTACCCGGCAAAAAATATGCTGGCCGGAAGCGACAATCACCTTGGAACATTTTTGCTTTATGTACCATTCAGGTTAGTTGGGTTTGATGAAATACGCAGTTTTCAATGGTGGGTATTGTGCCTTTTTATCCTCAATTTTTTTGTGTTTTACAAAGTTGCCCGAAAACTTGGGCTGAACGTTGCCGCCAGTTCTGCAGGTGCATTTTTATTTACATTTTCCATGCCTGTTTTAGGATCGGTACACCACATTCAAACCATGTGCAAGTTTAGCTTTCCACTTGTCATTTTCTTTTTTTACAGGATATTATTCGATACAAAAAAACAAAACATCCTCTACTTTGCATTAAGTCTAACACATGTTTTTTATTGCTCATTATATTATGGCATGTTTACCATTTTAATTCTTGCCGTTTTCTTTATTGGTTCACTCTTTTTCAAACCAAAACTGAAAGCCTTTTTTGCGCGTGAAAACCTTTTATGGCTCGTTTCTTCGGTTGTTGTTATGGCTGGGCTCATCATTCCCCTGCTTTTAAAATATGTTGAAATGGAAAAATTTTCACCTGATTTGATTTATGATCATGTTGAAGGAAATGTACCGCATCCATACTCTTTCCTGCTTCCGCATCCGGGTACTCAATTTTACGGTTTTTTATTTGAGCAGGCAAAAATTCATACAAATTCATTCTGGCAACACTGTTTCTTCATCGGATTTACATCCATGGCACTTATTTTTTCCTCTGTTTATTTTTTACGAAAATACAGGGAAGGAAACACCGTTTTTGTGATATGTTGCATTACACTTTTCGGGGTAATTTTACTTACCTCGGCTGCCGGTAAATTTTCATTCTACAGATACATAATCGAAATTCGGGGTTTTGGTCACCTCAGGGTCGTAAACCGCATTGTTCTGCTCGAATTATTTTTTATGAGCTTACTGGTTGCCTGGATGGTTAATCGCATAAAAACAAACGCAATACAAACAAAAATGCTTTTAGCCAGTCTTGTTATTTTTATTTGTGGCGAACATTTCATGCAGAAAGACACGTTGAAATTTGACCTGGTTGAAAAAGCAAAACACAACCATGCCTACGTAAATAAAGCCATTGATAAATGCCGCACTAAACCAACTGTTTTTGTTGTATTGAAAGATTCGAGTTTATCCCGAAACGACTTTAATGAGGGCGTAGCGCAAATTGATGGTATGATGAGCTCCCTACAAAAAGGCGTTCCAACCATTAACGGATACAGTACGGCTTATGATCCGCGATTCTGGAATATTGTATCAAATGATGTAAAAGGTGTTAATATATGGCTAAACGCTTATGGGGTTGACACGAATAAATTTCATAAAAAAATATTGGTGATCAGGTGTAAACAAACGTATGAAAACTGGTAATAAAGCCTGTAAATGAGATCAATACAAACACTGTAAATCTTCTCATAATCCCCTGCATTTTTTTGCCATTCGGGCAGGTTATTTCATTAAATTTGCTACCCTTAAATTTTAACTTCATGAGTCTTAAAATACTGGTATGCGTTAGTAAGGCGCCCGATACTACAACCAAAATTGCCTTTGCCGATAACGATACAAAATTCAACGAAGCAAACGTTCAGTACATTATTAATCCCTACGATGAATGGTATGCACTTGTTCGTGCGCTTGAATTAACCGAAGCGCAAGGCGGAACCGTAACAACCATTACGGTGGGTGTTGCTGCCGATGAACAAATCATTCGCAAGGCATTTGCCATTGGCGCTACCGATGGTGTACGTGTTGATGCAGAGCCTACCGATGCATTTTTTGTAGCAAAACAAATTGCTGAATATGCGAAGGACAAAAATTTTGATTTGATACTTTGCGGCAAAGAGACAATTAAC
>DATGXI010000179.1:0-30156 GCA_035299065.1 Flavobacteriales bacterium
TAAGATTTAAGATTTAAGATTTAAGAGAAGACGAGAGACACCAGAATGGTTGCGAAACAAATTAAAGCAGGCTGCTTTGAATAAGCATTCAAGAGACTTTCAGAAAAACAGTTTTAGAAAGTATTTTGCTTTTATAGTTGAAGTCATATCACACCAGGAATAATGGTGTTATCCAAATCAAACGAAATTTTATTTTACGGTAGCAGGTGTGACTGGAAAAAATACCGAACAAGGTTTCCGGTACTACATGCGGTTATGTTTGCGTTTGTTGTACTTGTTGGCTTTCTTTTTATTTTTTTTCATGCGCTTGCGCGTTTCTTTGTCTTGTATAGCCCTGTGTTTTTCCTCAGCCTCTTTTGTTGCTTTATCCGAATCCTTTTTACGTTCTTTTTTACGCTTTTCCAGGTGCTCATTTTTTGGTTCTTCCTGGCCACTTTGTGCCAATGCCGGTGCAGCCTGAATTAATAAGGCCGTGCTGAACAATAAAAGTGCTTTTTTGAGGTTCATATAATGTGTATATTCGTAAAAATAAGAATAAGGTTTCAATGTTGACAAGAGCATTAACAATTTTACTGGTTTTCACGGCATTATCCTGCGGCAAGAACAGGAACCCCATTCCCAATGTGTTGGTTGATATTACTGTGAATGTAAACAACCCGGGCTACATGAGCCTTTCGGTTGTTGGAGGCTGGCAATATTTTAATGGGGGATCAAGGGGAATTATTGCGTTCAGGAACTCAACCGAAACCTTTAATGCCTTTGACAGGCATTGCCCTTATGAGCCTGAAGAAAGTTGTGGAGTTTTAAGTGTGCAAAGTGATAATTCAACCATGAAATGTGCGTGCTGCGCTTCGGTTTTTTCATTGTGGGATGGATCTTTACAATCGGGTCCTGCCATACAACCTTTAAAAATATATACCACTACGTTTGACGGAACCACGTTGCGCATTTATAATTGAGATTAGAACTCCTATTTTTTTTTCTGTTTTTCCATCAACTCCACATTGAGCGTATTAAGTGAGTCAATGGTATGAATGTATGATTTCATAATTGCACGAAGCGTTTCACTTTCTTTTTTCAATTTTACAACTATATACTCCTGACTTAGTAATTTTTCCTGACACTGTTGTTTTTCAATGCTGCTTAATGCGCGTTCCTGGTTCAAGGTACGCATAAGGCTGTCCCTTTCATTTTCAAGGTAACTAATTTGTTGTTTTTTAGTTTGTGCTTTTAATGTGGAAATGCTACAAAATAAAATGGCCGTTACAATAATGTATTTCATGATTTATTTTTTAAAAAAAAAGCCTCACCCGTAATGGATGAGGCTCTTGTTGATTTAAAAATTATTAATACCTGTACATATCTGATTTGTATGGCCCTTCAACTTTCACACCAATGTATTCGGCCTGGTCAGGACGAAGTTTGGTAAGTGTTGCGCCAATGTGACCAAGGTGCAATGCAGCAACTTTTTCATCAAGGTGTTTAGGCAATACATATACTTTGTTCTCGTATTTGTCAGCATTGTTCCACAATTCAATTTGTGCCAATGTTTGGTTTGAGAATGAGTTACTCATTACAAATGAAGGATGGCCCATAGCACAACCTAAGTTCACCAAGCGACCTTCGGCAAGAATGATGATTTCATTACCGTTTACATTGTAAATATCAACCTGTGGCTTAAGTGTGTTTTTGGTGTTTCCAAAATTCTTGTTCAACCATGCCATGTCAATTTCATTGTCAAAGTGACCAATGTTACACACGATTGATTTATCACGCATAGCTTTGAAATGCTCTTCGGTAATGATGTTTACGTTACCTGTAGCGGTTACAAATATGTTTGCACGTTTGCATGCCTGCTCCATAGTAACAACTTCAAACCCGTCCATAGCGGCTTGTAATGCGCAAATAGGATCAATTTCAGTAACCAATACGCGTGCACCTGCACCACGCAATGATTCAGCTGAACCTTTTCCAACATCGCCATAACCTGCTACAACAGCTACTTTACCAGCCATCATGATATCAGTTGCCCTGCGAATGGCATCAACCAATGATTCTTTACAACCGTATTTGTTGTCAAATTTTGATTTTGTTACTGAGTCGTTCACGTTAATTGCCGGCATAGGCAACGTTCCTTTGCGCATGCGCTCATACAAACGGTGAACACCTGTGGTGGTTTCTTCAGAAAGGCCTTTTATATCCTTTACAAGCTCTGGGAAACGGTCAAGTACCATGTTGGTAAGATCGCCACCATCGTCAAGTATCATGTTAAGGGCTTTACCGCCTTTAAATGAATGCAATGTTTGCTCAATACACCAGTCAAATTCCTGTTCATTTTGACCTTTCCAGGCATAAACCGGGATACCTGCAGCAGCAATTGCGGCAGCGGCATGGTCCTGTGTTGAGAAAATATTGCATGATGACCAGGTAACTTCAGCTCCCAGTTCTTTCAGTGTTTCAATCAAAACCGCAGTTTGAATGGTCATGTGCAAACATCCCGCAATACGGGCACCTTTTAAAGGTTGTTTAGGACCATATTCTTTACGAATTGACATTAGGCCAGGCATCTCAGCCTCAGCTAATTTAATTTCTTTACGTCCCCACTCAGCAAGGGATATGTCTTTTACCTTGTAAGGCAATACCGCGTTTTCTTTCACTGCGCTCATTGTGTTTTTTGTTAAATATGAATTTTACGCAAAAGTAGCGAATAGGGATGGAAGAACCAAATAAAATGGAGAGAATGGCTATTTTTGCCTCCAGATAACTTTACCGGTTTTGTCAATGTACATTTCTGTTCCGGTTTTAAAATCACCCTGGCGTACTTTTGCAAGACCGTTTTCAAAGTCAGAAGGAGTAGCGTATTGTTTAGGAATCACCACTTTGCCGCTGGCATCAATGTACCCGTACTTTTTGCTGGTTCCCTGGCCCTGGCCCACACAGGCATACCCGTCAGAGAATGTATGGGCAATGTCATAGTCGGCATTAATTACCACATTACCGGTTTTGTCAATAAACCCGTATTTACCATCAGCGGCAGATCCTTTACGGATACAAGCCCTGCCATTGGCAAAACTAAAAACCTTGTCAAATTGTGGCTTAATCACTTCTTTGCCTGTTTTGTCAATGAACCCCCATTTACCTGTTCCTTCCTGGCCTATTAAAAAAGGCGCCAGTCCGTCACCAAAATCCAGTACCGCATCATACTTCAATGGCACTGCAAATTTCCCGGTTTTGTCAACAAATCCCCACTTTTTATTTTGTTGCACTTTAGCAAGACCATCGCTAAAATCACCGGCATTTGTAAATGCTCCGGTTATTACAACTTTGCCTGTTTTATCAATGAATGAAACTGCGGCACCATTTTGCAGTCGTGCAAGCCCCTCTGAAAACGGATGAGCTTGTGTACAATTTGGGGTGATTTTTGTTGCGCCTGTGTTATCAATAAATGCCCATTTTCCGCCTTCACTTACGGCTGCAAGTCCATCAGAAAAATCAAAAGCCTTGTCATACTTACACTCTATCACAATTTTTCCAGACTCATTTACAAAACCATACTTTCCGTCCTTTTGCACGCGCGCTAGCCCACCTGCCGAAGAAAATGCCTTTTCATAGGTTGGGGCCACTACTTGCCTTCCGCCTTTGTCAACAAAACCATAAAGCTTGTCAACCTTGGTTGGGAATATTGATTGCGCATATGAAAAACCGCCTGAAACAAGGCATAATAATATGATTACGAGATATTTGTGCATTGAGATGTTTTTAATCATGTTGCTAAGATAAATATTATTTTTAACGAAAAAGCAAACAAGGTGCCAGAAATATTCAGAAGTGAAAAAAATGACGGTTTTATAAATATTTGGCAAATTGAAGAGCCTCTTTCTTTTTTTGACAAAACAGTTGATGCTGGAACGTTAAAGTTGTTTGCCGAAAGGTTTGCAACGGAAAAACGTGTGATTGAAAAACTTGTTCCTCATTACGTTTTAAGAGACTATGACCCATTGGTAAAACTCAACAATACCGAGCGAAAACCTTTAACCAATAACGGCTTTATTTCAGTCAGTCATTGCAAAAATTTTGTTGCCACCGCTTATTCAAAATCAAATGAACAGGGAATAGACATTGAATATTATGGTGACCGCATTTTAAAAATAAGACACAAATATCTTGATGAAACAGAACGCGGTTTTTGTGGAGATGACAGTACAAAATGCATTATGGTATGGGCCGCTAAAGAATCCATTTTCAAAAAATACGGAGGCAACACCGTTTATTTTGCTGAGAATATTCATTTGGATGAAATGACAAAGCAAAAACAACAAGTGCTTCATGCAAAAATCACACTTGATAACAAAGTAATTACCCAGCAATTATTTTGTGAATTATTTGACGAATTTGTACTGGTGTACACGCTTTAAAAATGTATATTTGAGTTATGCGCATACTTGACCAGCTTATACAAAGCCATGAAAGTTCCCAAAAACTTTTAGCCGTATTGGTAGATCCGGATAAAATTCAATCAATCGAATTACTCAGGCAATTTATTGGTTCATGCGAGTATGCAAAGGTGGATACTATTCTTGTTGGTGGAAGTTTGCTGATGAACGACAGCCTGGAACAATGCATTGAAACCATTAAAAGTTCCACTAAAATTCCGGTAGTGATTTTTCCGGGAAGCCCGCTTCAAATTTCCGGCAAAGCCGATGCCATTTTATTTTTATCATTAATCTCGGGCAGAAATCCCGAACTATTAATTGGCAGCCATGTGGTAGCTGCTCCCTATCTCAAAAAAACAGGCATTGAAATTTTGCCAACAGGATATATCTTGATTGACTGTGGAAATGCAACAACCGTGAGTTATATAAGCAATACACAACCCATTCCATACCACAAACCCGAAATTGCAGCTGTAACTGCGTTAGCTGGTGAAATGCTTGGTTTAAAACTAATTTACGCTGATGGTGGAAGTGGCGCTCAAAAACCCATATCAGAAAAAACCATTTCGGCTATTAAAAAGCAAACTACTATTCCCCTTATAACGGGTGGTGGCATTCGCAGCCTTGATGACGCAGAAAAAGCATGGCATGCAGGTGCCGATGTTGTTGTTGTTGGAACAGCATTTGAAAACGATCCTACGCTCATTCACTCTTTTCGCAACCGGTCAACGGTTAAAATATAAGCGAAATACCACCTAAATAATTGATACCGGCCTGTGGGTAATACCATTTATCATTGTACAATTCACCATCAAAATAATACGGATACACATAACCGTTTGATTCGTATAACTTATTCAATACATTAATTGCCTGTACGTATAAAGCAATTGTATACTGTTTTATTGTGGTTAATTCATAACGCAAACGAATGTCCTGCGTGAAATATGCGTTTAGCATACGTGCTGAATTTTGGGTATTGTCAAGGTATTGCTCACCCACGTATTTGGACAGAAAACTAAGACTAAGCTTATGACCTGCACGACTTTTTTGAGCATTGATTTCCATGATTTCATACGGTGCAGTGGCCGGATATGTCACCATTTTGTGAATGAGATTAAACTTCAACTCGCTACCGGCAATAATGTTTGGCGAAAAGGCAAGGTCTTTATTCTCATGTTTTACTTCAATTTGCTCAAATCCCCCAAAACTATCATACGCGTCAATAAACTCGGTATAACTGCCAACCTTGTTTTGGCTATAGGTGAAATTGGCGTTCCATTCAATTTGTTTAATGGGTACAAAACGGGCTTGCAGTTCAATTCCCCTGCGGAAACTTTTTTCAACGTTCTCGCGAATATACGACCCGACATCGTTGATCTTACCTGTTAATACAAGCTGGTTTTTATAATTCATGTAATAAATATTTGCTGAAACTGAAAACAAACGCCCATTAAAATTATACCCCGCTTCAAGATCCTGCATACTTTCAGCTTTTGGGTAATTGCTGGGACGCGAATCAACAAAATCAGCACGGTTTGGTTCACGGTTTCCAATACCAAACGATGCATAAAAATTATTACGGTTGTTCATGTCATAGGTGATTCCGGCTTTTGGATTGAAAAAAGCATAATTAACTGTTTGGTCATCCAGTTCAAAAACATCATTTAACCCAACAAATGTGTAATTGACATTGCGAAATTGCAAATCAATAAATGCCGAAATACCTGCACCAAAAAACAAGGTGTTCTTTGTAAAAATATTCAGGTCTTCTTTCACGGCTGAATTGTTGTAATATTTACCCGTATCAGTACTGTTCGAAGCAAATTCGGCCCATACAACCTGCCCATAATGATTTCCTTTATACTTGTTATAACCACCACCTGTAACACTTTTAAAACGTGCACTTTCATAATTCAAGGCAAAATTTCCGCCAAATAAATCATTATCCAGCCACCTGCGCCTTACAAGGTCAGTAGTATAAATTGTGTCATTAGCCGTGTAAACATCATTTAACCCGTACGATGAAAAATACTGGTCGTCCTTATACTCCTGGTAATACCCTTTACCATCGGTATGATATAGCGAAAGTGTTGTACTGAAATTTTTATTGATGCGCGTGTTCCAAAAAAACTGGTAGTGTGTTTGCAGGTAATTATCGGTTTGGTCCTGGTAAGTATAAGGGTTGTACGTGCGGTTTGTTTTTAAGGAGTCCTGGTAAACACCGTACCAGGCCTGGTAGGTTTTTTCTTTACCCGAAAACAGGTTGAAACGAAGATTTGATTTTTTACCAATCCATGCAAGGGATGTATAAAATGCTTTTAGGTTGGATGCGGCACGGTCAATATACCCGTCAGACGTGATTGAGCTTAAGCGTCCATCAACTGTAAAATGACCGTTAATGAGCCCGGTTCCAAAGGCCAGTGTATTGCGCAGGGTATTAAAACTGCCGAAAGAATTATGCGATTCACCATACGGCTTTACTTTAAGCTGATTGGTATTTACGTTTATACTGGCACCAAATGCACCTGCACCATTTGTACTGGTACCAATGCCCCTTTGTATTTGAATATTGTCAGCCGAAGAGGCGAAATCAGGTAAGTCAACCCAATAGGTTCCCTGTGATTCGGCATCATTTAAAGGCATGCCGTTGATGGTAACGTTTATGCGGGAGTTGTCACTACCGCGAATACGAATACCGGTGTAACCTACACCGGCACCCGCATCACTGGTAACAACTACTGACGGAGTCATGTTCAAGACGTAAGGCATGTCAAGCCCTAAATTGTTTTCACGTATTTTTTCTTTGTTAAGGTCGGTGTACGATTGTGCGCTGTAATGATTGGCACGGACCGATAAAATTTCAACCTCATCAATGAGGTTTTCATTGGCACTGAGTTTAAAAACCTGTTCCTCTTCTGAAACAACGCCTGTACCAAATACCTGCATTTTATAACCGCGTGATTGTATAAAAAGTCTTGCATTATCACCTTTTATACCCATGATTTTAAATTTGCCTTTTTCATCTGAAAAAGTTTCAAGCATGGAATTTTCAACGGTTATTTTTGCTCCGGCTATTGGTTCATTTTCTTCATTTACAACAATACCGTTGAGCTGCTGTGCGTTTGAGGCTATTGCGCAAAAAAATGCACAATACATGCTAATGTATTTTAACATAAAAAATTTTCTTGGTGGAATGCCGCAATACTGAAATGCTTCAATGTTGCACTTACCGTACCTACGCCAGTATTACCCGGTTCAGGTTCCTCTCCTTTGCAGGAGATTGGGTGTAATCTCAGCCTTTATATTCAGGCACCCCAAGTTAATAATGGTCAAATGTATGAACTAAAGTGTTCGGTTATGTATTTAATGCAAAAATTTTTACGCTCGTCCAATGTTCCTTTTGCTTCAATGTAGTTCAAGTTGTTTGTTGTCAACTCATTTAAATACATTTTATGGATTTCATGCCTGTCATATTCATTTTCGCGCAATTCATCATACTCCCAGGCCACATCATTTGGATTGCATAAAATGTAAAGATCGGCTTTTGAATTTTCATACTCCTTAAGTATGAACGGGTCAACATTTTTGTATTTGACCAGCGACCATATTTTTATTACCTGCAAATCGGTGTCGGCAATAAGTATTTTTTTTGGAACGGGTTTACTTAATGAAATAAGCTGGCCAATGGCAATTTCAACCAGGTCATTTTGCGTGTAGGCTGTTTTTATTTCTTTTAAATACTCACGCGCGTATTCCTCAACCATAGGAATACCAAAATGGCTTGCAAGTACTTTGGCCAATGCCGACTTGCCCGAGGACTCAACCCCTGTCAACACTATTCTGATTGATCGGTACATTTGCGTTTAATTTTTGATGCCAGTTATACCATGCCCATGCTGCAAGCAAGGTAAAAATCATGTATTGAACGGTAAAATAGTGAAGGTCTTTGTATTCAGAAATAAAAACTGAACCGATGTCACCTAGAATCCAAAACAACCAGCTTTCAATGCGTTTAAGTGCCATTAAGATCATACCTGTTATAAAAATGGCGTTTACCAGTGAATCATAAAACGGAATGGTTGAGTCGGTATAAATCAAAACAAAATAAAAAGCTGCAAGCGATGCGCCCGTTACAAAAATGTAAAGCAACCATTCATTGAGCGATTTTATAACGGTAATTCCTTTGTCTTCCCTATCCAGTTTTTTCCAAAAAACCCAACCGTACACACTGGCTACAAAATAATAAATTTGAATGGCAAAGTCGGCATACAATTGCGTTGTGAAATAAATATACGCGGCAATAACAACGGCAACAAGGCCTGTTGGATAGGTTAAAATGCTTTCGCGGGCGGCAAACACAACGCTGGCCAGGCCAAAAACAACTGACACTATTTGGTCCCATGAGTTGGGTAAACCGTAATATACCGATTCAAAAAACGTCATTCTATGGCCAGGGCTGCGTTAATTATTTTGGTTACGATTACAAATTTTTTACCGCTTTCAAACGAGGTTTTTAACTCGGATTTTAATGCGCCAAAAACAATGTCAAATTCACCGGCAATGTGTGTACTTGTTGCATTGGTTTTTACAGTAAGGGCTTTGTGGCCATTCAGGCGCTTTATGAAATCCAAAATGGGCGCTTCATAGCTATCATGCAACGGATACATGCTAATTTCAACTGTTATGTTCATAGTATTTAGATTTGAGTATTGAGATATGTAGTGTGTGTGGTTTAAAATTTGTTTTACTTTATTATACGTTTAAAAAACTTAACCTTATTTCAAAATCCGGCAAGGGGTTGAGCCGGTACCCCGCACCCTGAAGTAAGAACGATTTTACCATTTGCTTTTTTTCGCGCTCTGCTTCAGGGGCGGAGTAAAGGCGAAAACCCGGCCCTGAAGCGGAACAGCATCAATAATTTTTTTTGGAAGCGGTTTGCTTCAGGGATGCCGCCAAAAATAACTTGAAGGAGAAATGCAAAGTTTAATTTGCTTTACCGTGCCTACGCCAGCATTACCTGGTTCAGGTTCCTCCCCTTGTGAAAGGAGATTGGGTATATTCTCAGCCTTTTGGGCACCCCAAGTTAACTTTGATACAAAGGTAAGAAAATTTATCAATGTACAATGATGAATGTGCAATAGGCGGAACAATCTGCACAAACAGTTTCACACCAGTGGAAAAGGGGCTACATTAACTCCTGTTAAACTCATTCATGGCGTTGCTTAATCCTGCCAAACAAAATGTTTCAATGGCTTTTACGCTGCGGTCAATTTTTTCGGCAAGTGTTTTTTTTTCTTCGGCATTCCATTCACCTAAAACGTAATCAACCTGTTTGCCTTTTGAAAATTCGGCCGCTATTCCAAACCGAAGCCTGGGATAATTTTGTGATTGCAAAAGTTCCTGTATATTTTTTAACCCGTTATGCCCACCGTCACTACCCGACCCTTTCAGGCGTATGGTACCAAAAGGCAAGGCCAACTCATCAATTACCACTAAAATATTTTGTGCTTCAATTTTTTCTTTTTGCATCCAGTACCTTACAGCATTCCCACTTAAATTCATAAACGTGGTTGGTTTGATAAGTACCAATTGTTTGTTTTTGATTTTGAATTCACTTACATGCGCATAGCGGTCACTGGTGAATGATGCATTGTGTTTAGCTGCAAGCGCATCGGCAATTTTAAAGCCAATGTTGTGGCGGGTATTTTCATACTCGGCACCAATATTTCCCAAACCTGCAATTAAAAACTTCATTAACGACTACAAATGTAGTTTTTTGAATTATACTGCGGTACCTATTTAAGAACGGGCATGAAAATAAATGTGATTGGCTTATTAAAAATGGCGTAAATTTGATTGGGCTTACCCATAAATGTTTGGCAAAACACATTATATAAACCACTTTTTGACCGGTATATTATTACTGGCAGCTGCATGCGGTAAGGATTCCCGCTGTGGAAAAGCCACGGGTGAAATTCAAACCGTTACACGCGACCTTGCTGCCTTTGATTCACTTTACATTGACGATAAAATAAATGTGATTTTAAAACCTTCAACCCTAAACCGTGCAACCATTACGTGTGGTAAAAACCTGGTGGATTATGTAATAACTGAAAACAACGGAAGGGAATTAATTATACGAAACGATAACCGGTGTAATTTTTTACGTTCGTATAAAAAACCAATAACCATTACGTTGGAATTTACCGCGCTTTGGAAAATTAATTTGCGCGGGGGTGGTAAAGTAAGTTGTGTTGACACCATTGTTCAACCTTATTTTGAAGTTGATGGTAATTTTTGCAGTGGCGATTTTGACCTGTTGCTGCATACTGACAGTACCCGCTTTACCTTGCATACCGGCAATTCAAATGTGGTGTTAAAAGGCAAAAGCACATTGGCCTATTTTTATTCAGGAGGTACAACCATACTGGATGCTGCAGGCTTGAGCACCACTAATTGCAATGCCAACAACAGCGGCTCGGGCGATTTTACTGTAAAGGTTTCAAATTACCTGTATGCTGTTGTGCGAGACCTGGGTTATGTTTACTACCAGGGGAGCCCGTATGTAGACAAAAACGTTACGGGCACGGGTGATGTGCTTCAAAAATAGACAATGTGCTTATTTACAGTGTTTTAAATTCAATCACTCAATTAACATTGTTCTCTTAATCTTTTTTGCCCGGAAAATTTTTGTACTCACTTATTGCCAGTAATTTAGGTATATGGCATTTGATATTGAAAAGCTGGCAAGAAGAAGGGCCCAAACCTCATTTATTTCAACCATTGTTGGAATTGCACTTGTATTGTCGTTACTAGGTATGATGGCCTGGGTAATGATTAGTGCAAAAGACCTTGCGCGAAAAGCCAAGGAAAATATTTTTATTGATATAAACTTTGGTGAACTGGCCAAGGAGGCCGACATTATTCAGTTTGAAAAAACGCTTAAAGCACAACCTTACGTACGCATTGCGCATTATGTAACCAAAGAAGAAGCACTGGAAACACTGAAGAAACTGAATAAAGACGATTTTGAATCGGACTCCATTTTATTTGAGCACGATAATTTTAACCCGCTATTACCGCATATTGAATTACACATTAACGAGGCTTATGCGAACGTAGCAGCCGTTAAAAAAATTGAGGATCAGTTAATGGCCGAAAACCAGGGTTTGCTTGATTCGGTAACGTACAACCCCGATATGTTCAGGGACGTAAATGCCAGCGTAAATAAAATTGCCATTGTACTTTTATCCCTGTCGGCCCTGCTGGCCATTGTAGCCATTGCATTAATCAATAACACCATCAGGCTGGCTATATATTCAAAGCGGTTCCTTATACGCAGTATGCAGCTGGTTGGGGCTACCGAGCGGTTTATACGCAAGCCGTATATTGTCAGGAGTATAATACAAGGCGTTATAGCCGGGGTAATAGCCCTGGGGATTATAATTTTAAGCCTGTACGCTATTAGTAACTGGAACATGGACATTAAGGAATTCACTGATTTTAACACACTTTTGATAATATTTGGCGGAATTACGGCAGGCGGTATACTCATTTCATGGATTTCTACTTACTTTGCACTCAGAAAGTATTTACGAATTCAAACCGATTTACTGTATTAAACAATGACTAAGAATTTTTTCACGTTCACAAAAGAAAATTACTACATCATGCTGGTTGGCGTGTTTTGTGTAATTGTAGGTTTTGTTATGATGACCGGTGGTGGTACTGACAACCCTGCAAAATTTAACGGTGAAGAGTTGTTTAGTGCCAAGCGCATAACGTTTGCACCCATCATGGTTATTCTTGGTTATGTTGTGGTTATTTTCGGTATCATGCGCAAAAACCCAACCCAGGAGGGAAAAGTTAAGTCTAAAGACGGAAGTGAAGTTATTGACCGTTAAGTATTCTCTTCATTTTTTTTGTTACGCGTACACCATTCCACCAATTACACAGATTTCAATTACTATATTTCTAAATGACATTTGCCGAAACCATTGTTATTGCCATTGTTGAAGGACTCACTGAGTTTTTACCCGTGTCGTCAACTGGACATATGATAATAGCCCAGCATTACATGGGCACCCCATCCAATGAATTTGTAAAAGCGTTTACCGTAAGCATACAGTTTGGCGCTATTCTATCCGTTGTACTACTCTATTGGAAACGGTTTTTTACGAACGATTTTTCATTTTATTTAAAATTATTCCTGGGTTTTTTACCGGCTGCCGTTATTGGTTTTTTAGCCGATGACTACATTGATTCAATGCTGGGTAATGTTCTTGTAGTAGCTGTTTCACTAATTGTTGGAGGATTTATTTTATTGTTTGTTGATGCGCTCATCAAAAACAACGAGAAGCAGGAAGTGAGTTACGTTCAATCAGTCATCATTGGTTTTTTTCAATGCATTGCCATGATTCCGGGAGTTTCAAGAAGTGCTGCCACCATTATTGGCGGTATGACGCAGGGTTTAACACGAAAAGTAGCTGCCGAGTTTTCGTTTTTTTTAGCAGTACCAACCATGCTTGCGGCAAGCGGGTATAAATTGCTCAAATCGTACAAACTGTTTACCAAAGATGATTATATGATGCTGGCTGTTGGCAACGTGGTTGCATTTGTAGTAGCCATTTTGGCGATAAAGTTCTTTATCAATTTTTTGACCAAATACGGATTTAAAGTTTTTGGTTATTACCGTATTGTTGTGGGTGGAATTATACTTGCGTTGTATTTTGCGGGGTATAATATGGTTGTAAACTAGTTTCCCGCAATTTTCTTTGTGTAACTTAGTGTTTTTGTGTCTTAGTGGCAAAAAAGGAAGTAAATATACCCGTTGAATACAGCACATATATTGACGCACTAAAGCATCTTTCCAGTCATTATTTTGAACTACCTCCGGCCATTATAAAAAAACTGGGTGGTAAAATGAGTATCCGTTTAATTTGTACCATTAATAAAAAAATTTCATGGCAATGCGGCCCTATGGCTTTGGGAAATGGCAGCGCATATATTACCATTAGCGCAAAACGCATGAAGGAAATTGGTGTTAAGCCCGGTGATAAAATTCACGTTTCACTGGTAAAAGACGAAAGCAAATATGGAATGGAAGTTCCTGCCGAATTGCTGGAAGTTTTAAAGCAGGATAATGAGGGTAAAAAACGTTTTGATGCCATGGCCATGAGTAAACAACGTTATGTGATTCAATATGTATTGGCCGTAAAAAGCAGTAATTTGCGCATTGAAAGATCATTGTTGCTTATTGAAAATTTAAAAAAATTAAAACCGGGTAAAGAGTCGTTGCGAGAAATGATGGGATTACCACCAAGGTAGTTTAATTCAAAAAAAACTCATTCTCATAATTAAATCTCTTCTCATTGTCTATACAGTTTTTCTCATTTTGAAAAAATCGGGGTAGCTAAAATTCTCTTTTTTCTACAAGTTTAAACTGTTTATCAGTTTACTAAAAAACAAAGCAGGTTTTTGGCCCGCGACTTGTCCTATGCCTACCGAAATATTTCAAGAACAAAATTATCAGAACTAAAATTAATACAGGAGGAATTGAATTATGAAAACGAAAAAACTGATACCAGCATCTGTTATGGCTTTAGCAGCTTCTATGATGCTTTTTGTGGCATGTAATAAAGACAAACCTGAAGTTTCAAATAACAATAATCCTGCAACTGCCCCAGGAGAATTTAAAGTACACATGACCGATGCACCTGGAGATTACGCTTCATTTAAAGCTCAAATTACAAAAGTAGAAGCTTACCACGAAAATGATGGCTGGATTACCCTTAACAGTGAATCAAAAATAGTAAGTGTGCTTGACCTGAATAATGGAAAAAGCATTGAACTGGCACACGCAAGTAATTTAAGTGCGGGTACATACACAAAACTTAAATTAACATTTGGTGATGCAAATTACATTAGCTTTAATGCCGGTGTAAATACCAGTGGCATTACCCTGAATGCACAAGGTGAAGCATTGCTGCAGTGGGATGGTCCAAAAGAAGTAGAAATAACCATCAATGAAAACATGAATGCTCAAACCGGTGCATTTGTTTTACTTGATTTTCATGCAGCAAATTCACTGCACCAACAGGCAAGTTCATACGTAATAAATCCTGTAATTACCGAGATAAAAGACGTTTCAACAGGTTTGAAAGGTACAGTACAAGGGCATGCACGCGCTGCCATTATGCTTTCAAGCGGCACTCATACTTACAGCACTTATATAAATGCGCAGGGACAATTTTTAATGCGTGGTATTGAACCAGGCATATATCAATTGACTGTAATTCCTTCGGGTGTAACACCAGGCGGACTGTCAGAACACGAGGTGAACGGTATTGTAGTAACAAAAGGTCAAATAAAACAAGTTGGTACCATTCACCTGTAAATGCAATTTAAAACAGACTTACAATTGGGGACTTTTTTTGGTCCCCATTTTTTTTTTGCATGCTTGTTTATACACAAATCAAAACACCACACTCATGGTTTAACCGCATCATTTTCAGGTAATTTTACAAAAATAAAACCATTCGTCATATACCTAACTTAATTGTAAAACCCTGCAAATTGTTTCTTATATTTCCAAAAAATAATACCTATGGAATCACGCAGGAAATTTTTAAAAGCTGCAGGCGCCTTTGCCGGAGCCATGGCCCTTTCACCTTTGTTAAGCAAGGCTGAAGCAGCTACCTTTGAAGAAAAGGCAAAATATTTTGAAAGCCTTGATCCTGTTGCAGCCATGAATGACGAAGATTTTTGGAGTTGGGTGCGTGAGTCCTTTACCGTTAGTACAAACATCATTAACTTAAATAACGGTGGTGTTGCGCCTCAACCTAAGGTAGTACAGGATGCACATATACGTTATTACCAACTTTGCAATGAAGGCCCTTCCTACTACATGTGGCGCATTTTGGATGCAGGACGTGAACCTTTGCGCGCAAAATTAGCAAAACTAGCCGGAGTTTCACCCGAAGAAATTGCCATTAACCGTAATTCAACTGAAGGATTAAACACCGTAATTTTTGGCCTGAACTTAAAAGCCGGTGACGAGGTAATTTTATCAAAATACGATTATCCAAACATGATGAATGCCTGGAAACAGCGCGAAAAACGCGAAGGCATTAAATTGGTTTGGTTAGACCCTGTTTTACCATTTCAAACTGACGATGAATTTGTAAACCTTTACGCAAAAGCCATAACCTCAAAAACAAAAGTGGTTCACATCACCCACATGATTAACTGGACCGGACAATTTGTGCCTGCTAAAAAAATTGCTGATATAGCCCATGCAAAAGGGTGTGAAGTAATAGTGGATGGCGCCCATTCATTTGGACATACCGATTTTAAGATTGAAGATACCGGTGCCGATTACTTTGCCACAAGTTTACACAAGTGGTTAAATGCTCCGTTTGGGAGTGGCATGCTGTACATAAAAAAAGACAAGATCAAAAACATTTGGGCATTACTGTCAAACGATAAACCTGATGGTGATGATATACGAAAATTCGAATCACTGGGAACGCGTTCATTTGCCAGCGAAATGGCCATTTCAGCCGCAATTGATTTTCACAATGTAATTGGTGGTAAACGAAAAGAAGAACGTTTGCGTTTTTTGAAAAATCATTGGTGTGAACAGGTAAAGGATTTGAAAAACGTTACGTTTAATACTCCGCGAAATGCACCCTATGGTTGCGCCATTATGAATTTTTCAATTGAAGGATGGGAAGCAAGCGAAATAGAGAAACATTTGTTTGACAAGAAAAAAGTGCATACGGTGGCTATAAAATTTGAAAAATTAAATGGTGTACGGGTAGCCCCAAGTATTTATACCTCAACAGCTGATTTGGATATTTTGGTTGAAGGAATACAGGAAATGGCCAAAATGGAGCCACCAAAGAAGAGTTAATCAGGTGATGTGCCAACGTGCTGATTAAATAACCTAAAAAACATTTTAATCCGCTCAATAGCTTATTGCCAAATTAATTAGTCAACAATCATCATCCCCTTCTCTTCGGGTAGTAATTTAAGCTCAAAAAGTTTTTTTAACGCTGCATCAAATTTATTTATGCTGCTTAAGTAAAAAACAAGGTAGTTTTTTCCGTCAGCCCTGCATTCGTAAAATATTTTATCAGGAAAAGCTGAAGCGTCACTAAACGAAGTTTGCAGCAATTCATTCACCTCCTGTAGCTGTTCCGCTGGTTTTTTTGTAAGCAGAATGATTTTGGTATGCAACTGTCTGTTGGTTTTTTCAAGTGTTGTATGATCAACTGGCGATTCGAGGTTTATCCAACGTGGGTGGAAATAGGTGTAAAAATTCCGGTAAACCTCGTTGTTGACCGTATCGGCTGCGATGTCTATAAATGAAAATAAATTTTCAAGTTCACGATTTACATTTGGAAATGCTTTTTCAATCAGATCAATGTAGTCGGAAAAAAACTGGCCGTTCATTGTTTTTGCTGAGTCCAGGTGATTTTTGACAAGTGGGAAAACTGCCCTGGCGTTTTTGTGAATGTATTCATTGGCGTACCATTCATTTTCATCCACTTTTCCATTTAGTTTTTCAACCAAGTACCCATTACCAATTGCAGTTGCTACTGTTTCATCAAACCAATTGTATGCAGCCAGGCTGTATTTTGGGTTACTGCTGTTCAAAAAATAATGTTCGGCAGCATATTGTTTTTCGCGGGTTTGGTTACTGTACAACACGTGACACATTTCGTGAAACACAACACCAAGCCAACCGCTGTAATTTTTATCCCCCAATACATAGTCGGCTATCAACACATTTCCCATTGGTCGTGCCATGGTATAATCCACTTTACCCAGCATGGGATGTATAAGCACATAAAACGGAATTTCACTTTGCCATTCAACTCCATAAAAGTTGGCTGCTTTTGAAAAGTAACTGTCAATGCCTTTGCTTTTTATGTAAACATTGAGTTTTTGCACATCGGCAGCAATGCGCTTTCCGTTGGGCAGCCAAACTCTTTTGTGATAGATGGGATAAAAATAGTAAAGTACATCGCTGAATTTTTTTAAGTCATTTTGGGTATAAAAACCTGTGCAATTTTGAATAAGTTCATAAATTGTGCGTGCGTTTACTGATTGAATAAAAACCAGGTTAAATGAAGATTTTCCATTATGCCGTGAATCAGGAAACCCCTCAAATTTCAACATGTTGTGATGTGAAATATTGGCCCATTCTTTAAGCATTTCTTTTGTTTTTGCGCTTGCTGTATCACCGAAAACGTATTTGAACTGGCTGTAACTCTCGCCATTTCGCTCACAACCAAGCAGGAATTGAAGTAACGCATTTACCTCATTGGCTTTTGCAACAACGGTAATTGGGGCGGCATTCAGTTGCCGGGTAAAAACAAGTAATAAAAAAAGAAAAAGGCCGCGTTTCACCTTGTAAATCTAAGAAAAATGTGCCGATATGCGAATGCGTTAGTGAGCTAATTAAGAAATTTTGGCAACCTGCCCGAATGAACTCATTAGCTGATTAAAATACTTCTTTGGCAACACGT
The DNA here is from genome assembly GCA_035299065.1 of Flavobacteriales bacterium. Classification (GTDB taxonomy): domain Bacteria; phylum Bacteroidota; class Bacteroidia; order Flavobacteriales_D; family UBA2798; genus DASPJQ01. The sequence continues at coordinate 17,972 of DATGXI010000179.1, forward strand.
TTTGTAGTTTCGCTACTTCCCATTGTATAATAATGCAGGCAAGGCACTTTTGCTTTTATAAGCTCTTGTGATTGCTTAATGCACCATTGTATGCCTACCTCTTTTGCTTCTTTATCGTCCTTGCAATTTTCCAGGGCATCGCTCAACTCTTCGGGTAAATCAATGTGAAATATTTTTGGAAGTATTGTTGCCTGTTTTTTTGTAGTCATGATTTTCAAACCTGGAATAATGGGAACATTGATTCCTTCGGCTTTACAGCGCTCAACAAATTCAAAATACTTTTTATTGTTAAAAAACATTTGTGTTACAACATATTCAGCACCTGCATCAACCTTCGCCTTTAAGTATTTCAAATCGTTTTTCATGTTTGGCGATTCAAAATGTTTTTCGGGATACCCGGCAACACCAATGCAAAAATTAGTTGGCTCCATGTCTTTTACATCTTCTTCCATGTACTGCCCTTTGTTCATGGCATCAACCTGCTTAACCAGGTCAAGTCCATACGCGTTACCGTCAGGGTCGGGAACAAACGCACTTTCGGTTTTAATGGCATCGCCACGCAGGGCAAGTACATTATCAATTCCTAAAAACTGTAAGTCAATAAGCGCATTTTCGGTTTCCTGTTTGGTAAATCCGCCACAAATAATGTGTGGAACCGTATCAATTTTGTATTTATTCATAATGGCCGCACATATACCAACGGTACCTGGGCGTTTGCGAATACTTACTTTTTCAAGGTAGCCGCTTGGGCGTTTTTTATACACATACTCTTCACGGTGATAGGTAACGTCAATAAAAGACGGGTTGAATTCCAAAAGCGGATCAATTCCATCGTAAATGCTCTGAATGCTCTTGCCCTTTAACGGGGGGAGGATCTCTATAGAAAAAAGCGTAGATTTGGCTTCCTGCAGGTGTTGTATAACTTTCATAGTAGTGGCTGCGAAATTAACTATTTTCCGTATTTGTGAATGATTGACAGCTTTTTGATTCAAATTATATGGCTGGTTTGGTCGTTTTTTCCTTAATTTCGCAGCCCTTATTATGAAGAACATTCGCAATTTTTGCATTATAGCCCATATTGATCATGGCAAAAGCACACTGGCCGACCGCTTGTTACAGGTTACCAATACCATTAGCGACAGGCAGTTAACGGCACAAACCCTTGATGACATGGACCTTGAGAAGGAACGTGGAATTACCATCAAGAGCCATGCTATTCAAATGGACTACATGTATAAAGGCGAGAAATACATACTTAACCTGATTGACACCCCTGGCCACGTTGACTTTTCCTACGAGGTTTCGCGTTCAATTGCCGCTTGTGAAGGCGCTTTGCTAATTGTTGATGCAACCCAGGGCATACAGGCGCAAACCATTTCGAATTTGTATTTAGCCATTGCCAGCGACCTGGTTATTATACCCATTCTAAACAAAATGGACCTTCCAAGCGCAATGCCTGAAGAAGTAAAAGACCAGATTATTGACCTGGTAGGGTGTAAACGTGAAGAAATACTTCCGGCAAGTGGAAAAACAGGTGCCGGGGTAGATAAAATTCTTGAAGCAATTGTTGAGCAGGTTCCCGCACCAAAAGGCAGTCCTGATGCTCCCCTGCAAGCCCTTATTTTTGATTCGGAGTTTAATTCTTTCAGGGGAATTATTGCTTATTTCAAAGTTGTGAATGGCAAAATTTCGAAAAATGACAAAGTGAAATTTGTAAATACCGGTAAAGAATATGGTGCCGATGAAGTTGGTGTTTTAAAACTGGATTTACTTCCGAAAAACACCGTTTCAACAGGTGATGTGGGTTATATTATTTCAGGTATTAAAAATGCAAAAGAGGTAAAAGTTGGCGACACCATTACCACCGTTGCCAATCCCTGTGAAGAGGCCATTAAAGGTTTTGAAGATGTAAAACCAATGGTATTTGCGGGAATTTACCCCGTTGATACAGATGATTACGAAGAGTTGCGTGCATCAATGGAAAAACTCCAGCTGAATGATGCCTCATTGGTATTTGAACCAGAGTCATCGGCAGCCCTGGGCTTTGGTTTTCGTTGTGGATTCCTTGGTTTGTTGCACATGGAAATTGTGCAGGAACGCCTTGAACGCGAGTTTAACATGACGGTAATTACCACCGTTCCCAACGTATCTTACATTGCATATGAACCAAAAGGAGTTGTTACACAAGTAAATAACCCCAGTGAATTGCCAGACCCGGCCTTTCTTGAGAAAGTAGAAGAGCCTTACATAAAGGGCACCATTATCACCAAATCAGAATTTACAGGGGCAGTAATGACGCTGTGTATCAATAAACGCGGTATACTTATTTCACAAAACTACCTGACAACTGACCGTGTTGAAATGGTTTTTGAAATACCATTGGGCGAAGTTATTTTTAACTTTTACGATAAGCTTAAAACCATTTCAAAGGGATATGCCTCATTTGATTATTTCCCTATAGGATACAAAGAAAGCGACCTGGTGAAAATGGACATACTGCTCAATCATGAACAGGTTGATGCCTTGAGCGCTCTTATTCACCGTAGCAGTGCTTTTGACCTTGGTAAAAAAATGTGCGAAAAGCTGAAAGAGCTTATTCCCCGTCAACAGTTTGAAATACCTATCCAGGCGGCAGTTGGGGCTAAAATTATTGCACGCGAAACCATTAAGGCTCTAAGAAAAGACGTGACTGCCAAGTGTTACGGAGGTGACATTTCACGTAAGCGAAAACTCCTTGAGAAGCAAAAAGAGGGTAAAAAGCGCATGAGGCAGGTTGGTAAGGTTGAAATACCTCAACAAGCCTTTATGGCCGTGCTTAAGCTCGATTAGTGTGAAAAAATTGCCGTTTCCTGTAAAATTTTACGGTCATTGGCATATTTATTTATATTTGTACTTCCACCCATTTATAGACCATTAGAATTTTTCAAACGATGAAAAGATTAGCATATTTAGTTTCAGCACTACTCTTGTTAAACGCATGTGGCGAAGATACACCTAACGGAGGCGGAGCGGGCACACACCGTGTAGCTAAAGGTGGCGTTGTAGAGTACGGAGGCGTTTTTAAAGTAAACGAATTTGAAGATTTTAAAAGTCTTTATCCGTTAAGTATCATTGACGCACCTTCAGCACGTGTTGCTTACCAGATTTACGAGGGGCCCTTAAAGTTTGATCCAGCTACGCTTAATGCCGTACCGGGTCTTTGCGAAAGTGTTACACCCAATGAAACCGCTACAGTTTTCACTTTGAAATTGCGAAAAGGCGCTATGTTCCATGACGATGAGTGTTTCAAAGACGGAAAAGGACGTGAGGTTAAAGCCAAAGATTTTAAATACTGCTTTGATCGTTTGTGCTCGTTTAGCGGAACAAACCAATTGTATTACTTATTTCAAAAACGTGTAAAAGGCGCACCTGAATATTTCAAAAGCACTGAAAATAAAAAACCTTTACCGGGCGGTGTATCGGGAATTAAAGTGGTGGATGATTACACCCTTACCATTGAATTGAATTACTCATTTGCCGGGTTCACCAAAATATTGATACACCCTGCATGTTTTATTTATCCTGAAGAAGCCGTTAAAAAATATGGTGACGATATGCGCACTAAATGTGTTGGAACGGGTCCATTCAAAGTAAAACTCATTAAAGAAGGTTATGTGATTTTAACCCGCAATGATAATTATTGGATGAAAGATGAGTGGGACAATCAATTGCCTTATTTGAATGGAGTAAAAATAACCTTCATTAAAGAAAAGAAAACTGAGTTAATGGAGTTCCGTAAGCGTGCACTTGACATGGTTTGGAAGTTACCGGTTGACGAAATTCCCAATATCCTTACCAATTTTGACCAGGCTAAAAACGGTGGCAATATTGATTTTGAACTACAGTCAGTTAATGCGTTAAGTACACAATACTATGCTTTCCTTTGCAATAGTGATATGTTTAAAGACAAGCGCGTTCGTCAGGCTTTCAATTACGCCATTGATCGCGACAAAATTTGCGAATTTGTATTACAAGGCGAAGGCGAACCTGCCAAATTTGGCTTTGTTCCACCTTTTCCAGGATATTCATCCTACCAAAACATAAAAGGCTATACCTATGATGTGCAAAAGGCAAAAAGCTTAATGGCGCAGGCCGGGTTTCCAAACGGACGTGGTTTTCCTGAGGTAACCCTGCAATTGAACAGTGGCGGTAGCACCAACAAAGTGGTTGCCGAAGCCGTTCAAAACATGTTACGCGAAAACTTAGGAATCAAAGTAAACATGGATATTTTGCCTCTGCCAGAACACCTTAACAGGCTTGAACATGGTAAGAGCAATTTCTGGCGTATTTCATGGATTGCTGACTACCCTGATCCGGAAAATTTCCTTTCATTGTTTGAAGGTTCTGGCGTTCCTGCTGAAATGGATGCACGTGCTTTCCCAAATTCATCACGATTTGTTAGTGCAGCGTATGACACCTTATTGCGCAAAGCTTTGGTTGAAATTGATGAAACCAAACGAAACGATATTTATGCGCAGCTTGACCAAATGATTATTGACGAAGCAGTTGTAATGCCTATTTATTACGATTATTTCATCCGTCTATTGCAGCGTAACGTTCGCAACATGCCTATAAACGGTATGGAGTACCGTGACTTTACAAAAGTTTACTTCTCGAACAAAACGCAAAAAACCAAAGTTGACGCTGCCAATAAGTAGTAGGCTAAAAACCCTTACTTCTTACTGCCTCACTTATTTTATGCTGCAACCCTGGTAATCCTGCCAGCCAAAATTATAGCTAAGTGACTGGCATGTTGTTTCCGCGTCCTTTTTTTGATCCTCAATAGCTACATTTGTTATTATTGGGTTCCAGTCCTCACCGTTTACAATGCGCCTGCATTCACATTGGTATACTTTCTTGCACGAGGTAAGGCCAGCCAATAGCACTAAGGAAAAGAGTATTTTTTTCATTCAGTTTGTTCTTAATGGTTGTAAAAGTCAGCACTTTTTACGACTTAATCAAAAACCCGTTTATTTTACCCGTTTTAAAATTGGTTTCCAGTAAATTAAGCAACACTGCGTTTATCATTTTTTTTAGTGTTTTCGTCAAAACTACCGAACAAACGCAACCATTTTACGTAATTTTAGTAAAGTAAAAGAGGTGGCACTCAGGTTATTCATATTATTGGTGTTGGGTTGGCAGGCAGGAAAAGCGGTTAACCCTGATATTCCCCGCCATTACCAGTACCGCGCCATTGTATTTGAAAACCTGGCTGATGAAATTCTAAATTCAGCTGCAAAACAAAACATAACGCTTTATAAAAATCAAATTCTTCCTGTTATTCAAAATAACCTGAATCCTGTTTTGGATGAAGTAATTTTACAATCGGATAATTACGGAGCATGCATTTCTACCGACTACGCCTGCATTGATGCTGAAATAATTCGTTTAAAAAAATCGTTCCCGGCTAAAATTGAAAACGATTTTTTTAATTTTTATAATTACCAAAAATACATCTGGACAAAAATTTACATTGCTCCAAAACGCGGTTGGAATTCACTTAATGCCTGGTATCCGCAGTTTATAAAAACCAATTTTAACCTGGAATACGATACCCTTGATGGTGAATGCCTAAATAACTTTTACCTGAATACACGTGTTATGTTTTATCGCCTTAAAGAAGAAGTTTATCCCGGGCAAAAACATGTGTCAAAAAGTTTGTTTAATGCGTACTATAACCACTGCGCGTATGTACTTAAACAAGGCTCCATCATTTCATATGAATTCACTGCAAAAGCGGCAGAGGTTGACAGCATCATGAACATTGCCTCATCTATTGAAAGCGTGTATAAAGAGTCGGCTGTTGACATTGCCAATGTATACATAGCTGCAGCTTTTAACGATAATTTTCCATTGGGTACACCTAAGGAAGACATGATCAACATGTTTACCACTTCAAATTACCTGCTTGAAAAAGCGTTAAGTCACCATGAAAGTGGCAAGGTACATTATGCCCTTGGGGCCTTGTATAATAATTTTCTGGTTGATTACAGTACCGCCTTTTCGACCCCTGAAAAACTTGAATTATTCGGAAAATCCATTGTACCAACTGATTTGATGGAAAAAGCGGTTGAACACCTGGAGCAAGCCTGTGCCCTTGACAGCGACTATTGCAACCTTAAAAAGTTCAAAGACAAACGACCAGGCAAGCGCTAGTTTGCCATATTTGTTATTTTTCGCCAATTAGGCCCTTTTACCCCTTATTTTTAGTTACTTTGCTGCCATATTTTCATTGGGTAAAGTGAGCGATTCAAAACAATTACGGTATGATAAAGCCTACCTGAAAATGGCTGCCGAATGGGCGCAACTCTCACATTGCAAACGCAAAAAAGTTGGTTCACTCATTGTAAAAAACGGCATGATCATTTCAGATGGTTATAATGGAACACCTTCAGGTTTTCCAAATGAATGCGAAGATGTAAATGGAATTACGCAGTGGTATGTATTGCATGCAGAAGCCAATGCACTGCTGAAGGTTTCCAAGTCAACCAACAGCTCGCATAACGCAACCTTATACATTACACTATCACCTTGCCGTGAGTGCAGCAAATTAATTTTACAGGCAGGAATCACACGGCTTGTTTACCAAAATGGTTACAAAGACATATCGGGAATAGATTTTTTAAAAAGTGCAGGCATTGATGTTTTGCAGATAGAGGATTTTAATTAAGATTTTTATGAGTTACAATCAACCAGGCAACCAGTTTAACAAGTTTAACGAAGGAAACAACAACAGGCAGGGTGTAAAACCCTCAGCTTTTTTTCCGTTGTTATTTGCAGCCATGCTTGCCATAGGTGTTATGCTGGGTTACGCCATTAACCCGGGTTCAGGTTCATCAAGTTTTGACCCAAACGATAAACTGAATAGTGTCATAAGCCTCATACGAAAAGAATATGTAGATAAGGTAGATGCCGAAGACCTTACCAACAAAGCCATTGAAGGCATGCTTAAAGACCTTGATCCGCACTCGGTATATTTATCGCCAAAACTGGTGAAGGAAACCAATGAGGAACTGGCTGGACAGTTTGGAGGCGTAGGTATACAATTTATTATTTATAATGATACTCTTTCGGTTTCTCATACGGTAAAAAAAGGGCCGGCCGAGAAAAAAGGAATACAGGCTTTTGACCGTATTCTAATGGTTGGCAAGAAAAAATTTACGGGTAAAAAAATAACCAATGAACAGGTGTTTGAAGCCTTACGAGGTGAAGTAGGCACGCCTGTAACACTTAAAGTGTATCGCCCTTCAACCGGCAAAACATTTGAAGCAAAAGTAGTGCGTGGTGTAATACCTGTACCAAGCGTTGACTGCGCCATTATGTTGTCACAAAACGTTGGAATGATTCGCATTTCACAATTTGGCGAAAATACGTTTGCCGACTTCCTGAATGAAGCACGTAAACTCAAAGACATGGGCATGAAAAAACTCATTCTTGATTTACGTGACAATGGTGGTGGTTACCTTGAACAGGCCCAAAACATTGCCGACCAGTTTTTAAAAGACCGTGTTAAAATTGTTTACACAAAAGGGCATAACCAGGGGCGCCAAGATTACCTTGCCTCGGCAACCGGGGAATTGGAAGATATGCCTTTGGTGGTTTTAGTGAACCACAATAGTGCTTCGGCAAGCGAAATTGTGGCCGGTGCCATACAGGACAATGACCGCGGTGCTATTGTTGGGCGCAGAACGTTTGGAAAAGGATTGGTTCAACAACAATTTGGTCCATTTGATGATGGAAGCGCTTTGCGTTTAACTGTGAGCCGTTACTACACCCCAAGCGGACGATGCATTCAAAAACCATACGGAAACGGAATTGATTATTACCACGAAAGCATTGACCGTTTTGAAAACGATGAGTTTTATAAACCTGACAGTTCAAAATGTGTTGACTCATTAAAATGTTTGACAATAAACAAAAAACGCAAAGTATACGGTGGTGGTGGCATTATGCCCGATGTATTTGTTCCACTGGACACTTCGTTTAACACCTTGTTTTATGCACGTGTAAGCCATCCTGAAAAAAACATCATCAATGCATTTGCTTTCCAATATGTTGAAAGGAATAAAAGCCGTTTAAGCGATTTCAAAACCACCACAAAATTCAATGTAAGCTTTATTGTTGACGAAAGTCTTTGGAGCGCATTCAAGGAATATGCCTCCTCAAAAGGTGTTAAACCCGATAATGAAGCTGATGAAATGCGTGCAAAACGGTGGATAAGCGTACTAATCAAAGCTGAAATTGGCCGCCTCACGTTTAATAATGAAGGGTATTACCTAATTCGAATGATAAATGATACCGAAGTTAAGCGCTCAATGAACAGTTTTTGGAACTAAATTGATGTGGGGTTCGTAAAAGACAAAAAACCTGTCCTATGAACCCTTACTTTGATAACTTAATTTATTTTCTGCAGCACCCTCCTGTTTGGTTTATTGTTATTGCCTGCATTACCGCTTTTATAACAATTGTGGCCCAAATGGCGTTGTTTGAGAAATGTCACCGTGAATGGTGGGCGGCCCTTATACCCGGGTACAACATTGTTGTTTTCCTGCAAATTCTTGGCAGGCCTTCATGGCAAATACTTTACTTCTTAATACCTCTCTACAACATTTTTTTTGGTTTTAAGTTGCTTATTGAAATTTGCCAATGCCTTGGACAAACAAAAACATCAGATTATGTGCTGGCGGTTTTGCTAACCGGTTTGTATGTTTTTCACCTGGCCATGTCAGAAGACATTAAATACCACGGACCTATTCATCAAACCATAAAAAAAGCGGCCTGAAGCCGCTTTAATAATATCTATATTCTGGATTTTTACTTACCTGAAATCAGGATAAGTTTACCTGTTGAAACCGTTTCATTTGTTCGTATGGTATAAAAGTATGTACCGTTGTTTAACTTCTGACCAAAATTGTTTTTACCGTCCCAGTTTATTTCGTGACTGCCTTCAGTTTCAAAAGCATTTTGCAGTGTGCGAATCAACTTTCCGGTTACTGAAACTATTTCAATATTCACCATGGTTGAATGTGCAAGATTGTACGTGATATTAACGGTGTTGTTAAACGGATTTGGATAAGCAAATGAGTTCATGGGGTTATACACCGGTGCATAAATTTCATTTACACCGATTAATAGCGGATCATTTTCAAGAAGAGAGTCAATGTCTATTAACTCATCACCTGCCTGGTAATCGATCCACTGGAACGAGTCAAAAAGCATTTCATCGGTTGTACTGGTGCCCGCATATACATGTATAGGTGGTGAGCTTGGATTGAATGGATTTGCAGTGGTATTATCAAAAACGTGGGTTCCTTTAAACCTGTAGCCAGCCGGAACTTTTACCATATTTTTGAATGTATAATAGCCCTGCCAGTTAAAATCCCAGTTATTGATACGTATGAGTGGAATTGTATCAGTACCCATATACGCATAATTCACAATGTCAGTAGCCAGTTTATGTGAGTGAGGAAATGTTGCAAAAACCGACAAATTGTTGGGCAATACTCCTGACTGTGCGCTAAACGTTTGAACTGTATTTGGGGGAATATTCAGCAACCAGTTTTGAATAGGTGTTTCAACATGCACGGGCCTTACACCGGGTTCGCCTGGCGGATAAAAATACAGCCGTATGCGTGTACTGTCAAGCTGGCCATCGCTTCCCATAGGGTAATGCAATTGTAAAATAATATTTGAACCTGCTTTTAATTTAATTCCCATTTTTAAGATGGATGAGTTTGGAAAAACGGTTGGTTGAGCACCAGGTGCAAACCCTCCTAAAGCAACTTCACCCGGAATAGAATAACATGTTCCCGAAAGATCGCTTACTACCGTTCCTGTGGTGTCAACATTTACTAAAACATGGTGAACAATTTGATGATTACCCGGAACTACTTCGTAAGCACGTACAATGCGATCGGCAGTAAGACCTGTTGGCAATGAAAAACAAACATAACTGTCATCCGAAACCGCATTGCTAGTAAATGTTGGTATTTGCAATTCAAGATCAGGCGTACCGCTTAAATGATACTCAGAATACGTTGGAGGCGGAGGTGCCAATGTTGTATCGCCCATAAGAGCTCCACCGGTTATCCAGTCAAGTATTAACTGACGTGCTGCTACGGCCATTACATTTTCATGGGTAAAGCGGGAGTATGTTGTATCGGGCAACCATGGCGGCATGTAACCACTTGTTAAATGGGTTTGAATATTGGTAAGGTTTGCCGCAACGGCTGAGTAGGTAAGCAATGACGGGCCATGGCTGTTGGTATTATGGCAATGTCCGCAATTGTTGTGAAAGGTCTGGGCAACGTCAGAGTAGTAAATCTGAGCCGAACTTACCTTTGAAAAAATAAGTGCCGTTAACACGAGTAAAAATTTATTCATAGCTGTTGGTTTTTGAAACGAAAGAATGAGTCAAATTTAGGTAATTTTTTTTGATGGCAAAAACCATTGGTCCCAATAATTAAAGACTTAAACCTTTAAGCAGTGTCATTCTTAACAATAACAAATAGAAAAGGCATAAAAAAAGCGGCAACAAGCCGCTTTTTCTTATTTGATAAGTTTTTTCAGACGATCAACCTCTTTTGACATGTCCTTGTTTTTTTCTTTCAGGTCACGGTTTTCATCGTGCAGGTTTTCTTTTTGTTCCCAGTACGTTTTTGCACGTTTTGCCTGTTCTTCTTTTTGGCGCTCCATGTATTCGTATTTTTCCTGTAGACTTTCTAATTTCCTGCGTAAGATGTCGTTTTCGTTTCTCGCCTCGTCCAGTTCTGCCTTAACTGATTCAAATGTCTCAATCTTTTCCTTTGTCGGCCTGGCCCCTATAATCTTGTAATTATTCCTTGACATAAATTTCTCTTAACTTGCTTTTTTTGGTTGCTACACAAAAATAAAAAAGGGCTGCAAAGTGCAACCCTTAAATAATGTAAATGTTAATAAATATACTATCTTTTATGGCGCTTTTCGTCTGAAACTGTAAGTTTCTTACGGCCCTTTTTTCTACGGGCTGCCAATACTCTTTTACCATTCTTGGTTTCCATACGTTCACGAAAACCGTGCTTGTTTTTTCTCTTGCGTAACGATGGTTGGAATGTTCTTAACATAACTATCTTGTTTTAATTCTTTTTACCTAATAGCGGGGCGCAAAGATACTATTTTTTTTGTGTGTTGCTGGCTTTGCTCAATTTTATTCGTTTTCCAATGCAATGATTTTTCTAAATTATTTTTATTTATTGACAATCAAATGCTTACAAACGAGCTATTTGGTGATTTTAAATGATGAAATAAATGACTGGTCGCTCTTGGAAACTGCACTTCCAACTTTAAGAATACCAACCTGGTAGAGTCGATTTTTAGCCAATATGAGCTTATAACTGGTAAAATAGGTATCGCCCGAAGCCGTAAAATCAATGCAGGGGTAATTCTGGAATTTTCCTTCTTTCTCAGTATCAATCTTTGCCTGGAAATTGGTTACAACTCCATCTCTTGAGCCCCTTAAAACCACGTAAGAATCGGCTCCTTCCATTAATTTCTCATCATAATCGCTATAAGCAACCATATAAACCTTGGTTTCGCTTACCTCGGCCATGAATGAGTACATTTTTATATTTCCCACATCGGTTGGTACGTCCTGCACGTCTTCAGCCGGTTTTTTTGGAAACATAACAGAAAACTTACCAGTAGCCGACTTAAACGGAGCTTGCAGCAAACCCATGCTCACCAAGGCAAGAGCGGGCACAATACACATTAAAAATCTAATTTTTCTCATAGTTGGGTTATTGCGGGGCATCTACCGTATTAAGAAAATCGGTAAATGCTGTCCAGTATTCATTGTGATCAGGAGCTGCTTCCCACAACACTTTACTGCCGTGGTCACCGGCTGCTGAAGGAACAAAAATTGTTTTATTTGAAGCATCAATACCTGTTAAAAGAGTGGCCACATCTTTTGCCTCTTCTTTTGATGAAGTGGCAAAAACAGGTACGGTAATGCCTGCAATTTCCTTTTGAAGATTCATGCCTTTTAAGTACTCACCTGGACTGAAAGCTGCAACGGCTGCAATTTTATTGTTACCCCTGGCAATTTTCAAAGCAAGCGATGCTGAATAAGAAGAACCCACTACAATAACCGGGTGCTTTGAATGGTTAAA
>DATGXI010000180.1:0-12984 GCA_035299065.1 Flavobacteriales bacterium
CCCATAAACCGCGTTTTTGAAGGAACTCAATTCCCTCCTGCCCTTCAACATGACCAAAGGCCACTAAATTGGTTAATGACATAACCATGGCACGTTGAGCAATTTCTTTGGGTGAACGCAGTTTACACTCGGCTTCTGAAACGATGCAGGGAAGCGTTTTTGCAAAGGGTACACCATTTGCTTCCAACATTTCTTCTGTACTTTTTTTTCGTTCGGTTTGGTCAGGTTTAAGATTATCTTGCGCTACGTCAAAATAAAGCGGGTCAATGGTAACGGTTAAATCATTTACCTCAGTATTACCAGCAGCATCAAGAATCAATTTCAACTCTTTATCCAAAAAATGATATCCATCGGCTTTGCTGAAAATGGTGTCAGGCTGGGCAAATAAAACTGCATCAAAATTTGTTGCAATGGTTTGTACGAGTCGTTTCATTTCCGGAACTTCGCCTTTCTCAGGCAAGACCGAAAATTCGCAGTTGAGTGTTTGTATTTTGTGCAGAAGCAAATCCTTTACTTTCTCATTTGTTGCTTTGAAGCGTGAAACAAATCCAAGCATGCCTTTGAGATTGGTTGCCACAGGACATGTTGTTTCCATTGGTAATTCAAAAGAAGGTTGTTCACGCTGGCGGTAATTAATCCTGAATTTTTTACCTGGTTTAAATAAACTGCCTTTTAGTTCCACATGAACTACGTCCGATCCCTCTTGCTTTTCGGTGGTAATGGTTGCATTTGGTAATTCTTTTTTAAGGATTTCGGTTATTTTTTCGAACCCAATGTTATGAGAATAAAGTGTGATCATAATTTAGCCAGGTTTTATGCTGAACCAAATTAATGAAAATATCATTTGCATTTTACCACACGATCAATTTTTGAAACAGTTTCTCAACTAATTTCTGAATATACTAATTTCTTCCTCCTCCTTCCCAAATAAATCATAAATCCTGTTACCGGCAGCGAGGCAATGACCAAACTTGCCAAACAGGCCAGCACTTTTCCCCACAAACCCCAAACTGCACCAACATGTATGTCATAATTCATGCGCATGAGCTTGTCACTGTTTGATAAATTGGCATACCTGCCCCACATGTGCTTTACATCCACTTCTTTTAAACTATACTGGTCAAAATAACGGTAATCGGTTTTCCAGTACGTGGTGGGATCAGGATTGGCATTGGCTGCAATGCACGCACGCGAATTTTCAGGCACGTGTATTTCAATGGCCGCTGATGGTGCGTATTCCTTTTTCATGAAATACCATACTTTGTCCAGTGGATTTTTTGCTTTTGAATATGCAGTATCAGAAACAGGTTCGGTATATTCAACCCGGGCACTGCCGCCCGATATGGTTGCATAATACCCGCGCGCAAACCATTCAAACCCCCAAACCAAACCGGTGATCGCAAAAATAATCCCGATCCACGACACATAAAACCCAAGCACGCTGTGCAGATCGTAATTTTTACGCCTCCACCGCACGTTTTTTAAGCGTATGCGAAAACGTTGTTTCCTTCCATTCTTGTTGCGCGGCCACCACAACACAATGCCTGTAACCAGCATGAAAAAAAACAACAGTGTTGCCGTGCTCACAATTGCTTTGCCCACTTCATGCGGCAACCATAAATAAAAATGACCTTCAAGTACGAAATGAAAAAATCCGGAAAACTCGTTGCTTACTTTTAATACTTCGCCCGTATATTGATTGATGTACACAAAATAATAATATTCATTTTTGCCACCATGGTAAAAAATAACTTTAGCCGAATGCCCGGCACCCGTATACAAAACAGCATGCACATGTTTACCGGGCAATTCTTTTTTGGCTAAAGCAATGAGTGTTGAGGGCAGCAACATTTTTGCGTCTTGTTCTTTTACGAACCTGTACGGCTGGGTGGCATTTTGAATTTCATCTTTAAATGCGTACAGGCTGCCGGTAATGGCAATGATAAACACCAGTAGCCCGATCAACAGACCGAGCCACAGGTGAAGCTTACCAATTATTTTTTTTGCCGTCACGAATTAAAAACGGTAATTAACCGAGAACCGGAAATTGCGGGGAGCTTCGGTTTGCCAACTGTAAACCGGTGCGGCAAACCATGGCGCATACGAACCACTGTATAAATATTCATTGGTAAGGTTAAATACATTTGCCGCTATACGTATCCTGTCATTTTCCCAAAACAAACCACCATCCACTTTCATGTAATCATTCATTTCCTTGCCCGGGTCAGGTGCTTTGTCCCAATACGTGGCACGGTCACCCAGCCAGGTACAACCTGCCGAAACCCCAATGCCTTTTAATTTTCCATTGGTAATTTTATAGTTTAACCAGGCATTGGCCGTGTGTTTTGAAAAACCGGGAACGACATCACCAACTTCAACAAAAGTAATTCCATCACTTACTTTGGTAACTTTTGAATCGTTGTACGCATAGTTGGCAATTAGCGTAAGCCCTTTTGCAATGTTACCGCGTAAATCAAATTCAACTCCCTGCGAAGTTTTTTGGCCCAGCTCAATGCTTAAACCTGATGCTGGCGGACTATTTGGATCAGCTGTAAGTTCATTGTTTTTCAAAATATGGAATACCGATAGTGTGGTGATCCATTTACCACCAAACCATTCTTTTTTAAATCCTGCTTCCAGGTTATTGCCCGTCATTGGCTGCACTTTTTGTCCGCTTGAAAGTTTTCCCGATTGGGGTAAAAAGGCCTGGTCATACAAAGCATAAAACGAAAATGTTTTATTTAACGACACGCTTAAACCTGCACGCGGTGTAAAATGGCTGGCGCTGTCAGCTCCGTAATACGCCTGTGATAAAACGGTATACCTTCCGGCCAGTGTCAAACGTAATTTGTTTTCAAAAAATCCCAATTCATCCTGCGCGTAAAATGATACGTAATTTTGGTCCTGGTATGAACCATATAAATACGCACGTTCTTCAATTGGTTTTGAACGGTCAAATACCGGGAAACCGGTTACAGGTGTTCCCATGTACGGATTTTTCGGATCAAATTCTGCGCCCAGTGTATCCAGGTCCCAACTTTGGTTCCAGTCAGCCAGGTAATTTTTACGCGACATGTCAAGTCCACCTAAAATGCGGTGATTGATGAGTCCTGTTCTTACATTTCCATTGAGGAAAACCTGGCCCATGGTCATTTTACTTTTTGCATCCCACAAACCAATGTTGCGTATCATTTTGCCGGTTGAGTCAATGTGCGATGGCCACATGGAATAACCTTCCTGCACATACAGGAAATAACCGGCTTGTGCTGTTAATTTCCAATTACTATTGAGGTTGTGCTGCAGGTTGGCAAAAAAGCTCTGGTCATTTATAATGGTACCGGGCGTTCCGGCAGGCAATGCGGTAAATTCAAGCGGCAATGTTTCGTATCCCTCAGGTGCAAACACATAATAGGATCCAACGTTGCTCATGTTGGCGCGTTGAAAGGTATATTCAAACGTAAGTTTTGTATTTTCATCAACCTGGTAAGAAATTACAGGCGCAAAAACATAACGGTCATTGTATTCATTGGGCCTGTGCGTTTGTTTGTTTTGTGCTGCAAGGTTTAAGCGATACAATAATTTTCCGTCTTTTGACAATTTTCCGTCAAAGTCAACCGTGGTGCGGTATAAATTGAAACTGCCAAATGTGAGCGAAGCTTCGCCACGGGTATGGCCCGTTGGCTTTTTTGTTACCACGTTGTATAGCCCGCTGGGATCACCGCTAGACAACATAAACCCTGCAGGGCCTTTTATGAACTCAATGCTTTCCACAAAGCTCATGTCTTCGGTAAGTGGTCCCCAATAAGAATTCACAACATTAAAACCGTTTCGGAAAGCCTGAATTTGCGAACCGCGCGTGCTGATGTTGGTATACAAATCGCCCCAATGTTCGGTGCGCACTACTCCACTCACATTGCGAATCAATCCATCGCTCATGCTAATGACCTGCTGGTCTTTTAATGCATCGCCTGTAACAACCTGTATGTTTTGTGCAACTTCAAGCAAAGGTGCGTTTAAACGCAAACTTGACGATGGATTGCTTTTATTGTACTTGTTTGCCGACACAACAACCTCTTTTAATGTTTGTGCGCTTTCTTTTAAAATAATTTCAGGCACAAGCGTTGTTTCATTGGCTTTCACCTCGACCTGCTGTTCAATTGTTTCAAGTCCTATAAAAGATGCTTTTAGTGTATACGTGCCAGGCTCAACATTTACAATAGTGTATTCACCTTTATTGTTTGCCGATGTTCCTTTGTTCATTCCTTTGAGGCCTACCGAAACAAATTCGGCTGGCTGACCATCGGAAGTTTTAACTGTTCCGGTAATTTTACCGGTTTGTGCCTGCAGTTTTACCGTTATAAAAAACAGTAAAATAGCCAGTGCTTTTTTTGCAACAATATTCATATGTTCGTTTTTAAAAATGATTGGTTGAATTAATTGTTGCCAAAACTCGGTTTAGAAATTGAGGTGATGTATACCTTGATTTTGGTATTTAGAATTATTCCTGATAACGATTTTTGAAAAACGAGTTGAATTAAAAAAACACAAATACCTTTTTTATGGTACGATGTGTTTTTGATTTTTTTAAGGGGTGATGCCGCATACCTTTTTTACGGTATAACAAAATATTCAAAAAAAAAGACGGACATGTAAGCCCGTCTTTTTTTACAACTAAACGCAAGCAACTATTCGGTTTTAACTACACGGGCAAATGCGGTTTTGCCGTGGGCATCATAGGTTTTCACAATATAAGTAGATGCTTCCAGTTCGTTTACACTTATTGTGCAATTCAAACTGTTTACATGAACTTGCTTTTTTAATTTACCCTCAACACTGTAAATTTCAATGCGTGTTAGGGCTGTTGCCGATTTAATTTGCAATTCATTCCTGAACGGATTTGGAAAAACAGTCAGTCCATTTGCGGCAATGCTTGTTGCGGCTTTTCCATCAACCCATGACGCGCGCAATTCTTCTTCGTTGCATGGGCCATTGTGGTTATGTCCGTTTCCATGACCATAACCGTGTCCATTGCCATGGTGATGGTGGCCGTTACCATTGCCGGTGTAACAGGTGTCCTCTGGTGATGCTGGTGCAGGAAATTCGTAATAAATTAAATGACGCATGGCATCCTGTTCAAGTCCGCAGGTTAACGAATCACCAACATAATTAGTTATTTCAAAAACATAATTTAAGGATGTATCCAATATACCGTTTGTGAAAAATAATGAGGTGTCGCCCTGTTGCACAAGTGCAAATGTTATTTCATACTGATCGGCTCCCAATAATTCAATATAATCAACATAAAGCGTATCGGGCTGTTGGTAATACTGAACCTGTGGCAAATCCAATGAATTAAAAATAAGTGTATCGGTATTGGCAGGAATGGTATCCGGAATATTCCACTCATAAGTCGTATCGGCCGCATCGCCTACAAAACGTGTTATGGTATTGTTGAAATTATTGCCTGTTGAATAATCACTAAAAATATATACCCCATGTGGTCCACGGCATAAATTAAATACGGCTGTATTAAACGTATCAAGGTCATTGGCCACACCACCCGCAATAGCATAATAACCATAATAAGCATATTCGCCAGAAACCAATCCGCTTGATGAAATGCTAAATGAACCATCACATTCGCCACCTACTTCATAATTTCCAGTACAACCCGAAAGAGCAGTAAAATCGTAGGTAAGGTTTGTTGTTACAACTTCAGATTCAAAAAGGTCGCAGGGTTCATTCATACCATCCCACAACGGAATGGTTAATAGATATTGTTCAACTGAGTTAATTTGCAGACTGTATGCGTATGGCGATTCCCCAAGTCCGGTAAAAACCGAATCGCTTGTACCACTACTTGATATAGGGTCAAAGAAAACCCGGTCCACCGTTCCTGCAGGAATAGTACCAAAACGTACTTCAAAACCACCATCAGTATTACCAGTTGTTGGTGAATCAATAATTACGGTATCAAGATAAACCTGGTTTGCTGGATTTGGCGCAATGAAAACACGTGCCGACAGTTCATAGCAGTTTGCATCAAGAATGCTTACATTCACAACTTCTCCACTGCAAACATTATTTCGTTGCAGACCATTGCTAGTTGGTATCGTATTTGAGTTCCTTGCCCATTGTATACGATAGGGGGGTAAGGCATGGTGAGGTATTGCAACCACCCGCGCATCACAAGCACCTAAAGTTGTTTCAGGATACACAACAAGTTCAAGATATGCCTGTGACATTCCTTGTTTTAAAAAGCCTGTAAAGGCTGCTAGTAAAAATAATTTTCTCATAGATTTTTGGTTGCTATAAAAAAACGAATTAAAAATGACTAAAACAATAAACCAGTATTAAATTGCGTAGAAATACGGTAATCTTGCGTAGAAATACGCATACGCCTTTATCAAAACCATCACATATAAAGACGTACCGCTTACAAATTCCAGGTTCAATATTATTTGCTGGCTATCAAAAACTTAACAAGTGGCAGTGCGCCTTTCTCAAAATATAAAACCCGTAGCCCACTTCTTTCCCTATATTCGTTACGGAACTTTAAAAAATTCAAAACAGATGAAAAAACTAACTACATCCATTTTTGCTTTGGTCTTGATTTCACTTTCAGCTTGTGGCGGAGGTGGCGAAGACAATGCAAAAAAAATTGAGGATGCTGCTGCCATGCGCGCAAAACAAGTTTGTGAGAGCGGTGACTACGAACAAAAACTTAATTACTTAACCGAACAATTAACTGAACAAGGCATTACCGAGCAGGCTGATGTTGACAAAGCAATTGAATTGTTCAACAACAAGGTTAAAGAATCATGCCCCGATAAACATCCTGATGGCGGTGGAACACCTGTTGAACCAGAGCCGGAAACAGAAGACACAACAGCCGACACAACTGTTGCTGCTGAATAAATTTTAAGTACAAGTGTTATAAAAAGGGATGAAAAATTTCATCCCTTTTTTATATTCAACTACTTATTCAATTTTAACAATGCGCACAAATGCAGCCTGGCCATTTACATCAATCGTTTTAACCAGGTATGCGGCAGGCGGCAATTCATTTGTGTTCAATACAGCCGTCAAAGAATTTAACGCTATTCTTTTTTTCAATTTTCCATCAATACTATAGACCTCAATACGTTCAATTTTGACAGCAGATCTCACTTGCAATTCATTTGTAAACGGGTTAGGAAATACCTCCACACCAGGAGGAGGATGGTTTGTTGATAATGGCTTATTAATCCATGCTGAGCGAAAATTTTCGTCAAGGGCTGGCATGTATACAATATTACGCATGTAATCAGCCACGCCACAGGTAAGAGAGTCACCCTCGTAGGTTGTGAAGTCCAGCATATAATTATATGTGCTGTCAAGATACGCTACATGGTGAACAAAAAACGTATCGGTAGTTTGTTGAATAATTCCCAGTTTTATTTCATATTGTGCCGAATCAAGGTATTTAACCTCGTCAACATATGCCGTATCGGGTTCAAGGTAAAATCCAATAGCGGGCACGTGCAGTGCATCCAGCACAAGCGTGTCTGTATTCATTGGAACAGAACCAGGTTCATTCCAGGTATAATACATGTCACCAGTATCCCATAAAAAGAAACTTCTTTCGGTAACATATTTATTGGGCGTGGTTGACTCATCAGCATATCCATAAGTATAATATGCACTACGACACAGGCATGTATAATAAGTATAAGGATCGCCCCAGGAAAAAAGTCCATTCTTCAACGCTGAATGCCCCCAGTACGTATAGTCATTAGATGTGTTGCCGGTTGATGTTACATTGAAATAGCCGTCACACAAATTATAATTCTCGCAATCATACCCTTGCGGAACAGCATAATTACCATCACACGCGCTTCCTGTTTCCTCCCAGGTCAACCCTCCAGGGTCCAATTCCATCCGAAAGGGATCACAAGGGGCATTGTCGCCTATATAAAGGGGAATACTTATACTATAGTAAAATTCACCACCATAGATGATATAGTATGTATACTTTCCTGCAGGAAGACCAGTAAATACAGAATCATCTTCATATGTATCAAAAGTGTAGTTATTATAAAGATATGTTGACATACTGTTATTCACGTGAAAAAAATGCAGCTCAATACCACCGTCATTGTTTGCAATTGTGGGATAAGTAATAATAATTGTATCAAGTATGGGTGGCGGCAAACTACCTTGTTGTTTGAACGGGAACATAACTTCCAGTTCATGGCAATTGCCATCAATGATTTTTGCTTCAATAAAAAATTGCTCGCACGCATTTTCAAGGTGCAACCCATCACTCAACGAAAACCTGTCAGGATCCCATTCATAAAACTGGGGTTTTGTAAACCATGTAATGGAATAAGGCGGAACCGTACCATAAGTAATTAAATCAACCGACCCGTCACACGCGCCAGGAGAAGTTTCATAATGAATAACAGGAAACATATAGATTTGACCAAACAATGAAAATGTACCCGTGATACATGTTAAAAACAGAATCAATAACAGCTTTTTCATAGGTTTTGAATTAGGTCTGGTAAAATAAGAAAATAAAAACAAAAAAAGCAAATACCTAACGGTAAATAGGGTAGAAATACGTTCTTTTTGCGTAGAAATACGGTAATTTTTCAGTTACATGTTTAAATTTATTCCTTGCAAAATTCACACATACGAAACCTTTTATTTTAACTATTTGCGGTATGTTTCAACCATAACTTGGTTTTAACATTCCATTTTTGTAAATTAGTTGATATGAAATAAAAAGTCATGAAAACATTGGGAAGAATGGCAGGTCTGGTAGCCATAACTCTTTTTTGCAGCTGCGGAATGAGTGAAGACCAGAAGATGAAAAAAATTGAAAAAGCCAGCGAGGAATATGCCAACCGGTTTTGCAATAAAACAAAAAATGAAAACATGGCAAGACCCATGTACGACATGCAATTTGATTATATGCTTGAGAATTTGCGTATGCAGGGACTTGAAAACCGCTCAACCATCCGAATTGCCACCAACCTGTATGAGAAAAAAGTAAAGGAAATGTGTGGGCCAAAGTTTCCAAAAGAGTACAAAGACAGGTAAACACCTGCCTGAATATGGACAGTTTAGAGGATTGATTTGGTTGAAACCCGGGAAATGTACAGTAACCGGAATTATACCAGGCACACTTGTTTGCACAACCTGAAAATCATGCACGTGCAAGGGATTAATCAATTTCAGCCCGTTAACTAAAGGAAAACAAGAATCCAAGTTTCCTGCTAAAATCCACGGGCTCCTTAACATACGTTTAACAACTTTTCGGGTGTATTTTTCGTTATTTAGGCATAATAATTGCGAATAGTACAACTATGAAATTAAAATATTTAATCATACCCGTTTTAGCGCTGGGCCTTTTGGTTGGCCTTACATCAAGCCGCGTAAAAACTCCTGCTCCTGAATTGAAATGGTACACCAGCATGGATGAAGCCAACGCGCTTTCTCAAAAAACCGGTAAACCCCTGTTTGCATTTTTTACCGGCAGTGACTGGTGTGGTTGGTGCATGAAATTACAGCGTGATGTTTTTGCAAAAGATGCATTTAAAACCTGGGCCGATAAAAACGTCATTCTTTTAGAACTTGATTTTCCAAGACGTAAACAATTATCGCCCGAATTGACGCAACAAAACGCAAATCTTCAGCAAGCTTTCCAGGTAACCGGTTATCCAACCTGTTGGATATTTAAGGCCGAAAAAGATCCTGCGAAGAACCATTACAGCCTTAGCGCATACGGTTCGTTGGGGTATCCTACCGGGGCCGAAGTGGGCAAAGAAGAAGTGACGTTTTTAGCAAGCGCAAATAAAATCCTTGAGAACAAGAAATAAATCTTCTGTTGCTTTCAATGGTGATTGAATAAATACCAAACAATAAACACTTCCAGATAATCAATAACAGATCTTTTCTGAATCAATACAAATAAAAAAAGCCTGTCGTTCGCGACAGGCTTTTTTATTTTATAAAGATGGCTTAATTTATTTTGCCTTCTCTTCAGCTTTTTTGCAACAAGCGTGTTTGCTTGCTTCTTCTTTTTTGCAACAAGATTTCTTCTCGCAATTTTCTTTTTTCTTCCTGTCTTTTTTGTTGTCAGTCTTCTCCGTTTTTTCCTTTTCAGTAATAACCGAAGCAGCCGATACAGCTGTTGTGCCAATGAAAGCAACTAACGCTATGCTTAATAATACCTTTTTCATTTCTTTATTTGTTTAAATTTAAATGTTTACAATCGTTATACTCATTAAAATTACGCAAGTTTCGTGCAAATCGTATACCACTCACCCTATTTAACATTAATTAAAATCAACATTATAGGTTAACTCATTGATTTTCTTTTATTTTCAAGATACTTTAAACTACTGTCCATGAGGGTTTTCATGAGCACATCGTCTTCCACAAAGGGCACATGGCGCCTGTATTCGGCCAGCAGGTGCTGCACCGTTTTGCTTGATTTTTCAGCATTCCTGAATTCAAGGGCCTGGCAGGCGTTCAACAATTCAATGGCTAAAACACGCTTGGTATTTTCCAATACGCGGTAACATTTTGTAGCTGCATTGGCGCCCATGCTCACATGATCTTCCTGCCCGTTACTGGAATCAATGGTATCAACACTTGCCGGTGTACACAGTTGCTTGCTTTGGCTTACAATGCCTGCTGCGGTATACTGCGGTATCATAAACCCTGAATTTATTCCTGGTTTTTTCACCAAAAAGGCAGGTAGCCCGCGCTGACCTGAAATCAATTTATAAATACGCCTTTCTGAAATGCTTCCCAGTTCGGCAATGGCAATGGCTAAACTATCAAGCGCAATGGCCAGGGGTTGACCATGAAAATTTCCGGCACTTATAATTAAATCTTCATCCGGAAAAATAGTGGGATTATCACTCACCGAATTTATTTCGGTATTGAAAATATTTTTTACGTTTTGCAACACATCATAACTGGCGCCATGCACCTGCGGTATGCACCTGAATGAATAAGGATCCTGCACATGTTCTTTTACACCTGAAAACAACTCACTGCCTTCAAGGTAATGGTTGATTTGTTCGGCAGTGTGTAATTGTCCTGCATGCGCACGAATGCGATGCACAAGCGGGTTAAACGGTTCAGGCCTTGCATCAAATGCTTCAATGCTTACAGCAGCAATTAAATTGGCCAGCGAAAGCAATTGTGAGAACTCCTCTACTATTTCAACTCCGTATGCCCCCATGAACTGGGTACCGTTCAATAAAGCCAATCCTTCTTTTGCATCCAATTTTATGGCTGACAAACCTGCGTTCTTAAATGCAATTTCTGCAGTAGTTCGATCTCCGTTATAAAATACTTCACCAAGTCCTATCAACGGCAGCGTTAAATGTGCAAGCGGTGCTAAATCACCACTGGCGCCCAATGAACCCTGCTGGTAAATAACTGGTATAATGTTGTTGTTGTACATTTCAGTGAGCAAATTCACAGTTTGTGTTTTTACGCCTGAATGACCTAACGACATGTTGATGATCTTTAGCACCATCATGTTTTTTACAATGTGAACGGGAACAAGGTCACCCATGCCACAGGCATGCGACTTCACCAGGTTTTCCTGCAATTGCTGCAGCTGATCGTTGCTGATAACTGTATCACATAAAGAACCAAAACCAGTGTTGATACCATAAATGGGTTTTTCAGCTTTCTTTAGTTTATTGTGTAAATACGAATAGCATTTTTCAATTTTTTGCTGTGCCTGTTCCCCGGTTTGCAAGGTATGGCCGCGTTGCACAAGGTCATACACCCAATGCGTATCAAGCTTTTCAAGGTTATAGGTTTTGCTGGCTGACATACTTAATTAAGCGAGGGATTTTCAGGAAAGTTTGAGATTATTTTATGCTTTTCACCCATTTGTTTGAGAATGGATTCCCATAAGTTTTCGTGTTCGGTATCCATAATTTCACCGGCTGCGCCATTGGCAATAATCCAGGAATTTTCTTTTATTTCATTTTCAAGCTGACCAAAAGCCCAGCCTGCATAACCTAAAAAGAAACGTACTTGTTTTTTCGTGAGGTTTTGCTTTTCAATAAGCATTTTAAGGGTGTCAAAATTTCCGCCCATGTAAACACCTTCCAAAAGCGGTATGCTTCCCGGTAACAAATCACCAAGCGTATGTATATAATACAGGTTATTTGTTTTAACCGGACCACCATTGGCAATGCGCGTTTCAAAATGGGGAAAATCATTCATGATATCGTTGAGATCAATCTGCTCTACATAATGGTTCAACACAAAACCAAAGGTCCCCTCTTCGTTATGCTCCCCTATTAAAATTACCGAACGCCCAAAATGATCATCGTCAAGAAAGGGTTCTGACACCAGCAAACGTCCTTTTTTGGGCTTAAGCCGGTTTAATTTATTAAAATCAAACAGATCGTCAATTTTTTTGATTGACATATTTACTACCTTTTGCGCTAAATTACGTTATAAATTCTCAATTTAGCACGACAATTTATACCCATATGCAAAACGAGTTGAACGAATTCCTTGGTAATGACCGTAAACAGTTTGAAAAAAGCGAGTTACTGGAGAACAATACCCCTGCTGTACCCTTTGATTTATTCAATTTATGGCTTCAACAGGCAATTGACAACAACCTTTTGGAACCATATGCAATGACCCTGGCTACCAGTGTTGACAACAAACCCAGTAACCGTGTTGTTTACCTGCGCGAGATTTATGCGAACGGGTATGGATTTTTCACAAATTATTTGAGCAAAAAAGGACTTGATCTTGCTAAAAACCCAAATGCCTCAGTTTTGTTTTTCTGGCCGCAGGTTGAACGGCAAATACGGCTAGAAGGAGTAATTAAACCTGCTTCAAAAGAAATATCAGACAATTATTTTAACGGACGGCCGCGCAACAGCCAGGTGGGCGCGTGGGCATCAGAACAAAGTAAAATTATTCCCTCGCGCGAAACACTGAATG
>DATGXI010000181.1:0-24844 GCA_035299065.1 Flavobacteriales bacterium
CGCGGGTACGCGATGTCAGGATGCTGACACCGCTGTATTTCATTGCGGTCGTCAGCATTCGATTCCCGGCTCCGCAACAAAAAATTAAATGTTCGGTTGGTGTAGTTGGTCTAACACGTTTGGTTTTCATCCAAAAGACCAGGGGTCATGACGAAGCCAAGCTTGTCATGATGCTGACATTTCAAGCTACCGCTTGAAATCGTCAGCATTCGAATCACTGCTGAATTAAATATGTCCTGTTAGTGTAGTGGCCTAACACGTTTGGTTTTCATCCAAAAGATCATGGGTTCAAATCCCATACAGGATACTAAATGATTTAACGACTCCGTATTTTCAGCCAGAGGCGGACCAGCCTTTGGCTGGCAACGGATTTTACTTTAATGGCTCCGTATTTTAACGGATAGAATGGAACGCTACGAACGTTCCGGTGGGTGTTCGATTCACTCCGGAGCCTCATATTGGGTGTCATGACGATGCCGAAAAATCAATAATATAAAATTGTTTTTTTTCGGCATGTCATGATGCTGACATGGCAATTTGCGTAGGTTAAATTTATAACCGATATGCTTACGCTACCGTCAGCATTCGATTCACTCCGGAGCTTCAAAAAAATTTAAGATTTAAGATTCAAAATTTAAACTAATAAACATGGTACCTGTGCCAGGGATGGGAGCGGCACGAAACGCAGGATTTTAGTTAATGGTGTTAACGAGGAGGCGACCAACGGAAGCCACCGCAGTGTTACACCATTAACTAAAAGACAAGTGACGTAAAGCGTACAGCCCGGCCCCGAACAATTGCAAATCACGAAATTTGAATTTATACTAACCGTGAGGGGAGGCAGCTAAATAGAAAAGAAAAACAGAAATTTAGAATTTGAAATTAAAACAAGGCCTTGATTTTTTTCTTGCGCGGACCACGACCGTAGTGTTTTGCCTTGGTGTTTACTTTGTAAAACACACCCAATGTCAGGAACATGTAATTATCCTTGTCCTTAGGGTCACCACGCTGTTCACCTACTGCTGTTACAAATGAGTCGCCACCAGGGGTTACAAAATTACCAAGATTGGGATCGGCCATGTGCGCACTTACCGGACCATAATTTGCCAGCAAAGCATCATTGTCATAATAACTTGTACTAACATCATCAATATAATCAGTAAACGTATAATGCTGGGTAAATTCAAGTTGAAGTCCCCATTGGCGGCTTAATGCTTTACGCACACCAAATCCAATTGGTATATCAAAATTAAAGCGCTTGTATTGCTTTGGCCCACCGGGTAAACCTTGCCCCTCGGTATGCAAATTCCACAACACTACGTTTGCACCGTTGTATTTTGACATGGGATTAAAATAAAACACACCAAAACCCGCAGTAAAATACAAACCAAATGTGTTTGACTTTGCTCCTATTTTACGACCCTTGATGTTTTTTAAACCAAATTTGTTTCCCATTTTTTCGCGCATTACGAAAAAACTAACGCTTTGGTTGAATTCAATTATTTGGGAACGAAAATTTAAATTACGGTTGTGACGAAAGGGTTCCTGCGTGGTATTGTCATTACCAGAAACAACCGCAAAACAAACGGTTGAACGATACAAAAAGTTTTGCCCTATGTAATAACCAAAAGACCCCTGGGCAACATAGCGGGTTTGACTTACTTCCCAGTCACGCAAAAAGTTGGTACCTATGGCATCACGTCCACCCAAATCACCCAAAAAATTACTTGCACCAAATGAAATTTGCCACTCTTTACGGAAATGTTTCCACGCACCAGGAGCAAAAAAGCTTTGGCCAAATAGAGATGTACTAAATAGAAATACGAATGCTAATAGGGTAAACCTCTTCATCATTTGCAAACTCGGTTACGTGTTTATGTACAGGACTTACCCTGTTGTGTTAAAATTACTGTAAAAAAAGGGAATTACCGTTTTATTTACCGAAATTTTTTGAGTAAGCACCCTTACTCAAATGACTGATAGTCAATAGCGATTGTTTTGATAATTGTCAATTAATCTAAAACGTTAATAAATATTGACCTCACGCACCAGTTTAATGCCGAATTGAGAATAGATGGAATCAATGATTTTTTGGGACAGGTCAAGTATATTTTGGCCTTTTGCGTTCCCATAATTTACCAGTACCAGTGCCTGATTTTTATGTACCCCGTAGTTGTCAAAGGTTTTTCCTTTCCAGCCGGCCTGCTCAATTAACCAACCTGCTGCCACCTTCATTTTTGCATGACCTATTTCATAACCCACTATGTTGGGGTATTCTATTTTTAATGCATTAAATTGTTCGGCATCAATTTCGGGATTTTTAAAAAAACTGCCTGCATTACCAATTTGTGCGGGGTCTGGTAATTTGGATGAGCGAATAGCAATGACGGCATTGGCAATGGCGCGCATGGTTGGCTGCGTTACACCGTCAGCTTCCAGTTGCGCAGCTATATGACCGTAAGAGGTGTTGTAAACCGGTTTTTTATTGAGGCGAAGTGTAACCGAAGTTATCACAAATTTATTTTTCAGCTCGTTTTTAAATACACTTTCGCGGTAACCGAATGCGCAGGCTTTTAAATCAAATTTTTGAATATTTCCGCTGGCAATTTCAACCGCTTCCAATTCGTGAAACAGGTCCTTCAACTCCACCCCGTACGCTCCAATGTTTTGCATGGGCGCTGCTCCAACGCAACCCGGAATCAAGGCAAGGTTTTCAATGCCCTGGTAATTTTTATCAACGCAATGCATAACCAGTTTGTGCCATACCTCACCTGCACCGGCTTTTAAAAAATAATGGTCGGGCGTTTCATTTACCAGTTCAAGCCCGGTAATTTCATTTTTAAGTACAATGCCTTCAAAATCCCGGGTAAAAAGCAGGTTGCTGCCACCACCCAGTATGAGTAGGTTTGCATTGGCGGGAACTTGTTTTAAGAGGTCAACCAAAGCATTTACCGAGTCAAAGGCTGCAAATTGCGCTGCCTTTGCATCAATGCCAAACGTGTTGAGACTTTTAAGCGGTTTATTGTAGATAAATGACATCAGGATGCGAAATAAATAATTTATTCAGCGTTAATTTCAGGAATTGGCTAAACTTAACAACAGCCTGCCCGTTAATACCGCTTTGACTAAACGTAAAAAAATAATTGTCAGTGTAAGCAATGACCTTGCTACCGACCAACGCGTTAAAAAAGTGTGCGCCTGGCTGCATGACCACAATTTTGAGGTGGTGCTGCTGGGCCGTAAACTCAAAAACAGCATTGAGGTGAATGACCGCCCTTATAAGGTCAAACGGTTCAACCTTTGGTTTAACAAGGGGGCTTTGTTTTATGCCAACCTGAACATGCGGTTGTATTTTTATTTACTGTTTCACAAAAGCGATGTGTTGCTGGCAAATGACCTTGACACCTTGCCGGCTAATTACTATGCCCGCAAAAAACGTGAACTGGTTTATGATACCCATGAATTGTTTTGCGAGGTACCGGAATTGCAAAACAACCCACGTAAGAAAAAAATCTGGCTGAATTTTGAAAAGCGCATTTTTCCGAAACTAAAAAAAGTGCTTACCGTCAATGAAAGCATTGCCAATTGGTATTATGATCTTTACAAGGTGAAACCGCTTGTGTTACGAAACATAAGTGAAAAACGCGTGAACGTACTCAATAAAACACGCAGTGAATTGGGACTGCCCGACAATACGTTTATTGTGATTATACAGGGCAGTGGCATAAACATGAACCGCGGCAATGAAGAGGTGCTGCAGGCATTTGAAAAGTTAAGCAACCAGTATCTTTTGCTCATCGTTGGCAGTGGCGATGTGTTGCCGGCCCTGCAGGAACAAGCAAGGAATAAAAACATGCAAAATGTTGTGTTCAAACCAAAAATGCCTTACGGTGAATTGATGCAGTATACGGCCAGTTGTGATTTAGGCATAAGCATGGACAAGGACACCAATTTAAATTACAGGTTCAGTCTACCCAATAAGTTATTTGATTTCATGCATGCCGGTGTGCCGGTTTTGGCCAGTAATTTACCGGAAATTGCGCGTGTTGTAAAAACACATGAAACAGGAATACTTGTTGATTCACATGAACCGGGTGTGATTGCTGAGAAAATTGTTGCATTACGAAATGATGTAGGCTTGCAGGAAAAGCTTAAAGCAAATTGCATAAAAGCCTCGGAAGAATTAAATTGGGAGAACGAGTGTAGGGTTTTGGAGAAAATATATCTCAAAGAGTAGAACGCTGATGGCGCTGATGCTTATGATGACCGCTGATTGAGTTAAGATTGATATTTGGCATACAGAACGCAGCAAACAACGCTGACCTGATCAAAACGCTACACGTTGCGCGCAGATCCCACGAATCCCGCAGATTGATCGGTATATTATCAGGATTTTTATTGCAACCGGCTAAAACGGTTAAGAAAAGTAAACCTGCTTTACTCTTTCTTTGGAACATATTCAATTGGATCGTTGTGTTCTAACATCACACCAGCCTGTTTTGCATGAATCAAAAGCGGGCTGTTAGCTGATCGCACACTTACAATTTGCGGGTTCATCTCATATCCCACAAACCTGAAAAAAAGCTTATGTACCCCTGTTGCTAAATCAGCACGGGCAATTTTCATCCTGAAAAAACCATCAAAGTCTGATTGTGCCTTATACTTCGGCTTTAAAGTCGGGTGGTAATCCATGTCAAAAAAAACATCAACAAACGGAATTTCCCCGCCACTCATACTGTCTTTAATGAAACCTGTAATTACAATTGAATCTTTTTGGGCCAATACCTTGTACCCAAAGCCAAGAATAATGAACGTAAATAAAACGATGTGTTTGTACATTAATTTTGGTTTATTTTTTTCGGGTATGTAATTTTACGTGCACATCCTTTAACACGCTACTAAATGACACCCTCAAAAACAAACAACGATAACACGCCCTGTTTGTCAAGGAGAACGGAGAACTACTTCTTCAACTCCTGCTTTGCCTGCGCTTTATAAAAACTATTGGAATTGGCTATTGTTTTCAAAATTGCTTTTGCTTTCGTGTCCATACCCAGTTCCCTGTATACTTTTGCCAGCAACCAGTCAGCATCCTCATCAAAAACAGGATTTTCAACTTGCTTTAATTTTTCCAAAAACACCAGCGCTTTTGAATGGCTGCCCATTTCAATAAGTGAAAGCGCTCCGTAAAAAAGTACGTTTTGGTCGTCTTTCCTATCCTTAAGCATGTACTTAAAACTGGTCATGGCATCTTTATACCTTTTTTCCTGCATGGCTTTTAAGGGGCGCGCAAGTTTTATAAGGTAATCGGTATTCTCAACCAGTTTATATTGTGGCACGGGGGTTAACCGTTCTGTATTGTTTTTGCTCTCAAATTTCGCTTCTGTACCGCTGGTATACGGGTCAAGTTTGAGTTTTTTGGTCGTGTCTGAATAATTTACCACCAGCAAATCCTCTACATAACGCATGCGGTATTTTACCTGGTTATTGGTGTATACATATGTAAACACAGGATCGTGTACATTCAATGAATCGGGTTTGGTAATTACTACAAGTGGTACCTGCGGCTCGGCAACAATCACCGAGTCCTTTTTTACAACCGGGTTCGGGTCTGTTAGTTTGTTCAATACCTGCTGCTCTGAGTAAACCGATTTTTTTTCAGGTGCAAGTGGAGCCACAAAAGCTGTTTGGTCATTAACCGGTTGTGGTTGTTCATTCACCGTAACGGGAACCTCAACCCGTGCACTTTTTTGCGCAGTGGCCTGCGTACCAAAATCAAGGTATTTACCAGCTACCAACAGGCCGGCAACCACAAAAATTTCAAACGCTAAAAATCCCCATGAACCCCATAACGATTTTGGTTTTGGCGGGTTAAA
Source organism: Flavobacteriales bacterium (assembly GCA_035299065.1). Taxonomy (GTDB): domain Bacteria; phylum Bacteroidota; class Bacteroidia; order Flavobacteriales_D; family UBA2798; genus DASPJQ01. The sequence continues at coordinate 5,877 of DATGXI010000181.1, forward strand.
TGGCGACTTAATGTTATTGAAAAATGCTTCAGATCCATGGACAAGGTCAAATCCCTGGGCTGCGTCATTTTCAAAACGCGTACTTAAAATTTTATTTTTTATTGATTCATTCATGGTTTTTTACCCCGCTCAATTTCATTTTAAGGTTGCGTTTGCCGTTTTGTATAAATGACTTAATCTGGTTAAACGTCAACCCGGTTTCTTCTGAAATCTCACCGTAGGATTTATTTTCAATGTAAAATAATTTAATGCATTGCTTTTGTTCATCGGCCAGTCCCTCAACATGGCCTTCCAGTGACTGTAATAACGCTTCTTTGTTGTATTCAACTTCTTCCTCTTCTTCATCAACGCCACCCACCTGCACATCAAACACATCTTTTTCAATGGTCTTTACCTTTGTTTTGCGCAGTTGCATGAGGCATTCGTTTTTTGTATACGTATACAGCCAGGCTTTAAAATTTTTGATCTCGTATTTTTTCAGATCGGCCAGCAATTTTTCGAATACTGAAAACAAAACATCTTTGCTTTCTTCTTTGTTTTTTAAATATTTCAAACCAACACCAAATACCAGGCGGGCGTACCTGTTATACAGTTCGCCCACCATGGTATTATCATCAGTACGCAGATAACGTTGTATAATATCTTCGTCTGACAATTTGGTAATATGTTTGCTTCCGAAGATCATTCTTATTTATTGGCATTTTGCTGTGCCACCCATTCGTTGTATAAGTTAAAATAACTTTGCGTTTCAATGGCCACTACCCCACCGGTACAGTCACCGTATTTGGCAGGCACACCGCCTGTGTACACCTGTACACTTGCAATGGCGGTTGAAGGGGGTGTTTTAAACCCGGTAGCTGGTAATCGCATGCCGTCAATATAGTAATTAATTGCATCGGCACGTGAACCGCGTACGTATGCATCGCCATTTTGACTTATGGTAATGCCGCCAACAGTGGCTACTATTTGTTTAATATCACGTTTGGCAGGTGAATGTTCCAGGGCCTTTTTATCAATAATTTCCATAGAACCGCATTCAGCACAAATCAACGGACGCTTCCAGTGTACAATTTCTACCTCATCCATTCGTTTACCTTTTTGGGCAACAAATTCAGGGCTTGACAAATCACTTGCCCCCATTCGGGTTATGGTTCCTGGACTTACCACTACTTCCTGACTAAATGTATCCAATTCATTTTTAATGTACATAATGTAGGTTCCGGGCTCAAGTGGTTTCAAAATAAATGAACCATTACCTTCTTCGTCAACCATGGTTTTAATGGCTCCACCGCTGGCATTCACCCACACCATAGCGCCAAGCACTCCAATGCCATTGTCCAAAATTTTACCGTGAATTTCACCTGGTGATTGTTGAGCAAACGCTGTATTTACTGCAGGAAACATTAACATCGTTAACATGGCTCCTATTTTTGTCATCCTTTTCATATCTTCTTTATTTGCTCAAGTAGATGTAGGATTAAACCTTTTTCCATAAAGTATTGTTGTGCAACTGAAGGAACGGTAGGTTTTTGGCATGGAACGGGGCTTTGAGCATGATTATTAGTGATTTAGCGAATGCAGGAATGCCTGAATTGACAATAATTTACTGCCCCGCGCGGTAGCGCGGCCGGGCTATCGCCTATAGCCTTCACTTCGTTCAGGGCTATTTGGCTCTATCCCTGGCAGACTTGAAAAAAAATTCGTGTTAATCTTATTAAATTGAGGGGTACAAGCTATATGAAAAACATAGCACTTGCCCAATTTTACTGATATTTGGTACAAGTATGAGCAGTTTTCTATTTACGCAATATAACGGTGATGAAAAATCACCTTTTGAAAAACTGTTCAACATTTTCACGCAAATTTTATCGCATACTTCGGGCGATGTTGAGGAAGCCCTTGATTGGTTAAATGAACTTGACAAGGAATATAAACTCACCACACCTGAATATACCATGAATGATTTTATTGACGAGCTTAAACGCAGGGGCTACTTGCGTGAAGTGGTTGAAAACCCAGGAGGGCTTGGCATAACATCAAAAATGGAACAAAAAATGCGCGAAAGTGCACTTGAACGCATTTTTGGAAAATTAAAAAAGGGCAACAAAGGCAACCATACCACACGTCACAAAGGTGCGGGTGATGAAATTAGCGATGAAACACGGCCTTATCAGTTTGGCGACACGCCCGAACAAATCTCTTTTCTGGAATCGTTTAAGAATGCACAGGTAAATCACGGGCTGCAAAGCTTCAACATGAATGAAGACGATTTGCAGGTACGTGAACGCGAACACCAGGCCCAAACAAGTACTGTATTAATGATTGACATCAGTCATTCCATGATACTTTATGGCGAGGACCGCATAACACCCGCAAAAAACGTTGCCATGGCACTGGCCGAAATGATTCGCAAAAAATATAAAAAAGATACGCTTGATATTATTGTGTTTGGTGACGATGCCTGGCAAATTGAATTAAAAGACCTGCCTTATTTACAAGTTGGCCCCTATCACACCAATACCGTTGCGGGCCTTGAACTGGCTATGGATATTTTACGAAGGAAACGCAATTCAAACAAGCAAATTTTTATGATTACGGATGGTAAACCAAGTTGCCTGAGGGAAAAAGGCGGTTATTATAAAAACAGTTTTGGTTTGGACAGAAAAATAGTGAGCAAATGTTTGACACTTGCAGCATCGTGCAGGCGCCTGAAAATACCCATTACCACATTTATGGTGGCAACCGACCCGTACTTACAAAATTTTGTTGATGAGTTCACCAATACCAACCAGGGCAAAGCATTTTATTCAGGATTGAATGGACTGGGCGATGCCGTTTTTGAAGATTATGAGAAAAATCGCAGGAGAAAGATATAATTAGTGGCAAAAGCGCGCCCAGATCCCGCAGAAAAAAGACAAGAAAAGCGCGCAGATCCCGCAAATCCCGCAGCTAAATAACCGGCCCAACCTGTGAAAAAAAAAAAGACACATAATAGCTGCGTTGCAGCGTAAGAATTAAAATTTATGAAAGCAAAAACAATAGGTGAATTAAAAAAATCGGGTTACACAAGCAAAAGCATTAAAGATGAATTGCGCGATAATTTGATTGACCACATAAAAAACAACAAACCGGTTTTTACAGGCATTTTTGGCTATGAAAACACTGTGATTCCTGATTTGCAGCGTGCCATATTAAGCAAACACCACATTAATTTATTGGGCTTGCGTGGGCAGGCTAAAACACGGCTTGCAAGGCAAATGGTTGAATTGCTTGACGAATATATTCCCGTTGTTGAAGGAAGTGAATTAAATGACGATCCGCTCAACCCAATAAGCACATACGCAAAAAATAAAATAGCAGAAATGGGTGATGCAACACCCGTTGAGTGGCTCCACCGCAATGACCGTTATGCTGAAAAACTGGCAACACCCGATGTGTCGGTAGCCGATTTAATTGGCGATGTTGATCCCATTAAAGCAGCCAACCTTCGTTTAAGTTATGCCGATGAGCGCGTAATTCATTATGGCATTATTCCACGCAGCAACCGGTGTATTTTTGTCATCAATGAATTGCCCGACTTGCAAGCGCGTATACAGGTTGCGCTATTTAATATTTTACAGGAAGGTGATATACAAATACGCGGGTTTAAAGTTCGTGTGCCTTTGGACATTGAATTTATATTTACAGCCAATCCGGAAGACTATACCAACCGTGGCAGTATTGTAACACCGTTAAAAGACCGTATTGGCAGTCAAATTTTGACCCACTACCCAAAAACGGCTGATTTGTCAATGAAAATCACAAAACAGGAAGCCAAACTCAGCAAAGAACAACTGAGCGCTGTAACCATTCCTGATTTACTGGTTCGCGTAATTGAGCAGGTAGCCATTGAAGCGCGTGTGAGCGAATTTGTGGATGCTAAAAGTGGCGTATCGGCACGCTTAACCATTTCAGCGTATGAAAATTTAGCCAGTGCAATTGAACTGCGCATGTTTGCTGCAGGTGAACCAAAAGCAACAGGCCGCATTGCCGACCTTGCCGGAATTTTACCCGCCATAAATGGAAAAATTGAATTAGTGTATGAAGGTGAGCAGGAAGGTGCGGCCATGGTGGCTAAAAATTTAATTGACAAAGCCATCCGAAATTTATTTATTGAATACTTTCCCGATCCGTCAAAACTCAAAAAACAAAAAGAAGACAGCGCCTATAAAACAATTACCGAATGGTTTGCCGCCAACAACGGTGTGGAATTGCTTGATGAAGACTCAGAAAACGATTACCGCAAAAAATTAAGCGCGGTTCCAGGCCTGGTACAACTGGTTGAAGACCATGTGGAGAATATGGCTAAGGATGAGCTATATGTTTGGATGGAATTTGTGTTGCATGCCCTGGCTGAACATTCACAAATTGGCAAAACTGAAATTGAAACAGGCAGTAAATTCAGTGATTTGTTTGGAGCGCTTTTTACTACCAAGAAAAAAGGTTGGGATGAGGATTAGCAAAATAAGACAACACGAAAACCTCAAGTTTTAAAACAAAAAAGGTCGCCCCATTTGGAACGACCTTTTGTAGTATATAAAATCAAATTCTTACTGTACAACCAGCTTAATGGTTTTTTCACCTTTTGCATTACTCAATCGCACAAAATAAACCCCACGGTCAACATTCGTAAGATTAAACGTTTGCTGGCTTGCATTCATTTTTACCCTATTCAAAATTACTTTTCCTTCAATTGAAAGCACAGTTACATCACCTGCAACCGGTGAAACAAGGGTAAAGTCTCCATTGGTTGGATTTGGGTAAACCGTAAAATCAATTGCATTTATTTCATTCACACCGGTACCCACTACGCTTGTGCAAGCTGTGGAATCTGTACACGACCCGTTGGTTAAAGCACAGGCATAATTTCCGTCAATTGACGGTGTAAAACTCTGGCTGGTTGCTCCCGGTATGGGTGCAAATGCATTGTTACAGTCAAGCCATTGGTAAGTACTGCCAACCGATGCAGCGGTTAACGTAATACCTGATTGGGTTACGCTGTTGTCAATAGGTATTACGGTAATGTTTTGTGTTTGCGTGCTTGTATTTCCTATTCCATCGGTATACGTCCAGGTAACCACAGTTACGCCCGGTGTTGTTATGGGAAAAGATGTAGACGTTGTTCCTGTTGCTGCTCCCGTACAGGCATCGGTTGCGGTTGGTGCGGTTGGTGTTGCGCTGCATTCAAATGTGGCATCAATGTTTGCAACATCGGCAACAGGACCAACCACATCGGTTAACACAATATAAATGGTCATTACACTGTCAGCTCCACATGAAGTTGGAATGGTGTCCATGGCAATAACCAAACCTGTTCCTGTGTAGGTTTCATCGCCACTTGGAACAGTGTAAGAAGCGCATCCATGAGCAAAAAACGATGAGCGTTTGTTAGGACAGGCAAAATACTCGGCTGCACCTGCATCACGCATACCATCCGTTATAACCGCATTTTGCGCATCGCTTAAATCGGCAGGGTTACCATCATTAACGGCCAGACTTGGTGTTTGCGGCATGCATGTATACGTGTATGATCCGTTGTCCTGCAAGCCTGTTAAATTTAAAATACCAACTGGAGTACTTAAATTATCGGTACCAACACTGCCCATAACACTTGCATCGCCAAAATAATTATAGCCCAATGAAGTTGATGTTGCTCCAGCACCCCACACATATAAATTGGCACCTGTACTGTTGCCGGCAATTATGCTGCTACCAACGGTGAATTGTACGCCTGAGCCCCATAACACTATGGCCGATGCACTTGGAGCGGTATTACCTGTAAATGTACTATTGGTCACGTTTAGTATAACTGACGATCCCCAGTCATAAATGGCGCCTCCTTCAGTTGTTGCGCTATTGCCTACAAACGTGCAATGGTCAATGTTTGCACTTGAAACAAATCCATAAATAGCCCCGCCATACGTGTCAGAATGGTTGTTGTAAAATGTACTATACGAAATGACATATCCTGATCCCGGATACAAATAAACACCCCCACCGTCAGATGCTGCCGTGTTATTGAAAATTTGTGAATGTTGAAACTGTATGGTTCCGCCATTTTGATTGATTGCCCCACCATAACCACTGGAATAATTATTCATCAGGTTACAATGGTCAATTAAAAGTGTACCTCCTGTTTCGTTAATGGCGCCTCCATTGGCTGCCTTACCATGCACGAGCGTACAACCGTATAGTGTAACATTGCCCGAGGTCATGTTGAAAATACGGCAACTATCGCTGCCGCTTATATAAAGTGTATCATATGAAGTAAAAATACCTTTTATATACAGGTTTTTGTTGAGTACAATTTCTGAGTACAAATTAATGGTTGCGCTCCCTGTTGCAATAAGCATAGGGTCCATTTTTACCGTATCACCGGCACTGGCCGTTATAATGCACTGTCTTAATGACCCTGCACCCGCATTGTTTGTATTGGTCACCAAGTGGGTTGTTGCAAACGCATGCGTTGGCAACAAAAAGGCAAGAAGTAAAAGTTTTTTCATGCGGTTAATTTAAAAGTTGAATGCAATTTAAGGGAAATTTGCTCAAAAATGAAAAACACTGATACCCCACATTCTATTTTAACAGAATTGGGTGATAATGTAGAATTATCAAAGTAATTATTGATTAAAGGCTTCCCAACCCAATGCTGTAATTGGACTTGCTTCGTTGGCCTGGTTCACCAATCGTGCATTCATTTTATCAGCCGTAATGTGACCTATTATGGAAATGCCTTTTAGTTTTTTTACAATCTCAAAATCGCTTTGTTTAACGGTAAACAACAACTCATAGTCTTCGCCTCCATTTAAGGCTGGTGTTGTAGCGTCCATGTTAAACAACTCAGCTGCCTGCTGGGTCAAATGGTCAACAGGAATTTTACTTATGTAAATATCACACCCTACTCCTGATGCCTTGCAAACATGAAGTATCTCGGATGAGAGCCCGTCTGAAATATCTATCATGGACGTAGGCACTATGCCGTTATCGTGCAAAAGGCGTACAATGTCTTTGCGGGGTTCCGGTTTTAACTGGCGCTCCAGCAAATAATCATACCCGTTTAAATCAGGTTGCAGGTTTGGATTTTCTTTAAACATTTTTTTCTCGCGTTCCAGCAATTGCAAACCCATAAATGCTGCGCCTAAATCGCCACTCACACAAACCAAATCAAATTCTTTGGCACCTGAACGGTACGCCACTTTTGACTTTTCAGCATATCCTATAGCGGTAATTGAAATGGTCATGCCGTATTGTGAACTCACGGTGTCGCCACCAACTAAATCAACCTTATAATTTTCGCAAGCCAGTTTGATGCCTTCGTACAGTTCTTCAACAGCCTCTAACGTAAATTTACTGCTCAACGCAATGGAAACAGTAATGTGTGACGGGTTGCCATTCATGGCATAAATATCAGAAAGATTTACTGCAACGGCTTTATATCCCAAATGTTTCAAGGGTGTATACACCATGTCAAAATGCACTCCCTCGGTAAGCATGTCGGTAGTAACCAGCATTACTTTGTCGTTACCCAAATCTATTACGGCCGCATCGTCACCAATGCCCTTCAATACATCTTTGTTTTTTACTTCAAACGATTTTGAAATATGATCTATTAACCCAAACTCTCCTATTTTTGAAATAGGTGTATTTTCTGTATTCTGAAACATGCTTATTAATTAAATATCATTTCGGGAACATCACCAGGAATTGTCAACGCTCCTTCGGTAACAGACTTTATATAATCAACACTAACACCGGGAGCACGTTCCAACAGCACAAAGCCTTTATCGGTTACATCCAGTACAGCAAGATCACTTACAATTTTTTTTACGCATTTCAATCCTGTAATAGGTAAATCACATTTTTTCAATAATTTGCTTTTACCATCTTTACTGCAATGCTGCATAGCCACAATAATGTTTTTTGCTGATGCCACCAGGTCCATTGCCCCTCCCATTCCCTTCACCATTTTACCGGGAATTTTCCAGTTGGCTATGTCACCATTTTCACTTACTTCCATAGCTCCAAGAATGGTAAGATCAACCTTACCGGCACGTATCATTCCAAAACTCATGGCCGAGTCAAAAAAAGCTGATCCGGGAACAGTTGTAATGGTTTGTTTTCCTGCATTGATTAAATCAGGATCCTCCTCGCCTTCAACCGGAAAAGGACCAATGCCCAATAAACCGTTTTCTGACTGTAAAATCACATCCATTCCCTTGGGAATAAAATTCGCCACAAGGGTTGGAATTCCAATGCCAAGGTTAACGTAATAACCGTTCTTTACTTCTTTTGCTATGCGTTGTGCAATCTGGTTTTTATCTAATGCCATAGGGTGCTAAATTAAGCATTTTTTACGCATGTCAACGAATGAGATTATGTGGCACGACTAGCTAATGCTCACTGGTTTACCGGTTGTATTTCAACCCTTACCGAATCTCCATCAGGCGCATAGCGGGTTATGGAAACTACCCTGTTATTGCGAACAAAGAAATACGATGCTGTCATTTGCTTTATGCGGGCCATGTCTCTTACATCCTGCCTGTTCAATGTAAAGCGCGCATTGCATTCAGCATAAACAATCAAATTAGGACTCACCACCGTGTTGGTAAATACAATTTCCTTATCGGGCCGCGCTAATTTTTTTATGTCATTACCCGCAAGTTTGTAAACCTCATGAACATTATTAAGGTTGTTTACATGATTATAATGTTGAATTGATTCATATGACTTAACGGCAAAAAACAAAAGTACGAGGGCCACATAACCAAGGCGCAGGTTTTTATTATTTTCTGTTAAAAGTTCCAGGCGGTGAATAATAATTCCTGTTAAAAGAATAAGGAAATATCCTGTTTTAAGTACCGAGAAATCATGAGAGGCCGTAAAATTGATAAATGCAAAGTGATGCAAGGCCACTACCATAACAACATTGCCTATCACAATACATTGTTTTTTTGTGAAAAAGTATTTTTTACGATACAAGCACAACAGGATAAATGCTGGCACAAGAAAAGCAAGTGTATTGATTACATTCAAAAAATTATTGTTTAAATAACCCTCAATCAATTTATAGGACTGACTACTGCCAAACGAATAGCTGGCAGAGGCTTCATACCCGCTAACCAGGGCGCCACCATTACGCTCGGCCAACTTCATAGTTTCAACTTTAAGCAGTTCATCAAAACCTGCAATGGAAGAATACTGGAGTATAAGAAGTGTAAGCGATAAAACACCTGCCAATACAGCTACTAAAAAAGGTTTTAGAAAACCACGGTCTTTGATGCTTTTAACAAGCAAATACCCACCTGTTACAACCGTAAAAAATAAACCAAGCCACTCATTGTATATCCCAAAAAAACACATAACCCCATACCAGGTAACCGTACTTGCTTTTTGTGCCCTTTGTTCAAGCATAACATAAAAAACGTATATACCGGCAGCCAAAAACAATTGAGCCAGAATTTCACTGAAATAAATATTACCATGAAACCATAGCGTTCCCGGGCTAAAAACATATAATATGAAAACAGACAAAGCGGGGAGTGAAAAATCATCAATTCTTTTATTTACTATTCGTAAAACAAGCAGGTAAAGGAAAAGCGAAACAAGAAAATGCACAATAAGATTGAACCCTATCAATCCCGATAACCCAACCGGTATGAAGAACACTTTAAACAAAAAGTAGGGTAACAGGGCCGCGAAGGGGCCATAGGAGACATAATAGGCATCACCTTTTTTATCATGAAGTGCACAGTAGGCATAATCATTTGCATTCCCTTTCCCCGGGAATGTATAAATGGGCGAAAAATGATAATTAGTAATCCCTCCTTTGTCCCATATTTTCATAATGACCAAGGAATGCGCAGTCAGCCATTCATGATTCCTGCTTAGGGAATGACCAAAATGTTTATAACGAATACTCACTGAAATTGAAAAAACAGACAATAAGACAAAAACATACAGCAAGGCTTTTTGTTTGTTTTTAATCCTTGTTTTTATTTGTGCTATAGTCATTTACACGTTTTTTTTTGAGAAAACACTGTGATCACTATTATTTCAGCTCAACCTGTACCGAATCGCCTTGTGGTGTATAACGGGTGAGCGACACTACGCTATCGCCCCGCACCCTGAAAAAGGCCGTATTTATTTTATTGATACGTGCCATATCAATTGCTGCCTGTGGCGACAATGAAAAACGGGCATTACACTCGGCATACACCACCAGGTCAGGACTTACAAACGTATTTGTAAAAACAACTTCCTGGCCATGTTTTGCATTGTTCTTAATTTGTTCTCCGGCAATTTTATATACATGATAAATTGTTTTGGGATCATGTGCCTTATTATAGCGGTTATAGGATTCAACCGCCTTAACTGCAACAAAAGCCACTACGGCAATTGAAAAACATAGGCGCAACCACATGCGTATGGTTGAAAAACGTTCAAGCTGAACCAACATAATTCCAATCAGGAAGGTTAACAGAAAACCGGTTTTCAGCATTGAAAAATCGTGTATGGAGGTGAAATTAAAAAACACGTAATGATGCATGGCTACCATCAGCAACAACAAAACCAATAACACAGCCTGCATACTGCTAAAAAAATATTTTTTACGCCAGCAAGCCAGCACTACAAAAAGCGGTATTACGAAAGCCAGCGTATTGATCAGGTTGACAAAGTTATCGTTCAAATGTTTTTCCACCATTTTAAACGAGGCTTCATTTCCAAAAGCATATTTTTCCTCGGCATTGTACCCGTCAACTAACGTGCCACCGCTGCGCTCTACAAACTTATGGGTAAGCACTTGCTTAAGTTTATCAAAACCTGCAATAGACGAATACTGATAAACGATTAAGCCCAGTGATAAGATACCCGCAGATACAGCTACCAAAAAAGGCCTTAGAAAAACGCGGTCTTTAAACACTTTAAACAGCAAATACAATCCGGTTATAAACGTAAAAAACAACCCTAACCACTCGTTATAAATACCAAAAAAACACACAACACCATACCATATAACCGTACTTGTTTTTTGTGCCCGTTGTTCCATTAACAGATAAAAAACATACATGCCAGCTGACAAAAACAATTGTGCCAACACTTCACTGAAATAGACATTCGAGTGAAACCAAAGTGTGCCTGGACTAAACACATAAAACACAAAAACTGAAATTGCAGCAATTGAAAAATCGCCAAAACGTTTACCGGCAAGGCGTAAAACAAGCAGGTACAGAAAGAGCGCGGTTAAAAAATGAATTACTAAATTAAATCCAACCAGGCTGTTTGCATTTACAGGAAGGCCAAGCGTTTTAAACACAACATACGGTAAAATAGTTGAAAATGGTCCGTACGAAACATAATACACATCACCTTTTTCATCATCAAGTGCACAAATGCTAAAATCAAATTTATTTCCTTTACCGGGGAAGGTGTATACAGGCGCAAAATGATAATTTGCTGCGCCTCCTTTTTCCCAAATTTTCATGATGATCAATGAGTGCGCAGTAAGCCATTCGTGGTGCCGGTTTATGGGCAGCCCAAAATGCTTGTAGCGCACACCAACCGATGTGCCAAATACCGCAAGCAATATAAACAATTGTAACAATGCTTTACGCCTATGTACAAACCATGTTTTAATACGTTTCATTGCTTTATAAACCCGGTTTTTCGTTATACACCTCTACACTCAATTTTCTGACCAAAACCATTCCTGTTCCCAAATAATCAATGGCCGCAAAAAATTTATCGCCTTCAAACACCCTTGTAGGTGTCAGGTAATAATTTTCAAACCTGTGCCACCCGTCTTTCAACGGTTTTGACTGACCCGTAAATAAAAAAGCCTGCCAGGCATATCCCATTTCGTGGTGGTCAATCATTGATTCAATAAGGTTGCATTTAGATGTATCAGAAGCGTTGGGGAATTTATATTCAAAAACTACTTTATACCAGGCATGTATTTCGTTTTTCATATCGGGCACCTGAAATTTTACTTCCAGGTTGGGATACTGTGTATGTTTTACAAAATAAACATTGGCCGAGTCAGGTTTGCGACCAGGTTTATGAATAGCAACCGGTTCATAACGCCACTTTCTTGGTAATTCGTTTGAAAGCGCAATGTCGTGGTTAATCATTAACAACGTATCAACTCCCCAGGCGGGATCGGTCCTGAAAAAAGCGTTGACATAAAAATCTTTTGTCATGCGATCCAAACGCAAAATTGTACGGTTAACCTGCCAGGTTTGAAATTGGTTTAACAAGACTAAACAAAAAATAAAAAAGGAAACAATCCATGCCATAATGCGCCTTTGCGCAAAAAGGAAACTAAGCAGGAATCCCAGCCCGAGCAAATATACCGGGTATGACTGCACCATTGCACGTTGGCCAAAACTTGTAGCGTACCACCAGCACGACCAGGATGATAATACATAAACCGTAACAAGCGTAAATACAAAAAAGGCAAGTCCAAACGCTGCTTTTTTTCGCCAGGCATAAATAACCCCAATTACAGCAATCAACATAATGGGCGTATACAAGAACCATCCTTTGCGAAACCCAAACAGGAAGTCAATTGTATTTGGGCGTAAAAACTCAAAAATCTCACGTTGATTTTTATAACTGTAGTGCACCCATTCACCGGCATACATTTTCCAGTACGTCATTTGTATGCCAACAAAAAGTAATGCCCCAAGGCACAACATGAACAACTGTGACCGGTGGGTTTTAAACACCATATAAAGCCTTGCTTTAAATTGCGATCCATTATTTACGCCCCACAGCAAAGGGATAAAACAAGCAAGGACATCGGTAGGCCTGGTTATAGCCATCAGGCCCAATAAAAGGCCTATAAAAAAAGCATATTTTTTTGTGGGTTCTGCCGTCCATTTTATTGTACACCAGATTAACAACACATATGCTAAAAACAGGTATTGGTGCGGCATGCCCATTGCGCCCGTAACCGATATATAATAGTTGGTGCCAAAAAAACAAATGAGCATTAAGGCGCACGATATCCATTCAGAAAAAAAACGCAGGAATATTTTTCGTAAAAAAACAAAAGCTACAAGCGAATATAAAACTTCAAACCAAATAAGGCTGTATTGGTAAGGCGCAGAATATCCATCGGCTTCAAAACCCGATACTTTTGCAATAATATGTCCGGTAATGAATGCGGGCGCGTAAAAAACAGCCATTCCCAGGGGATACTGTGAAATGTTATTCCCATTCTCAACCCGGTGAAACTGGTAAAGTGTTGGCGAAAGATCGTATTTTTTTGCCATGCCGGCTACTTGATCCATATGCGCATTTCCCGGATCTCCATTGATGAATGTTTGTGGCAAAACCGTGTAATACCCAAAATTATCCCAACTTGTAACATGCGGATCTCTTATTCCCGACATGTGCCATATATGCACAAAGGCAATAGCGAGAAATCCAAGGTATGTTGGCTTTAAAATGCGCACTTATTCTTTGTTCAGTTTATACAGATAACAATCTGACTCGCGGTAAATTTCGGTGTAATGTTTATTTATGCAGTCACCCAGTACGCGAAAATGCTTTCCTTCCTGCCCAAACACATTTCCCACTGAAAATATGTAATCAACCAACACACGTTTTCCAGGTGTTTTCCATTTCCACCAGGCAAAGTCTCCAGGAATGGTTCCGGTTGGTAACTCAGGCTTGGCTTTTACTGTTTCTTTCCATTTAAAGGGGAAATAATTCATGGTTGCCTCATAGTTCTCAAGCGCAATGGTGTTTGGAACGGTAGCTGCTCTTAAGGCCGTATGTCCATACATCCAATTGCCCGTTGCATTTACCGGCAAAACAAGTTTGCCCTGCTCAATATGTGTTGCGGCTTTGTGACATGCCTGCAGGCGTGGCTGATTTCCCTCTGACTGGGTGTGATAATTTACCATGAGCAACATATGATAATAGGCCATTGCATAAAAGGCTCCGAACTTAAACCAGGCACTTAAATTTACGGTGGCAGCCCACAACAACATAAATACATTAACCAGCAGCAAGGTTCTTAATGTATAAAATCCTCCCCATCCATCGCCATCAGGCAATATATACAAAAGCACAAGCATAATTGCGAGTAAAACCGGGAAAACATCGGCAAGTATCAATGTGCGGTTTTTGATAAACCCGGCAACACGTTTTATACATGCTGCACCTGCTGTAATCATCATCAAATACAGCAAAGGGCGTGTGTGATCCAGCTCCGCACTTGTAAACAACACAAATGACTGGTTGTTTCTAAGCATATTTGTTATTTCTGCTTTGTCCAGGAAAACAGGATGCAACTCGGGTTTGGTTATATAAAACAGCAGGAACAACACAAGCGAAGGGAGCGCTGACACAATTAACCAAATTGAATTTTTAAAGAACCCTGCCAGGTATACCCCGGGTTTCAGTCCTTCTTTTAAACCTATATGAATAGCATAAAATAAAAACAAGGTAAGCATGCATAAAATGTATACAAATACGTGCGACAAATAAATTAGCACCAGTAAGCTTGCGAGTACCATATATTGCTTACGCGAAAAAACACCCAAATGCCTCACAAAATACCCGAACAGGAAAAAGGCTGGAATGAAAGCAATGAGGAAATTATAAAAACCCAGAACCTGGAAAACATTATATGTAAGAATGAAAATAAAATAAGAACCTATAACATGTACATGCTTAAACGATTTTACAAGATAACGAAATGAGATAGGTGTGAAAACAAGTATACCAATGAGCAACAGTTTTTCGCTCATGCGCGGGGATACAAAGTACTGGAAAAAGGTCATTATACCATGCCCCGTCCAATTGGGAATAATGGTGGTATTTAACTCAAAGTATTGCTTTAGTAATTGGGTATCGCCCGAAATAAATTGCTTAAGCATAAGCGCATTATAGGTATGCGCTGGACCGTCAAGTGAAAAAACAAGCCCTGTTTTTAAAACTGGTATGAGGTTTAAGTAAATGAGGAGGTAAAAAACAAGCACCTCTGCTCTTCGCCAGTTTATTTTTTGCATCAGGTCCTGGTATTTGACAAATTAACGTAAATCAAAACGTATTTTTCATTGCAATAGTATAAAAAACGTCAGATTCCTTTGTATGATTTGAAACTGTTATTTTTTTCGTACCGTGCGCTGTTCAATGCGTTTTTGGTAATCCTGGCCCTTAAAAATACGATGAACATATATACCTGGCGTGTGTATCATATCAGGATCAAGTGCACCAACAGGTACCAGTTCTTCCACTTCAGCTATGGTTATTTTACCAGCCATTGCCATTAACGGGTTAAAATTACGCGATGTGGCTTTGAATATCAGGTTTCCGCTCTCATCGCCTTTCCATGCTTTCACAATTGCAAAGTCTGAATCAAACGCATATTCCATTAAATAATCTTTTCCATTGAAATTACGCACTTCTTTTCCTTGCGCAATTTCGGTTCCTACACCCGCTGGCGTGTAAATAGCCGGCATGCCATAGCCGCTGGCCATACACCTGGTAGCAAGCGTTCCCTGCGGAATTAATTCAACCTCCAGTTCCCCACTCAGCAATTGCCTTTCGAATTCGGCATTTTCACCAACATACGATGAAATCATTTTTTTTACCTGACGTGTTTGTAACATGAGGCCAATTCCAAAATCGTCAACACCTGCATTGTTACTTATACACGTTAAATTTTTTACGCCTTTTTTCACAAGGGCTGCAATGCAATTTTCCGGAATTCCGCACAAACCAAATCCACCCAGCATAATGGTCATGCCATCCGTAATATCTTTAATTGCTTCGTCAGCGTTTTTAACTACTTTATTCATACGTCTATGTACTTCGACTTATTGTCTTTTAAATGTTCCTATTGCGGTTTTTCAAATATTTTTTCGTCACCTTCCTCTTCGTTGCTGTGATCACCTTCAATGTCAAAACTTTCGTCCATCTCTTTTAAATCAATTTGTTTCCACAACTCAGAGTTGTTTTCCTGGAATGCCTTGCAATCAAACAGGGTGAATCCTTCAGGTGCTTCAAAGTCTGCTGTTGAAATTTTCAACTTTGGATCAGCATATACTTTTTTCATGTAATAACCAAAAATAGGCAATGCTGTTTTTGCACCTTGACCGTCATTGGTAAAACGCCAGTGTACTGCATTGTTATCAGCACCGGTCCAAACTCCTGTAACAAGGTCAGGTGTTAATCCCATAAACCAACCATCGGTATTTTTATTTGTTGTACCTGTTTTACCCGCTATAGGATATTTTAATCCGCCCCACTTGTATCCTGATGAGCGTATGCCACCTGCTGTACCTCCAACCAATGCTCCACCACGTTTGCTTTTCAAATACGGATGCATTACACCGCTTGTTGCGCCTTTCATAACCATACACATGGTATAAGCACTTTCTTCGTCCATGGCTTCGTTGGTTTCAGGTTCCACGTCATAAATCACGTTGCCATTTTTATCTTCAATACGGGTAAACATAATTGGCTTGATGAAAATTCCTTTATTGGCAAATGTTGCCTGTGCGCCTGTCATTTCATACGGACTCAATTCGCATGAACCAAGACAAATAGATGGAACCGGAGGCAAATATCCTTTTTCAATTCCCATGTTATCCAGCAGTCGTATTACGTTTGGAGCCTTTACCACTTTAATAATTGCAGCAGTAATGTTGTTCATGGATTGAGGTAATGCAAAATAAAGTGGCATGGGCGCACCTGAATAGCCTCCTTCATTTTTAGGGCACCATGATTTGGTTGACTTGGCTGTGTATGGAACTTCAATGCAATGTTCAATGTCAGGTATTTCATCACAAGGTGAAAACACATCGTTAAAAAATGCGGCCGCGTATACAAAAGGCTTAAATGTTGAACCAACCTGCCTGCGCCCGTTTACGTGATCGTATTTAAAATACCGGTAATCGGGGCCGCCTACCCACGCTTTAATAAACCCGGTGTGCGGATCAATTGAAATCAAGGCCGCCTGTATAAATTTCATGTAATATTTTATGGAATCGTTTGGCGACATGATGGTATCAAATTCCTGGCCTGGTTTTTTCCACGAAAAAACTTTCATCTCCACTTTTTTGTCAAACATTTTGGCCATTTCATCTTCATTCACACCAACATGACGATGTTTACAATCACTGCAGTAAAAAACAGGTCTTCCACCTTCCAGTTTGGTTGAAATATAGAACTCTGGTTTTTCACAATACCCGCAAATTTTACCGGTATACATCTTGTATCGTTTTGACTGCCTAACGGCCTTAGCCATTAATTTTGCAACGGTTGTATCATGCACATCGTATGCAAAAGGGGCTTTCTTGCTTGATTTATTGTCTTTGTCAAATTTAGCCTGTAATTCAGTGCGCAGGTATTCACGTACAGCCCACTCACCATACTTTTGCATACGTGAATCAATGGTTGTATAAATTTTCAACCCGTCAGCATAAACATCATAGGCTTTTCCGTCCTTTTTATGAATTTTGAGTTTACCATCTTTATCTTTTTCAGTAAGCAACTCGCTGACTTTTTTACGCAATTCTTCTCTAAAGTAAGGCGCCAACCCATCAACGTGATCAACTTTGGTATATTTAAGTCCCAACGGCAGCTTCCTGTACTTTTCGTATTCTTCCTTAGAAAGCTTGCGGTTGATGTTGGCATTGTTTTTATTCTTCAGTAATTGCTTGAGCACAACTTCCCGCCTTTTCATGGCTGCCTCAGGATGACTTTTGGGATTGTACATTGAAGGATTTTTTGCCATACCAACCAGCATGGCACATTGCACAAGAGTTAATGAATCGGGCGTGGTATTAAAATATACACGTGAAGCCGATTTAATTCCAACTGCATTGTGCAGGAAATCAAATTTATTCAGGTACATGGTTATTATTTCTTCCTTTGAAAACCTGCGTTCAATTTGGGCTGCTATAATCCACTCTTTAAATTTTTGCTGAATACGGTCAAATCCTTTTACGCCCTGTTCATTAAACAACATTTTGGCCAACTGCTGGGTTATGGTTGACCCACCTCCATTTGAACCACCAGCCGTAATGGCACGACCCAAGGCACGAAAGTCAATTCCCGTATGTGTAAAAAAGCGTTCGTCTTCGGTTGCAACAAGGCAATCAATCAAATCGGTTGGTAATTCGCCATAGCGCACATTGGAGCGGTTTTCTTTGAAATATTTACCCAGCAATTCGTTATCGGCCGAATATACTTCTGAGGCGAGGTTCATTTCCGGGTTTTCAAGTTCATCAAGGGTTGGCATGTCACCAGCATTTGCCCAAATCAACATGAAAAAAATCACCACAAAAGGAAGAAGGAATACAGTCCACATAAGCGCAACAACCCTTTTAAGCAATTTACTTACAGGTGCATGCGTTTTTTTTACTGTTTTATCAGCTGTTTTGTTTTTTGCCATTAGAAACTTTAATCTCGTTTTGTTATTGCAATACCTACGTCTTCAATACCTTTTAGTATATCAGGACGCATGCCGTGTTTTAAATGCATTTTATACGTACCTGCTTTCGGGAAGCGCGTTTTTGGCTTAATGAGCACATGATTTTCAATAATGCTTCCCGATTTATTGCCCACCCACTTGTCGCCATTCTGTAACATGCAATGAATGGTATCGGTTGATTGTTTACCGTTTGGAAATTCAATATCGAAGAAAAAATAAATCTCGGAAAATTCGTAAAACTCATTATGTCTGAGATCAATAAAGAAATCATAAAAGGAAACCGTATCGGTCACCTCAACTGTAAAATCAAGCTGGTTGTTTTTATTCCACGCACCACCTTCAATGGCTTTATCTTCACTGAAAAAATCCTTTTTTCCACATGAAGCCAATACCAGACAAAACAAACTTGCGTTAAGAATGATTTTCATATTTTATGGCGCTGGTGGTTTGGGATTGGGGTTGTTGTTAGCTTTGTTTG
>DATGXI010000182.1:0-7525 GCA_035299065.1 Flavobacteriales bacterium
TTGTCCCACGCCAATTGATTTGGCATCAATTTTTACCAGTTCAGCCAGGGGATCCATTAACCTGCGCCCAATGGAAACACTGCCGCGCACGGTTACATCGTAATCGGGAAACTCTTCACGTGCAACACTGCTTGCTGAATAAATACTTGCACCGGCTTCGTTCACCACAAACACTTTTACATCGTGGCTGAATTTCATGCGCGAAATAAATTGTTCGGTTTCGCGGCCTGCAGTTCCGTTACCAATCGCAATGGCATCAATGTCGTATGATTCTACCAGGTTCATGATTTTTTTCATGGCCATGGCCTGTTCGTTTTGCGGTGGGTGCGGGTATATGGTATCGTTGTGCACTAAATTTCCCTGTGCATCCAAACAAACCACTTTACAGCCTGTTCTGAATCCCGGGTCAATGGCCAGTATTTTTTTCTGTCCAAGCGGTGCTCCCAATAACAACTGCCTTAAGTTTTCGGCAAACACGCGTATGGCTTCTATATCGGCTTTTTCTTTGGCCGCTGTACGAAACTCATTTTCCATGCTTGGTTGGATTAACCGCTTGTAACTTTCTTCAATGGCTTGCTCCATTTGGCGGCTGCACGCATTGTTGCTTTTTACCATAACGCCCGAAATGGCATCGTGTGCTTTTTCAGGATCAATTTCAATGTACACGCGTAAAAATCCTTCATCCTCGCCACGCAGCAATGCCAACACACGGTGTGAAGGGGCGCGCTGCAAGGGTTCCTGCCATTCGTAATAGTCTTTGTACTTGATGCCTTCTTCTTCTTTTGAACGCACCACAGCACTGCGTACTACGGCTTCACGCGAAAATATATTACGGATACGTGTACGCACTTGTTCATTTTCGTTTATCCATTCAGCAATAATATCGCGTGCGCCTTTTAAGGCTTCTTCGTTGTCTTTTACTTTTTCATTCACAAATTCGGCAGCGCGGTCGTCAAGATTACGTTCCTGTTGCAATAAAATAATTTTTGCCAATGGCTCCAGTCCTTTTTCTTTTGCATCAGTAGCACGTGTTTTTCGTTTGGGTTTATAGGGCAAATAAATATCGTCAAGGGCCACCAGGTCAAAGGTGGACTCAATTTTTTGTTTTAATTCGGGTGTAAGCAGGCCTTGCTCTTCAATGGTTTTGAGCATGGTTTCTTTCCTGCGTGTAATCATGTCGTGTTTGGTTTTGGTCATTTGCACCTGGGCAATCTGTACCTCGTCCATTTCACCGGTCATTTCTTTACGATACCGTGCAATAAATGGAATGGTTGCTCCTTCTTCCAGTAAGGTGATTACGTTGTTTACGTATTTGGGGTTTAGCCCGGTTTCTTTCGCAATTAATTCAAGCATCATTAATAATATTTTAAGTGAGAGATAATTCGCGTTTCAGGAATTCATCCAGTTTTGTTATTTTTTCTTCAATGGCATGCTCATTTGCAAGGTGTTTTTTCATGATTTTATCATAGTTGGGGTCATTCACCAGTTTGGCAGTTATTAACCCGGCCTCAGCAGCATATGCGTAAAACTGTTCCCTTGAAAAATAAGAAAAATGGTTCGATTCGTCCTTTTCAGGATAATTCAATGCGTCATTTAGCTTTTCCATTGAATCGAGAAGTGGAAAATAGGGAAGGATTTCATTATTTAGAAAAACCAACAGAGAAATAGTTTCTTCAGCCAATTTATTAAAAGAAATCGCTTCTATTTTGTCCTTAATGTTGCCATAACACACCCAGGTGGTTTCCTGTTTTTTATAATCGCTTTGCGAATTAAATTGATTTTCGAAATTATATTTTGTCAGGTGTTTTTGTACAGCATCAATTCTCTTGTAAAAATGGAAATCAAAATGATAGTGGGTGTAATCATAACTTACAATCCTTATTAAATCAATGCCTGAAGATGAATTCCTTTTAAAGGCACTTTGTGATTTCAGGTATTTGAATCCGTGTTCAGTCAACAATTCATTGAGGCAAGCTGCAACTGGATCCTTCACTTCATCTACTGATATGTACCGGCCTCCCTCAGTTACTGATCCAACGGAAACAAAACTTCGTTTCGTGGCAAAAAGTTTTTCATTTCCTTTTGGAAAATGACGTTTTACTATTTCAATGGCTTTTTCACGCATACTGTTGCCTGTTCAAGTTGACTGCGGGGTTATTCAATAATGTTGGTTAGTCGTTCCACATGCCGCTGTCTACCGCTGCTGCTTGCTTTTTTGCTAATTTCTCATCAAACTGACATTATACGTGTTCATAAATTGCAGATTTTTTCACCCCTTGAAAACCTTTTTAGTGCTTTAAAATCAATTAATTGCAATTAAATTGTGCCGGTAACTGTTAAAAAGAAGGTTGAACCTTTGTAACCTTTTGGCTGTAATCGGTTATAAGTTCAACCAAATGCAGCATGCAACCGCTAACATAAACAATGTACAGGCAAATTTAAATGAACACCAGCTGGTGGAGAGGGCAAAAGAAAACCCTGCAGCGTTCAGTCCCCTGTACGAAAAGTATTATGAGCCAATTCTCAGATTTGTGTACCAACGGTGCTCAGACAAAGAAACAGCTTATGATATAACAGCGCATGTGTTTTTGAAAGCCATGCAGAGTTTGAAAAACTACACCTTTAAAGGGTTGCCGTTTTCAAGCTGGTTATACCGCATAGCGCGTAACGAGGTAATAGATTTTCACAGGCAAAAACCGCATGAGCGAGCTGTGAGTATTGATAAAACGGGTCTTGGAAACATTTTACAGGACACGGATGATAGTTTGAAAGAAGAACACATACAATTAATATTAAAAGAACTCAAAACATTAAGTGAAGAAGAGATGCAGATAATTGAGATGAAATATTTTGAGAAACGCCAGTTCAAGGAAATCGCGGAAATTCTTGACATCACGGAAACCAATGCAAAGGTCAGGGCGCACCGCATAATTGAGAAACTAAGAAAATCCCTGATGGAAAAAATTCTACGATAAAATGGAAAATTTTAAATTCTTTACCGACCGCACACCCCTTACCCCTGGAGAAATTCAAGCCCATAAAAATTTTAGCAAAGTTCTTGAACAATACAAGAATATACCGGTCAAGTTTTACAAAACCGGTTGGTTCAAAGCCGGTCTGGCAACAGTAACCGTGGCGGCAACCGGAACTATCCTGTTTTTTGCTACTGGTCCTAACAAAAACAATGTTGATGCCCCTATTGCTAAAACGGTTACAGCCCCGGCCCCTTATGCCGATGAATCACCTTGCGTGAAAAGTCCGGCCCCAACCCTTGATGTGCCCACGGTCAATTTTACGGTAAACGCAGGTCGCGATACTGTATTAACATACGAAACCGGATCGGTTATCGTATACAAGGCAAACTCCCTGAAAAATGAAGATGGAAGCAACGTAAGTGGCCCGGTAGTTATACATTACCGCGAGTTTCACAACCCGGTTGAAGTGTTTGCAAGCGGTATACCCATGCGTTATGACTCGGCCGGTGTTGATTGGCACTTAAAGTCGGCCGGTATGATTGACATTACCGCTGAACAAAACGGTAAACCGGTTTTCATCAAACCTGAAAAACCAATTGACATACAAATGAAAAGCGGTGTAACGGACGGTGCATACAATGTGTATTTCCTGGATACCAATAAACGCAACTGGGATTTTAGGGGCGTTGATAAAATGACTGCCGATGTAAAACCAGTGAAAAATGAAAAAGTAGTTGATCCTGGAAAGCCACCGTATACCAAAGAAGAACTGGCAAAAATGAAGGTGGATACCATGAAGATAAAAAAGGAACTTGTTTCCCTCTTACCGGCTAAGCCTGTTGCAGCAAATCCAAAATCATTTACGTTCACATTGGATATATTGGAAGGTGAATTCCCTGAATTAAAAACCTATGGGAATACCCGTTTTGAAGTAGTTGATAAGAAAAATACCTTTAATGCACAAATGTTCAATACCGAATGGGAAGACATTGGTTTGAAAGAAATAGTTGCCGGTTCAAAATATGAAGTAAGTTTAAAACGCGGTAACGTACTAAAAGTGTTTGAAGTGATGCCTGTGCTGGAAGGAAAAGACCTGAAAATTGCACAAGAGCAATACAATAAAAAATTCAAAGAATACCAGGACAAGTACAAGGCCCGTGTAAAAGAGGAAAAGGATAAGATTGCTGTTGAAAAAGCAAAACAGGCAAAATGGGAAAAGCTGGCTGCCGAGAATCACCGCGTATACAATGAAAACCTGGTGGCCATGGCAACCAATACCGAGTCAACCGACAGGTTTGTGAACTCAACCCACCAAATAGTGACACGTGCATTTAAAGTGAGTAAGTTTGGTTACTGGAATTGCGACAATGCCAAAGCTGAACCAAAAGGCCAGGAAGTTATGGCTAAGTTTACCGATGAAGCCGGTAAAGAACTTAAACTCTCAATTGCATTCCTGTGCGATAAAAAGGACAACATGGTGTATACCTATGTGCCTGCCGATTTTAAAAACTTTAAATTTGACCACAAGAAGAAAAATATTGTTTGGGGCATGACCCGCGAAGGAAAACTGGCATACGGTTTGGAAGATACCTTTGAAAAAGAAAATATTTCAGGCGGAAATTTAAATGCCAAACTGACCGTGGTTGATGAGGCCATGACCAATGTGGACGATGTGAGGAAGTTGCTGGGTATATAACATGGAAAATACAGCCACAAACGCTGTGCGTTCCGGGCGACAATAAAAAATAAAAGCAACCGCCACGAATTACACAAATAACACGAATTTTTCTGCAATAAGTTATTCGTACGGATTTGTAACAGAAACACCGGGGGAATCAAAAAAGGCTGAAAAATGACTGGTGTCATTCGGGAATAAAAAGTGAAAAATCTGTGCGCATCAGTGTTATCTGTGGCACAAAAGAATAATTATTAAATGAAATTAAGGACCACCATTTTATTCTTACTTTTTGCAAACATTGTATTTGCCCAGGGAAATTCGGGTGTAATTAAAGTGCGTAAAAAATCATCGAACTTACTTTGTTTGAATGGCTATACCGATGGTCCCATTCCCCCGTTTTCATTGTGTGGAGGTAAGGGGCTGTATGTTGAAGGAAATGACAGGTACAAAGTAACCAGTTTTGTGGTATTGGTGGCCACTTCAAAAGAGGTAGAAGAGCAAATTAACGGGAGTGTTGTTGCAGGTGAAATATGTGATGTAATTGCGTCAACCCAAACAGGTGACGCTGTTTATATCAGTAAAGTGGTTGCTACCGATAATGCTACAGGTAAGTTGGTAAACCTTCCCGGCCTGCGTTTTCAAATAAGGTCATCGCTTAACGATGACAAAAAGAAACGATACGATCAACAGAATAACCACTGATGCGCTTTGCATTTTTCATTTTTGTCACACTGTTTTCATTGCAGGCAGTGAGTGCCCAGCCAAACAAGGGTATCATAAAAGTGCGTAAAGCAAAAAATGTACAGGGCCTTTTTGTATTGGAAGAGGGGGCTTATTACAAAGAGAAATTGTATGTGCGGTTTTTTGAAAACAACGAGGCCATATTTTTACGTGCAGCAGTAGATGCTGAAAAAGCAAAAGATTCATGCGCACGTTTGTTGTATACATATCGTAAGTCGGCCTGTTCCTATAAAATTGTGAATGATTCAGTCATTGTAAGCGGGGCTGAAGGAAAAATCCCATTCACGTATCGTGGAGTATTCAAAAATGGCGTGATCAATGCGCGCAAAGTCACCCAGGACAAAGTGACGCGGGTTTCGTTTAAGAAATTACTGTAGTCTTTTATGGAACGCTGATGGCCGCTTATGGTGGTTAAAAGTCGCACGCAGATATACGCGGATTTTCTTTGTATAGTTTAGTGTCTTATTGCCTTCGTGGCAAAGTACGCAGCAATGTTCGGGCAACGGCAATTGGACCATATTTTTCGCGTAAATCATGTTAAAGCCCTGTTAAATCCGTTATTTACCGGTAACCCTCGGTAAGGCAATGCGTTAAAAGGTGTAAAGCAAAGGTAATTAACGGGTTTTGACTAATAAGTGCATGTAAAAGGCCTGCTTTTTGTAAAGGTTTAATCTTAAATTTGTGATGATGAAAAAGGTAGCAGCAATCATTTTTTTATTGTGTTCTATAGGCCTGTATGCCCAGGAGGTTGAAAAAAACAAAACCGATTCGAAAGGGCGCAAGCAGGGATATTGGGAAAAGACATATGATAAAAGCGATAAGCTAAAATACAAGGGAACGTTCAAGGATGACAAGCCTGTTGGTGAATTCACGTTTTATTTTCCAAGCGGAGCTGTAAAATCAAAAATAAAGCACATGGGCGATGCGAAAAAAACAAGTCGCGCGGTTATTTACTACGAAAGCGGTAAAGTCATGTCAAAAGGAAAATACCTTGACCAGAAAAAAGACAGTGTATGGACGCATCTTGACGAAGCAGGCTGGGTAAGTACACGTGAAACCTATGTGGCCGATAAGCTGGAAGGATTAACAACAGTTTATTTCTATACCGGTAAAATTTCTGAAACATTCATGTGTAAAGGCGGGCTAAAGCATGGCGACTGGCAGCGTTTTTTTGAATCGGGAATGACCATGAGCAAAGGCACCTATAAAAACGGTTATTTATCGGGACAGGTAACGCATTTTACCTCGACAGGAAAACGCGAGAACACCGAATTTTATTCAGCCGGTAAACTACACGGTCCAATGGTTTATTTTGATCCTTCAGGAACAAAAGCAATTTCAACTACCTATTTTCAATATGGAAAAAAACTTGAAGGCAAGGAACTGGAAGCACATTTGAAAAAGATAAATGAAAAGAAACCAGATGTGAACAATAATTCAACTACCACCGATCCAAAGAATCAAAAAACAAATACAAAAAATACCACGGCCAATAAAACCAATGCACCAGCCAATAACAATGCGCCTAAAAAATAAAATCGGTCTGCTTTTTGTCCCAATGGTTCTTTTTGCCTGCAAAAAGGATAAGGGTGAACCTGTTGATTTTAAATACGAGTATGCTCCGCAAACGGTTGGTCATTATTGCGTGTACGATGTGATGGAAATTAACCATGACGATGCTGCCGGTATTCACGATACCATTACGTATTCATTAAAGGAAAAAATTGAATCGACATTTACTGACCTGGAAGGAAGGCCCAGTCTACGCCTGGAACGTTCAAAAAAAGATACAGCAACCGGTGCCTGGGTAGTATCCGATATTTGGTATTCAACCCGCAACAAAACCGATTTTGAAACAGTTGAAGAAGATGAACGATTTGTTCGCCTGGCTTTTCCTGTTCGATTGCTGAAAAAATGGGATGGAAATGCATTCAACCAGCAGGGAGAATGGGAATACGAGTATACTGAAGTTGATGTGCCACGTTCCTATAACGGGCTCAATTTTTCAAATACAGCAAAGGTTGTGCAGCGCGATGAATTTAATTTGATTCAGCGTCATTTGGCCGTTGAAGTGTACGCCAAACATGTTGGCCTGGTTAATAAATACTACAAGGTGATTGACATTGATGAT
>DATGXI010000183.1:0-19407 GCA_035299065.1 Flavobacteriales bacterium
GTCACATCCTGGGGCTGGAGAAGGTCCCAAGGGTTCGGCTGTTCGCCGATTAAAGTGGCACGCGAGCTGGGTTCAGAACGTCGTGAGACAGTTCGGTCCCTATCTGATGTGGGCGTTAGAAATTTGAGGAGGCCTGGCTCTAGTACGAGAGGACCGAGTCGGACGCACCTCTGGTTGACCTGCTGTGACGCCAGTTGCAACGCAGGGTAGCTATGTGCGGTCAAGATAAGCGCTGAAAGCATCTAAGCGCGAAACTTGCTTCAAGATGAGATTTCTTTTAAAGGTCGTCAAAGACTATGACGTTGATAGGTTGCAAGTGTAAAGGCAGTAATGTCAAAGCTGAGCAATACTAATTACCTGTAGGTTTTTGAAGTTTCAGTTTTTCAATTTATCTCTTCTTCAATATTTCATATGATATTTAAAATTTGGTGATTATAACGGTGGTGTTCACCTCTTCCCATTCCGAACAGAGAAGTTAAGCCCACTTGTGCTAATGGTACTGCGTTTAGCGGGAGAGTAAGTAGTCGCCTCTTTTAGGGCCGCATTTGCGGCCCTTTTTTTTTGTATATTTATATGCATTTGTTAGCGTATGATCATAGCCATAAAAACTAATTTATCTGGAAGTTTATTTAGTGCTGTTAAAGAAATAAAACAGGATGTTAAATCCACTTTTGGTGAATACGAGATGATCAACTTCAAACCTCATGTTTCTTTATTGAGTTTTTTGTCTAATGATGGAAGTGAACCTGTGATCTTTAATCTTTTTAAAAGTTTAAAAAATAAACTTAAACGAGTTCAAGCAGAAACTGTTGTTTTTGATTCTTTTTTTCATGAAAGTAATAATACATATACGATTTATTTAAAGGTATTACAAAGTGAGGTGTTAACCTCTGCTCAAATTACAATTAGAGATGTAACAAAGGCAAGAATTGATAAAAGGTTTGGACCTAGAAAATTTAAACTTGTTGACACTTTCCATATTACTATTTGCTCCTCTGTTCCAGAGCAGGTTGTTTCTCAAATTGTTTTTTTTCTTAATTCCAAATATTCAGCGGTAGAAAACATTTCATTCATGGTTGACACGCTTACTTGCTCATCATTTGACGAGGCAGGTAATTTTTTGAATCAAGTAACCATAAATCTTGATCACGATCCACCAGGTTTTGTTAATGGAGATCAATTTGAAATTCAATACTAAGTATATATAATATGACAAAACAAGAGATAGAAGTAAATAAAAATGAAGATCAGTTGAAACTATTGCTTTCACAGGTTAAACGGAAGTTGGAAGTTATTTATGAGGGTGGAGGGAAGTCAAAGCTGAAAAAACTAAATGAGCAAGGTAAATTAACGGCCAGGGAAAGGATAAAATACCTTTTGGATGAGGACAGGTTTTCATTTGAAATGGGGGCTTTTGCCGGTTATGAAATGTACGCTGAACATGGAGGTTGCCCAGCAGGCGGTGTTGTAATTGTGTTAGGGTATATTAAAGGAAAGATTTGTATAGTTGTTGCTAATGATGCAAGTGTGAAAGCAGGAGCGTGGTTTCCTATAACAGGTAAGAAAAATTTACGTGCACAGGAGATTGCTATGGAAAATCATATTCCGATAATTTACCTGGTTGACAGTGCTGGCGTTTATTTACCCATGCAGGATGAGATTTTTCCTGACAAAGAACATTTTGGACGGATTTTCAGGAACAATGCTATTATGTCGTCAAGGGGGATTAACCAGATTGCTGCAGTAATGGGGAGTTGTGTGGCTGGAGGGGCGTATTTACCAATTATGAGTGATGAGGCAATGATTGTTGATAAGACTGGAAGTATTTTTCTTGCAGGATCATACCTGGTTAAAGCGGCTATTGGTGAGGATATAGATAACGAAACTTTAGGAGGTGCAACCACGCATTGTGAAATTAGTGGTGTAACAGATTATAAATGCAAGGACGACCAGGACGCACTGAACAGAATTAAAAATATTGTAGATAAAATTGGTGCAAAACAAAAGGCGGGCTTTGACAGAAAAGAAAGTGCTGCGCCAAAACTGGATGAAAAAGAAATTTACGGTATTATACCAACTGACAGGGCTAAACAATACGATACGATGGATGTTGTTTTGCGTTTGGTTGATAACTCGGAATTTGACCAATACAAAGAGGAGTTTGGAAAGTCAATTATTTGCGGATATGGACGTATTGATGGTTGGGCAGTGGGTATTGTTGCTAACCAGCGCAAGGTGGTTAAGAGTAAGAAGGGAGAGATGCAGTTTGGAGGTGTAATTTATAGCGATAGTGCGGATAAGGCGGCTCGTTTTATTATGAATTGCAATCAAAAAAACATTCCATTGGTGTTTTTGCAGGATGTAACTGGATTTATGGTTGGATCACGTAGTGAGCATGGTGGAATTATTAAGGATGGTGCTAA
Source organism: Flavobacteriales bacterium (assembly GCA_035299065.1). Taxonomy (GTDB): domain Bacteria; phylum Bacteroidota; class Bacteroidia; order Flavobacteriales_D; family UBA2798; genus DASPJQ01. The sequence goes on from DATGXI010000183.1 coordinate 2,424, forward strand.
GTTGGTGAATGCCATGGCCAACTCAGTTGTGCCGAAGTTTACTGTTATTATGGGGAACTCATATGGGGCAGGCAACTATGCTATGTGTGGAAAGGCTTATGACCCACGTTTAATTGTTGGGTGGCCTACTGCTGAAGTAGCGGTTATGGGTGGTGCCCAAGCGGCAAAGGTGTTACTCCAGATTGAGGTGGCATCACTTAAAGCAAAAGGAGAAACGATTACCCCTGAGCGCGAAAAAGAGCTTTATGATAAGATGAAAGCACGATACGATTCACAAACCACGCCTTATTATGCAGCCGCACGTTTGTGGCTGGATGCCATTATTGACCCGCTGGATACAAGAAAGATATTGTCATTGGGAATAGAAATGGCAAATAATGCCCCGGCTGAGCGACCGTATAATGTTGGTGTGCTTCAGACGTGAGGTGTTAGATTTGAGATGTAAGAAATTTTGCATTTCAGCTTTTTGAGATTTTATTTTGTATTTGCGTGAGGGATAGAGCCAAATAGCCCGGACTACTGTGATTTTTATCAAACAGTATATTTTGGGAGGACTATAGGCGATAGCCCGACCCGAGGCAATTATCATTTAAGATTTAAAATTCAAGATTTAAGATTGCTGTAGGGACACGCCCAAAAATAATTAAGAGATATTTGATTTTAGATATATAGTTGTTTTAATGAAACGTTTTTTTACCATACTGTTTTTGTTTTTATCACTAAGTACTTTTGCAAAAAAGGTTGAGGTGGTTGAAATAAGCACAAAATTTGGATCGATTTACATTGTTTTGTATAAAGACACGCCAAAGCACAGTAAGAATTTTTTAAAACTGGCGAAGAAGGGTTTTTACGATAAAACCACTTTTCATCGAGTTATAAAGGGTTTTATGGTGCAGGGAGGTGACCCTTACACAGCCCGGCCTGATAAAAAAGATTCAATTGGCGAAGGTGGACCCGGTTATACGTTACCTGCTGAAATTAAATACATGCATAAACGTGGTGTTTTAGCAGCTGCCAGGGAAGGTGATGTAGTAAATCCAAAACAGGAAAGCAGCGGAAGCCAGTTTTATATTGTACATGGCAAAAAGTTTACTGACCAGGAATTGAATGGTGCTGAGGATAGGATTAACGGATGGTTGAAAGAAAATATTTTTTACAAAATTTTGTACCGGAAGGTAAATGAAAAAGATCAAAAGGCTTATTTGCGTTGTTACATAGCTGGAAGAAAAGATAGCGTAAACTACATAACGGCAAAGTATGCACGTGAAGTGGATTCAATTTGGAATACGAAGACAAAATTTAAGTTTAGTGCTGAAGAGAGGGAGATTTACAAGACTGTTGGTGGGGCTGCGCATTTGGATAGGAACTACACCGCTTTTGGGGAGGTTGTTGGGGGAATGGATGTAGTTGATAAGATAGCTGATGTAAAAAAGGGAACAAGGGACAAACCGCTTGAAGATGTTGCAATGACTGTTAAGGTGTTGAAAATGAGCCTGGCTGAATTTAAGTCCAGGTTTGGAATGGATGTTCCTGATGGTCAAATCATTAAAAAGAAATAATTTCTTTAAAAAGGGGCTTGTATTATTGGGAATAATTGTACCTTCGCAACCCTTAAATAATATATATGAACCGATACGAAACTGTTTTCATTTTAACTCCCGTTTTGTCTGAAGAACAGGCAAAGGAAGCAGTAGGCAAGTTCAAAAAGGTAATCAAAGACTCAGGTGCAAAAATTCTACACGAAGAGCACTGGGGATTACGCAAACTCGCTTACCCAATCATGAAAAAAACAACTGGTTTTTACCAATTGTTTGAATACAGCGCTGAAGGCAACGCTGTAAGAGAAATTGAAACCGCTTACAAGCGTGACGAACGAATTTTGCGTTATTTGACCGTGAGGTTGGATAAACATGCTATTGCATACGCAGAAAAAAGGCGTGGTGCTAAAAAGGCCGAGAAACCTGTAGCAGCGGAAAAATAATTTTAAAGAAAGGAAAAACATTATGGCAGACGATATAAGATATCTTACCCCCATTAGTATTGACACGCAAAAGTCAAAATACTGCCGCTTTAAAAAAGCTGGGATTAAATACATAGATTACAAAGACCCAAATTTTCTTTTGAAATTTGTGAATGAGCAGGGAAAACTTTTACCAAGAAGGATTACCGGTACTTCATTAAAGTTTCAGAAAAAAGTTGGACAGGCGGTTAAACGTTCGCGTCACCTGGCTTTAATGCCATACGTGGCCGATATGTTGAAATAATTATTAACCCTTTAATTTAAAGGCAATGGAAGTAATATTAAAAAAAGATATAGACAAGCTTGGTTATAAAGACGAGGTTGTTAAGGTGAAGCCGGGTTATGCCCGTAATTACCTTTTACCGCGTGACCTTGCTTTGGTTGCTACAGACTCAACTAAAAAGATTTTAGCTGAAAACCTGAAGCAACGTGCACACAAAGAAGCTAAAGTGAAAGCTGAAGCTGAAAAAGTGGCTGCAAAACTCAGGGAAATTAGCATTAAAGTTGGCGCTAAAGCTGGTGAAAACGGAAAAATATTTGGTTCGGTTAACACTATACAGGTTGCTGATGCGTTAAAGAAACTGGGCTTTGATTTTGAACGTAAAAACATCATTATTAAGAATGAACCAATAAAAGTATTGGGCTCATACGAGGCAGTGATCAAATTACACAAGGAACTTAATGAGACCATTAAATTTGATGTGGTTGAAGAGTAATTAAAAATGCTGTTAAAGAATAAAAGACTCCCCAAAAAAAGGAGTCTTTTTTTTTAGCATAAAACTGAATTTTAGGATTGCAGGAGAAAGTGAATCCACTGTACGAACAAATACGAAAAACGCCATTGCTGGCCAATATTGGCTCATTGTTCATTATTCAACTAATGAATTATGTAATACCTATTGTTGTTATACCGGTTTTGGTTGCCCGGTTGGGCTTGTCTAATTACGGGACTATAGCAACAGCGCAATATTTTAGTGCCTTATTGATGTTTGCCTGCGATTATGGCTTTGTGTACACAGGCCCCCAACAGGTAAGCCAGAACCAGGAAAACAGGGCTTTTTTGAACAGCATTTTTAGCACAATAACGGTTATAAAATTTGTTTTTTTGGCGGTGAGCGTTTTGGTAACGTTTATTTACTGTTCAATGGTAAAAATGACTGTTGAAGAGGCCCGGGTTACGTATATTTCATTGCTGGCGGTTGCCGGAAGTGTTTTGACACCGCTATGGTTTTTGCAAGGTGTACAGCGCATAAAATCACTTACCATCATAAGCATTGTGTTTAAGTTGTTGCAATTGGTGTTATTGCTTGTTTGTATTCACGGAAAAACAGATGTATTACTGGCCAGTATTGTTTTTTTTGGTGCTAATTTTTTGCTTGGCTTAACTTCGTTTATATACACCATGGTGTATTTTAAAATCAGGTTTGTTTTACCAAAAATAACCCAGGTGGTTAAAGAACTTAAAACAGGTTTTAATATGTTTTTGAGTGTATTTTTTTCATCGGTTTACATACAGGGCACAGGTTTGTTTTTGGAGTTTATAACTGGCAGTAAGGAACTGGTGGCTTTATATAGTGCCGCAGAAAAAATAGTACGTGCAGCAACCAGTTTGTTTAACCCCTTTATACAGGCATTTTTACCATTTATTTCAAAAATGTTTATGATGAACAGGCAGCTGGGATCCATGATTTTTTTCAAATTTTTATATGTGGTATTAGGCGTGACTTTATTTACGTCACTTATGGTTTACCTGTTTTCGGGAATTGTTGTGCATGTACTGTTTAAACCTGAATTTGAACCTGCCATTGCTTTAATGGCCATATTGTGCCCGGTAGTTGTTTTTGGAAACATGGCTAACTTATTGGGCAATAATTTGTATTTATTGCTGGGTTGGCAACGCGTTACGGTAATTGTTATGTTTTTGCTGGCTATTTTCAATACGGCCATGTGTTATTTGCTTATACCAGGGCAAGGCGCAACAGGGGCTGCTATAGCGCTTACTTGTACCGAAGCCTTGGGCGCCCTTAGCTTTTACGCATATTATCGCTATAAAAATCGTTTTTAAGCCCCACCTGTTAATTTAAAACTGCGTTTAAGGGGTTTAAATGAGATGAGAATACTAATTTTAATCAAATTGAACTGCAAATGATTCCCTTTAGTCCCCCACGTATTGATGAAAAAACGGTTGAGGCCGTTAAGGAAGTATTGTTAAGTGGATGGATTACCACTGGTCCAAAAACCAAACTGTTTGAAAAAGAAATTACTGCGTATTGTGGAAGCAAGGCAACAATTTGCCTTAACTCGGCAACAGCGGGCCTTGAAATTATGCTGCGTTGGTATGGTGTAAAGGAAGGCGATGAGGTGATCATACCTGCGTATACCTACTCGGCAACGGCAAACGTAGTTTTGCATTGTGGGGCCAAACCAGTCATGGTTGATGTTGATCCCAATGATTTCAATATTACAGCAAAGAACATTCGCAGCGCCATAAACGAAAAAACCAAGGTTATTATGCCGGTTGATATGGCAGGACTACCTTGTAATTACAGTGAGCTGATGCTGCTTGTGAATGAAAAGGACTTTAAAAAACAATTTAAAGCTGCAAGTGATAACCAGCAGAAACTTGGACGGATATTGGTGTTGTGCGATTCGGCACACTCATTTGGAGCGGTTTATTTTGGCAACCGCGTAGGAAGCCAGGTTGATGCCCATGTATTTTCATTTCACGCGGTAAAAAACCTTACAACTGCCGAGGGTGGAGCCGTGGCGCTTAATTTACCTGCACCATTTGATAACGAGGAAATTTATAAATACCTGTGCATAATTACGCTTCATGGTCAGAACAAGGATGCGCTTGCAAAAACACAACCAGGAGCCTGGCGCTATGATATAATTGAGCCCGGCTATAAATGCAATATGATGGACCTGCAGGCAGCCATAGGCCTGGTTGAACTGGAGCGTTATGATGGCGATACGCTGGTGCGCAGGCAGGAAATTTGTGAAATGTATTCAGAAGCATTTGCGAAAAAAAACTGGGCGCAATTACCTGTATTCAGGAGCGAAATAAAAGAATCATGTTACCACCTGTACATGCTCCGCATAAAAGGCGCAACCGAAGAACAACGTGATTTAATTATACAGCGAATTACGGAGGCTGGTGTTTCGGTAAACGTACATTTTATTCCGCTAAGCATGTTAACAGCCTATAAAAACAGGGGGTATAACATTGCCGATTATCCCATTACATTTGACAATTATGCACGTGAAATTTCATTGCCGGTTTATTATTCATTAACCAACCACCAGGTAAAAACAGTAATTGAAGCGGTAATTGCCTCGGTAGAAAAAGTGCTTGCTTGAAAAGGGCGTTTGACATATTTTGCAGCTTTGTTGGGTTAATTGTTCTTTCTCCTTTTTTTATTCTTATTTCACTGGCAATTGTTTTTACAAGCCGTGGCGGTGTTTTTTTTACGCAGGTGCGCGTGGGTAAAAACAATACGAATTTTCATCTTTATAAATTCAGGACCATGAAAACCGGTTCAGAAAAAAAGGGACAACTTACTGTTGGAAGCCGGGACAGCCGTATAACAGGCATTGGTTATTTTTTGCGAAAATTAAAACTGGATGAATTGCCGCAACTCATTAACGTGTTGATTGGTGATATGAGCCTTGTAGGGCCCCGGCCTGAGGTAAGAAGGTACGTTGATTTATATTCAAACGAGCAAAAAAAAGTATTGGGTGTAAGGCCGGGCATTACCGATTACGCCTCGTTGAAGTATTTTGAAGAGAGCGATTTGCTGGCAAAATCAGCCGACCCCGAAAAAACCTATATTGAAATTATAATGCCCGAGAAGCTGCGCATTAACCTGGAATACATTGAAAAGGCATCGTTGGGTGAAGACATTCGTATAATTTTTAAAACCATAGGCCGTATTTTCAGGCGAAAAACGGCCTCATCGTAAAAAATGTACGGTTGGCCGTTAAAAATTAGCGGTTAAGCTGTTTGTTTTAATGTTCTGGCATTAAAAAAAGGTTAAATTTACGCTGTGGACCTGGATAAGGAAATACCCAACTCACGTTTTGAATACCCTAAGCTGATTGTTTCAGTGTACAATCATTCAATTTTACATGTGTTTGTAAAAGCCGATTCGCTTTTGGAAATGAAAGACATTCAAGAAATTACAGTCTATATAAATGCTCTTGGGGAACGTAAATACCGTAATGTTTTTGAGTTTTCAAAATATTCAAGTACCGATGATGCAGTGCGTAAGTGGGCTTCGGATCCGGAAGGTAATAAGCGCACTATGGCTGACGCTATTGTAATTAACGGCTTAGATCAGAAAATACTGGCAGATTTTTATCTCAAATTCAATCAACCCAAAAAGCCAACCAAACTTTTTGATAATGTAAAAGAGGCCATTGCCTGGCTTATTACCATTGAGGAATAAGTATATTTTTTAGTTGGCCTTAACAAGGCCAAAATGGTTATTTTAGCACCAAATCATAAATATGAAAAGTCTTACTTTAAATGACAGGCACATTGCCTTAGGTGGAAAAATGGTTCCTTTTGCAGGTTATTCAATGCCGGTTCAATATTCAGGCGTGAATGATGAGCATGAAACAGTGCGCAATGCAGTTGGTATTTTTGACGTATCACATATGGGTGAATTTTGGGCAACCGGACCAAAAGCCCTTGAATTAATACAAGCAGTTTCAAGCAACGATGCTTCAAAATTGTTTGATGGTAAGGCGCAATATTCATGTTTACCGAATGACCTGGGTGGAATAGTGGACGATTTACTGATTTATCGCTTTAACGAAGAAAAATACATGATTGTAGTAAATGCTTCCAATATTGAAAAGGATTGGAACTGGTTTACAAAGCACAATACAATGGGCGCAACACTGGTAAACGATTCAGACAACACTTCGTTGTTTGCCGTGCAGGGGCCTAAAGCTACTGCAACGCTGCAAAAGCTTACCGATGTTGATTTGTCATCAATGGAATATTATACATTCAAAGTTGGAAAATTGGCTGGAGTTGATAACGTGATTATTTCGGCAACCGGTTATACAGGGGCGGGTGGATTCGAAGTTTATGTTCCAAATAAAAACGCCATTGCTGTTTGGGATGCCATACTTGATGCAGGCAAAGAGCACGGCATAAAACCAATTGGTTTGGGCGCGCGAGATACGTTGCGTTTGGAAATGGGATTTTGCCTTTACGGTAATGATATAAACGACTCCACCTCGCCACTGGAGGCAGGACTTGGATGGGTAACTAAATTTACCAAACCGTTTGTTAATTCAGAAAATCTTTCAAAACAAAAAGAAGCTGGTGTAAAGAAAAAACTTGTTGGATTTGAGATGGAAGACCGTGCTATACCCCGACACGATTATGAGATTTGTGATGCGAACGGAAAAACCATTGGCATTGTTACTTCGGGAACCATGTCACCAAGCCTGAAATTAGGAATAGGAATGGGGTATGTGCCAACTGAATTAGCAAGCCCTGGAAGCGAAGTGTATGTAAAGATTCGGGAAAAATTAAATAAGGCAAAAGTTGTAAAAGTTCCGTTCCTGAAAAAATAAGTTCATGCAAAAAGTACAGCGTAAAAAATTTGTTGAGGTTTGTTTTTCACCTAACCTGTATCAACTTCACAAAGGCGATGCGGAGATTGTTGTGGTGATAGATGTATTGCGGGCCACTTCGGCTATATGTACAGCATTTCATTACGGTGTAAAAAACATAATTCCCATTTCGACACTGGAAGAAGCGTTTGAATATAAACGCAAAGGTTTTTTGGTAGCTGCTGAAAGGGATGGGTCAATTGTAGAAGGATTCAAATATGGGAATTCGCCATTTTCATACATGACAAAAGAAATTAAAGGCAAAACCGTAGTAATGACCACCACCAATGGTACAAAAACCATTAATGTGGCCCGTGATGCGGGAACGGTTGTGGTGGGCTCGTTTTTGAACCTTGATGCTTTAAGTGAGTGGTTGATAGCCCAAAACAAAAACACCCTGCTTTTATGTTCAGGTTGGAAAAATAAATTTAACCTTGAAGACACTATATGTGCAGGGGCTATTGCTGAAAAATTGCTTGCTACACTTAAGTTTCAGTCAAGTGAAGATTCATCGGTTGCTGCCAAGTATTTATTTTTATCGGCAAAGGAAAATTACCTTGGTTATTTAAAATCATCGTCACACCGAACCCGGTTAAAGAATCTCAATTTGAATGAAGATGTTAAATTTTGTTTAACTCCCAATCAAACCAACGTTGTTCCCATATTAAGGAACCACGAGCTTGTAAAAGCGAAATGATTTTTATGTAACTTTTACGTGCGAAAAATAACCGGTTGCCAAAACACTGTCATGAACAAAGCAGGTTATTTTAGTTGACTAATAAAAACAAATTATTGCCATATGAAGAGGCTAGTTATTTTTTGTGTACTTGTTTCGGCTGTTTGTTTCAGCCTTAAACAGGACACAAAAAAATGGGGCTTTTTTGGTCACAAACAAATCAACCGCACAGCTGTTTTTACGTTGCCGCCTGACATGATTGTTTTTTACAAACATCACATTGATTTTATTACCGAACACGCAGTTGATCCCGACAAGCGCAGGTATGCCGTTGAGGGCGAAGCGCAACGTCACTACATAGACATTGATCATTATGCACACAATGGCGCTGACCCGTTCAAGGAAGTGCCGCGCAGGTGGAAACAGGCAACCGAAAAGTTTACCGAAGACACCCTACAGGCTTACGGAATAGTTCCATGGCACATTGAAGTAATGACGTACCGTTTAACGGCTGCATTTAAAGAAGAAGATGCTGTGAAAATTTTGAAAACAAGTGCTGATCTGGGACACTACATTGGCGATGCTCATGTGCCCTTGCATACAACCGAAAATTACAATGGACAGCTTACGGGGCAAAAAGGTATTCATGGGTTTTGGGAAAGCCGTATTCCTGAATTGTTTTATAAAGAATATAATTTTTTTGTGGGTAAAGCCAAATACATTAAGAACATAAACGATTTTGCCTGGGATGTGGTGATGGAAAGTCACTATGCGGTTGACAGTGTTTTGCAATTCGAGAAAAAACTGAACAACGAATACGATAGCGATAAAAAATACGCCTATGAAAACCGTGGCCGTCAACTTATGCAGGTATATTCAGAAGAATACAGCCGTAAATACAGTGACATGCTAAACAATATGGTAGAGCGAAAAATGCGTAAAGCCATTATTGCTGTTGGGTCAATTTGGTACACTGCCTGGGTAAATGCAGGCCAGCCGGATTTAAACAAGCTGCTAGGTAAAACGGTAAAGGACGAAGACTTGCAGGAAGGAGCTGAAACCGACACCGCCTTTAGCAAAGGGAAAAGTAAAGGGCGCAATTGCGAACATGATTAAAAAGAACTTATGATACCAGTAAATATATTAGCACGAAACAACTCGCTCCTTAACCGTTTTTTATCGGAGTTAAGGGATACCGAGATACAAAAAGACCGTATGCGTTTCAGGAAAAACCTTGAACGAATAGGTGAAATAATTGCTTACGAATTGAGCAAAACCATGACCTATGTGGAAAAAGAAATAACCACCCCGCTTGCTATAGCTAAGTGCAATATACCTGCCGAGGAACCTGTAATAGGCTGTATTTTAAGAGCAGGTTTGCCTTTGCACAACGGTATATTGAATTATTTTGACCATGCTGACAATGGTTTTCTTTCGGCCTATCGCAAGCATAACCATAATGATTCATTTGAAATTGAAATTGAATACCTGTCAAGTTCAAGTATTGAAGACAGGATTTTGATTTTGGCTGATCCTATGTTGGCAACTGGCTCATCAATGGTATTGGCGCACCGTGCATTCCTAAGCAAAGGAAATCCTAAACACACCCATGTTGTATCGGTTATAGCAAGTAGCGAAGGTGTAGATTATGTGCGAAAACATTTTCCGCCCAACACTACCATTTGGGTAGCTGATGTGGACGATGAATTAACAGCACAGGCATATATAGTTCCGGGTTTGGGTGATGCGGGAGATTTATCATTTGGCGAAAAAACTGACATTTGAAAATAGGTTCTTATATATTCGTTTTTTTTATTAGTTCTGTCAAGTTTTTATTTGCACCAGGCACAGCGCTAGCCATTCCATTAAGCTATTGGGAAACCATTATTGTAACCTGTGCCGGTGGTTTTACAGGGGTTTGTGTTTTTTACTTCGGGGCAGGAGCGTTGTTCAGACGGGCCGAACGAAAACGAAAAGCAAGAGAGGAGTTTTTACGAAAACACGATAAATACATACCTCCAAAAAAATTTACACGTGGCAATAAATTTGTTGTGCGTACAAAAAGAAGGTTTGGTTTAATTGGGTTAGCTATTGTAACACCGGCTTTAATATCCATTCCGTTTGGAAGCATCATACTTGCACGGTTTTATCCCAATTGGAAAATTACGGTTCCGGTACTATTCGGGTTTGTAATGTTCTGGTCGTTTTTCCTTACCACATTTGGTCATTATGTAAAAGAAATTTTTGGATGGAATTAGATTTGGTCATATTTGATTTGGACAATACCATATGGGACTTTGAAACCAATTCACGGGAAGCCCTTGTTGAAATTTATGCTGAGGTAAAACAGCAGCATGCCATTGAACATGAATTTGATGTTTTTCATGCCAATTATGTACAAATAAATTACAAGTACTGGGCCGACTATGAAAAAGGCTTAATCAATAAACAGCATTTGCGTTATGGCCGTTTTCACGATGCTTTTGCCAGCGTACAATGTCATGATAAATCAGTGGCCGATAAAGTAGCTGACCGTTATGTACAGGTGAGTCCCTTCAAAACAATTGTTTTTGACGGAACCTATGAAATACTGGATTATTTAAGCAAAAAATACAAATTGGCCATTATCACAAATGGCTTTAATGAAATTGTTGAGCATAAAATGAAAAACTGTGGGCTTGACAGGTATTTTCATCATGTTCAAACCTCTGAAGATGCAGGACATCAAAAGCCGCATCCGCGAATTTTCCAGCTTGTATTGGAAAAGTTTAATGTTGATGCTAAAAAAGCATTGATGATTGGCGATAACCTTGAAACCGATATTGCCGGTGGAAAAAACTCAGGGTTGCATACCATTTTATTTGACCCAAAAAAACAACATCATACTTACCAGGATTTAAAAATTGATCATTTAAAACAATTGAGTAATTATATTTAAATTATGAGCAATGCATTTATTGTAAACGGTGTACGCACCGGTATTGGAAATTTTGGCGGAACCTTGTCGGCAGTGCGGGCCGATGATTTAGCGGCCATTGTTTTAAAAGCATTAATAGAAAAAAATAAAAACCTTGATCCCGCTTTACTTGAAGATGTAATAATGGGGTGTGCCAACCAGGCGGGTGAAGATAACCGTAACGTTGCGCGCATGGCTTTGTTGCTGGCAGGTTTACCAATCACCGTTGGTGGAGAAACAGTGAACCGCTTATGTGCTTCGGGAATGGGAGCAGTGATTAATGCTGCCAATGCATTAAATGCAGGCAGTGGCGACTTTTACATTGCAGGAGGAGTTGAACACATGACCCGTGCTCCATGGGTTATGTCAAAAGCAAGCAGCGCTTATGGCCGCGACTCACAATTGTTTGATTCCAGTTTTGGGTGGCGTTTTGTAAACCCAAAAATGAAAGAAATGTTTGGCACCGATGCAATGGGTGAAACAGCCGAAAATTTAGTGGATAAATATAAAATTTCGCGTGAAGACCAGGACAAATTTGCGTTGTGGAGCCAACAAAAGGCTGCAAAAGCAGCTGCACGTTTGGCCGAAGAAATTGTAGCCGTTACAATACCCCAGCGCAAAGGCGATGCACTTGTTTTTGCAAAAGATGAGTTTGCCAAAGCCAATACCACCCTTGATGGTTTGGGCGCGCTAAAGCCAGCGTTCAGAAAAGATGGTACTGTTACTGCCGGAAATGCATCGGGTTTAAATGATGGAGCGGCAGCTTTGTTGCTGGCCAGCGAAAACGGTATAAAATCACAAAACCTGAAACCACTGGCGCGTGTTGTTTCCAGTGCGGTGGCTGGTGTTGAACCACGTATTATGGGAATTGGCCCTGTTGAGGCCAGTAATAAAGCATTAAAACGAGCAGGCCTCACATTGGATAAAATTGATGTTCTTGAGTTGAACGAAGCTTTTGCAGCACAGGTATTATCCTGTACACGTGCAATGGGATTAAGCGATGATGATGCGCGTGTAAATGTGAACGGTGGTGCTATTGCATTGGGTCATCCACTGGGTATGAGTGGGGCACGCCTTGTGTTAACAGCTGCTATGGAATTGCATAAGCGCAATGCCCGTTATGCATTATGTACCATGTGTATTGGTGTAGGGCAGGGATATGCTGTTGTGTTGGAAAAGGTCTGATGGGTTGGGCAACATTTGGTGTGGCGATTTTTATTATTTAACAGCATCAATGGCCTTACGAACCGAGCCATGTTTTTTCAATAATTCATTTGCTTTTTCGTAATCAATATTCAACGCATCCATAACCATTTTGGTTCCACGGTCAATGAGCTTGTTGTTTGAAAGCTGCATATCAACCATACGATTGCCTTTTACACGACCAAGTTTGATCATAACCGATGTAGAAATCATGTTAAGGATTAATTTTTGGGCGGTGCCGCTTTTCATACGCGTACTGCCTGTTACAAACTCGGGTCCAACAACGGCTACAATGGCATGTTTTGCAATTTGTGTAACAGCACTGCCGGGATTGCACGTAATGCATGCTGTTAAGATGTTATTTTCATTGCATTTATTTAACCCGCCAACTACATAGGGCGTAGAGCCTGAAGCGGCAATTCCAACAACCGTATCGGTTTCATTTATTTCGTGTTCATTTAAATCAATCCATGCCTGGTTTGTATCATCCTCAGCAAATTCAACAGCTTTACGAATAGCTGTGTCGCCACCGGCAATAATGCCCACTACAAGGCCAAAAGGTACGCCAAATGTTGGGGGACACTCACTTGCATCAACAATGCCAAGCCTGCCGCTTGTACCTGCTCCAATGTAAAAAAGGCGTCCGCCAGCCTGCATGCGTTTTGCTACATCATCAACCAGCTTTTCAATTTGCGGAATGCAGTTTTCAATAGCGAGAGCTACCTTTTTATCCTCCTGGTTAATGCCCGATAAAATTTGAGCAGTGCTCATCTTATCGAGGTTATGGTGATTTGATTCGCTTTCAGTAATACGGTTCATACAACTAATTTTTAATCGAATAATTTACCATTAGAGACTTGATGAAGTAACGTTTGGAGGCAAGGCTTCAATAAGGCCTGCAATTAAAGGGAATGTTTTTTTCTTAATGGTTTTAGTGTATTGTTTCATGGATACAAAACGCAATTCAGATATGTCTTCTTCGGTTTGTGGAACCAGTTTTTCAGCTTTGGTTAAATGCATAAGATACCAGCTTGTTATTTTCAGAACCGGTTTTTCTTTTATAAAATAAACATGATAGGTGTTGGCTAGTTTTGAATCCAGTTTGAGCGATTTTATGCCGCATTCTTCCTTTACTTCACGTACTGCGCAGGCCTCAATTTTTTCACCTTTATCAAGTTTTCCCTTTGGTAAATCCCACTTGCCACGCCTGAAAATAAATAACATTTCACGCTTCTTATTTAACACAAGCCCGCCACCAGCCTTGATAACTTTCATTTTTTTTATGAAATCCTTCCATACTTTATCCAATTGATTGCAAACAACAAACATATTTTGTTTGTTATCAGCCAATAGTAACTTAAGGTTTGCATTTGAAAACACAGCTGATTTGATGGGCAAAACGTTTTTATTGTTAATAAGTTGAGTGTCGAATTGCACTGCTGCTGTGAATATTACAATCTTTTGATTGATGAAAACTTTATACATTTGTCGCGATGAATTTAGTTGATGATTCGGCATTAAAGGTAGCGGAATTTTTGTTGCAGGCAAAAGCAATAAAATTATCACCCTCGCAACCTTTTACATGGGCTTCCGGTTTAAAAAGCCCCATTTACTGTGATAACAGGATAACGCTCTCTTATCCCCAAATAAGAACGTACATAAGGCAGCAATTTGTAAGGCATATTGAAGAGCGTTTTGGCAGGCCAGATGTAATAGTGGGTGTTGCCACTGGCGGCATTGCGCATGGTGTATTGGTTGCCCAGGAAATGGGATTACCATTTGCTTATGTACGCAGTGAGGCAAAATCGCACGGCATGCAAAATCTTATTGAAGGCCATATTGAAAAGGGACAGTCTGTTGTGGTGATTGAGGACCTGGTTTCAACAGGTAAAAGCAGTTTAAGTGCTGTTAAGGCCTTAAAAGCCCACGAATGTAAGATTAACGGCATGGTGGCTATATTTACCTATCAGTTTGATGAGGCTGTAAAAGCATTTGAGGATGCAAAAGTACCTTTGGTTACGTTAACGAATTACCACGTGCTTATTGAACAAGCCCTTGAAGAAGAGTATATCAGTAAAAAAGATGTTGAATCATTAAAAAAATGGCGCGAGAATCCAAAAGATTGGAGCGATAAGCACGCATGACACATATCGAAAGCAAGCACGTTGAAGTACGCAACTCACAGAAGGAGGTTTATGATTTTTTAGGTGATTTAAACAATTTTAAATTGTTGTTGCCCCAGGACAAAATCAGCAATTGGGTTTCTGATAAAAACTCATGTAGTTTCAAAGTAAATGGAATGGCTACTATTTCACTTATCCTTGAGTCGTCAAACCCACATAAAAACCATCACATTGTTTCAGGTCCCGAATCACCGTTTTCATTTACATTGGACGTGATTGTTGATGAAAAAGGCGATGACAGTATTGCGTATAATAAGTTTGCTGGTGACATAAACCCATTTTTAAAAATGATGGTTGAAAAACCACTTACAAACCTGTTTAATTATATTGCTGATAAACTGGCCGAGGTTAAAGCTCGAAACTGATTTCCTTGAGGTCAGCATAAATAAGGTTTTCACCCTGTTTTAAAACAAGCTTCCCGTTGGGTTCTACCGCTGTAATAGTGGCTTCAACTGGTTCACCTTTGTATATATAACTGGCTTTTTTACCAAAATTGAGTAACCTTACCAGGTAAGAATTTCTTATAAAATCAGTTTGTGACGATGTAAGCATAAGGTACCATTTATCAAAAAAACGGCAAAACAGCTTTAATACACTTTCCAGGTCTTCCTCCTGGCCAAGGTGGTCAATAACCGAGGCGGCCTTAAGGCTACCAGCGTTCATTTCCTGGTTTACGTTGAGTCCAACGCCAATAATGGAGTGTTTTAAGTTGGCTTCAGCAAATTGATTTTCGATTAGAATACCGCAAATTTTCCCCTTTTGAGTCATAATGTCGTTTGGCCATTTTACCAGGTTATCAATTCCCAACATCAATAACAGGTCACTTACGGCCAGGGCAGTAACCTGGCTAAGCAAAAAATGGTCGTTGGCTGTCAGGGTTTTTGGGTATAAAACAAGGCTAAAGGTTAGGTTTTTACCAGGTTGGCTAATCCATGTATTGCCCATTTGGCCCTTTCCCAGTGTTTGTTCGGCAGCCACAATAACGGTACCTTCAAAAACGTTTGTTTCCTTTATAAGGCTGGCAGCATAATTGTTGGTTGAATCAACGCTGGCAAGCCTGATAATGGTAGAGCCTGTAAAACTGGTATCGTACATTCAGCGGTAAACTTAAAATTTAGGCAAGATTGCAATTATTTTTAGTTAATTTTGTTCACGAAGATAAATTAATGGCCAAAGTTCAAAAAAAGAAGAAAACAGCCCGCACCATAGATAAAACGAGTTTTTTATTGGAGCAGATCATAGAGGGGGCAAGGGAAAAGAAAGCAAGCAACATTGTTCAGCTGGATTTAACCAAAATTAGCAATAGGGTAGCCGATTATTACATAGTTTGCAATGCCGACAATATCAGGCAAGTGTCGGCCATAGCCGATTCTATTGAAGAATTCACCACAAAACATTGTGAAGAGAAGCCCTGGCATGTTGAAGGCCTTATTAATGCCCAGTGGGTATTAATGGATTATGTAAATGTTGTGGTTCATATTTTTGAAACAGAGGCCCGCGATTTTTATGGCATTGAACATTTATGGGCCGATGCTGTAATAACTAAAATAAAAGATTGACTTGTGTCACTGTAATGTTAAAAGCGAATTATGTCAAAACAAAATAAAGATAAAAGTCCGCAAAATAATCCTTTTGGAAACCAACCCCGCAAACCGCAAGGTGGAGGCAGTGGTTTCAATTTTTACTGGATTTATGCGGTATTGATCATACTCTTGCTATCCGTTAACCTTTTTCAATGGTCGGGTGGTACAAAAGAGATTACTGAGCAACAGTTTTACAAAGACCTGTTTTACCGCGGGCATGTAAAAAAGGTAGAAGTTGTAAATAAACAGGTAGCTGAAATTTACATCAAGAAAGAGCATATTGAGGACAAATACCACAAGGATAATAAAGTGAGTAAAGAAGGGCCACAGTATTCATTTACCATTGGCTCAATAGAAAATTTCGATAAAAAAATTGCCGAAATAAATGATGCTGGCGGGTACACCATTGAGCTGAAATACGTGGAAAGGGCTAACTGGGGGCGCGCCATGCTTGAGTGGCTTTTACCACTCATACTCATCATTGCAATTTGGATGTTCATGATGCGAAGAATGGGCGGTGGAGGCGGAGGCGGAACTCAAATATTCAACATTGGTAAATCGCGTGCTCAAATTTTTGACAAAGACAAAGGAACCAACATTACATTTAACGATGTTGCCGGCCTTGAAGGAGCAAAAGAAGAAATACAGGAGATTGTTGACTTTTTAAAGTTTCCGAAAAAATATACTGAATTAGGTGCAAAAATTCCAAAAGGAGCTTTATTGGTAGGCCCT
>DATGXI010000184.1:0-40932 GCA_035299065.1 Flavobacteriales bacterium
GTTGCCTGTACGTTTTCCATTCTCATAATACCCAACAATCCATGGGGTTGTTTCATTATAATTCTGTATCCATTTACCATTTAAAACCCCATTGGTTCCCTCTCCATAACACCATAAATCAGCGTTGCCGGTTTTACTTCCTTTATGTTTATTTTCAAAATAGCGCTTTACCACCATGGGCTGTTGCGGTATTTCATATTTATTGGGCAGAATTAAAGCGTTTGGTAAATATGAATCATAAGCACCCTGTATCAATTTTAATTCCTCAAGTGTAAACCCCGACTTAAAGGCCCATTCATAAACACCTTCTACTTTAATGTCCTTTACCCAGGCATAATTATCAGCTCTGGCAATTTTACGGGCAAGTTTTCCATAACCGCTTTTACGCATTAAATAACCAACCGCACAATGCGTATCAAACTCATCAATAAAAACAGGAATGCGTTCGGCCACGTAAGGATTTACCGGGAATAGCCCTGCCTTACGGTATTCATCCAAAACGCCAATTAAATGCGTTCTTGTTGCTTTTTGCGCACTTGTTAAACCTGCTGGGGTATTGTCCTGTAAAATTGGTATAACGTGACTTAAATGCTCCTGTACATATTCAACATCTGAAACAAATACCTTTTCATTTTTTTCCTTTACCTGGGTTTTGTACTTTTTCCAGTTCGGGTTAAACTTTACCAGTTGGTTATATACACCGCCAGCAAAAGCCTGTTGAACAAAAAGGGTGGTTAAAATAAGGGCAAAGTGTTTTTTCATGGCACGCAGTTTAATGGGTTTAACAAAAGCTATTACACCATTACACATGGGTGGGTTCATTGCGTGGTTGTTATTGATTTGTTAACGGGGGGGAAGATGTGAGTAGTGAGATACGGAACTACAAGCAACACGGCTTTTAACGTTTGAGAAACCTGGTTAAACGGGCTACCAACTATAAGTATTGAAATATGGAATTTTGAGCGCCACGGATCTTAACGTTTGGGAACTATATGAAGCAAGTTATTTCGAACATAATTTCCGGTTAAACTCTTTTAAGGCTTATTGTTTCGCTTGCCTGTTTATAATAAAACGCCACCTTCAAAAAGCCCGTTTCTCATTACCTACATCTCATTACTCAGTACTGAGTAAAACAAAAAGCCCCGGTTGATGAACCGGGGCTTTTTGCACTATTTTGTTTTCAATAACTCTTATTGTACAGCTGATTTAAATTCAGCATTGTCAAACCACTTGATAAACTCGCGGTCTTTTGCAGCTTTCGCTTTCAATGTAGCATCTTTGCTTATAGCTGTTTTCAAATTGCTTAGTCCGCTTGCATCACCTGCACGGGCAGCAATAATAGCACGTAAGTAGTATGCTTTTGCACTTTCTTTTTCGTCTGATGCATCTAAGTCAGATTTTGCACCTGCAGCATCACCATTTAAAAACTTAGCAAGGGCTGAGTTAAATGTTTTGAAGCTTCCAAAGTTGCTAACTGCATCATTGTATTTACCACGTTGAATGAAGTAGATTCCTTTGTTGTAACCAACTTCAGCGCCAGCGCTACCAGCTTCGTTAAACAACTTAATGGCTTTCTCACGATCACCCATCCTGTGAGCAATAGCACCTAAGTTATTTTTAACGATTGGGTTGTTTGGCTCAAGTTCAGCCGCTTTGTTAAATGCAGTTGAAGCTTCGTTTACGTTGTTCATCATTAAATAAACATACCCAACGTTGTTGTGCATTCTCCAGTCTTTAGGATAAACACGTGCAGCTTCTTTGTAAATACGCAATTTCTCATTCCAGTCAGTTGCTGAAGTTAATTTGTCAGCAGCGTAAAGAATTTCTTCAGCACGCAATGAATCTGGTAACGACTTGCTCATAGCCTTAATCTCGTCATCAGTAGGACCGTTTAAGTCATAGTTAACAACAATTGTAGCCCTACGTAATTTAGGAAGAATGTCGCGCTCAATTTCCGTATAGGTTTTAGCCATGTTACGAATTTCGCCTTCGCGTGCTTTCAGGTCACTTGTCATGCTCAATACACGAATTACAAGTTCTTTGTCCTTAATGCTTGACTCTTCCATTAATTTTTTGAAACCTTCCCAGTCTTCACCCTTACCGTTTGGTGAGTAAAAACCATCACCAGCACCAGCTTCATATTTCATTTTCTTGAAAATGCCTTTTGTAGCTTCAATTGCTGATTTTGCACGGTCACCTGCAAGGTTCGCGTTCATGTCAACTTCACCTTCTGGTGATGCGTATGCAGGAACCGAAATGCCTTTAATAACCATTTTAGGGTTTTTCAACGTGTTTTCCATCCATGGAGTAAAGCCTTTTACATCTTTATCGTTAAGTTCCTTTGGAAGTACAACGTGTTGTCCTTTTTGGTAGTTGATTGTAAACGCATCAACTGACTTAGGCCAGCTACGTACTAAGTTGTAAGTAGCAACAATTGCCTTGTCGTCAAAGTTTACTAAGTATGGAGTAATGATGGTTGCATCAGCAATCTTAGGGTTTTTCTCACCCTTAGGTTGTTTCTCTGACTTACCCTTCATCAATTTGTAACGGATTTTTACATCTGCAGCTTCAAAGTCTGCCTTATATGGAATACGTGACGTGTAAGTAAATGACTTACCACCTTTAGGTACTACCTGGCCATTACCAGCAGCCTTCTCACCCTGAAAAATTTCAGTTTTGAAGTCGGCCTTTGTGCCATTACCTACTCCCTCAATATAGGGGGTTATTTCCACCACGGCCTTTTTGTGAAGACCTTTTTCAGCAAATTTACCGCTGATGTTTAAGGTGATTGTGTCACCATGCATCTCCACAGGATTAGGTTTAACTTCATAGGTTAAATCCTTCATGATGGTACAGCCGACAAAAAATGTCGAGGTGAGCGCTGCCAATCCAATAAGTTGATTTTTTTTCATCGTTTTTTTGAGTTTGAAAACAGTCTGCAATATTAACCAATGTTTTCAATATGGGAGCGTATATTTTTAACAAAATTTTCGGTTTCGCACAGTCTACAAATCAAGTATTTGCAGCCCTTTAGCCCATTTTCTTGTGAAAACCTTGTCAATTAAAGCCTCCAGCGCGCCTTCCTCGTAAAAATCAATATTGCCACTGTTAATAATTATTACCGGCATCCTGGTCTCCTGTTTAAACCAGCCATAATATCCATTATTCACATTTTCAAGGTATTGAGCCGTAATGTCCGATTCATAGCCTCTTCCCCGTTTAGCAATCTGTTTTAACAAAAACGGCACTTCCCGGTGTATATAAATTAACAATTCAGGCAGGGCCACCTGCTTTTCTATTACCTCGTAAAACCGTTTAAACAAGTCAAGCTCGCCAGGTTGTAAGGTAAATCCAGCAAAAATCAGCGACTTTGAAATATAATAATCACTAATAAGGCCATTGCCAAACAATTTATGCTGGCCGGCATCAATGGCCGTTAATTGCTTATACCGCTCAGCCAAAAAAAACATTTCAAGCGGAAAAGCATTTTTTTGCGTGTCCTTGTAAAACTCAGGTAAAAAAGGGTTGTTCTCAAACGTTTCAAACAGGGTTTCACTCTTGAATTTTTGCCCCAACAGGGTAACCAGGCTGGTTTTTCCAGCGCCAATATTGCCTTCAATTGCTATGTAGGAAGCATTCATTTGAGTGCAAAGATATGAGATGTGAGATATGAGATATGAGATGTGAGATATGAGATGTGAGATATGAGATATGAGATATGAGATACGGGCTTTTGGAAAACTCGGTTTTGTATAAGCAGGCCATGAAAACAATAGACACTTTTGAACCCACACCCGTTTAACACATTAGTTAAATCATGCCCAAACCCAACTATGAACCGTGAACTGACAACTGTGAACTGTTTTTTGGCGCCTTATCCGGCTATCCGCTTTACTCCTCGCAAAAAACCAAAGAAAAGCCTCCTTCCTGAGGCCAGCCTGCTAAACACAAAAAATTATCTTCAAGTTAATAGGGATTCAAGTAGCTGGCTTTTCTTTGGTTTTTGCTGCGGGGTATCGCTCCTATCCGGGGCGGGGTTTTACAGCATATAAAGACTTAAGTTGTGTGTACGATCCACTCTGGGGTCGGGATATTATTTGAAGGAACATTATTTTTTATAACGTGTGACCCTCCGGGGTCAAAAAACGACTAAAGGACACATTTAAATTATTTGTTTAGCTTTGAAAAACATTGTTTTTAAATGCTTCTATTTAGAGAACTTTATATAGCTGAAAATATTCGCCTTTTTAAATTCTTAATCAGCCTTAACCCTAAACGGGCTTTGCCTTTAAGTAAATTTCGAATATTTGTATCACAGTTTCTTCAACAAGCCGTTTCAACCATAATCATTATCGCTACCGCCTCACATTTTTTAAATCTTAATGAAAGCCAGCGTGAAATTTTAACGTTCTGCTTCTTGTTCGTTTTCCTGATTATGGAGATTGTTTATTATTACAAACGGAGTTTAAAACAACTTCAGGAATTAGAAAAAAAGAAAAAAAGGTTTCACCTATTTAAGCTTAGGTTTAACTTTGCTATTTTCTACTTTATAGTCAATTTTTCTATCGCATTTACTTGCTTCGCATTGTTTTATCCTTTTACAGTTTAAACAGTTTGCAAGAATCTGCTTAGGCCCATTCGCTGTCCTATTAAATACGTTCGTCAAAAAATAAAAGCCGCTGCTACCCGCGTTCCCCAATCCGGAACTCGAAATTAGGAATTAGGAATTCGGAATTCGAAATCACATCCTCTCCGGCCCTTCAATCCCCAATATACTTAAGCCTGTTTTAATCACATTACCGGTATACATGGTTAGTGCCAAACGCATATTCTTTTTTGCTTCATCGGCTTCTTTCAAAATATTCACCTCGTGGTAAAAGAAATTGTACAGCCTTACCAACTCGTATAAATAATTGGCAATTTCAGCTGGGCTGTGCCTGTTGCCGGCCTCTTTAATCACCTGCGGGAATTTGGCCAGCCATTTTACCACCGCTTTTTCAGGCCCCAGCAAATCGGTTGTATTGGCAAAATTTCCTATTTGTTTACCGGCTTTTACCAATACCGAGTTTGTTCTTGCAAAACAATACTGCAGGTACACTCCTGTGTTGCCATGCAGTTCAACACTCTCCTGCGGGTTAAACAACATGCGTTTTTTAGGATCCACTTTTAGTATATAATACTTAAGCGCGCCCAATGAAAGTACATTGTACAAGTTCTCTTTTTCAGCAGGTGTAAATCCTTCTACTTTCCCACTTTCCTCGGTTGCTTTTTGCGCTTCAACCCTCACCTCTTCCACCAAATCATCGGCATCAACAACAGTTCCTTCCCTGCTTTTCATTTTACCACTTGGCAAATCAACCATGCCATAACTTAAATGGTGGCATTCGTTGGCCCAGGCGTAACCCAGCTTTTTCAAAATAATGAACAACACTTTAAAATGATAATCCTGCTCATTGCCCACGGTGTAAAACATACCGTTTACATTCGGGTAGTCTTTGTAACGTTGCACAGCTGTGCCAACATCCTGCGTCATGTAAACGCTGGTTCCATCGCTACGCAGCAATATTTTTTCGTCCAGTCCTTCAGGGGTATTGTCAATCCAAACCGATCCATCAGGTTTTTTGTAAAACACGCCTTTGGCCAATCCCTCGTCAACAATATCCTTCCCTAAAATATAGGTGTCGCTCTCGTAATAGTTTTTGTCAAAATCAATTTTCAGTTTCCTGTAGGTTTCATCAAACCCATCATACACCCATTGGTTCATGGTTTTCCATAATTCCACCACTTCTTTATCGCCCGCTTCCCATTTACGCAACATGTCCTGCGCTTCAAGCATAGCAGGGGCATTTTTTTCAGCATCCTCTTTTGTACTTCCGTTAGCTACCAGTTCTTCAATTTGCTGTTTGTACATTTTATCAAACATCACATAATATTTCCCCACCAGTTTGTCGCCTTTCAAACCTGAACTTTGCGGTGTTTCACCCTTGCCAAATTTTTGCCAGGCCAGCATACTTTTGCATATATGTATACCCCTGTCATTAATAATCTGCACTTTTTTTACTTCGTGCCCGTTTGCCTTTAAAATTTCGGCAACACTGTATCCCAAAAAGTGATTGCGTAAATGACCCAGATGCAATGGTTTGTTGGTATTAGGCGAACTGTATTCAACCAAATACATTTTACCCGATGCTGTTTTTGCCCTGCCGTAAGCATTGTCAAGGTAATTATCAACTAAAAATTTTACCCAATACGTTGGCTTGTATACAATATTTAAAAATCCTTTAATGACGTTGAATGATTCAACATCGGGTATATTGGTCTGTAAAAATTCACCAACCAGTTTACCGGTTTCCTCGGGGCTTTTTTTTGTAATACCTGTTAAGGGAAATGTTACAAAGGTAATGTCACCTTCAAATTCGGGTTTTGTTTCCTGTAACTGGATTTGTTTGCCCGTTAATTCTGCATTAAACTGCTCTTTAAATAACTTTGCTACCTGTTCGGCTATTTTTTGTTCCATTATTGTTTATTCATAACTACGTTACTGGCCTCTTTCAATATCTCAAAAGCTATTTCGGCCATTTTATTCCCTTTATTGTCCAACGTGGGGTTTACTTCAACTATTTCAAATGCTATTGCTTTTGGGTGTGCCAGCAATCCCTTAATAATGTCTTTGGCCTCATCAACCTCCAACCCATCCTCAACAGGTGTACCTGTTCCCAATGAAATGTTTTTGTCAAGACTATCCACGTCAAATGATATATATATGATGTCAGCTGGTGCCAGCAGGTGCATGATCTTTTCAACCGTAGCTGCTGCACCAATTTTTCGGACTTCATCCACTTCAATTACGCGTATATCTTCTTTCTCAATCAAAGCCTCTTCTTCTTCTTCATAATCACGCAAGGCAACAAAAACCAAATCTTCGGGCAACATTTTTGGGCTCATACCTCCTGTTGACTTAAGTTTTTCCCACTCGGTTAATGTTTCTCCTTCTATGTCACGAACCTTATGCCCCAGGTTATCCATGCCCAAAGCAGTGGCCACGGGCATACCGTGTATATTACCACTTGGAGTTGTGTAAGGTGAATGCAAGTCGGCATGCGCATCAATCCAAACGGCTCCCAAACGCTTGTTCGGGTAAGCCTTTTTAATGCCTGCAATGGTTCCACCGGCTGTTGAATGATCGCCAGCAAGTATAATGGGTACTTTACCTGCCTGCAGGGTTTTACAGGTTTCCTCGCAAATGCGCTCGTATATTTTGCTAAGCCCTTTAATGCGTTTTGCCCATGGGGTTTCCACGTCTTCAAGCAAAAGCTGGTTTTCGGTTGGTATTTCTATACTCCGGTTCCGGCTAAAAAAGCGGCTATGCTTGTTAAGTGCGGCCACTTTAATGGCGTCAACCCCCATACTTGCGCCACGGGTACCGGCACCAATCTCCGATTTCACTTCAATCAATTGAATCTCAGTCATAATTTCTTTCGCTCAAATATCACACTTACTTAACCTTAATATAACCAGTTAAAAACATGTAACATGGTTATTAATTTTATCTTGTTGATGAACTAAATCACTTACTTTTGTACTAAATTATGGCAAGTAACTCATCTACATCTGAAAATTTCGCGGTAAATTCATACTACGATCTTATCAAACAAACCTTTGATTTTCCACAACCGGAGTTCCAGGTTGAGGAAAACGAACTGACTTTCAATAGCATACCGCTAATGGACATTATTGAGCAGTATGGTACTCCTTTAAAAATAACCATCTTACCCAAGATTGCCGAACAGATCCAGAAAGCCAAAAAACTGTTTCATGTAGCTATGGCAAAGGCCGACTACAAGGGCAAATATACGTATTGTTACTGCACCAAGAGTTCGCATTTTTCATTCATACTGCACGAAATTCTGAAAAACGAAGCGCATATTGAAACATCAAGCGCTTACGATACCTATATAATTGAAGAATTATTTGAAACAGGGCATTTGACCAAGGAGCAATTTATCATTTGCAACGGATTCAAACGTCCTTTATATACCCAGCAAATTGCCCGTTTGGTAAACACGGGTTTTGAAAACCTCATACCGGTACTTGATAATAAAAATGAGCTGGATTATTATAAAAAAGCCATTAACAAACCTTGCATGCTGGGTATACGCATTGCTTCTGAAGAAGAGCCTACTTTTGATTTTTATACCTCGCGCCTGGGCATTCGCTACATTGACATCATTGATTTTTATAATTCAGAGATCAAAAATTCAAAGTTCCAGCTCAAAATGCTGCATTTCTTCATTAATAGCGGTATTAAGGACACCATTCACTACTGGAGTGAGCTTTCAAAGTGCCTGAATGTGTATTTCAGGCTTAAACAGATATGCCCAACCCTTGATACTTTAAACATTGGAGGTGGCTTACCCATTAAAAACAGCCTGAACTTTGAGTATGATTATGAGTACATGATTGAGCAAATTGTGGCGCAAATCAAAAAATTCTGTACCCAAAAAGGCATACCTGAACCTGATTTGTTTACCGAATTTGGCTCATTTACCGTGGGCGAATCGGGTGCCAACATCTATAAAGTAATCGAGTCAAAGCAACAAAATGACCGTGAACAATGGTACATGGTTGACAATTCATTCATTACAACCCTACCCGATACATGGGGCATAAACCAAAAGTTTATCATGCTTGCCATTAACCAATGGCATAAAGAATATGTGAGGGTAAATGTAGGCGGATTGACCTGTGACAGCCTTGATTACTATGACTCAGAGGCACATGATAACCAGGTTTTCCTTCCCCGGTTGGACAAAGGTGATGACCTTTATATAGGTTTCTTTAATACAGGTGCTTACCAGGAATCACTAAGCGGTTATGGCGGAATTAAGCATTGTTTGATTCCATCGCCCAAACATGTTTTGATTGACAGGGACGAAAACGGAGAAATTTTCACACGTTTGTTTGCTAAAGAACAGAGTGCCAAGAGTATGTTGAAGATACTTGGTTATTGAAAACTTTATAAACACTTGTTTATACCTTGAAATTAAAGTTATATTTGCCTGATTTTTAAAAAACCTTCCCCTTTTTGGCAAAGCAACTCTTACAATATTTAGTCATAGCCGGTACCCTTTTACTGGGCTCATGCGGCAGCGGTAAAGTTACCGAAGGTGTTATAGAATACGAGGTATCCTATCCTTACCTGAATGCATCTGATTTTATGGTGCGTATGTTACCCAATAAAATGACCATGCGTTTCAAAGATGGTAAATGGAAAACCACTGTTTCAAAAGGCAAAAGCATTAAAACCGAATTTATTGCTGATTGTACCAATAAACAACTGGCAACCGCTTTCCAATTCGGTACAAAAAAATTAATGGTTGAACTTACCGAAAACGAAATCAAAGGCATGTTGAAGGAGTTTCCTAAGGTAACATACCTTGAAGTGAATGACAAAGACACCCTGGCAGGTTTTGACGTAATGAAAAAAGTAGCCGTTTTTGAAGACATTTCTTACCCTGAGTCTGAACTTTGGTATACTACCGATATTGAACTTGAAAATGCCAACTGGTGTTACCCGTATGACGACATTAAAGGTGTGCTCTTACAATATGAAATTGAGCGGTATGGACTTCGCATGCGTTTAAAGGCCACCAAATTCAGGGCCGAAAGCGTTGACGATGCTGAATTCAATTTACCTACCGGGTATAAAAAAGTAAAGCTCTCAGAATTTGAAAACGAAGTCAAAAAGATTTTTGGCATGGTTATTTCTGATTAGTATTCGTAAATTTTAAATATCTCAAAAACATGAAGAAATTGATAGTTGGCGCCCTTTTGCTGGGTGTAACAGTTGCAGCTGGTTTTGCTCCTGCAGGTGGCAAAGACAAAGGTCTTGAAGCGAAAATTGTTTACGAAATAGTGTATGAGGAGCTTCCTGAAATGTTTGAACCTTATGCAGCCATGCTTCCCAAAGAAATGGTGAGTTATGTAAAAGGTGCAAAAGTACGCGTTGAGCAATCGGTAATGGGTGTTACAACCGTATCGGTCAGCGACAGCGAAAAGAAAACCGGTTTCATGTTAATGGACCAGTTTGGCACCAAAACGGCCTATACCATTGACCCAAAAGACATGGAAAAAGAAAGTGCCGATGCGTCAAAAGACTATGATGTAACTTATACGGAAGAAACAAAAGAAATTGCCGGTTACAAGTGCAAGAAAGCCGAAATCAAAAGCAAGGCTGACGGTATTGTTACCAACGCCTGGGTAACCGAAGAAATTAAAGGAACAAACAAGCAATACCCGTTTTTAAAAGGTTTTGCATTGGAGTACAATGTGCACAATGATAATGGAATGACCATTGCCATGAAAGTAAAAACATTGGAAAAAATGAAAGTACCCAGTGAGTATTTTGAAATTCCAAAAGAATATACCAAAAAAACCATGGCCGATTTCCAGAAAGAAATGGAGAAAATGCAGGGCGGTGGCGATGAATAATGCATCGTGAAGAATAACGCATTTACATCACAAAACATTGTAGAAAAGCTGGTGAATCATTATGGTTTACCAGCTTTTTTGTTTGATGTAACCGGCAATTATACATTTACCGTTAAGGGCGATAAAAAAACAAAACAGGTTGAGCTGGTTCCATACAACCGCTATGGCGAATTGGCACACCTTCCAAAACACACGCTTTTACTGTTTCAGGACCTCTGGAAAAAACATGCCGATGTGGTGGCCTCGCGCATTAGCTGGCATGCCGGGTATCATGACAAAGTTGATGCACGTTCATGTACTGCGGTTAAAACAACCAAAGAAACAGCAAGCCAGTTCCTGGATAAATACCATTTAATGGGCTATGCCAGTTCGGCAAGTCATTACGCCCTTATACACGAAAAACAAATTGTTGCCATGGCCACCTTCAGCAAAGGGCGTAAAATGGACCGTCTTGAACCAAACCAACGTTCATTTGAGTTGGTGCGGTTTGCAACCATTCCTTTTGTAAGCATAACGGGTGGCTTAAGTAAACTCCTCACTAAATTTACAAAGGAACATAACCCGGGCGATGTGATGACCTATATTGATCCGCTTACGGGTGAAACAGCTGGTTTAAAACGACTGGGATTTGAGGAAATTGATTTTACAAAACCAGTTGCATTGTTTGTAAACACCAAAACACACGAACGTTTTTTTAAAGAAAATGATGGGACGGATTTGAGGTTTGAAACTATTGGAAATTATAAACTTGTAAAGACATTCTGAGTTTTTTTAACACCAAAACAAGCGTATCCAATTATCGGCAGTCATAAAAAGCATCCTCTTCAATCAATCCTTTTTTTATCAAATCGGGTAGCAATACGTATCGCCCTGGCTTTTTATAAACCACAGTGAGCATCATAACCACCACCGAAATCAACCTGGTAAAAGGCGTGAGAAATCCATACCTTTACGCTGAGCAATGAATCATAACTGCATCATCATACTCGGTCCCACCGCATCAGGCAAAACAAAATTAGCCGTTGAAACTGCCCGTTTATTCAATGGTGAAATCATTTCAATTGATTCAAGGCAGGTGTATAAAAAAC
This sequence comes from Flavobacteriales bacterium, assembly GCA_035299065.1. Classification (GTDB taxonomy): domain Bacteria; phylum Bacteroidota; class Bacteroidia; order Flavobacteriales_D; family UBA2798; genus DASPJQ01. The sequence goes on from DATGXI010000184.1 coordinate 11,580, forward strand.
TGGATATTGGAACCGGGAAAGACCTTGCTGATTATGGTGAAATTCCCCACCACTTGATTGACGTACTGGAGCCCACCGAAAACTACCACGTGCATGCATTTGCAAACGATTTTTACAAAGCGTTTGGTGAAATTCAATTGCGCGGAAAATCACCTGTATTGTGTGGGGGAACTGGTTTGTATTTTGATACTGTTCTAAAAAAAAATCAACTAATTGCCATACCCAACAACCCAACACTGCGCCAGGTTTTAGCAACAAAAACTACCGCACAATTGGTTGAATGGATTGAAAAAGATACGATGGCAAAAAATTACAAGTTTGACACCAGCACACAAAAACGGTTGGTGCGCGCCATTGAAATTCTTGAATACCTAAAAATCAATCCTGCTCCACCCATACAATTCCATGAACTTAAACCGGTTATTTTTGGGCGAAAAACCACACTTGAACAAAGGCGTGCATACATTTCATGGCGCCTGGTTGACCGCCTGGAAAACGGATTGATTGAAGAGGCTGAAAATTTAATACATAGCGGAGTTACGCATGAACAACTCCAGTATTTTGGACTGGAGTATAAGTTTCTTTCGTATTATTTACTGGGAAAAATTACCCGTGATCAATTGTTTACCCAACTTGAAACGGCCATTCACCAATACGCCAAACGGCAAATGACCTGGTGGCGCAAAATGGAACGTGAGGGGTTTATCATCAATTGGGTAAGCGATGTTGAAGAAATTAAAACAATCCTGAAAAAATTTGATTTATGAAACGCGAAATTTGATTTTCCTGAATAAATCAAACTGCTAAAGCTTCACACTTATTATAATTCCAGTTCCAGCATTGGGTCCCAGAACAACTTTTTAAAATCCACCACCATATCCTTTTTCACTTTTATGCCTTCTTTTTCAAGACGGTTTTTCATTTCATTGCCCGGCCCAAAATTATGTTTACCTGACAACAAGCCTACCCTGTTTACCACACGGTGTGCGGGTAAGTTTTTTTGTTTGTGCGAGGCATTCATGGCCCAGCCAACCATTCGGCTTGAGCCCGCAGCGCCTAAATATTTTGCAATGGCACCATACGAAGTAACGCGTCCCTTTGGAATTAAACGCACAACTGCCCAAACGTTTTTAAAGAAATCGTCTTCGGTTTTAAATTCTTTCTCGGTTCGTTTTGCCTTTGCCATACAGGTTAATTTACTGGCTACTAATATATTAAAATTACGCATTTAACACATACACTATCCAATATTGTTTTACCTTGGTACTAGTCAAAATTGGAATCGGTAGCTGATATAAAAAAATTTGTTGATGCTGAAATGGTTGAGTTTGAAATCAAATTCAAACAATCCATGAAAAGCAATGTTGCCCTGCTCGATCGCGTTACGCATTACATCATTAAACGCAAGGGTAAACAGCTACGTCCCATGTTTGTGTTCATTTCAGCCAAAATGTTTGGACCGGTTCAGGAATCTACGTATGTGGGTGCCTCGTTAATTGAGTTGTTGCATACAGCAACCCTGGTGCATGACGATGTGGTGGATGATAGTTTTGAACGCAGGGGATTTTTCTCGCTAAACGCTTTATGGAAAAATAAAATTGCCGTACTGGTTGGCGATTTTTTATTGTCAAAAGGCCTTATTCTTTCAGTAAACCACGGTGAATTTGATCAATTGCGCATTGTGACCAATGCGGTTCAGCAAATGAGCGAAGGTGAATTGCTGCAAATGGAAAAAGCGCGTAAATTAAACATTACCGAAGAAATTTATTACGACATCATCCGCCAGAAAACAGCTGTATTGCTGGCATCATGTTGTTCGTGTGGTGCGGCATCACAAAAACAAAGCAAAGAAGTGATTGAGCAAATGCGTTTGTTTGGTGAGTTAACCGGCATGGCTTTCCAGATCAAAGACGATTTATTTGATTACGGTGCCGGAAAAGACATTGGAAAACCAACGGGAATTGATATTCGTGAACGCAAAATGACATTGCCCTTGATTTATACGCTAAGCAATGTTGACCGCGAAACAAAGCGCAACATTATAAACACGGTTAAAAACCATAACGAGGACAATAAAAAAGTAAAAGAAGTAATTGAACTTGTTACCAAACATGGTGGTATTAAATACGCCACCGAAAAAATGCACGAGTATAAAAACAAGGCCCTGGAAGTGATCAAACCCTTCCCTGATAATGACGCTAAAAAAGCGCTGGAATTTTTGGTGAATTATACCGTTGAAAGGGAGAAGTGATTTCGAATTCCGAGTTTCGAATTTCGAATTTCGAATTTCGAATTTCGAATTTCGAATTCCGAGTTTCGAATTCCGAGTTTCGCGCAACGCCTCAATACAAGACACACTAAATCAGTTGCTTATCTTCCGCGCATCATTTTTTCGAAATTAGAGATTTGAAATTCGCTGATCAATAAATTACACATCATTAAACTTTTTTGTAGTTTAGGTGTCTTATAAGAAATGAAAAAGGTTATTCACAGCAAAAAAGGTCGCAGCAACAATTCGGTTGCCAACTGCATACGCAATACCATTTTCAGCATTACGTCCTACCCTGGTTAGTTAATAGTTGATTCACTTCAATTATTAACCCTAACCAAATTAATCATGAATAAATTATTTATAGCACGGGCATTGCTCGTAATCATACTATTCACCATTGGTGCATGCAATGTAACCAAACGCAAATACCGCAAAGGATTTTACAGGCATAAACACGAAAAAGTACAAAGACAGGCTGCAGCAGGCAAACAAGATCTGGCATCCACTTCACCAGGTACCGACACGTTAGTTAATACAATTGTTTATATAGATTCGGCCGAACAAACCAACCCGGTTGTGACTGCTCCTGTGACACCTGTAAACGATGTGGAGGAAGAGACGTTTTCAACAGCCGAAACAAACCACAAAAAAAACCAGCCACACATTTCAAAAAATCAGCAACGCAACTATAAACGTGCGCATGAACAGTATTCTTTGAATGAAGACACGTACAAACAAGTCAAACGTAAAAAAGGAATGTGGTGGCAATTGCACGGAAAAAAAATCCTGTTCACCTTCCTTATTCTGTTGGCCGTAGCAGCTGCTATAATCATTTTATTTTCTTTCCCGTTAACCTTACCTACCCTGTCCTGGGCCTGGTTTGCACTCAGTTTTGCAGGTGCTGGTTTTGTACCTGAAATAAGTGAGGCGGTTGACAACAAAGCAGTACTTTATTTATTGGGCCTGTTGGCGTTTAACGTTCCTGTTCCCCTGGCTTTTTTTGTACGTTTTGCGTTCACGTTAAATATAAATGTCTTTCTGTTGGTTGTAATGCTTTATGCTGCCCTGGTGGTTGCAGCCGCATTGGTTGCACTGGCATTTGACCCTGAGTTGGCCGGGGGAATTTTTTCATCGGGTATTATGCTGGGAATTGTATTGGGAATACTTGCCTTGCTGGTAATTTTAATGGTACAGCTTTTTATGAATTTTTCAATACTGGCAGCTGTAGGCATTGTATTGATTGTTGCTGCACTTGTCCTGTTTTTTGCGGTGTTGTTTGTTGCCATGACGTTTAGCCGGTAGGGCAAATAACAAAGTCAACACAGTTACTACCATTAGCATTAATCTTTCTGCCGCTGTCTCAGTTGCTGCTGCTATTACTACTACTACTACTGCTGCTTGCTCCGGCTACCAATCTACTTCCACACAAAAACTTTTTTACCATACCCTGGCTCATTCACCACAATAAGGCAAGACCCATCAGGCAAAAGCTGGTGCTCATTTATTACCAGGCGGTTTTTACAGTAATAGCCCAATGGAACACGGCTTTCTGTATTCTCATGCAGGTCACATAAATACTTTTTTGTTGTTTTTTCACAGGTGGCATTAACCTGCACAAGCTTATACACCAGTTCTTTTTTACGGCTTTTATCATTTACATAACGCTCATCGCGCGAAAAATCACCTTCTGCAAAACTGTTAAACAAAATGTCAATCCCTGTTTTAGCCGAAGGTTTGGCCATAAATGAGGCAAAAGGCACCACCGACTCGCTAATTTCCTGCATTTTGCCAATACGTGTGGTTTTTGCTTCAAAGGTTGAAGCGGGTAAACATGTAACAAAAACATCACCGTAATCATAAGTGCGTTCTTCACCAGTTGCCTCCATACGGGTTGTGGTTAAATTAATTGCTCCAAAATTAAACCTGTTGGTTACTGGTGCATATGACACCCAAATATGTTGTTTATACTGCTCACCCACTACGTACAAATTGCCTGCTCCGTCAAACAACACCTCTTTCAGGTAATAATTCATATCGCCATTTTTGCTTTCATCGGCACCTGGTACAAGGTTGGAGGCCGACACTTTAACATGATGTATTTCCAGCGAATTTGTGTCAAACGCAGCCGTAAAAACATTGAATAATTTTTCATTTTTTTCGCTCAGGCAATACCCGGCAACCTGCAATTCTCCCTTTTTATTCATGACCAGTTTTGCATCAACAATGTCCTGGTCAGGCAAGCCAAATTTTTCATTTTTCACATTGCCGGCTGCATCTAATTTCAACACCTTAAAGGGCGATGTTGTTCCGGCATTTGCATTGGCCCCTTTATCCTGGAATAAAAAATACATGCTGCCACCGGGACTCACAATTTCCTGCCTGAATTCACTGGTCACAGGCACATCACACAACGGTGAACGCTCAAGGTTCAGTTCATTGTTACAAAAGAAAAAATGCATGGTATAATTACCTGTTGGTTGCACATAAAAAGCACCGGGTGTAATTTGCGGTGTACAAAACCAAAAAACAACCCCATGGTTTTGTGTGCCCGAAACCTGAAAACCGTTAATGGCTGCCAGCTCCTCAAACCGGTTGGTATAGGTAAAATCCAGTATTTTTTTTGCTTCAGTACCTAATTCCAATGTTTGCGTATTTATTTCGTATACATAGTAAATAAGGCGGCTTGCCTTGCGCACATTGGCGGTATAAACTATATATAATTTGCTGTTGAGCATAAATGCAGCACAGGGCCACCGCTTTTCCTTGCCAAATTTTATCATTTTGTATTCATGCATCAATCCCGATTCGGTTTTTACCAGGGTAAGTTTTACCATTCCAGTTGGCGACATAGCGCCATATGAAATAAATGCATTTTTTGCAGAATTGCCAATTAGCGTCATGGGTGCATGCTGCGTTTTTATTTCAATAACACCATTTGTCCGCTCAAAAACCTGCGTGTTTTGGGCCGCCACTAAAAAATGATTTAGCAAAAAAACAAGTGAAAAAAGTATACGCATATCGTTCGTTTATTTGTGTTTATGTGTAATTGCAACGGCTAAATTATTATTGAGGCAATGAATTTTAAAACAGCTTAGCAAATAACTGATTTTAAAACTAAAGTTTAGGAACTAAATGTTTTAATTAACCTTTGTTAAAAACCATTAACATTTGTGCCTGAAACACTGGACTATACGCAGTCCTTTTAGAACGTTTCTAAATAGCAATTCAGCTAAAAATACGAATCTTGAATAGAGAAAAACCTTAATATTGTGGGAGAAATTTCACCCATTGTATGAACGGTCCCGTAAATTACTTTCCCATTATTATTCAAGCAGGAGTTGCCATTGGTTTTGTGGCCCTTGTACTTGTTGTAACCCACCTTTTAGGTCCGCGCCTGAGAGCGAAAAACAAGGATTCCAATTTTGAGTGTGGAATCGAGTCAAAGGGCGATGCGCGTTTCCCTGTATCGGTTAAGTATTTCATGACCGCTATTTTGTTTGTACTGTTTGATGTAGAGGTTATTTTCTTCTACCCATACGCAGTGAATTTCAAAGAACTACAGCTCGAAGGGCTTTTGGCAGTGACCATGTTTGTGGGCTTTTTCCTGGCTGGTTTTATTTATGTTTTGAAAAAAGGTGCCCTTGAGTGGGACAAATAATATTTGACGTATGTCGAAAGAAAAAGAAAATAAAGACGCTAAGGGAACCGGTAAAGTTGAAGCATACAATGCTTCGGGTTACCAGCTTACCATGCTTGAAAAAGTAATTGGTAATGCCCGCGCAAATTCACTTTGGCCATTGCCGTTTGCCACATCGTGCTGCGGTATTGAATTTATGGCCACTATGGGATCAAACTATGACATGGCACGATTTGGCATGGAACGCATGTCTTTCTCACCACGCCAGGCTGATTTGCTGATTGTGGCAGGAACCATTTCTAAAAAACTTGCTCCCATTTTGCGCCAGGTTTATGACCAGATGGCCGAACCCAAATGGGTTCTTTCGGTTGGTGCCTGTGCAAGCAGTGGTGGTATTTTTGACACATACAGCGTGTTGCAGGGTATTGACCGCGTAATACCTGTTGATGTGTATGTCCCCGGTTGCCCACCACGTCCTGAGCAAATTCTTGACGGGGTTATGAAAATACAGGAGCTTACAAAAAACGAATCGTTCAGGAGACGTTATTCTGACGAATACAAAAATTTGTTGGAGAAATATAAACTTAACCACTAAAACAGGGGCATGGCACTTACAAACCAACAGGTAGCAACTGCATTGAACGAAGCTTTCCCGGGAGCTGTTTTAAAAACCGAAGAACCTTATGGCATGCTTACGCTTGAAATTTCCAAAGAAAAAATCAAGGACGTAATTACATGGCTTAAGAACGATGAAACACTAAAAATCCATTTCCTGACTCTATTGGGCGGTATGCACTACCCTGACGACAAAGGGAAAGAACTGGGTGTTGTCTATCACTTTCATAGCTTACAAAACAATTTCCGCCTGCGTTTAAAAACATTTTTCGCAATAGGCAATCCACATGTTCCAACCATTACCGATTTATTTGAAACTGCTAACTGGCAGGAACGTGAAACGTTTGACTTCTTTGGAATCTGGTTTGATGGTCACCCCAACATGAAACGCATTTTGAACGAAGATGATATGGATTACCATCCAATGCGTAAAGAATACCAGTTGGAAGATGCTACACGCGAAGATAAGGATGACAGGTATTTTGGAAGATAAAATGAAACACTTAAGTACACTTTAGGCCACTTAAGAAAAAATTAAATCTTAAGGTATCTAAAGAATTCTAATGTGGTTAAAAAATATTTATAATGAGTAAAGACATTAACATTCACAAAGCACCAGAGTTGCCCTCAACCGATACGATTGATGGTGAAATTGCCACGCTGAACCTGGGCCCTACCCATCCGGCTACACATGGTATTTTTCAGAATATCCTGAAGGTTGATGGTGAACGGATTTTGTCATCAGAGCAAACAGTTGGATACATTCACCGTGCATTTGAGAAATTAGCTGAGCGCAGGCCTTACAACCAAATTACACCCATTACTGACCGTTTAAATTACTGCTCATCGCCCATCAACAACATTGGCTGGCATTTAACGGTTGAAAAATTAATACAGGCTGATATTCCAAAAAAAGTGGATTACATGCGTGTCATCATTATGGAATTGGCGCGTATTGCCGACCACCTGGTGTGCAATGCTGTAATTGGTGTTGATACCGGAGCACTAACGGGCTTTACCTACATGTTCCAGGTACGCGAAGAGATTTACGATTTATTTGAAGCTGTTTGTGGTGCACGTTTAACAACAAACATTAGCCGCATTGGCGGATTTGAACGTGAATTTTCAAAAGACTTTCACAAGAAACTGGATAAATTCATTAAAACTTTCCCTGCGAAATTTGAAGAATTCAACAACATGCTGGCGCGTAACCGCATTTTTATGGACCGTTGCATGAAAGCAGGACCAATAAGTGCAAAACGCGCGTTGGATTACGGCTTTACAGGACCAAATTTACGTGCAGCAGGTGTTGATTATGATGTGCGTGTAATGAACCCTTACTGCTCATACCAGGATTTTAAATTTGATGTTCCTATTGGAAAAGATGGCGACACCTACGATCGTTTCATGGTAAGGCAGGAAGAAATTCGTCAAAGCTTTAGCATCATTAAACAAGCCCTTGCTGGAATGCCGGAAGGAAAACATTATGCCGATGTACCGGAGTTTTATTTACCTCCGAAAGACGATGTATATACCAAAATGGAAGCCTTGATTTATCACTTCAAAATCATCATGGGAGAAACACCTGTGCCTGTTGGTGAAGTGTACCACAGCGTTGAAGGCGGAAACGGTGAGCTGGGATATTATTTGGTGAGTGATGGTGGACGTACCCCGTACCGCTTGCAGTTCCGCAGACCATGCTTCATTTATTACCAGGCCTATCCTGAAATGATAACCGGGCAAGTGATAAGTGATGCCGTTTTGACACTGAGTAGTTTGAATGTGATTGCAGGCGAACTTGACGCTTAATTATGAATTTTGAATAATGATTTTTGAATTGATTTATGGGAGGACATAGTAATTATCATCCAAAAGCAACAGGCGTAAAGCCGCAATTCAGCCCAACAGCCATGGCTTTGGTTGAGCGCGTAATTAGCGAATATCCTGAAGGCAAACAAAAAAGCGCCATACTTCGTGTATTGCACATTGCCGAAGAGGAATTTGGCGGTTGGTTAAGCCCCGACACCATGGATTACGTTGCCGAAATTTTAAAAATCCAGCCAATTGAAGTTTATGAAGTAGCTTCTTTCTACACCATGTTTAACATTGAGCCGGTTGGAAAAACAGTATTTGAAGTTTGCCGCACAGGACCATGCATGATTGAAGGCAGCGACAAATTAATTGAGCACATTGAAAAACGACTGAATATTAAAGTGGGTGAAACCACTGCTGACGGAGCATTTACACTTAAAACAGCTGAATGTCTTGGAGCATGTGGGTACGCACCAATGTTGCAATGCGGAAAACAATTCCACGAACATTTGACACCTGAAAAGGTGGATACATTGATTGACGAATACAGAGCTAAGCATAGAAATTAGATTTGAGATGTGGGATTTGAGAAACGGGACTTTTGAAGCCGCGTTTTTAAAGATTTGAGAAACCAATTAAGCAGACCAACAGAACACATTAATAGCTGTGTTAACCTGTGAAATCTGTGGCGAAAAAGAAGAATAAATAATGGGAAGAAAACTATTATTAGAACACATTAACGTACCGGGCATTGAAACCTACGAAGTATATCGCCAGAAAGGCGGTTACCGTTCGGTGGAAAAGGCGCTTAAAACAATGAGCCCCGACCAGGTACTGGAGGAAGTGAAAAAGTCGGGATTGCGCGGCCGTGGTGGTGCGGGTTTCCCAACTGGAATGAAATGGAGTTTCCTTGCTAAACCAGCAGGCGTTCCACGTTACCTTGTTTGCAATGCTGACGAAAGCGAACCGGGTACTTTCAAAGACCGCTTCCTTATGGAGTACATTCCTCACCTTTTGATTGAAGGAATGATCACTTCAAGTTATGCCCTTGGAGCAAATGTTTCATACATCTACATACGCGGTGAGTATATGTGGATTCTTGATATTCTGGAAAAAGCCATTGTTGAAGCACGCAACCACGGTTGGTTGGGTAAAAACATTCTTGGCTCAGGTTATGATTTTGATTTGTTTGTTGCTCCCGGTGGTGGCGCCTATATATGTGGCGAAGAAACTGCATTACTTGAATCGCTCGAAGGAAAACGCGGTAACCCACGCATCAAACCTCCATTCCCAGCTGTTAAAGGTTTATGGGGATGTCCAACCGTTGTAAATAACGTTGAAACCATTGCTGCAGTTGTACCAATTATAAATGACGGTGGCGATGAATATGCAAAAATAGGCATTGGAAAATCTACGGGAACAAAACTAATTTCAGCTTGCGGCAACATCAACAAAGGCGGTGTTTACGAAATTGAGTTAGGCGTTCCGGTTGAAGAATTTGTACTGAGTGATGAATATTGCGGAGGTATTAAAAACGGAAAAAAACTGAAAGCCTGTGTACCGGGCGGATCTTCAGTTCCTATTTTACCTCACTACTTGCTATACAAAACAGCTAAAGGAGAACAGCGTTTAATGACCTATGAAAGTTTGGCTGATGGTGGATTTGCTACCGGGTCAATGCTTGGTTCAGGTGGATTTATTGTATATGACGAAGACCAGTGCATTGTGAGAAACACCTGGAATTTTGCACGCTTTTATGCACATGAATCGTGCGGACAATGTTCGCCCTGCCGTGAAGGAACGGGATGGATGGAAAAGGTATTGCGCAGGCTTGAATATGGTACAGGAAATTTACGTGACATTACATTGCTTGAAGACATCAATAAGAAAATTGAAGGAAATACCATTTGTCCGTTGGGCGATGCTGCTGCCTGGCCTGTTGCCGCAGCCATCCGTCATTTTCGCGATGAATTTGAGTGGCATGTAAACAAACCCGAGGAAGCGCAAAAACGCAATTACGGTTTGGCAAAAGAACCTGTTGCTGTAACAGTGTAGAAGTTTAATTGATAATTGATCATTGATAATTGATAATTGACGAATGGCAAAAGTAACGATTGATGATATTGAAGTAGAAGTTGAGGATGGAACAACCATCCTGAACGCTGCGCGCAAAATTGGTGGCGATGTAGTGCCACCGGCTATGTGCTATTACAGTAAGCTAAAAGGCAGCGGTGGTAAATGCCGTACCTGCCTTGTTGAAGTTGCTGCTGGGTCAACAAAAGACCCGCGTCCTATGCCAAAGCTGGTTGCATCCTGCTCTACCCCCATCATGGACGGCATGGTTGTAAAAAACAAAACAAGTCAGCGTGTATTTGAAAACCGCGCAGGTGTTGTAGAGTTTTTATTGATCAATCACCCGCTTGATTGCCCTATTTGCGACCAGGCAGGCGAATGTCATTTGCAGGATTTAGGTTTTGAAAATGGAAAAGAAGGAACACGTTACGAAGAGAAACGCAGAACCTTTGAACCTACCGATATTGGTCCGTATGTAAAACTGCATATGAACCGTTGTATTTTGTGCTACCGCTGTACCTACGTTGCCGACCAGTTAACCGATGGTCGTTCACATGGTGTAATTCACCGTGGTGATCATGCCGAGATAAGCACTTACATTGAAAAAGCCATTGACAATGATTTTTCAGGTAACATAATTGATGTTTGTCCTGTAGGCGCTTTAACCGACAAAACATTCCGTTTTAAATCACGCGTGTGGTTTTTAAAACCCATGCAGGCAAATTGCGAATGCAAAAAATGTTCGGGCAAAGCTGTGGTTTGGATGTATGGAAATGAAATTTTCCGTGTAACAGCACGTAAAGACCAATACGGTGAAGTTGAAGATGTGGATGGAAAACCAGGATGGATTTGCAACGAATGCCGTTTTGATAAAAAAGATGTTAGTAAGTGGACCATTGAAGGCCCGCGCCACATCAACCGTCATTCGGTTATTTCGCAAAACCACTACGAATTAAAAGAACCTGATCATAAAAAAAATAAAGCGCTCAATTAATGGAAATTGATTTTTATTATATACTCGAAAAATCTGTACTGGTTCTTGTAATCTTTGGTATTACACTTTTGATTGCAACGTACTCAACGTATTTTGAACGAAAAATTGCAGCCTGGTTGCAGGACCGTGTTGGCCCTGACCGTGCGGGTCCGTGGGGTGCTTTGCAACCACTGGCCGATGCCGGCAAAATGTTCTTTAAAGAAGATTTTATTCCTGCTGCATCTGAAAAATTCCTTTTCATACTTGCACCAGGCATCGCCATGTTTACTGCGTGTATGACGGGAGCTGTTATTCCATGGGGTACAAGCTGGCAATTTGGAGACCGTATTGTTCCTATGCAAATTGCCGACCTTAACGTTGGAATCCTGTTTGTTATGGGATTTGTTAGCATGGGTGTTTATGGCATTATGGTTGGTGGATGGTCATCAAACAATAAATATTCATTGTTTGGCGCTATTCGTGCCTCATCGCAAATGATATCGTATGAATTGGCTATGGGTATTTGTATCATTACCATTGTCATGATGACCGGAAGCCTGAACATAGGCAGCATTGTTGCATCGCAGGGCGGTGGACTTTATGGTGTTGAAGCGCTTCAGGGTTTTGCCTGGAATATTTTTTACCAACCCCTTGCATTCATCATTTTCTTTACCTGTGCCCTGGCTGAATGTAACCGTGCTCCATTTGATTTGGCAGAATGCGAAAGCGAGTTGATTGGTGGTTACCATACAGAATATGGTTCAATGAAACTTGGTTTCTTTTTGTTTGCTGAATACATCAACATGTTTATTTCATCGGCAATCATTACCTGTTTGTTCTTTGGTGGTTATAACTTCCCTGGCATGCAGGCATTGGATGGAAACTGGCTGGCTTTTGCAAGTTTTGCCGTATTCTTTATGAAAATATTCATTGGCATATTTGTGTTCATGTGGATTCGCTGGTCATTGCCACGTTTCCGTTATGATCAGTTAATGCATTTGGGTTGGAAAATGTTAATACCATTGGCATTGATAAATATGTTGGTTACGGGCTTGGTTGAAGCGTGGAACTGGGGATGGTTTAACAACTAGTCATTAGACGCTAGTAACAAGACGCTAGAATAGAGACGGGATAGCTTTTAAGCGATCCGCTTTTGTTTGACGAAAAACGCCTTGAACAGGCAGAATGAAAATAAACTTAGTGCCACTTTTTTGACTTTGTGTCTTAGTGGCGAAAAAGAGGAGAAATTATGGAAAGTTTAAGTAACAGGAGTAAGCAAGTATCCAAGAAGGAAATGACCTTCAAGGAGAAGTTGTACTTACCCGCTATTTTGGGTGGATTGTGGACCACCTTCAAACATTTGTTCAGGAAACACAACACCACAAAGTACCCTGAACAACAGCGACCGTTTGCGCCTGTATACCGTGGTATGCATGTATTGAAACGTGATGAGAATGGGGCTGAGAATTGTACAGCATGTGGGTTATGCGCAGTTGCGTGTCCGGCTGAAGCCATTACCATGACGGCAGCTGAACGTAAAAAAGGTGAAGAGAAACTATACAGGGAAGAGAAATATGCAGCGGTTTATGAAATAAACATGTTGCGTTGTATTTTCTGCGGATTGTGTGAAGAAGCTTGTCCGAAAGAAGCGATTTTTTTGACAGACAGAATTGTGCCGACTGAATATACGCGTGGAAAATTTGTATACGGCAAAGATGTATTGGTAGAAAAAATTGACAAGCGCGTGGACGTAACGAAACGCCAGGCTCACAAACAAAAAGCAGAAAAATAAGAAATGGAATATTTGGCATACGGCTTGGGAGGCCTCACTGTTCTCGCAGCATTATTGGTAGTATTTAATCCGCACCCTGTTCGCAGCGTGTTATGGCTTGTAGTTACCTTCTTTTTAATATCGGCACAATACGTTTTAATGAACGCACAGTTTGTTGCCGTTGTAAACATTATTGTTTATGCAGGTGCAATCATGGTATTGTTCCTGTTTGTGCTGATGTTACTGAACTTAAGCCGTGACACCGAACCACAAAAATCGGTAGGAATTAAGTTTGCAGCCGTAGCATCGGCCGGAATGTTACTAATAGTAATGGTAGCCGCGTTAAAAGACAGTTCATTAATGGTAACGCAAGACGTTACGCTTGAATCGGCAAACCAGGGATTGACTGAAAACCTTGGTCGTTTATTATTTACAAAGTACGTTGTTCCTTTCGAAGTTTCTTCCATCCTGTTTATTGCAGCCATGGTTGGAGCCGTATTGTTGGGCAAACGTGAAAAACAAAGTCAAAACTCATGAATACAATAGTTAACTCGGGTGTAAGCATAAACTGGTACCTGTTTTTGTGTACCGTTTTATTCAGCATTGGCGCTATGGGCGTTTTAATGCGCAGGAATGCCATCATTGTATTGATGTGCATTGAACTCATGCTTAACGCAGTGAATTTACTGCTGGTAGCATTCTCAACGTATTTAGGCGGTAAAGGTGACGGCCAATTAATGGTGTTTTTCATCATGGTTGTTGCTGCAGCCGAAGCCGCGGTTGGATTAGCCATTCTGGTAATGGTTTACCGCAACACAAAATCAACTGATATTAGTTTCCTCGATAAATTAAAAGGATAGTATGGCATTAGAAAAACTCATTCCCTTAGTTCCCTTATTTCCCTTACTGGGTTTTATCATTACCGGTTTGTTTGGCAAAAAAATGTCAAAAGGCATGGTGGGCATTATTGCCTCAGGTGCCATTTTGTGTTCGTTTGCCGTAACGGTATTGTTGTTCATGAAAGTGCATGATACAACCGTTGCCAATGTATTTACCTTTATCAATGTTGGCGACTTCCAGGTTAACTTTTCGTTCCAGGCTGATAACTTATCCATATGGATGATGCTTATCATTACCGGAATTGGTTTCCTTATTCATGTTTATTCTACTGGATACATGCATGAAGACGAAGGTTTCTACAAATTCTTTGCGTATTTAAATCTTTTCGTGTTCAGCATGTTGTTACTAGTAATGGGAAGCAACTATGTGATGATGTTCTTTGGATGGGAAGGCGTTGGACTTTGTTCATACCTGTTGATTGGATTCTGGTATGACAACAAGGAATATGGTAAAGCCGCACGCAAAGCATTTATCATGAACCGTATTGGTGACCTTGGGTTGTTAATGGGCTTATTCCTTATTTATGCCAATTACGGTTCATTTGAATACAAAGAAGTGTTTGACCAGGTGTCAGCAGCTGGTAGCGATGAATTGTTTTGGATTACCATTTGTTTATTTATTGGCGCAATGGGTAAAAGTGCGCAAATTCCATTGTATACCTGGTTGCCCGATGCTATGGCAGGACCAACACCGGTTTCGGCACTTATACATGCCGCTACCATGGTTACCGCAGGTATTTACATGATCACGCGTTCGAGCGCTTTATTTGAAGCGGCACCGTATACAAAAGACATTATTTTGTGGGTGGGATTGGCCACTTCGTTATTTGCGGCAGTTATTGGCCTGCGTCAAAACGACATCAAGAAAGTACTCGCCTACTCCACCGTTTCGCAGTTAGGACTAATGTTTATTGCACTTGGTTTAGGTTCTTATACCTCGGCAATGTTCCATTTAACCACACATGCATTCTTTAAAGCACTCCTTTTCCTTGGCTCAGGAAGCGTTATTCATGCCATGGGTGGTGAGCAGGACATTCGCAAAATGGGCGGATTAAAATCGCACCTGAAAATTACGCATGCTACATTCTTAATTGGAACACTTGCCATTATTGGTTTCCCGTTACTGTCAGGTTTTTATTCAAAGGATGAAATATTAGCACATGCATTCGTTCAAAACAAAGCCGTTTGGTTATTGACCATGGGCAGCGCTGCCATAACCGGTATTTATATGCTTCGCATGTATTTCCTTACATTCCATGGCACATTCCGCGGCACGCATGAGCAGGAGCATCATTTGCATGAATCACCGGCAAGCATGACTTTTCCGTTAATTATTCTTGCAGGACTTTCATTGTTGGGCGGGGCCTTGAATACACCGGGATTGATCATGAAAAAATCAGGTCAATGGATGGCGCATCACCTGGCTGACAATACCGATAAGTTACGTGCCAAACATCCGCACCTTACCCACAACCAGGAATGGTTACTCATGTTGGGTGCAACAATAATGGTTGCTGCCATTATTTATTTCCTGCATAAAAAATATGTGAAAGACAAAGCCCTTGCCGAAGCAGATGACAAAATGGTTGGCTGGGAAAAAGCATCGGCCAATAAATTCTGGGTTGATGAGTTGTATGACATGTTGTTTGTGAAACCAATTGCATGGTTATCGTCATTTGCGCACAACGTAATGGATAACATGATTGTTGATGGCATTGTAAGACTTGCGGGTAAAACTGTGACTGAAGGAAGTAAAGTTGTTCGCCTGGTACAAAGCGGAAACATTGAGTTTTATTTATTCGGTATGGTTGCCGGCATTATTTTGATTTTATTGTTTAACTTTTTGATATAAGTATTTTGGAAATTTTAATTCTACCGCTCGTTGTCAGTATACTTTGCTGCTTTTTAAGGGGAAGCCTTGTGCGCACGGTTGCACTTTTTGGTTCATTGGCCCAGGCAGCTATTACAGTTTACATGCTTACCCGGTTCAAGGCCGATGGATCGTATAATTTCCTTTTCCAAAAGGAATGGATACCGCAAGCCGGCATAACCTTGAAATTTGGTATTGATGGTATAAGTATGTTAATGGTTATTTTAACCAACTTACTGCTGCCGTTAATTATTCTTGTTAACTACAACAAAAACATTGATCGCCCTCACCTGTTTTACGGTTTAATTGCTTTCATGCATTTTGCACTGCTTGGTGTTTTCATCTCACTGGATGGGATTTTATTCTACACCTTCTGGGAACTTGCCTTGATACCTATTTATTTTATTTGTGCCATTTGGGGTGGAAAAGACAAGAACCGCATTACGCTAAAGTTTTTCATCTATACGTTCTTCGGATCGCTTTTTATGCTGGCATCATTAATCATCGTAAAAAGTTTTGCCGGTTCATTTGACATTGACATGATGTATGCTGCCACACTTACACAAAAAGCAGCTGTATATGTTTTAATTGGTTTCTTCCTGGCATTCGCAATAAAAATGCCGGTATTCCCATTCCATACCTGGCAGCCCGATACGTATACCACCAGTCCGGTGGCGGGAACCATGTTGCTTTCAGGTATCATGTTAAAAATGGGTATTTACGGTGTTATACGCTGGATGATCCCCATGGCACCAGAAGGATTGCAATCGGTACAGGGATGGTTCATTGGCCTGGCCGTATTTGGTATTGTGTATGCATCGGTAATTGCCATTATGCAAAGTGATTTCAAACGATTGATAGCTTACTCATCAATTGGTCACGTTGGGTTAATTGCAGCAGGTGTTATGGCGTTTTCAGTTACAGGTTTACAGGGCGGATTAATTCAAATGCTCAATCACGGTATTAGCGTAATTGGTTTGTTCTTTGTAGTTGACATTATTGAACAACGGTTGGGAACCCGCAAACTTGAGGATATGGGAGGCATTGCCAAAGTTGCCCCTAAGTTTGCTATCCTGTTTATGATCATTATGCTGGGTGCGGTTGCCGTTCCCTTAACGAATGGTTTTGTAGGCGAATTTTTATTGCTAAAAGCTGTATTTGATTACAACTGGGCTGTATCCATTTTTGCAGGATTGACCATTATTTTTGGTGCAGTATATATGCTGCGCAGTTACCAGCTGACCATGTTTGGTCCACAGGTAAGCTTAACCCAAAAATTTACCGATGTAAACAACCTTGAAATGCTGGTGCTTGGTATAGTTGCTGCCCTGGTAATTCTTTTAGGATTTTACCCGCAGCCTGTATTTGATTTAACCAGTGCAAGCGTTGACAAATTAATTCAAGTTATTAACTCACCACAAGTTTCTTTATAAGATGATTCCTTTAGCCGCATTATTTGTAACCGGATTAATAGCCTTGTTTGCTGCCTTTGCTAAAAAATCGCAATTGGTAATTACCATAGTTATAGCCGGAATTCTTACCACCATTGGTTTACTGGTTCGTGAATGGAACAGTCCCTATGTTAACCCGGCATACCAGGGAATTTTCATGGATAAAATTGCCGTTGCGTTTTCCATTATTACCCTAACGCTAACATTGCTGGTTTGCCTTGTGGCGTATGACCGCTACAAAAACCGCCTTGAACATGTGGGTGACTATTACTCGTTGCTATTATTCTCGGCCTGTGGCGCATTGTGTTTATTCTCATTCACCGATTTGTTTATGTTGTTCCTGGGCGTGGAAATTCTTTCAATTCCATTATATGTACTTGCTGGGAGCAAGAAAAACGACCTTCGCTCAAACGAAGCGGCATTAAAATATTTCCTGATGGGAGCTTTTGCTACCGGTATACTCTTATACGGCATTGCATTGGTATACGGAAGTACAGGAAGCTTCAACATTGACATGATTCGCATGGCAGCTGCGTCAAAAGACGGGATGCCAACCATGTTTTACGTTGGTGTTATTATGATGATGTGTGCATTTTGCTTTAAAATTGGTGCCGCCCCATTCCATTTCTGGAGCCCTGATGTTTACACCGGAAGTCCAACCATTATCACCACGTTCATGGCAACTGTAGTTAAAATTGCCGGTTTTGGTGCTTTCATGAAATTGTTCTTATTTGTTTTTGGTTCTGCATCGGCTTATTGGGCTCCAACGCTTGCCATTATAGCTGGCTTAACCATGACCATTGCAAACGTTACGGCCGTATACCAGGATAATTTCAAACGCATGCTGGCCTATTCCAGCGTGGCGCATGTTGGTTATATTTTAATGGCGCTTATTGCATCAAACGTTGGCCTGTCAATTTTCAACATGATGTTCTATCTCCTTTCTTATTCGTTGGCTACGTTGTTAATTTTCACCGTTTACATGCGTGTAAAAGACCACGCGGCACATGAAGGTGTAAGCGCGTTTAACGGACTTGGAAAATCACAACCGTGGATGGCCCTTGCCGTTATTTTAGGCATCGTGTCGCTGGCGGGCATTCCTCCTACCGCTGGATTTTTTGGTAAATATTTTCTTTTTGCCAATGTGTTTAATGATTATCCATGGCTGGTTGTATTGGCAATTGTTAACTCTACCATAAGCATTTACTATTACTTTAAAGTTGTTATTGCCATGTACTTTACCGAAGCTGACGGAAGTGCTACACCGGTTAATTGTTTGCCAGTGATAAACACCGTTGTTGTAGTAATTTGCTCGCTTGGGGTTCTTTCGCTTGGAGTACTGAGCGGTTTTCTTGGTGAGTTGTTATATTAAAAGTTCCTGGTTTATAGTTTCGTAAATCCATACAATGTCCTATATTTGGGATACGTATGTTTTACAGGTACAACACCCTTGTTTTTACGTTTGGTTTTAAACGGTATTCCCCTGTATCATGCCTGTATATTGCCAAAATTAAACGGTGCTTTGCATTAAAGCCAATTGTCACCTGAATGAGGAAATTTCTATGCATACTGTTTTTTTCAATCTCCATAACCGGGTTTTCGCAGGAAACGTATACCGACTCGCTAACCCGGGCACTGGCTGCCTGTAAAAGCGATACTCAAAAAGTAAACATCTTAAACACGCTTTTTTTAACGTATGAATTTACCGATGTAAAAAAAGCCGGCAGTTACCTTGACCAGGCAATAACACTTGCCCGTAAATCGCGTTCGGCAAAACACACAGGGCAAACATATATTTTCAAAGGCTATTTTGCCGAGGACGCAGGAAAAATGGGTGAAGCTATTGAATTTTACCTTAAAGCCCTGGAGCAATTCAACCTTGCAAAAAACAAAAAAGGAATTGCCGACTCTTATAATTTCATTGGTATAATTTATTCCAATCAAAGCAATCACCCCCAGGCGCTGAACTATTTTTATAAATCGTTAAAACTAAAGGAAACCTCAAACGATACAAAAGGATTAGGGGATGTGCAAAATAACATTGGCCTGGTTTACGCCAACCAAAAAAAATACGACCTGGCCTTGCGCTATTACAAAAACTCATTAACCAATTATACAAGAGCCGGTAGCAAAACCGGAATTGCAACCACCACAATGAACCTTGGACTTGTTATGCGTGGAAAAGGTGATAACCAAAAAGCGCTTGAGCACTACAACGCAGCGCTTGAAATATACATTCTACTGCAGGATGAAAAAGCCATGACCAACTGCTACAACAACATTGGTAATATATTTGCCGAAACGGGTAACCATTCAAAAGCGTTGGAAAACTATTTTGCCGCACTCAACATACGTGAAAAATTTGGCGATGTACCAGGCATAGCCAGTTGTTATATAAACATTGGGAGTACCTACCTTGAACAAAAGAAAAATGCAAAAGCCGAAGATTACCTGAGGAAGGCTGAAAAATTATCACTTTCTGTTGGATACTGGCAATACCTGAGCGTGGTCTATGATGGACTTACTGAACTTCATAAGCAAAAGAATGATTATAAATCGGCACTGGCTTATCAAAAACTGGCTTTCCGGTATAGGGACAGTATTGACAATGAAGACACCCGCAAAAAAACCACGCAGAACGAACTGGCTTATGAGTTTGAGAAAAAGAAAGCCGTTGCGCGAGCCGATCAAAAACAGGAATTTAAACACCAGCAGTTTTTACAGGAAGAAAAAAGCCGTAAAGAAACCATTGTACTGGTTTTGGCCTCTGCCGGCTTTTTGGTTATTGCCCTGCTGGCAATTTTTATTTTACGATCACTCAGGACCGCAAGGAGCCAGAAAAAAATAATTGAAGCGCAAAAAGAAGAAGTGGTTTTGCAAAAACACATTGTTGAGCAAAAACAACAGGAAATAATTGACAGCATACAATACGCCAAACGCATTCAACAATCCTTACTCCCTTCAGAGCGTACGCTTTCACTTTTATTTAAGCGAATTAAAAAACAATGAGAGCAATAGCCGTAGTTATACTGTTTTTTCTTTATGGTGTTATGGGCTTTAGCCAGGCACATAAAAAAAACATTGATTCGCTTCAACGCATAGCGGATGGTAACGGGCAAAATGAAAAAACAATCCAGGCTTGCCACGAAATGTTCCTGGCACTTGAATTCACTGACACCCTAAAAGCTAAATCATACCTGGAAAAAGCGCGCAAACTGGCTGTAAAAACCGGTGATAAAAAAAACCAGGGGAAAACGTATAAATACTTTGCGTATTATTATGAAGACCTTGCAGTAAATGCAAAAGCCTTGAGGTACTACCAAAAGGCTTTACCGGTTTGCAAGGCTGCCGGTGACAAAAAAATCCTGTCATCACTTTATATAGGCATGGGAAATATTCATAAAAATACTTCCAGTTATTTTGAAGCCCTTGACAACTACAACATGGCCTTAAAACTGGCAAAAGCTGTTAATTACCAAAAAGATATTTCTGCTGCTTACAACAACATTGGCATTGTATATACCGATCTTGGAAACTATCCTGAAGCATTAAAAAATTATTTTGCTTCACTTAATATAAAAACCATTATAAATGATAAGCTGGGTGAAGCTGATTCATACAACAACGTTGGATTGATTTACATGTACCAATTGGATTTTAACAAGGCGCTTAAATACCTTACAAAAACACTAAAGAGCTATGAGAAATTAAAGGACAGTACTGCCATGTCCATTTCCTACAACAACATAGGCCTGGCCCACCAGCGTTTAAAAAATTATGAAAAAGCATTGCACCATTTTGAAATTGGATTAGCGCTAAACCTTAAAACCAATAATCCGTTCCAGATATCAACCAGCTACAACAACCTTTCAACGGTTTACAATAACCTGGGCGAAATGGCCAAAGACCCAACCATCAAAATGGATTATTTTGACAAGGCTCTTGCCTGCAGCCAAAAGGCATATGAAATGCGTGAAGCAATTGGTGACAGGTCAGGAATGGCCATTTCATCCGTTAATCTTGGTATCAGTTACGTTAATCACAACAAGTTTAAAGAAGCGCGCAAGTGGTTTGAAAAAGCGCTGCAAATTGCCACCGAAATACGTCACAAGGCATGGATTAAGCACAGCTACGAGCAACTTTATTTACTGGACAGTGCATCCGGCAATTTTAAATCAGCATTTGAAAACCATCGCCTTTCTGAAATATATACTGACAGTATTGACAATGAAGAAACCCGCAAGGAAACATTCAAAAATCAATTGGTATATGAATTTGAGAAAAAGGAAGCCATTGCTCAAATGAGCCATCAAAAAAAATTAAAGCACTCAAAAGCGGTATCGCTTGAAAAAAGCCGTCAACGGAATCTCATCCTGGTGTTTGCTATAGCGGGCATTGGCCTTGTTTTTATTTTTGCCATGGTTATTTTGCGGTCACTGCGCAAAACCCGCAAACAGCAATTGTTGATTGAAGAACAAAAGCTGGAAGTTGAGCGTCAAAAAAATCTTGTTGATGCAAAACAAAAAGAGCTTATGGATAGCATTTACTACGCCAGGCGTATACAGTTTGCGCTTTTGCCGAACAAAAAATACATTGAGAAACATTTAAATAAGTAGCCCGTTCTATTCAATTATTGACGCTTCAGGTGTTTCAGCATTTCAAGAATTAACTTTTTTTTGATACGGATGAAAAACGCTTACCCAATCAAACCTACCATTCCTTACCGTTTGTGACCGCACATTAACTGGCTTAGCCATTCAACAATAATCTGCGTAAATTCACCTTAAACACGTTGTATGAAAAAGCTAAATTTACTTATTGCCGTTGGATTTACAGTATCAAATTCATTTGCGCAAACGTTTGATTATTTAACCACGGGCAGTATTAAAGCGCGGGTTGATTCAAAAGGAAATTTATTTAATGGGCTTTCAGGCGGACCGGGTTTTGAAGCGCCTGTTGGATCAGGAAATTCAACCATTATTAGTTCTTCATTATGGATTGGCGGAACGGATGCCGGTTCAAACCTTCACTTATCGGCTGCCCCTGGCGATTTCCAATACGGTCCTTTACTTGAAGCCGTTGCTACAACGTCAACCATGCCTTCAATTTGGAACAAGGTGTGGAAAGTTACAGCAGCCGATGTAAGTTACCATATTGCCAACTACATGACTTCGGGCTATGTTCCTTCACCAGCTATTGCAACCTGGCCGGCCCATGGTAATTCTGCTTACGGTGAACCTTATCACGTGGCACCTTTTTTTGACTATAACGGTGATAATTATTACGATCCTATGGCCGGTGATTATCCTTTAATAAAAGGTACGCAATGCATATTCCAGGTTTATAATGACAAAATTGTTCATGCAAGCGGAGGAGAACCAATTGGTGTGGAAATACAATGCATGGCTTATGTTTTTGACTGCCTCGATTCGGCATTGGCCAACACTGTTTTTGTCAATTACCGAATAATAAATAAGTCCACAGCAACCTACTACGATACTTATATGAGCCTATGGTCTGATCCGGATATAGGTTATGGGATTAATGATTATGTTGGCAGCGATGTTTCACGCGGCTTAATTTATGCATATAACGGCAGCACATCCGATGCCTCCTATGATTCTATTTTGCCTGCACAAGGTATAACTGTTCTTGGAGGACCATACCTGGACGCAGATGGTATAGACAATCAAATTTATTCAAGTTACGCAACTGCCATTGCAAACAATGGCATTCCTTATAGTGATTTAGGTTATGGCTATAATGATGTTATTGTAGACAATGAACGTATGGGCTTGCGAAATTCTATGTATTATATGGGGGCAGGTGCACCTCACGCAAACATGTCAGACCCCACCACTGCACCACAATACTACAATTACATGCGCGGCTTGTGGCGCGATGGCAGTTCGCTTTTTTATGGAGGAAACGGCTACCCTGGTCAACCGGGTGTTACAGCAACCCAGGCAAATTATGCTTTTTTCAAAGATACGGATCCTATATATTGGGCAACATCAGGCACTGGTGTAACTCCTGATTGGGATGAGGGTTTACTTCCAAATTTACCAAGTGACAGGCGAATGACGGGAAGCATGGGACCGCTCACACTCATGGCAGGGGTATCCAATGAAATTGATGTTGCTTATACGTTTGCACGCGACTATACCCAATTTCACCAAACGCTTGCAGCTTTACCCTTATTGCAACAACGTGTTGACAGCTTGCACAGTTACTTCAATGCAAACATGACACCCTGCGGTTCATTTACCTATTCAGCCGTTGCAGAGAACATGCAGGAGTCAATTCAATTCAATGTATACCCAAATCCTGCCAGCAACCAACTCAGCATTTCAATCAACAACCAGGCTAAAGGCATGTATTACTCACTTTACGATGTACTTGGTAATGCTGTAATGAATGGCGATATAAACAGCAATAAAACCCTGGTGGATGTTTCTGGAATTTCTGAAGGAATTTACATCCTGGAAGTAACCAATGGAACCGAAAAAAGTTCAAAACGCATTGTAGTGAACAGGTAGAGACAATTTAAGATTTAAAATTTAAAATTTAAGAGTCATAAATTTTAAATCTTAAATCTCAAATCAATCGTACTACATCATTCTTCCCTTCTTACTGTTTTCAGGTATTGCATAGCAATAAAGGAAATAATTACACCCGAAGCCAATCCTTCCATCATCAGTGCTCCAAATATACTTGTTCCGCTAATTGTAAAACCCATGGGAGCTTTTTGTTTAATGTCACCCAGCAATTCAAGGTCAACAAGTGACAAATACAAAGCCATAAAGCCTGCAAAAAATATAACTGAAACAACTGTAATGTATACACCATGTGCAAGGCCTTTCAGGTAAAAGTCATTTTCATGCAACTCGCGCTTCAGTCTTACAATACCAACTGAAATGCCTGTTGCCAGTATAACGAAGTTTAAAAAGCGCAGTTCCAGAATATGTGTAAGGCCTAAGAGTTTCATCAGAAAAAAATAACCTGCAAGGCCAAAAAAAGTCATTAGCCCAACTTTCACGGCACTTGTCTCAATGTTTCTTTCAATAGTTTCCATAATCGTTAAATTAATAGGTTTATTACGTATTTTTTTCTTTTTATACGAATGGTTATGGTTTCGTTCCATGTATTTTGGCAGTATTTTACAAAATAAATTTAACAATGTGTGAATCGTGTAATTTTTTGCGCGGTTTGCGCAACATTTTTTACCTGTTTTAACAAACCTTTAGGTATGATGATTACACATGAACCTGAGTAACGGATATCCGTATTGGCTAATAAATAGTGGTATCCCTTACAATTATTCCAAGCTTACCTCTTCCCTTTCAACCCGGGTGGTTATTATAGGCGGTGGTGTTTCCGGTGCGCTATCAGCCTACATCCTTACCGTTGCAGGAATTGAATGCATACTGGTTGACGCGCGCTCCATTGGCATGGGAAGTACGTGTGCCAGTACGGCTTTGCTCCAATACGAACTGGACAAACCACTTTCGGTACTGGCCAACCAAATGGGCTTTAAAAATGCTGCACACGTGTATAAATTATGCGCCCAAGCCATTCAAAAAATTGAAACCATTTCGAAAAAAATAAAGTTTACAGAATTCAGTAAACAACAGAGTTTATATTTCGCTGCCTTTAAAAAACATAAAAAAGACATTGAAATCGAATTTGCGTTTCGAAAAAAGGCCGGTTTTGATGTTCAGCTGCTTGATGAACGCGATACATTCAAGCGTTTTGGTTTTAAAGCTCCGGCTTCCATCCTCTCAGCAGTTGCGGCTACCATTGACCCCTACCTTTTTACCCATGCGCTGTTACAGGCTGCTATAAAAAAAGGCCTTCAGGTTTATGACCGCACCGGTGTTTTAAAAACCTCCTATACCAAAAACGGGGTTAACCTAATTACCAATGAGGGTGTAAGCATAAAGGCAAAAAAAATAATCAATGCTACCGGGTATGAAATCAAAGAGTTCATTGATAAAAAAATTGTGAAATTAAGCTCAACATATGCCATTGCATCAGAACACATGGAAAGCGAAAAACCTGTATGGGATCAAAATACGTTGTTATGGAATACGGCTGATCCTTACCTGTACATACGCCATACAAAGGACAGGCGCATAATTGTTGGCGGACGCGATGAGGATTTTTACAATCCCTCAAAAAGAGATGGCTTAATTAAAAAGAAAAGCCAGTTATTGGTAAAGGATTTTGAAAAATTATTTCCGAAAACCAATATACTGCCAGAATTCTGCTGGTGCGGTACCTTTGGTTCAACAAAAGACTCACTGCCTTATATTGGCACATATACCAAAACACCGCATACCTATTATGCTTTGGGATTTGGTGGCAATGGCATTACCTTTAGCGTAATTGCTGCCGAACAAATAAGGGACATGATACTGGGTAAAAAAAACAAAGACGCACATTTATTCTCATTCAGCCGTTAACGCAAATTAAATTTTATTTCTTCTTAACGCGTTTGTAGGGATAATCCCTATCCTTGGGAATATTGTTTACAATCAAAGCCACTGCAAGTAAAATCAACACGCCACTCAACACGGGCGACAGTACATAATAATACCCCAGCGCTTTAATTTTTTCAGAACCAATGTTGGCAATAAGGGCTGTTGCTCCTCCCGGGGGGTGTAAGCTTTTTGTGATTTGCATAAGCACAATTGAAATAGAAACCGCCAATGCCGATGAGAGCCATAAATTATCGGGAATTAATTTAAACATGGTTACACCAACCAACGCTGAAATCAAATGTCCAGCAACCAGGTTGCGCGGTTGGGCCAGAGGACTGTTGGTAGCGCCATAAATCAATACGGCTGAGGCGCCAAAAGATCCAATCAGAAAAATATTATCGTGTTCACCAAACTGTGTTCCCATAATAAGCCCAATGGCTCCTATTCCAATAAATCCGCCTAAAAACGTCCACAGGTGATCAATGGGCCTTAGTATGGTTTGCCGGTATACAACGTATTTGGCAACCCTGTATGAGCGTTTGATTTTCTTTCTCAAAAACAATTATTTAACATGGTAAACGTAAGGCTTAAGACTTTTTTAACACTATGCTTTTTGCCAATTAACGGTAAAAATACTAATTTAGGTTATACTTCGTTTCCTATGGAATGCTTTTTGAGGTTTTACACATATGGTTGAATTAACCAGGATATATATTGGCCAACTTGAAATTCACGAGCCGGTAACTGTGCTTACCGATCTTCTTGTTTCCATTGTTTGCTTTTATGCATTTGTTAAATTAAAACAACACCCGCACATAAGCGCAGTTCCGTTCAGGCTATACCGCTGGTTTTTTTTCACCATGGGCCTTGCCACGGCCTTTGGAGGAATTATTGGTCACGGACTATTGCATTACTTAAGTTTTGAGTGGAAATTACCGGGATGGATCATCAGTATGATTGCCGTAGGCCTTGCTGAACGTGCAGCCATTATGCATGCGCGCCCGCTTATTCGTAAAAACCTTGGATCATTTTTAGCCTGGGTAAACCTGTTTGAATTGTTTACCATCATGTTTCTTGCCATGTACACCCTCAATTTTCTTTTTGTTGAGGCGCATGCGTTATATGGCTTGCTGCTTATTTTATTTTCGTTTGAAGTGTACGTGTATTATAAAACGCGTGATAAAGGAAGCCGCACAGCCATGTGGGCTGTTTTTTGGGCAGCATTGGCAGCCACAACACACATTGCAAAAATAAGTCCGCACACCTGGTTTAATTATTTGGACCTAAGCCATGTATTAATGGCCATTGGAAATTTAGTGTTGCTAAAAGCAGTAATGCAAATGGACCTGCATAAAGTCATGCACAGTCAGCCAAAAAAGAAAAGAGATGCAAGGGATTACGGCAGCGAGGGAATCTTTACCTGAAAAGCAAAACTCCTTTTTATCGTTTACTTAATGCGTCAATGCTGGCGGGTCCGCTTCCAAAATAACCAATTATAAACGCTCCGCCCAGTAAGGACAGGTTTTTTGTAAATGCAATCATTTGCATTTGATATTGCTGTGGGTCATCCATTTTCCAGAATGCGTGCATAAAAAAAGTAACAGGCACTAAAAACAGTACAATTAAAACAGCACCTACCCTTGCCTGGTAACCCAGGGCAATGCATAGGCCACCGGCAAAAGCAATTATACCCGATAAAGGCACCAGTATATTGGCGGCAGGCACCTCGTTCATTTCGGCATATTTAATGGCATCGGCACCAAAATGGCTTGTAATGGTGAGCATAAAAATGAGCGAATAAAATACGCGGCCAAAAAGAAGTATGTAGTTCACGGTGTTGGGGGATTTAAAATTTAAGATTTAAGATTTAAGAGACAAACAAGTGTGGTAACAATCCGTGCATGCGCGGTGGATTATCAGGGTCGGGCTTTCCCGGCTGGTTTTTGCCGGGAGGGGCACAGGCCACCATGTCAAAAAGCACAAGTATGATTAAAAGGTTTTTAATCACAGGTTAAAAGGTTTTGTATGAATTTCGTGAAAGAAGGATTTAAACCCTTGCCTATTTCGGTAAGAACCGAAAAATTATAGCCTGAAAGACATTAAAGCACTTTAAGTGCAGAATTCAACCAAAGACAGTAAATCCCCCAGGTTATCCACCCGGCAAAAATAATGTATACCGAATATATGCCCGAGCCCATACGACCTGCTACATGACCCCATATTGCAAGCAACACAAATATGCAATAGGCAATAATATCGGCCCAAATCAAAAACACTTTTGGTTCAATATACCCCCACTTTACGGCCATTACATTTATCAAACCAAAAAAAACATTTATGCCTGCGGCCCAGCCCAACCATAATTTGGTCCAGTAATCAAGTTTAAATGGTGTATTAAATATTTTTGTGGAGCTTACCAACACGGCATTTCCTATGGGCTCATACAGGAAAAATAACATGAGTATAGAACCGCCAAAGTTCCACCACCCTACCGTAAGTAAAAAATTATCCATCACTAATCTCCGGTTGGCTGAATATCGTTTGTTTCTACCATTAACATAACCGTTTTTTTAGGTGCACGCGGCCTGTGCATAACACCTTTTGGAATGGTCACACCCTGGTTTGGATTTAATTCAATGGTCCTGTCTTCCAAATCAATTAATAACTGGCCTGATACCACGTAAAAAAATTCATCGTCATTGTCATGCTTGTGCCAATGGTACTCACCTTCCACAATACCCAAACGCACAACGCTGTTGTTTACTTCGGTTAATGTCTGGTTAAACCATTTGTGCGGATTTTCGGCCACTTCCTTGTTAATGTCCATGCGTTCAAGGTGTGCGAACTTGACGTTTAGGTTTGTTACATAAGGGAATTCTTTTTCCATGGCATTATAATTTAGCAAAACGCATGTTTTTAACTGACTGGCCTTTGCTTGTTATTTTCACAACATACATACCGGTTGTACAGGCATGAATGTCCAATACGTTTTTCTTTGACTGGTTGCTTAATGCACCGTGCATAATTACTTTACCATTCAAATCAACAATTTCATAGGTGCAGTTTTGCACTACATACTCACCTTCATTCAATACCACCAGGTAATCGGTAGCGGGCGATGGATAAACACTAAAGCCCTTTCCTAAATCGTCAACCTGCGCGATGCCTACCGAGGTAGAATCAAAATAAGCCTTAAAGGTAACTGCTCCTGTTGAAAGCAAATCGTTGAATACGGGGTTAAGGGTATCGCTCAACAACACATTGTTTTCCCAATGCGAAAATGAATATCCCGGTGCCGGCAGCGCTTCAATTTTCACTGGTACTCCGTCAAAATAAACACCGTTCCACGGATAGGTATCGGGTTCAATTGTGCTGATGTGAATTTTACCGGCCCATGCAGGATAAACATCCAATGTCATGTCAACTTGTTGCGGCAAACCAAATGCACCCTGAATGTGGTTGCGCACCTGCGGTGTGCGGCAACGCAACTCGTTCCT
>DATGXI010000185.1:0-11941 GCA_035299065.1 Flavobacteriales bacterium
TGTCGCATGAGCACAGTGACCATATTCGCGGTATTGAGGTGCTGGCTAAAAAGTACCATTTGCCCGTTTTTATTACCCCTAAAACATTTCGAAACAGTGGGCTCAGGCTTGATGGAACACTTCTGCGTTTTATTGATTTTAACCAGGAAATTTTAATTGGTGATATACGAGTAACCGCTTTCTCAAAAATTCACGATGCCATTGACCCTTGCAGTTTTGTGATACGCTACAACCAGGTTAACGTGGGTGTTATTACTGACATAGGCATTGCCTGTGAAAATGTAAAAAAAGCCTTTACCGAATGCCATGCCGTTTTTTTGGAAGCCAATTACGATGTAAAAATGTTGGAAGAGGGACGTTATCCATGGCATTTAAAAAAGCGTATAAGAGGTGGCGAAGGGCATATTTCAAATGACCAGGCACTGGAATTATTTACAAATCACCGGCATGAAAATTTGAGCCATTTACTGCTCTCCCACTTATCGAAGGAAAATAATGAACCAGCAATGGTAAAGGCATTGTTTGATGCCCATGCCGGTAATACGGCTATTGTAGTGGCCTCACGTTATCATGAATCGGCTGTATATACCGTAACAGCCAACGGCCCGGCTAGTGACCAACGGGCACCTGCTGTTCTGCAAGGCGCCCAAATTTCACTCTTTAGCTAATATAATACCGCTTTTCGCATGGTTGTTGTATGGTAAGGTTGCTTATATTTAGGCATTCAACCATGAAACGTTTATTCCTTTGTTTTCTCATCCTGCTACCGGGCATTTTTTGTTCGGCACAAAAATTATACAACCTTGATTCGCTAAAACAAGTTGCAGCCAAAAACGTACACGACACCAGTAAAATTAATTGCCTTTTGCTTTTGAGCGAAGCACTTCATACCAATAACCCTGACTCAGCTGAGATTTTTGTTTCGCAGGGCTGGTACCTGGTAACAAAAGCACTTGAACGCAAAAGTCATTCAAAGAAAGTACGTTACAAACTAAATCATCAGTTAGCCGAGGTGTACAATATTCTGGGAGTACTTTATGATAACCGCGGTGATTCACGCAGGGGCCTTTCTTTTTACATCAAGTCAAAAAAACAATATGAAAAAATAAAAGATGAGCCGGCCATGGCCTCGCAGCTCAATAATATTGGTTATGTATACATGCAAAGGGGTGACATCAAAAAAGCAATTTCCTATTGGCAAAAATGCCTGGCCATTTACAACCGGCATAACAGGGTTGAAGACATGGAAGCAATTTACAATAACCTGGGTTTTGTTTATTTCAGGCTTGGGAACAAAAAAAAGGCTTTCGATTATTTTGAAAAGTGCCTGGCCATGCGCAGGAATTCTCCCAACCAGCTGGAATATGCCAAGTCACTTCACAACGTAGCAGTGGCGCGTGATATGGGTGGCGATTCGGTTACAGCCATGAAATATTTTATGGAGAGCATTGAAATAAAAAAGAAATACAATGATAAAACAGGAACCGCAAATTCATTGAACGAAGTGGCCTACATGTACAAACGCGATAAAAAGTATAAACGAGCGCATCTGGTTTATGACATGGCTTTAAAGTTGATGCAAGAGGCAGAAAACGCTGTGGGCATTTGCACCGTTTTGGGAAGCATAGGTCATTTGTATATGCTGGAAGGAAACCTGCAAAAAGCTGCCGAGTACGATGAGCGATCAGCCTTACTGGCCAAACAACGTGGCCTGGCTGACCAATACAGGACAGTACTTCAGCAATTGTATAAAATTTACGAAAAGCTTGGCAATTACCGCAAGGCTTTTGACACGCATGTGGAATATATAGCAATGCAGGACAGCATTGTGAATGATCAGAATAAAAAAGCAATGGTTGAACAGGAAATTTCATTCAAGTATGAAAAAAAATCATTTGCCGACAGTATGCGTACACTTCAACGCGAAAAAATAAAGGATGCAAAAAACAAAGCAAACCTTGCATGGCAGCGCAGGCAAAATATTGCACTCATTATATTCCTGGTATTGGTAGTTATTGTAGCGTTGCTTTCGTTCAGGGCCTATAACCTCAAAAAGAAATCCAACAAAGAAATTTCTTTGCAAAAAGCCATAATTGAATCCAAGAACCACGAAATTATGGACAGTATTACTTATGCAAAACGTTTGCAGGAAGCCATTTTACCCAGTCATGAATTATTGGAAAAAAACTTTGCGGCCTGGACCGTGTTGTATAAACCAAAAGACATAGTTGCCGGTGATTTTTACTGGATGGAGGAAACAAAAGAGAATATTATAGTAGCTGTGGCTGATTGTACTGGTCACGGAGTTCCCGGGGCCATGGTAAGTGTAGTAGGAGCAAATGCCTTGAACAGGTGTGTAAAGGAATTTGGGCTTGAAAAGCCGAACGAAATACTGGATAAGCTTTCACAATTGGTTGAAGAAACCTTTACCGGTTCAAAAAATGCAAATGCATCCATTAATGATGGGATGGATATTTCATTGATCGCAATGAGTAAAAAAAGCAATAAATTGTGGTGGAGCGGGGCAAATAATCCGTTGGTAATTGCACGCAATGGTGAATGCATTGAAAAAATAGCCGACAAACAGCCTGTAGGAAAATTTGCGGCCCGTAAACCATTTACATTGCACGAAGTTGTGTTGGAAAAAAACGATACCATTTGGTTGTTTACCGATGGTTATGCTGACCAGTTTGGCGGCAAGGAAAAGGCGGGTGGAAAAAAATTCAAATATTCAAATTTCAAAAAAGTTTTGCTTGAAAGTACAAGTACAAAGGGCGCTGATCAAAACCTTGATGCCATCATTACGCAATGGCAAGGGGAGTTGGAACAAACGGATGATATTTGTGTGATGGGATTAAAAAGAGAATAAAAAAACCACCGCTGTTAGGCGGTGGTTTTCTACTTTATGATGAAAGGTTAATTGGTTTTTGCAATTCGAATAACTTCGGAATTAACACCATTGCTATAAACAAGTATGTAAATTCCATTTTCATGTCCTGTCAAATCAATTTGACTTTGATTAGCGTTTAGTTGGAATTGAATAAGTCGTTCTCCAAGGCTATTATATACATTGACCGAATTACTTGTTTCCGGATCAAAGGTAGGTAGATCTATATTAAACACGCCTGTTGTAGGATTTGGTGAAACTGAAATTGAATTGTTCTTTCTTTCGGTTTCGTTTTCAAATTCCGCGGGGCTTACGAAATTAATCTTGGGAGAATTTTTGCTCCAGGTAATAGTATTGCTGTAGGTTGCACAATGATTAGGGTCTAAAAGTGTTAAGGTAACTTGTAGATAATCATCTGGATTATAAGATCCAATTGTAATTGTTGAAGAGGTGCCGGTAAATACAGCAGAGGTTGTCAAGTTAATCACTTCCCAATCGTACAAATATCCTGCCGGAGGAGTATAGAATGCTCCAAATGTTGGCTGTGGATAAGAAATTAGGTTTGGTAAAGCAATATAACTGCCAACAAAGGACATAAGTTGATCACTAACTGTTATAGTATATGTTTGCGTGCCACAGGGTGTTATTGCACTAACAACATAAGTCCCAGGTCCCATAAATGTTGCATTCCAATCAATATCGCTTATGGAATTTCCATTATAACTCCAGGCAAATGTATACGCTCCTAAGCATCCGGCCAATGGGTTAGTCTCCCAACCAATGGTTTGATTAAAAGGTTCAAGAGAGCAATAGCTAATGTTTGATGGGGCGGTTGAAACTTCGCAACCTGAAATCATGTTGATGTTAATCGATTGCTGGCTTACACAACCTGCTACATCAGTAAGAAAAACTACATATGAACCACCAGCACTTATGCTAACAGACGAAGTGTTGCCAATCATATTCCCGTTATGCAACCATAAGTAAGCACTATATCCGGTTGGCGCAATCAGCGAAAAAGGGTCACCTGCACAGAAACTAGCAGAACCTGTGCTTGTCGTGATAGGGCCGGGTGTGGACGCACTGCAGCTTTGCTCACATATGAGTTCGGGCGCCATAGCAATATTTGAAGGTGTAACGCCTTGGTTTAAGGATTCATAAGACCGGCTGAACATTATTGTTGAGGGAGAACTTACTTCAACGCTGGTGCCATATGAACTACTGGCATTTATGCCGGACGCCTCACAAGCTGTTTTGGCCAATACGTTGTATCGCGAAAATCGTAATTTTTTGTTGCCATTTGCACGTTGGTTTAAGGTAACAAATCCATTGTTGTCAAGGTCAACCAGGCAGTCAATAGCAGTTCTTGGGGTACGCATTTCGGTTGAAAGAACGTCAGAACTGATAGGAGTTCCGTCTGAATCAAGGAGCAACGTGAACGGAACGTTAGAGCTGCCATTTGTAAGAACTCCGGTTCCCAAGAGTCCGGCATTGTTTAGGCTTAGATGCGTTAAAATGGATGATTTATTGCCATAGTAATTACTGCTGCTATTTGAAAGATCGGCTAAAGATTTTGGGCTATTCAGGCTACTATTTAGCTTAAAAATATAGGAACTGCTGCCTGAGGTTGCGTGCGTAACTTCTCCTCCGCAATAAAAATTGCCATTTGAATATAAGAGTGCGTAAAGATTATTGTTTAGGATTTGAGATCCGTGTTTCAGGTTTATAACTTTTGTGGAATAGGTGTTTATAATTCCTGACGAGTTCTCAGTAAAAGTCAGTATGAATGATCCACTGCTATTCCTTGACTCCCCGTACACATGAAATCTTCCGTCTCCTCCTTCAAGAAAGCCAGTAACTCTTAAATCGGTAAGAGATCCGCTTATTTGAAAACTTTTACACCATTTTACTGCACCATTGGTGTGATCTAATTTTAATACAACAACTTCCCGATTGTCAATCTCATCATTATTTAATAGCGTTAAATCGCCAGCAATGTAAATGTCTTGGTTGGCAGCTTGTTTGGCCATGGCAATTTTCATTGCCAAATTCAGGCTGTTGGCGTTTGTAAAAGTTATTTTTTTAGACCATACAACAGTTCCAACATTATTCGTCTTAATGAAGAAATTGCTTTCATAGGTATTAGTTATTCCGCATAAAAGATAACCCATATTACCCACATTGCTTAATGAAGGAATACTTATAACATGAACATTCCTTTGTGAGCCCGATAAAGGGTAACGCTTTGCATTTCCAATAACAGTACCATTTGGATCTATTCTAAACATTATTGGGTCCTTTTCTGAACTGAAAGTTTTTCCACCACCAATAACGTAATTGCCTCCCATCAAGTCAAAATTCTGCGAAAAATGTTCATAAGAATCAGTAGAACCTGTATAAGTGTCAACATCGTATTCTTTGATGAATACCTGGGATTTCACTTTGCATGGCGTCATGCTTACCCAAGCAAAGAAAGCCGTAAAAATTAGTTTTGATTTTTTTCTCATAATTTTTTGATTTAAATTTTCCCAAAATTACGCGGCAATTAAAAAACAATTGCTTGAATCCTACCTCTTTGGGATGAATCCCCCCGAAAATAGTGATGAACCTTTGATGAAAAAAGAATAACCGGCAACATAGGTTTTTCCAAATTCTTGAAATGCTCTTTTATGATTTAAATGCAATCATAAAAAAATAGATTCTAAAAAATAAATGCAAGGTTGCGCATGAAACTCTTCTTTTCAACTAGGCGAAGATGGCTTTGAAGCAAATGGAATTATTATTTCCATTGATTCTGCTTCAATTGGGTAAAACCAATTTTCGATGATTGTGCCCTACAGGCACCTAGGTGTGCAGTATAGGTTTACCCGGTAAAAATAACCAATGATAATTTAGTACCAAACTTTATTTAGAATTCGCATTGTTGCGAAGGGTTTATTGACAGTTAATTGCCTTGGTTATTTTATTGACCATGCTTTTTTTACGTTGTGAAACCGGTACAACGGAGCCATCAGCCATGATGAAACATCCGCTTTCACGCATGTATTGCTTGATATACGTACAATTAATCAGGTGCGATTGGTGCACCCGAAAAAATCCACTTTTACTTAACACGTTTTCAAATGCCTTCAAGGTGCGTGAAACAAATTTTTTTTCTCCATTTGCCAGAAAAAGCCATGTATAGTTATTGTCCGATTGACACCTTACTACCTGGCTTGTATCCAGTTTCAAACGTTCCCTTCTTACATTTAAAGTAATTTTTGAAGCTGCACCTGTACGCTTTAAATTTGTTGCCAAAAAATAGTTTAGGCCTGTTTCGTTTATTGTCAGGTGGTTCGTCATAGTTTCTCAGGTCATTTAATTTTCGTTCTGGTTTGTATCAAAAATAAATGCGACAAAGTCGTATATATAAATATGAGGTTTTCTGGTAAATCTTTAATAAAGGCGCATTGGAAGCTTGGAATAGTAATTTCTTAGTTAAATGGTAAATGGAGGAAATTGAATGCTTTTCCACAAAGCTGGCACACTTAGCTTTTTTGATGCAGCTAGCAAACAATACATGATGTTGTATTTTATTTCAGCCATAAAAGTCAAATAGGGTGGGTGAAAAAGTGAAGCATTCAATAAACTTTTCGTTCTTTTATATTTCCGGTTAAGGGATCATAAATAATCCATTCGCCTTTTTCTTTACCCTCCTCAAAATCACCTTCTTTTTCGAGCCTCCCATTTTTGTTATAGTATTTCCAGTGCCCCGTTTCAAGGTCATTCGAATACGTTCCTTCAATCGAAATTTTTTGATACATGTTTTTTAAGTATTTACCTTCTTTCTTGCCGTTTGAATAGGTTACCAATTCTATAAGTATTTTATCACCATAATACAGTTTCCATTCGCCAGTTTTTTCACCATGACTATAATTTCCTTCCTGATCAACTTTTCCTCCGTTGTAAGATCTGTATATTCCTTCTTCTTTTCCGTCTTTAAACATTACCTCAGATTGTTTCATCCCATCGGCCTTAAATTCAACCGACATTCCACTTTTACTTCCATTCACGTAAGTGTTGGTCGTCCGTAATTTTCCATTATCCCAGTAAATTTTTTCTTCACCGTCTTGTATACCTTCGTTATAGTTTTCTTCTCTTTCAAGTTTCCCCTTGTCATAAACTTTGCGTATTCCATCTTTTTTTCCATTTTTATACATAGTTTCCTTGGTTATTACCCCATCAAAACCATACTCAATAGCTAAACCATTTTTTTGACCCATTTCATATGTTTCTGATAGCTGAAGTACATCTGAAGAT
This sequence comes from Flavobacteriales bacterium, assembly GCA_035299065.1. Lineage (GTDB taxonomy): Bacteria > Bacteroidota > Bacteroidia > Flavobacteriales_D > UBA2798 > DASPJQ01. The sequence goes on from DATGXI010000185.1 coordinate 7,187, forward strand.
GTATAATATGTTTCTTGAATTCCATCTCGCTCACCTCTTCTCTTTCTTTCAACTTTTTGCTTTTTGCCGGTTTTCAGGTTAAATGCAGTAATAACCTCAGTTTCTTCGTGTGAATTATATACAATCAACTCATTTAATTGCTTGTTCTCAAAGTGTTTCCATTCTCCTTCCTTTTTCCCTTCTTTATAAGTTCCTTCTTTCAAAACACTGCCATCATCTTTGTATTCTTTATAAATGCCATCCAGTATTCCTTCGTTGTTGTAGTTTAATTCTTGTTTTTGAATGCCTGATTCAAAATATTTAAGCCACGTTCCGGTTTGTTTTCGATTTTCTGAAATTTTCCCGGTTTCCGCGATTTTTCCATTGCTGTGCATGCTGGTATAGGTTCCGTCTTTAATTAGGCCATTACTTTCATTATTCGAATTAGAAATTGAATCACCCCTATAGCTATGTTGCGGTGAATACGCTTCAGTTGTTATTTTTATATTGTTCCAATCAAGGTTCACGTTTTCTATGATTATTTTGGGTTTGGGCGCTTTTGTTGCACTTTTTCCACTTGTCCCAGGTTTGCCCATGGCTCCGTAGTGGGCGCTGCTACCTGCCTCCATAACGCCACCGGTTCCACTATCTCCTGCGCCACCAGGGCTTCCGTTTTTATTACTGAAGGAAAATACTTTTTTGTAAGCTTGTGCAGCTGGATCTAAATGAAGCACAATTGTACCGCTAAGTCCTGCGTCTCCTCCGTTTCCGCCCGTACCTCCGTCTCCTCCATCGCCTGCTAAAACTGTTGATGAACCTGATCCGCCATGCCCGCCCGATCCTCCAGGGCCACCATTGCCGCCATTGCCACCGTTTGCAGATAAACTAAATTTACCTTTCAATGGGTCTAGGTAAAAAAATGCACCATCTTGTGTATTTAAATTTTTTACCAATATTTTTAACAGTTCTTTATTTAATATGTCGTCATGGAAAAGAGTTGCAAAAATTTCATATGAATCTGCACTTTCTCCATCGGCCCCATCTGTCCCATTTCCTCCACGCGAACCCTTTCTCCCCCAATCACCGTTAGCTCCTGTTCGTCCGTATTTTCCGTCAGTACCATTTTTTCCATTGAATTTGAGTTTAATATCATTTTCGTAATTCAGGTCAAACACGATCTCTGATGAAACTGAAGGATAAGAAGCAACTTTTGCCTTGAGCGTAACTTTATGGTCATTGAATTTTCGGGGGTCTACGCCTATGGTTAAAACGCCATCCGAAAAAGTGCCGCCTTCAACTTCAATGATGTAATTTTCCCAGGTTGTTTTTCCGGTTTCATACGTTTTGCCGTCAGATGAGGTGGCAACAATTGTAATTGGAAACTCAGAAAGCATGCCAGCTGATTCCCTCTTTTGGTGGTGACTGATGGAAATGTTGGTAATATTTTTTCCTTCAAGCTTATTATTTTCATGCTGTTTGTCCTTGATTTTTTCCAGAATTCCTTGTGCGTATAAAGGTGTGGTTTGAACAAATACGTAAGCAAGTTGTAAAGCGACTAATTTTTTCATGTTTTGGTTTAATTGGCTTTAGTTTTCATTTCCAGTACTCTATGATTTCGCTGCAATTCCACCCGAGGTAGTTCATTAAGCTTGCTTCGTTTGGTGTATTAAGACCATCAGCCTTGTCGTTTCAAAGACTTGTTTTTTACGCCTAATCAGCACTTTAAATAGTGCCGTGGCCAAAATTATTTTTACAAGGACAAGTGAATTTTAAAGGATGGTTTTCCCCATTCTCCATACCACAATATGGATTTTTAATTAATAGATGAGCGCTCTTCATACTGGAATTTTCTGCAAATTAAATTCAAAACCTTAGAAAAAGGTCTTGAATGATAGCTGCTTGTGATCAATCCCCCCTGAAATAGTGACGAAAACCCTTACACTTTGAATTTTATTTTTTGCAATTGTTCTATATAGGTTTCCCCAACCGCAATTTCCACACCTTTTACCGTGACCGTTTTTTTTGTCTTTTCCTGAACACGGTCAATTCGAACAATGCACGATCGGCTAATTCTCAAATATTCGAGCGGATCGGGAACAATGTTCAGGAATTCCCCAAGCTTATGGCGGATCACGTATTTTTTACTATCTGTATGTATCTCAATGTAATTACCTTCTGACATGACATAAAATATGGAACTACTTAAGATCCGTATATCTTTACCTTGTTCTCTGAAAACCACATAGGCCGATTTACGGTTAAAGCGTTTCAAAATTTGACGCATTAATTCACGGGTTATGTCCCGGTTATAACTTAAAATCCTGAATTTGAAAAACAAATAAATAAGTAGAGCAATCGTGATGCTAACTGCAATAAAAAACCACCAGGTTTTCCAAAACGGAGGAAATATTGTAAAAGAAAACGTTTGCCCACCTTTTTTCCACGAATTGTTTTTGCCTTTGGCTTGCAATATAAATGTATATGTACCCGGTGGCAACGAGGAGTAAACCGTTGTCAGGCTGGTTGAATAATTCCATTTACTTTCAAGTCCATCCAGTTTGTAACGGTAAACGAGCGGTACCGACTCGTGAAATGATTTTCCGCTGAAACCGAATTCCAGGCGGTTTTCATTATAACTTAATTCACAGCCATTGGTTAACGGTCTGTTGTAATCATTGATTTTAAAGGATGAAATACTTAAGTAATAATTTATTTCTGGTTTTTTCTCGTTCAAAATAGGTAAAGGAAAATAGCATAAGCCCTGGCGGGTACCCACCCAGACCGTATCGTGAATGATTTCAATATCGGTTACTTCGTTGCCCGGCAAACCATTTTGCGTTGAAAAAATTTCGATGGAACGAAGCTTTCCTTTGTTGAGCTTTATCCGGTTCAATCCGCTATTGGTACAAGCCCAAAGGCAGTGCTGGTTTTCCCAAAATAAATTGATTACAAAATTATTGCTCAAACCTTTTTTCTCATCAATTCGTATCAACGAATTGTGTTGAATAAGCAGTATGCCCGATCCTTTTGTTGCCAGAGCGATTATATCTTTTTTTATTTCAATTTTGTTAATGGCAACAGAATTCGCAACAAGTGTTGAAAAGGCAGGTTTGGTAATAAATGATGTTTTTTGTGTAGGCATTTTTTTTCCCGCGAAAAGCCTGAAATAATGAGAAATTTTTTTTCCCCCCGGCTTTAACCAATAAAGCCCCTTATTGGTTGCCAAATAAAACAGGTTCTTGTAAGAACAAACATCATTCACACGAAACCCTGTCTCATAATTAATTTCGATATCGGGTTGTTTGTGTCTGTATATGCTAATGCCCTTGTACGTTCCTGTTACAAGTGTGTCTTTATTGTGCACATATATGCAAGTAGGATTTAAACCAAAACACAACAATGACTTTTTTTCATACGAGTTGAAAAAATAAAAGTCAGAGGAAAAATAAACGAATGACTTATGAGTGTTACTGGTTACCAGCGCAGGCTTTTTAATGGTTGGCTCGTAAAGGCAAATCGGTTTCTTGTTTCTGATTTTGTAAACATTGCCATTGTACGCGCCAACCACGAGATGATCCAGGCTGTCTTTTTCAAGTGCGCAAACCCAATTGTCTCCAACCGTATTGAGCGGGAAACCAAGAACACGGATGTCTTTAGCATGGTATACCCCATCATTCACTGTTGAAAACCAATAACCACCTTCGTGATCAATGCACAAGGAGGTAACCGATTTATTGGATAAAAAAGTTTGGATGCGGTTGCCATTTAAATCAAATATACCAATGCCCCCATACCTGAATCCAACCCAAAAGTGAGTTCCATCAAGTTTCCCAATCGAAATGGGTTCAAAGGATACCGGTATAAGAATGTTTTTGTTTGTAGCGGATTGAATGATTACCTCGCGGGGATTGGTAAAAACAGCATGCCCGCTTGATTCAAAATAACAACCCTTTGTATAGTCGGAGCATATTAAACGGGGTAATGAACTAATCACATGTTTCCAGTTACCTGCTATTTTTCTTTCCTCCGCTTTTTTAATGTAGGTGAAGCAATGGCCATCGTTTGCAATTGCCATACCCGATTGCAATACAAGCGAGGAAGCGGCTACTGAATTATGGACTACCCTGCCTTTTTCGTCAACGTAAATGTACCCGTGCGCATTTAAAAAGCTCATATACACCGATTCATTTTCGGTAACATGGTAGGAAATGGTAACAAATGCCTCGGGCAGGGGAGTTAACGCATGGTTGTATTTGTATAATTTGAATTTGGGTTCTGCGCCCGTAATAGAGAACAATTTTTTACTCAATGTACTTGCCCAAATTTCGCCATTTCGGTTTTTTTGAAATTTAAAAATCAGGTTATCGGGTAATCCATCATTGGTTGTATAATTTTTAAATTCATACCCGTTGTAACGGGACAGCCCCTGGTCAGTCGAAAACCACAGGTTGCCATACGTGTCTTGCACAATATCGTGTACCTGCGCACTGGGCAACCCATCGTCAACGGTATAATGAGAGTAATTAAGGTCCTGTGCGCAGGCAATACCGCACCATAACAAAAACATGGTGTTAAACAAAACACGTAATACCATTAAGGACATTGAAAGTTCCAACTTTACAAACCTAAGATAACGGTTTTTATTGCGTGACAAAATAATTTTTATGTAGAGGTTTAACTCCTGGTTCAAAATGTAGAAAGAACCGGTCTAACGGTATTTACTCCGTTAGATCAATCACGCAATTGGTACCGTATTGTTTGTGGGGTTGAACTGAA
>DATGXI010000186.1:0-2307 GCA_035299065.1 Flavobacteriales bacterium
GGTGTTTAAAATCTTTCCATCCCTCTCAAAACGGAACGGCATAGGGCGCAGCGCAGCAACTCAAAAAAGAAACGTCACCGCGAGGAACGAAGCGGTCTCCCAATGTAAGCACAATAAAAAACTTGCAAGGCAACAGAAAACCCTCTAATTTGCCTATGAAAACCACTTACCTATGCAACCTAACCGGTTCTCCTGTATTGCAATTTCCCTTGGCTTGAATGGCCAACATATTCAACCTGATTTAGCATATTTACAAAAAGACATAAACCTTCGTATGCTTTCCCTTATTGGAGATATATACGAAGGTTTATATCGCATATAAGCAAGTTAGCTGCAACCTAAAACGAACGACTGTGATATTTGACCCAAAAACATTTTATCAATCTTACCAAAAAGATTATCATAAGATAAAAGCGACTTACCTAAAAGGAATAATGGAGAATCTTAATGATCTCGAATCTTCCTTTTTTGGCAGTAATGTTGACAATGACGATAGGGAGGCAATTAAGCGAACAATTAAGAGTGACCTGAGACATACATACTTCCATGCCATTGAAACGTTTTTTGAAATATTCTTTGCACTAAATCCTCAGAATCAGAAAAATAGAAGTCCTGACGAAATCCTTTTCACCTTGACTTATTCGAAAGGCAGTGAAACGTATGACCGAATTGGGGAAATTGCCAATAATGAAAAGTCGCTTGACTTTTTAAATGAACAAATCAAATACCTAGATCATACAATTACAATTGGCCACTACATATTTTATCCATGTATTTTTTCAAAAGAAAGATTTCCACCTGAATTATTTGACCAAATATCGGAAAGTATTGAGGCTGTGAAATATGGAATAAAAATCATAGCTAGTGATTTTATTAGAAGAGAAGAATACAACGCTTATAAACATGGACTCCGCCTTATCCCTGGAAGTTCAAAGCTCATGCTTGCGGAAGCGAAGTCTATGGATGTTAAGATTGAGTGGGATATAAGTGACTCTATGTCATTCTACATTAAGACACAGTATCCTGATGAACTAAAGGTTATCACGAAGCTATTTGATTTTGAACGAGATTATCAAATGACCATATTTTGCTCTAATATGATTCATTGCATGATATTTTTCAGACGACTCATGTATCGTTTCAAAGGTGACAAGGACAAATTTGATCAAATACCAATTTTCCTCTTTGGTAAGGAACCGATTGAAGAATGTAACAAGACCAATGTAGAAATTCAGGACTTGGTATATACCGTGACAAGAACAGAAAACAAAAAAGGCAGCAGCTAACACGGGTTTTGCGTCAGGCGTGCTGACGTGCAAACTTGGAGCTTTGTGCTTCTAATGGACTTTAGTAATAAATTGAAACTTTGTGCTCCGAAACCCGCCCGAACGCAAAGCCCGAAAACGTTATAAAAACCGCAACAAATTAAACACCCCTATGAGAAAAATAATTTCATTTATGCACCTATCGCTTGACGGTTTTGTAGCCGGACCAAACGGAGAAATGGACTGGATTAAGTTTGATGAAGAGTTGTTCGATTACATTGGTAAACGAATTGGTCAAGGTGACACCGCCATGTATGGCCGGGTAACGTTTGAGTTGATGGAGAGCTACTGGCCCACCGCAGCAGACCAACCCACTGCAACCAAGCACGACATTGAACACGCAGCCTGGTATAAAAAAAGCCACAAAGTTGTTTTATCAAAAACCATGAAAGGAGAGGCTTTGACAAACACCAGCATCATCAGCGATAACCTGGCAGACAACATCAATAAACTAAGACAGCAGATGGGTGAAGACATCTTGCTTTTTGGCAGCCCCACCGCTACGCATGCACTTATGCAACAGAACCTGATTGACGGCTTTTGGCTGTTTGTTAATCCCATTATTCTGGGGCAGGGCATTCCCCTGTTTGCCAGCATCAACGAGCGAATAAAACTCAACCTGTTGCCCGTTACCCGACAATTTGCCTGCGGTGTAACAGAATTGAATTATACCGTGGACAGGCAATAGTAACGAAGCGCTCAGGGCTTTTTGCGGTATATGAACCGCGTGTATGTTGTAAGTTTTTGCATTACGACACCCCCGTTTTTCAGCCATGAATTAACATTCCTGCATCATTTTGTTTAATCCCCAATTCAGCTATTTTTGCAGCCTCAATACACAAACAACCATATTTATGATTATAGGCGTTCCCAAAGAGATTAAGAACAACGAAAACCGTGTAGGTTTAACCCCTGCAGGTGTTTCAGCGCTGGTAAAAGCCGGCCACAAATTATTTGTACAGGCTACTGCCGGAGAAGGAAG
>DATGXI010000187.1:0-55266 GCA_035299065.1 Flavobacteriales bacterium
TAAAATCATAATTGGCGAACTGAAAAATAAAAATGCTTCGCAAAAAACCGATGAGGTACTGTCATACCTGAATGAGTTTTACGGAAAAGCTGACCGTGACAATGTTCAGCCATGGTTGCAAAAAAACTTTGCTGTTAAATAACCGCAGGGTTTTACATGAGAGCCATCTTCATTTCATTTTTTCTTGTTTTTTCTTTCCTGCTTGCAGGATTTATAATTCCTTTAAAAAAGGATGATAATTACAAGGTCATTAAAGTAAATGGCCAAATAGTGGTTGTGCAAACCGGCAAACAATTGGCAGCTGGTGATGTGTATACTGAAAATACGGCCCTTGACTTTAAAACAGCAGAATCAAAAGCCACAGTAATTAATGCTGAAAAAGGTCGGTTTATTTTAACCAGCCAGGCCAAATCGTCAAAGGCCAGTAACCTTATTCCTGCAATTAATAATATTGCATCACGCAATGGACCAATTCTCAATATTGTGGATATACAGAATTTATTTGCAGGCAATTTATGCGTGATTGAAAAACTAAAAGTAAAAATTGCGGCTCCTGTGTTCAAAATGGGTGGTAAGGCCGGTTTTTTTGTTTTCTATACCTACAGGGGTGAACAAATCCCAAAAATGCTTTCAAACATTGGCGATACACTTGTGATTGACCGAAGTGAATTATACAAAATTGATGGGAAGCCAATTGATACCCCCGATGATCACAGTGTTTCACTATACTATAAAAACGAAAAAGGACAGCAAACATATATTTCAGACTTCAACCTGGTTTTTCCAAACGAAAACGAATTGAAAAATGAAATTAAAATGCTGGTGGATGAATCACCAACAAAATCCAATAGTCAAAAACTGGATGATATCAGTGCCTTTATGCTTGACTTTTACGGAAAAACCGAGGCTGAAAATTTAAAGCCCTGGTTAAAAAAGAATTTTGGCATCAAATAGGCTACGCTACTGATCCTTCTTTAAGTTTTTCAGCATTCTCGGCCATTTGCAAGGCATCAATCATTTCCTGAATATCGCCATTCATAAACGGCCCAAGGTTGTATATGGTTAAACCTATGCGGTGGTCAGTTATACGGCCCTGTGGATAATTGTATGTACGTATTTTGGCCGAACGGTCGCCACTTGAAACCATGGTTTTTCGTTTTGCTGCACGTTCTTCCATGCGTTTGTTGTATTCCTTTTCAAAAATGCGTGTACGCAATACCGTTAGTGCTTTTTCGTAGTTTTTAATCTGTGACCGTTCTTCCTGGCATTCCACAACAGTACCTGTTGGAATGTGTGTTAAACGCACAGCACTCTCGGTTTTGTTTACGTGCTGTCCACCTGCACCCGATGCCCTGAAAACATCTTTTTTCACATCCACCATGCTAATTTGCACATCAATTTCTTCTGCTTCGGGTAAAACCGCAACCGTTACTGCCGATGTGTGTACGCGGCCCTGTGCTTCAGTTTCAGGAACACGCTGTACACGGTGCACCCCCGATTCAAATTTGAAAATACCAAATGCATTGGGTGAATTCACCTGGAACGAAATCTCTTTAAAACTTCCGGGTATACCTTCGTTCATGACGAGCACTTCAACCGGAATGTTGTGTGCATCGCAATAACGTTTATACATGCGGTATAAGTCGCCAACAAAAATTCCAGCCTCGTCACCGCCAGTTCCAGCGCGTATTTCAACAATGGCGTTTCGTGTGTCTTCGGGATCTTTTGGAATAAGCATGTACTTGATTTCCTCATCCATCACAGCCTTGCGTGCGGTTAGTTCTTCAAATTCTGCCTTAGCCATTTCCAAAAACTCCGGATCCTTTTCAGTATCCAGTACTTTTTTTGAACTGGCAATATTGTCAATTACGTTTTTGTACTCCTTAAGGGTTTCCATTAAGGGTTGCAAATCTTTGTATTCGCGGTTCAATGCAACATAACGTGACATGTCGGCAATAATGCCGGGGTCAACAATCAGTTCACTTACTTCATCAAAACGTATTTTTATGGCTTGTAGCCTTTGTAGTAAATCTTCCATAGTAATTAGCGTATTAGTCAATCAGCTTACCAGCTAATTAACTATTCTGTATATTCAAATTCTCCGTTAACTGTTTTCAATGTCAATTTTTTGTTGCCCGCTTTAACGTGTCCCACAATTTTGGCTTCAATACCAAACTCCTTGGCAATGTCAATAATAGTTTGTGCGCTCTCTTTATTGCAATAAAATTCAAAACGGTGGCCCATGTTAAACACTTTGTACATTTCTTTCCAATCGGTTTTTGATTCGGCCTGTATCAGCTTAAACAATGGCGGAATCTCAAATAAACTGTCTTTTATCACATGTACATCGTCCACAAAATGCAACACCTTTGTTTGGCCTCCGCCACTGCAATGAACCATGCCGTTTATTTTACCGCTTAATTTTTCCAGTACACATTTTACAACTGGTACGTAGGTGCGGGTAGGTGACAGCACCAGTTTGGCAGCATCAATGGTTTTGCCATTTCCAATATCAATTTTGTCCGTCAGGTTTTTTGACCCTACATAGGTTACCGAAGCATCGGTTTTGTTGTCATACGTTTCAGGATATTTTTCGCCAACGGTTTTGGCAAACACATCGTGCCTGGCTGATGTTAGTCCGTTACTACCCATTCCACCATTGTATTCGTTCTCATAAACGGCCTGCCCGTATGATGAAAGGCCTACTATAACATCACCGGCACTTATGGTGTGGTTTGATACAACATGTTTACGTTCCATGCGGCAAATAACCGTTGAGTCAACTATAATGGTGCGTACCAAATCCCCAACATCAGCGGTTTCGCCACCGGTTGAATAAATGTCAATTCCCCAGCTACGGTAAAGTGTAAGTAATTCTTCGGTACCTTCTATAATAGCTTTAATGACTTCACCAGGTATTACATGTTTGTTACGGCCAATGGTTGATGACAACATGATATTGTCAACAGCCCCAACACATGCCAAATCATCAACATTCATCACCAGGGCATCCTGTGCAATGCCTTTCCATACGCTTATATCACCGGTTTCTTTCCAATAGGCATACGCCAGTGACGATTTTGTTCCGGCTCCATCAGCATGCATAACCAAACAATGGTCGGCACTGTTGCTCAAATAATCGGGTACAATTTTGCAAAAGGCTTTTGGGTATAAACCTTTGTCAATGTTTTTTATGGCTTCGTGTACGTCCTGCTTTGTAGCTGAAACGCCCCGTTGGTTGTATTTTATGTCTGACATATTTCAGGAATTTAACTATTGAAATTTCAACTGATGAAATATTAACGTTAATCTTTAATATTTCTCTTTTCGAAATCTCATTAGTTGAAACAATGTAATTCTTTCTCTTTAGCAGTAAAATAAAAAACCCTTCCACGCTTTTACACGCAGAAGGGTTTGAAGTTTATATATGTACGCTACTGTGGTTTAGTGGCGTCAAAGTCAAATCCAATAATCTTAAAGTCAGTTCGCCTGTTTTTCTGGTAGGCAATTTCCTGTTCTTCTTTTGTTTTTAAAGCCTTAATTTCTGCTTCTGTACAGCCAGGAACTGGTTCAAGTTCTCCACGACCTTCAAACACCAACCTGCGCGCGTCAATTCCTTTTTCTTTTACAAGGTAATCAACACAAGCTTTTGCACGCCTGTCAGATAGTTTCAAGTTATACGCATCCTTACCACGTTGATCGGTATGTGAACGTAGCTTAACAACCCACCCTGGATTTTTAATCATCAGGTCATACAGGTAGTTCAATGAGTCTTTTGAGTTCACTGGTTTTTTTGAATCGTTTCCTTTTGCATTACCAGTTGGGTCAACCATCAACTCGGCCTTGTCATATGCATACAATACCAATGGCATGTGGAATACGGTTTTATCCGTAACCTCGCGTAATTTAAATACCTTATAATATTGCTGTGATGTAAGCTGGCCAACGGTTGAGATCTGACCCTTTAAAGATGAGTTCTGGTCATTGGTTACGAATTTCTTCTTGCTTACTTCAATGGTATACGTAGTATTCATATTGATGTATCGCTTGTCAGGACCCTGTAACTCAAATTTAAACACACCGTTTGCATCTGTTTTTACTTCATAACTGGTGTTATCTGTACCAACTAATTTAACAATGGCATCAGCAATTGGCGCATCGCCATCCAGGTTTTTTACTTCAACGGTTAAGTCAAACAATACAGGAGGCAATACAAAGCTCCAGATATCGTCACGGCCTTTTGTTCCGGTACGGTTTGATGAGAAGAAACCACGGTCTTTAACACCTTCCTGCTCGTCAAAAATAATTCCGTAATCATGTTGTGGTGAGTTCATGGGATACAAAAGGTTTTCAGGTACGCCCCATTTGTTTTCACCTTCTTTTTTTGCTTTGAAAATATCTAAACCGCCCATACCAATGTGCCCGTCACTTGAGAAATAAAGGTCACCTTCCTGGGTAAGGAATGGGAACATTTCATCGCCAGGTGTATTGATGGTTGGACCCAGGTTAACTGGTGCTGTCCATGTTTTGTTCCTGCGGTCGTAGGTAGACATATAAAGGTCTTTTCCACCCTGGCCACCCAGGTTTGCATCACCTGCAAAAATCATTACATTATTGTCTTTTGATAAGGTAGGGTGCCCAATGGTAATTGAGTCGCCTGCTTTTCCTTCAGGTTTAAGACCTTTTACCGGAACAGCTTCGCTCCACGCCTTGCCCTTTAATTCGGTTTGGCAAATGGTACAACCAATGTTTTGTTTTGCGATTTTTGGGCAACGGGTAAAATACATGGTTTCTTTTTTCGAGTCAAGAACACCAGCACCTTCGTTGTCTGAAGTGTTGATCACTTCTTTCAACAATTGTGGTTCGCCCCATTTACCTTTTTTATCACGCGTAGTGGTCCAAAGATCGGTAAAGTTATCACCAGTATGTGCATCAGGTTTGGCACCTGAAGAACCCTGGCGGCCTGAAGCAAATAACAATACTTCGTTCCTGCGGTCCATGAACATAGGCGTAAAATCGTAATCGGTTGAATTGATAACCGCTTCGTTGGTGATGATGTGGCGTGTAGGATTTGCCATCCATTCCTGTGATTTTTTACAGGCTTCTGCCATTTTTTCACCACGCTTATCGCCCGATTTTTGGAAATAAAGCGTGAAATTCTTTTCAGCGTCTTTGTATTTATCTTTTGCTTTATCATTTGCCTGCTCACGTTGAGCTTCGGCTAAATACCAATAAATAATTGGGTCTTTATATTCAGCTTCGAGTGCTTTTTTATAAAAGAACTCTGCCTGGTCAGGCTGTACAATTTGACGGTAGCATTCTCCAGCTAAGAAAAGGTATTTTGCCTTTTTCTCAATCTTTTTTTCTTTTTCAGCAGCGATTTTGAACTTCTCTTTTGCATCGAAGTATTTTTCGTTCCTGTAATCAAAAAGAGCTTCCTTACCGTAATTTTTCTGGCCGTTAACCTGGCTCGTACAAAGTGTTGCAACAGCAAACAGAATTGTGAGTTTGTTCGTTAATTTCATATATTTTGCTACCTCGTTTTAAAAGCTAATTGCGAATGTAATAATTATAATCAAATGGTTCTCCTCAAATGTTAAAAAATCGCGGATTTGCCTGTTTGATGTTATTCTTGTTTAAAATGTGTTGCTATTGCCGGAAAATCAAGCGTTTTACCGCCTTCCTGGCACTGGTTAATAAACTGTTTTAACAGGTTATTGCTTGTATAAAACTGCGCTAAAAACAGCTTTTTACTGTTTAATCTTTCGTGTTTGCTAATTTCCCTGTTTTGCATGAATTTATGCCTGTTTAAAGGGTTTATGGGGTGAGGTAACAAAAGTAACCTTTAAGGGCGAATCAAAACAGTAAAAAATGTTTTAAAACGTTAAATATTAGAATGTTATGAATTAAAAAAAGCCCCCGAAAGAGCTTTTTTTATCGATGTGAAAGGTTTTAAGATGTGTTTAACAGGCCTTTTCAGGCCTTTGTTCACAAAGCCTTTCATGAATTTACTTGGTAAACAACAATTCCCTCATTTTTGGCAATGGCCACAACTCATCGTCAACCATAATTTCAAGTTTGTCAACATGATACCTTATTTGTTCAAAGTAAGGGCGAACTTTATCGCAATAAGCCGTTGCCTGCGCATGTGCGCCTTCAAGGTTATTTGCTTTTTTACGTTCTTCAAGCATTTCATCTGTTAACGTAATAATCTTGTTGGTATGATCGGCTACTTCTTCCAGTAACTTAATTGTTGGTGCAGCCATTTTTTTACCAGCAGCTCCAAGAATATTTTCGGTCTTGGAAATATTTTCAGCTAATTGATTTGAGTATTTAATAGCCGTTGGTACAAAATGAGTAAGGGCAAGATTTTCAATCATACGGCTCTCAATTTGTATTTTTAAGGTGTAGCGGTGTAATTCAATTTCGTGGCGCGCTTCCAGTTCACGCTCATTGAAAATGCCCATATCGCTGTAAAGTTTAATGGTTTCTTTACGTCCCAAAACATCCAGTGCACGAACGGTATCTTTTAAATTTGAAAGTCCGCGTTTTTCAGCCTCTTTCACCCATTCCTCGCTGTAACCGTTTCCTTCAAAACATATTTTTTTAGACTCAACAATATACTTGCGAAGTATCTGCAATATTACTTCATCTTTTTCACCACCTTTTTCAATTTGTTTGTCAACTTCGGCTTTAAATATTTTTAGTTGCGATGCCATAATGGTATTGAGTGCAATCATGGCATTGGCACAGTTGGCCGATGAACCCACTGCACGGAACTCAAACTTATTACCTGTAAATGCAAATGGAGACGTGCGGTTACGGTCGGTATTGTCCAGCATAATTTGTGGGATTTTACCAATGTTAAGTTTAAGATCTGTTTTATCTTCAGGGCTCATTTTTCCTGACTTCACATTCTTCTCAAGATCTTCCAAAACAGCTGTCAACTGCGTACCAATAAATGCTGAAATAATTGCTGGCGGTGCTTCATTTGCTCCAAGGCGGTGATCATTTGCGGCCGAGGCAATGCTTGCGCGTAAAACATCAGCATGATCGTGAATGGCTTTTAACGTATTGATGAAAAACGTTAAGAACATCATGTTTGATTTAGGCGTTTTACCAGGGCTCAATAAATTTTTACCCGTGTTTGTGGCCATTGACCAGTTGTTGTGTTTCCCGCTTCCGTTAACACCCGCAAATGGTTTTTCATGTAATAAAATTCTGAAATTATGTTTGCGTGCAATTTTTTCCATCAGGTCCATCAATAATTGGTTGTGGTCATTTGCAACATTCAATTCTTCAAATACAGGTGCGCACTCAAACTGGTTTGGAGCTACCTCGTTGTGGCGTGTTTTTAATGGAATACCTAAACGGTGACTTTCATATTCCAGCTCTTTCATAAAACCAATAATACGCTCGGGTATTGAACCAAAATAATGGTCTTCTAACTGTTGGCCTTTTGCAGGTGCATAACCAAATAAAGCACGGCCACTCATCATAATGTCAGGGCGTGCATTGTACAATGCTTCGTCAATTAAAAAATATTCCTGTTCCCATCCAAGCGTAACGGTCACCTTGGTAACATTCTTATCAAAATACTGGCAAACCTCGGTGGCAATTTTGTCAATGCTGGTAATGGCTTTCAGCAAGGGCATTTTATAATCCAGGGCTTCACCGGTGTACGAAATAAATATGGTAGGAATACAAAGCGTTTTACTGAAAATAAATGCCGGTGACGATGGGTCCCAGGCGGTGTAACCCCTTGCTTCAAATGTATTTCTTATACCGCCATTCGGGAAACTTGAGGCATCGGGTTCCTGTTGAACCAACATACTACCTGAAAATTTCTCAATGGATTTTCCACCTTCAATGGGCTCAAAAAATGCATCGTGTTTTTCGGCCGTTGCATCAGTTAACGGTTGAAACCAGTGCGTATAATGTGAGCAACCATGGTTCATGGCCCACTCCTTCATGCCCTGGGCAACCAATTCGGCAACCTCACGGGTTAGTTTTGCCCCATCATTAATACATGCTTTCACGCTGGCATAAACCTCAGGGGTTAAGTGCTGGCGCATGGCAAAATCGTTAAAAACCGATTCGCCAAAATAATCGCTCACCTTTTCAGATGAAGGGGTAATGTACTTGGGAGCCCTGTGGTACAGGTCCTCTAATGCTTTAAAACGGATGGTTGCCATGATTTTTTATGAATTTTGGCCAAAAGTACCCAAAAAAAGGGGGGTGTTGATCAAAAAAGTATAATTTATTTTATGAACAGGTGTTAAAAGTAGGGGGTGGTTGGGCTTTTTTATGAAAATTCTGTTTAAAGATGCAATTTTTGATCCGTGAAGTTTGATTCGGGATGCCTGAAAATATTTTTTACCCCTGATAATCAACGCTTAATTACTTTTTAAGGCACAATAGCCTTGACATTTGTATTTAATGTTCAATTATAACCTGAATAGTTTTCTAATCTTACTTCAACAATCTTAAATCATACTTAATTTTACCGCATGAGCAATCTTCAAATCAAAACAATGGCCGATTGTCTTGCGGCCGGTGAAGCACCCGAATATTTATTTTGGGTTGGATGTGCAGGAAGTTTTGATGACAGGGCAAAAAAAATTACCAAAGCATTTGTAAAAATACTGAATGCGGCTGGCGTTAGCTTTGCTGTTTTGGGAACCGAGGAAAGCTGTAACGGTGACCCGGCCAAACGCGCAGGCAATGAATTTTTATTCCAAATGATGGCCATGCAAAACATTGCTGTTATGAATGGATACAATGTGCAGAAAATAGTTACAGCATGCCCGCATTGCTTCAACACCTTGAAAAATGAATACCCCGAACTAGGTGGTAAATACGAAGTCATTCACCATACCCAATTAATCAATTCATTGTTGGCTCAAGGTAAAATTTCGGTTAAAGGTGGTGGCGATTTTAAAGGCAAACGCATTACGTTTCACGATCCCTGTTATTTAGGACGCGGTAACGATGTGTATGAGGCCCCGCGCGAAGTTTTGGAAAAACTTGATGTGGAATTGGTTGAAATGAAACGCTGCAAACAAAAAGGATTTTGTTGTGGTGCAGGTGGAGCACAAATGTTCAAGGAAGCTGAGCCCGGTAAAAAAGAAGTTAATGTTGAGCGTACCGAGGAAGCCCTGGGCGTACAACCAAATGTAATTGCTACGGGTTGCCCTTTTTGCAATACCATGATGACCGATGGGGTTAAGAATTTCAACAAGGAAAACGAAGTAAGGGTACTGGATGTTGCCGAGCTTATTGCCGGAGCAGCCGAATTATAATTTTTTTCAGGCCTAAGGCACGAAAATTGCTCTTTACGCGTTAGTACGTATGCGCTTTACACTTTATAAAAAACTAGTTTTGTCAACCCTGGCACTGGTTAGCATTAGCTCTGCAAAAGCCCAGGAAAATTCACTCACATTTGCTCCAAAAATAAATCTTGGATATTTTTTTCCCACGCAAAGCACATGCATTGCCGGGCAGGATTTCCTGCAGTCGTATAACATGACTCCGCTTTCATTCAGCCAGGTTGTATTGCAATCAGGTCAAATAAAAACCGTAATCATGCAGCATGGAGGCTATGGGTTTGAATTTTTTTACAACCGCAAAAAATCACTGGTTGAACACAATTGGTCGGTAGGCACGTCTTTTTTTGTTCAAAAACACCTGTATTCGCTTGATGTGCCCGATTTCTTTTTCAAAGGCAGCACATGCAGCGCAATCATTGATTATTATAAATATTTAGCGTATAAATTAATTATTCGCAAGTACTGGACAAGTTCAAACGGGCGTGACATGTTTATTCAAATGGCAGGGGTGTATTCCAATAATTTTCGTACCAATGACAATACATGGATGCCACTAGATGCAATTAACAACACTGATTACACGGATGCAGGCAATGGCTATTTTGTAACCAACCACAGTATTTTAAAAGACAATTGGCTGGGCGAAATTGAAATTGGTTCAACCTTCAAAGACATTGATCTTACCTGGAGCATAGGATTAACAGTTCCTTTTAAACAGTATATGTTTAAGTCTGATATTACGTATTACAATATGGGTGTTCCGGTAGGCACAGTACAAACGCGCGAGTCGCAGGTTGGTGCATGGTTAAACATTGCCGTACCACTTGAAATAAAATCATGGACCAAAAAACCAAAAAAACCAAAGGAGCCAAAAATTGTAGAACCATTGGTAAAACCAGATGTGGTGGTTAATGAACGCAAGTCGACCGTACAACATACCTACACGACAAAAAGTGAGTCGGTTATTATTGAAATTTTTGACAATGCCAGTGCCGATGGTGATACCGCTTCGCTCTACTTTAATGATACCTGGATTCTTGAAAAATATCCAATTAACAAGGAACCAAAGCAATTGACCATTGAGTTAAAACCCGGCCAGAATGACCTTTTGCTTTATGCCATTAGCCTGGGTATAACCCCACCCAATACAGCGGCCATACGCATTATTGACGGGGACAGGGAAAAAATGTTTGTGTTAAACTCTGATTATAACCGTTGTGGATCAATCAGGTTTTACCGGGAGTAACGCTAAACGGTAAAAAACAACCGTTGCTTAAAAATGGCGCTTGCTTTACAGCCAATTATACCAAAATGTATAACTTCATTTGAACCAATTACGAATAAGGCTGTACCAGTTTTTAAATTAAAACAACGTTTATGCGCAGGTTAATCTTTACATCGGTTTTTGTCATGGTTATGGCAAGTCCATTCAATTATTCATATGCAGGTACCAATGGCCAGGAGCCTGTGGTACAAAAAAAGGACAATGAGAGTGCCGAGGCAAGTACCATAAACCAGCTTGACGCTAAAAAACGCAGGATTGGTACCTGGGAATTTTACTGGGACGATGAAAATACACTTGTTTCAAGCGTTGGAAAATTCAAACGCGGTAAACAGGTGGGCACCTGGAAATATTATAACCAGGACGGGAAACTTGAGCGTGTTGAATACAATAAGTGGTATACCCGCAAAATTAAAACTGAACAATATCATCCAAACGGTCAATTGCAAAAACACGGCTACGCAAAAGTCAAAATAGGTAAGGAGTATGTGGATTATTACTGGTTTGGTAGTTGGAAATGTTATGACGAAGCCGGCAAGTACACAAAAACCGAAGTGTATAAGCACGGTGAGTGCAGCAATTGTGCGAATTAATCAATTTGCAATTATCAATTAGCGCATTGATAATTCATCAAATCAACTTAACACTGAACTTAGCTGCCATTTTCTTCACCTGCTCATCACTTATTGCATGAACATTTTTATGGCCATGCCTGTTTTCAACGGTAACCACATGCACAGCATAATTGTGTTCAGCCGCTAATTTAAAATACGGTTCCATTTCCCATTCCAGTGAAAACACATTGTCCAGTATGATTTTTGGCAACGCGTTTTTCATGGCATGCATCACATTGCTTTCACAGGCTTTATACGCTAAATGGTTCTGGTCAAATTTGAAATCGTATTCACCTTTTTCATTCGTAAAATAATCGTCAATGCTGTAAACCGGATACTTTCCTTCTTCCGAAATTAATTTTGCCAGGGTTGACTTACCACTACCGGGCAGACCTCTTAATATGATTAATGATAATTGCATTTGTTTTTTCAGGATCCGTGTTTTAGTTGGTTGAACCCCGGTTACTATTTCTCCGATTTATATGTCCAACTGATTTTTCCGTTAGCAGGATCAATTTCCATGGCCGATTTTTGACCTGTATTAAGGCTTATAACAAGCCTTTCGTTTATCAATAAAATGTCAAACCGCGGATTCTCTTCCTTTTTTTCAAGTTGTGAAAATGGTTTTTCCTGTGTTGGAATACGTTTCCATAATTGTTTTCCGCTTAATCCATACCGTGCCAGTATGCGTGGTGAATTTTCCAGTAAGTTTTCTTTGTAGTAAATAACAAAGCTTGTGTCGTCCCAGGTAATAAATGCTGGGTCAAAAAAAGCATTTTTTGCGGGAATACTGTCAATGGAATTTACAAGGTGGTAGTGGGTGTAATATTGTTTTTGTTTTTTATATTCATTATAGCTTCCGGGCATAAAAAAACCAACGCGTTCATAAGGAGCAATTTTTTGATTCACACGCAATACGTGCTTTTTGTCATTGCTGCCGGTGGCTATAAAAAAGTATTTGGCTGTTTTTTCAGTTTCTTTGGTGTTCCTTACCTCTTCGCGTTTCACAAATTTGTTTTTTGCCGGGTAATAATAATACTCATCGCCAAGCGCACTTTTAACCTCAAGGTAATCCTGTTCATTTGTATTGGCATTGATGTATGCCCTGGCTTCGGCTATTTGTTCACCCAGTAATTTTTCAAAAGTTGCATTGTTGATGATGACTTTGCCCGTATAAATATTGCGTGCCACAAGTCCACCGTTTTTAGGTGTAAAAAATATGGTATCGCCAATTACACGACCGCCATTAAACAAATCCCATGATGAAGCAACGGTTTCGCCCGATTTATGTTCTTTCACGTAAATTTCGGTGTACAGTACCTTTTTTGTTTTCGCATCAAGAATGGATAATACGTTCCTGTTTTTTTCGTAATTGTAATTCTCATCGTCCAGCTGCCAAATCACGCCACCTTTTGATCCTGTGGCGTAAAATGTTTGCTGTGTATAGGATAATTTCCAGTCGCTTGAGCCGGTTTTGCTGTCAGTACCACCCGAACGGCCCGAAAAAGCAATAATAATGGGCACAATTATTCCACTTAAAATACCCATGAAAATAATAACCACAATCATGCAGCCAAGCCGGCTTACGCGTTTAACAACCTGCCCATCGGGGGTATAAGCGGTTTGTGAAGGAGTAATTACATGCGTTGGATTAAATGTTTTTATAAAGTTACCAAGGTCAAGTTTTGGTTTTTCCAATACAATGCGCGAGTGGCAATACCTGCATTTGTATTCACTTTCTTCAACTTTGATGAGGTCGGCAGCACCGCACTGGTTGCATATAACAGTTTTGGCCATACTTAAAATTTCACGTAATGTTCAGTTTTTTTCTTGTAAATCACTTGTACAATTGGTTGTTTTTTTTAATTACCTGCGTGCCCACCTGTAAAAAAATATGGCCACAATTGAAAAAACAATGTTTGGTATCCATGCAGCAACTAAAGGTGACATGCCAGCATTTGTTGCAGCAGTATCAAATATTTTAATCATAAAAATATACAGCATGGCAACCAGTAAGCCAATCATAATGTGTGCGCCTGTTCCGCCTCTTGTTTTGCGGCACGAAACACACACGGCAATAATGGTAAGAATATATGTGGCCATGGGGTTGGCTGTGCGTTTATGCAATTCACTTTCGTATGCTATTATTTCTTCATTTCCCCGCTCGCGTTCCTTTTTCACATAGTCTCTCAACTCAAAGCTATTCATGGTGCTGGCCCATTCACTGCGCAGCCCAAAATCATTGATGGTAAAAGTAAGGGTGGTGTCAAGTTTTGCACCTGACCTGATTTCTTCATGGTCCTTGTAAATCTTTCGCTGGAAATAATCTTCAAAACGCCATTTCTTTGAGAGTGAGTCTACATAGGCACGAGAGGCATAAAACACCGACTCCAGCCTGTCGCCATTCCATTTTTCCATCCACATTTGGTCTACTTTACCCTCATAGTAACTGCTTATAAAAGCGGTTAGGTTTTTATCCATTTCCCTGTGAACACGTGTAAACGTATTTTTATTCCACATGTACCGGGCTTCAAATTCCATGAGGGTTTTATTGGCTTTTGGTAGAAGAAAATGGTTGGCATAAAGTGAAATGGAAGTAAGTATGGTTGCTGCAACAAAATACGGTCGCAAAAACCGCGGAAAACTAACTCCGCTGCTAAGTATGGCTATGACCTCGCTGTTTTGGGCCAGTTTCGAGGTAAAAAATATGACTGCAATAAAAATAATGAGAAAGCTAAACAGGTTGCTGAAAAAATAAAAGAAATTAACGTAGTAATCAAAAATAATGGCTTTCAGGGGAGGTTTTGTGCGAAGGAAATCCTCAACCCTTTCGCTAATATCAAACACTATGGCAATGGTCATAATGAGCAAAAGAATGAACACAAATGTGCCAAGAAATTTTTTGATGATATATTTATCGAGTTTTTTCAATCTCAGATTTTATTTGGTCACGCATTACACAGATTACGCAGATTTTTTTGGGTAATTAATTAATCCTCTTGAATCTAATCCGTGTAATTCGTGAAATCCGTGGCTCATTTTTTTATAATCGTGTTTTTACCTTTTCAACCATTTCTTTTTTCCAGTCAGCAAAACTCCCATCGGTGATTTTTTCTCTTGCGGTATTTACCAGCCACAAATAAAAAGCCAGGTTGTGCAAGGTGGCAATTTGCGCGCCAAGCATTTCTTTAGCAATCATTAAATGCCTTACATACGCTTTGCTGTACAATTCATCCACGTGGCTTGCGCCTCCTTCTTCAATGGGCGAAAAATCATCTTTCCATTTTTCGTTGCGTATATTGATAATTCCGTTTTTTGTAAACAACATGCCGTTCCTGGCATTTCGGGTTGGCATTACACAATCAAACATATCAATTCCCAGTGCAATGCTTTCTAAAATATTTGCCGGTGTTCCAACGCCCATCAGGTAACGTGGCTTATCAGCCGGTAGTATTTCTGTCACAAGGGCAGTACATTCGTACATTTCATTTTCAGGTTCACCAACGCTTAACCCGCCAATGGCATTTCCTTCGCAACCCTGGTCGGCAATAAATTTGGCCGAATCTTTTCGTAAATCACTGTAAACACTGCCCTGCACAATGGGAAAAAGTGTTTGGTTATACCCGTAAAGCGGTTCAGTTGTTTTAAAATGGCTCACACAGCGTTTTAACCAGCGGTGGGTAAGGTCCATGCTTTTTTTGGCATATTTGTGTTCGCACGGGTAGGGTGTACATTCATCAAAAGCCATTATTATATCAGCACCAATAACACGTTGTATGTCCATGGCATTTTCGGGTGTAAACAAATGTTTGCTTCCGTCAATGTGTGATTTAAACGTTACACCTTCTTCTTTTATTTTGCGGTTATTTGCCAGTGAAAAAACCTGGTAGCCTCCACTGTCGGTCAAAATTGGTTTTTTCCACGAGTTAAACTTATGCAATCCACCGGCTTTTTTCAAAACGTCCAATCCCGGTCTTAAATAAAGATGGTATGTATTTCCTAAAATAATTTGCGCTTTTACATCATTTAACAATTCAGGTTGGTGAACACCCTTAACGGTGCCCTGGGTTCCCACCGGCATAAATATGGGTGTTTGAATGGTTCCGTGATCGGTTACAATGGTGCCCGTACGTGCTTTTGTTCGCGAATCGGTTTTTTCTAAGGTAAATCGCATGCTATTGTTGAAAAGTATTGGTGGTAAAGATATGATTTTACCCCCTACAAGTTTTTTTTGTATGCTTAATTTGCAAAGTAATTGTGTTGAAAGAAATTATCCTATATAGCTTTTTCGGGATCGCTGGTATACAGCTGTTTTATTTCCTGTTTTTGTACATACGCCTGCTGTTTCATAAGGATCCCCCGGTTAAGCTCCAAACCGATTTGCCCCCTGTTACGGTATTGGTTTGTGCCCGGGCCGAAGCAAAAAACATCATGGAGCTGGTACCCATCCTTTACAAACAGGATTATCCAAATTTCGAGGTGTTGATTGTAAATGATCGCTCCTGGGATGACACCAAGGAAATTCTGGAGGCGTTAAAAATCAAATTTCCGCAATTGCGTTTTATTGACGTAGAAGAAAACGAACGCCACCATTTTTCGGGGAAAAAAATGGCCCTGACGCTTGGTATAAAAGGCGCAACACATGAAACCATTGTGTTTACCGATGCTGATTGCCGTCCCATGTCCAATCAATGGTTAAAGCACATTGTTAGTGGCTACTCCCAGGGAAAAACAATTGTTTTGGGTTATTCGCCTTATAAAAAACGCAAAGGATTTTTAAATTGCCTTATTCGTTTTGACACGTATGCCATTGCTATGAATTATTTTTCAATGGCAAAAGCCGGTATGCCTTATATGGGTGTTGGACGTAACATGAGTTATACAAAAACCCAGCATTTTGCCAAGGGCGGTTTCAGGCATCATTACCACATAGCCTCGGGCGATGACGATATTTTTGTAAATCAAAATGCCGATAAAACCAATACCGCATTGGTGTTGCATCCTGAGAGTCACACTGAAAGTTTTCCAGAAACAACCTATGCTGACTGGAAACGCCAAAAAATCAGGCACATGACCAGTGCAAGTATGTACAAAACCAAACATAAACTCATTTTGGGATTGTATAGTTTAAGCCTTGTATTGTTTTATACCCTGTTAGCCTTAACCTTGCTTTTGAACAAAACCCTCTTGATTTCTTTAACCATTTTTGGGATTCGCACAGTGTTTCAAATAGTTACTTTTAGTGGGGCAAGCAAATGGCTTGGAAATAAAGGAATTGCCATTTTGGCCCCCTTTTATGAGATAATTGTGGTAACTTTAAACGCAGGTTTTTATTACCGCTCACTTTTTGCTAAAAAAAGTAAATGGAACTAGACGAAAATAACTTACCCCTCGATCCCTTAGAGAACCTCTCTTACAAGGCCCGTTATGATTACGACCTTGTGCAAAAAGCACGTACGGGTGATCAAAATTCCTTTGCCGAATTAATGGACCGTTACCGCGACTCCATTTATTTCATGTTGTTGAAAATGGTGCAGAATAAGGATGATGCTGATGATTTGACCATTGAGGCATTTGGTAAAGCATTTAACCGCCTTGATTTATATACCCCAAATTTTGCGTTCAGTACCTGGTTGTTTAAAATTGCTTCTAACAATGCCATTGATTTCATCAGGCGTAAAAAGAAAAACACAATAAGCATTGACCAGGCTATGGGAGGCGATGATGGTGATGAAATGTACATGGATTTAAAGTCTGATGCATTAACACCAGAGGAACTTTCTATCAAGGAGCAAAAAATGAAAATCATGCGAAACGTGGTTCAAAAATTAAAACCCCGTTACAGGCAATTGGTTGAAATGCGTTATTTCGAGCAGTTATCATACGAAGAAATTTCAGAAAAACTGGAATTGCCATTAGGAACAGTTAAGGCGCAATTGTTCAGGGCGCGCGATTTACTTTTCGAGATTCTAAAGGGCAGCAAGGAAAACATTTAAGAAGTTCGATTTTCGGATCAAGCCGTGTTTAAATTATACGCTTTACTTCAAAATCTGAATTAAATCAGTAATTCAGCGTACTTTTTCCTCAATTTTACGTTATATCTTTACGTTAACCAAAAATCATATATCACTTTATCCAAATCGCTCTATCTAACATGATATCAAAGCCCATATTAGTTCTTGTATTTACATGCTTGTTTGTGGGCCATTCAGGCGCCCAAATGTGGGAGCGTGGCAAAAAGAATTTTTTTGTAGAACCTGAAGGCAGTGTGAATTTCTCCAATTATAAAAAAAGCGCTTATACCGGTAACAAGTATGGCATGTCGTTTGGGTTAAGTGGCGGTAAAATTTTCAGCGGGTTTATTAAAACCGGTTTGGTTTATCGCTACAATCAACATTCAATTGGAACGTGGGACAGTGTGGCACTTACCCATTCAACCGTACCGCGACAGTATGCCGGAGCAAAAGCTGAATTAATGTTTCCTTTCCTTCGTTTTAATTTAGGCAAGTCAAACCGGTATGAGTGTAAAACGCTCACTAATTTTTTAGCATTAGGCCCCGAGTTTGGTTTTAACTTTGGTGCTACCAATACCCGGTATACCATAAACTCAACCGAATTTATGTTGAATGCTTCATGGCTTTTCCTGATAAAAAATAGCGGCAGCAATAAAAAACAAGCCGCTAACGATGTTTATTTTTCAATCAACATGAAACACGGTCAAACACCTTTTTCACAACGTGCAGGTGGTGGCCAAAAGTTTTATTCAACCTATTGGGGTGTTTCCATTCTTTGGGTTAAGTACAAAACCGGCAATTGGTTAAGGTGATTTTAAAGAAACCCAGTTCGCTGTTAAATAAGATAAGTCTATAGTCCTGGTGGCACGTTTGTGTCCAGATATTCTTTCAGTAAAATTTTTTCGGCCCTGTCAATGTCACTTGTAGTGCCTTCAACAATGACTTCATATTTACCGTGCTTTATATGTATATCGGAATTCAGGGTTTTACGGTCGCGTTTTTTTAGAACGGTAATCAAAAGCGAAATAAATCCGCAAATAATGATTCCTGCCATAAGTCCGGCCATTCCTCCAATAAGAAAACCTGAACCATTAAGTGACATGAGTGCGGGAATTGTAATAACACCCGAGCCAACCATTAAACCAATCAAACAGCAAATGGTTACACCTGTTAAAATGGGAATAAGTTCCTTGCCCCGATGTATCATTACCCTGATATTGTTTTCAAGTGTTTCGGTTTTTTCTTTTACGGAAACTTTTTTAAGGGGAAAAAAATGTTTTTCCAATGCTTTTAGGGCTTCAACGGCCATTGTGTGGTCAGTGTATACACCAATTATTGCTTTCATTGTTTTTATTTAATGTTGTTTATTTATTATACTCGTTTCATTAATTCTCTTTCAAAATATACAAGCTCTTTGTGATCCGGTAATTCCTTTATGCGGCAATAGTAGATGGTATCAACATAGCGTCTTATAACAAGCTCCATGGTAGGATTTGTTATTGAATATACCGAGCTGCCTTCCGGGTATTTATTTTTAATTGTACCTATGTACCTCATAATATTTTACCTCCTTTAATAACTCTTAAAATAACTGCAATAATTGCTATTATAAGTAAAACGTGAATTATGCCACCAAAATTGAAGGCTAAAAAACCAATAGCCCAGGCAATCACCAAAATAATTGCAATCGTATAAAGTAAATCGCTCATAGTTGTTTTGTTTTTTGTTTTTCTTTTCAAAATGCGGGTAAAAACCTGGCCTTATAACGGCCTTTTTAATAATTAAAAGTGTAAGGCAAGTCCAAGAGTTGAGACACCTGTTGATAAATCAACAAATAATCCAACCTTTTGGTTGATGTGGTACTCAGTGCCAATATGGGCATCAAGGTACAAGGGGCTCGAAGACTGGTAAACATGCCTGTCACCATCATATCCATTGTCCCAACTCACGGTTCGGAACGCAAATCCGATTGAACCGGCAATATAAAAGTCCCATTTGCTGCCAGCGTGAAATAACTGATCAAAGTAGTATGTGGCTTTTACGCCTATAGGAACGACTGTTTCCCGGTATTCGTAATTTCGGTATGAGGGGTCGTTAAATGGTTTGCCAGGATTACCCCAATAATAGTGATTACGGTACGAGTACATTCCAATAAATGGAGCAAGTGTAAAATTCCTGGCAATATCAAACTCATAGTTTATCATTCCCATTCCAATGGAATGTCCAACATAACGGTAATAACCTACACCAACGCCCAGGTTAAGTGTTTTACCATATTTTTCCGATGCAGAGGTTGTCTGTGCTGTAGTCATTTCTGTTGACAGCAGCAACAGCATTGTTATAATAAATAATTTTATTTTCATGGTTTTCAATTTAAATTTTAAAGCCTACAGTTAACTGAAGCCATTGATTTTTGTAACGTGGAGTTGATGAGGTGCCATCACCGTGGTTTGTTTGGAAATCCCAACCAATACGACCTGAAACAACTACATGTGAGATGTTGATGTCGGCACCAGCAACAAAGCCCAGTACATTTTTGCGTACATTTTCGTTGGTAAACTCCTCTTGCTGTTCAGTACTGTTGCTTCCCCATGTATATACATTTTTTTCACTCATAAGGTATGAGTATTGTGGGCCAGCTAAAAAAGTAAAGAATTTACTTGGTTTAATTTGAATCTGTAAGGGCAAATCAATATAGGTTGTCGTTCTTGAAAACGAATAAGGAAATCCCAAAAGCGTTCCAGCGCCTTTAAAACCTTTTTGTGAAAGCAGAATTTCAGGTTGAAATCCAAGGGATTTTCCGAATGGAATACCTAAGAAAAATCCTCCGGCAAAACCTAATTTTGAATCCGCTTCAAAGTCCTGGCCCTGTTCATCCCATACGTTCGAATAATTACCTCCGGCTTTTATACCAAATGTTAAGGTCTCCCGGGGATCTTTATCCGGATTTTGTGCGTTTAATGCACCGGTGCCAAAATACAAAAGACTAACGGCAATAATGATTTTATTTATTTTCATAGTAAGAATTAAAGTGAATAATGTTTTAGAATACAAATGTCGGTATTGCTGTTCAGGTTTAATTATATAAGTCATGCGACCATTTATATCCTTTACGCTTGTGGTTTTTTATTAAAGAATGGCTTGACTCCTGAATTGAATATGCCTTGTTATATTTTTATAGGAAGAATATTGAACATTTTTTATATAGACTGACCAGTGATCAGGTAGATACCTGCATTTTTTGAAAGGATTCAATGGCGTTACTCACGTCTTCATTAGAACTTAACATCATTACTTTTGTATCTGGATTAATTTTTTTTATCGAATCCGGTACTTCGTTGATGTTTTCGTCTTTAAGGCTGTAACCAAGAATAACGAGACGTGTATTTGTATTGATTTTTTCAAGTGCACTTTTCCCCGAATGGAACGTAAAAATTGATAGTGTTGTTCCAAACTTTTGTTCCAAAAAATGTTTAAGTGAATTGACTACCATAGCATTGTCATTCACTACAAATAAATCCAGGTTCTGATTTTTCATGCTATTGGTTTTGATATAAAGCAATGCTTGCTTTAAAGTTCGGTTATTAATTTATGTAATTCCTCCTTAGTCTTGCCAAGCCTTGCCTGTAAACGCTCCAATATTTCCTTTTGTTTACCCTCAATTAGTAAAATGTCATTGTTGGTCAACTTGGAAAAACGCTGTTTGAGTTTAGCCTTAATTTCGTTCCAGTTCCCATTTAATTCAGTATATTTTGCCATTATTCATTTATTGTTGTGAAGTGTTTTCATATAGCAAATATGGTAACTATGAATTTAGTTTTGTTATAAGAGAGCCGAAAGAATTTATATACTTTACTGTAAAAAAAAACGCCATCTTTTTATGAATGGCGTTTTATGCTTATCTAACAGCAGGTAAGTGCTGTATTTTGCGGTTGCTATTTTGTAGCGCACACAGTTATTTCAACCCTACGGTTTTCAAGATTATTTTCGGTTTGCGTATCAATTGGATAATTTTCGCCATAACCCCTTGCTTTTAAACGGTCTTTTTCAATACCAGCAAGTATAAGGTAAGCTTTTACCGCCATAGCCCTGTCTTCAGACAGTTGGTCATTATGCTGGTTTGATCCTGTTACGTCTGTATGCCCATCAATAAAAACGGTTATATATGGATACGTTTTCAGGAATACAGCCAAAGATTTAAGTTCTGCATATGAGTTCTCAAGAATAACTGATTTATTGGTTTCAAAATTAAGGTTATTCAATTTAAAACATGAACCTGATAGAATGCCGGTCATTTCATCTGGTTTGGCAGGTACCAAGCTTACACCAACTTCGTCAATGTAATAGTATGCTTTGCGAGAATTGTTTGTATTGGGTTCGGTTATTTTTTTTGCTTCCATAAACCTGTTGAAGCAGCCCAGGGTAATATAACGTTCTCCGCCTTTGGCTACATAAGTTCCACCCAACGTAGTCCAATCTTTATTGGCTACAATATCAGCACAAACAAACTGTGGTATTATATTCAAAAATGAATTGTTTTTTAAATCGGTTTTTGAATTGGAAATGTATACTCCCAGGCCGGAAACTGCGTAATCACTTTGTTCAGAAAGACTGACATCAAAATTTATGGCATAAACTTTTCCTGCTTCTAAAGGTTGCACAAAAGCTAACTGAATATATTCGCTGTATTTCTGGTAACCAGGTTTGGCATTAAATATGCCTGTCTCATCAGCATAATAAGCGAGTATGCCCGCATAGTTATTGTTCTTTTTAGTTAATTGCTCGCCCATGTAGTTTGTAGGAACTGAGTAATAAATTCCTTTGGACTCATTTGAATACAAATCAACTGTTGTATTGTTAGCGCTTGAAATGCTGTCAGCAAGAAAATATACTCCCGGGCTGCGTACGTGTCCATGTGTTTGTTCAAATGAACCGTTTATTACCAGGTTTTCCTGGGCCTGCGAACTGGTGGAAATGGCTAATAATGCTATTGTGCTTGTTAAAATATTTATTGTTTTCATTAAATGTATTTTACTATTTAAAAATGTTTACGAGAATACCTTATTCTTAGGTCAAAGATGCTTACAAAAGCGCCAGAAATGTTATATAGGACTGTTTAACAGTTATATGATTCTGAACGGTTGGCTTAGCATTAAAGGCTTATAAAACCCTTAATAACCATAATATAAAGAGAATAAGTGCAATTAAAAGCAATAGATTAATTAATCCTGTTAGTCCAACCGCCAAATAACCCACAGCCCATAAGATAAGTATGACTAAAATTACAACCCATAATAAACTAAGGTGTTCATGATCACGTGCGGCAGTATTGCTGGATTTAATTTTTTTGGTGTTTAGATGGTTTATTTCAAAAAAGGGTTTAAGATTGCGTTTTGAATTTGTGTGGTGTGCCGTATTTTCCATTTTCTTCGAAGCGTTTTGATGGTAATTTGTTGGTACGGTGCTATGAGTTACCGGAACATCACTAACAACCGATGTTTTTTCCACAGTGGTGTCTTTGACAAGTGCTGATATATTCTCATGCGTTTTTTTGTTTGATGAGTTTGTTTCTTCGTTTAGTTCTAAGCCTATGACAGGCTGAGATGCCTCGTTCGAAGTGTTTTTTGCAATAACCTTATTATTCGAGTGATTAATGTAATAACCGCGGGTATAATGACGTTTAGTGATTGAAAAATTGGATCCGCATGACGCAAATACTAAGCTGATAAGGATGATGATGTTGAATTTAATTCGTTTTTTCATTTTAATTTGTTTTAAATTGGAAGTTAGTTGTAGTAAATTATTTTAATTGGGTTTTATTTAATTGGTTGGCGATTCAATGTGACCTAGCAAAAACCCCCACGGTTTAACCGGTTCAATTCGGTCAAGAACAAGTTTAACAATTGCAGTAAGTGGAATAGCAAGAAACATCCCGGGAATTCCCCATAATGCGGCCCCGATAATTACTGCAATAAGGCATATGAAAGCGTTGAGTTTAACCTTTGATCCAACAACTTTGGGCACAATGTAGTTGTTGTCAATAAACTGAATAAGGGTATAAAGCCCCACGACATATAAAACATATTCAGGTGATTTTGTAACCAGGGTAACCAGCATAAACATCAACATGGCTAAAAGGCCTCCCAGGTAGGGAATAACATTGAGTAAGGCTCCTATTACTCCCAACAGAATTGCATAATCAATTCCCAGAAGAAGTAGTCCTAAAAAATTAAGAACGGCAATAATTGTGAATTCATAAAAGAGCCCGTTTATGTATTGTTGGACTATTTTTTTTGTTTCTGTCAGAAATTCATTTACATTTTGGTTATTACGGGCACCAAAAAATCGATGCAGGAATTCAATTAAATGTGGTTTATAAAACAGCAGCATAAAAACATAAACAGGTGTAAGGAACAACGTTGCAAGAACACCACCTGCGGTTGATAAGGTGGTGCCAATGGCCATATTGCTGCTGTTTTTTATTTTTCCTTTTGTATTTGCTACCCATTCATTTATTTTGCCCTCAGTAATGCTGAAATAGTCAGCGGCCCAACCGGTTACATATTGCTGCAGCTCGGTTAGTTTGAGGTTCAACCGAGGCAGAATTTCGCTGAACCGGCTGACCTGTAAAGAGATGAGTAATACAAAACCAACGAAAACCAGAATAACAATACATAAGACAATTAAGATTGCAGCAACGCGATTCACTTTTTTATTTGCAAGAAAATTTACAACAGGGTTTAAAAGAGTTGCTATTAGCATTGCATAAATTATTGGTAAAATAATATCCTGCGATATAAATAATATGTTTATGAAAAAATAAAACCCTATGATAATAATGGATGCCTTAGCGTATACAGGCATTTTGAGTATTGAATTCATAGGGTTTTTTTAATTAACATGGTTGTAAACGCTGGTTTCGTAGTGAATTATTTTTCGGAAACAATTTTCCCGCATTGGATTAATTTTCCTGCAGCAATAATTTTATAGAAATAAATGCCTGTGGTTAAACCGCTAGCGTCTATTGTGATCAACTGATTGCTTATGTTTTTTTCCAGGATCAGTTCACCCAGGTAGTTATAAATATAAACACCAGCGTTTTTCAATTGAGACTCAGTTTGCACGTGAATTTGCGTATTGAATGGGTTTGGGTAAACTGAAACATTTCCGGCTTGCATTGCGTCATTCACCGAAAGCGTGGCGCAATTTCCAGGAATATCAGAAGCAGTTGTACTTACAGCAGAAGTACTAACGGCTCCATCAGTGGTAAGCGCTCTTCCTTCCAATACAGTGCCCGATTTTAAATCAATTGCGCCATTACCGCATATAATGGATCCTTTAAATTCTGAATAACCGTTAATTTCTATTGCGCCATTTACTAACCAGTAAACATTGTTTTCCTGGGCAGCGTTAAGCAAAATAACTTTTGCATACGTACTTGTTGTAAGAGCTCCGTCTATCCTGATTACAAAAACTCCGTTTGTGTTACCTTGGGCATCCAGAAAAAGGGTATCCGTAAATGTTGTTGCTCCATTCATGTAATAGGTATGCGGTGTTAAGGAAAGGTTACTTCCAAATTGCGCAGGGTACAATAGTTCAATATCATAGGGTAAAGTATTCAGGTAATTATATGCAACAAGCAAATCTGAAGCGCATGCACCTGTTGAACCATCAGGAATAGGGTGAATCATTCCTGTCACATCAAGTGAATTATATCCGGTGGTTAATCCAACATTTGTTCCAACATCACCCGTAATGGTTGATATACCTGCGTTAGTAACTGAACCGTTACCCGAAAATAATGCATAACAAGCAGCTCCACCCAATGTAGGGGCGGGAGGGCCAGTTAGAACCGGACTTCCACAACCAATTGGTGTATAGGCAAAACTTCCATCAACTGTAATTGCACCCGCAGTAGTTAAAGCGCGTCCTTCAAGTGTATCGCCTGTATTCATATTAATAGCAGCGTTGTTGGCAATGATTGTTCCACACATTGAGGTTCCTGAAGCCATGCTTACAAGACCTTCAACTTTCCAAAAAACGTTGCAGGCTTTTGCTCCGTTGATGAGCCTGACTTTGGAATTAGCTGTTGTAGATAGAGGCGCATCAATCTGGAAAATAAAAACTGCATTCGGGTCACCAAGCGCATCCAGTGTGAGTGTCAAATTAAGTGTTGCGGCTCCGGCAATGAAGTAAACTCCTTCAATAAGCGTGTCTCCGTTTCCTAATAAAACTGATGAAAAAAACGTTGGTATGGCAGCATCCAGCTGGTTATATGCAATAAGTAAATCGGCAGCACATTGAGCGCTTACAAGATCCTGGTCGTTCATGTTGCCATTTACATTGCCAAAAGCTGTACTCGAACCGTTATTCGTACCAATGTTGCCTGTGAAATTCGAAATTCCTGAATTACTAACCGAACCATTTGTAGTAAAAAGTACAAAATCAGCTGCGGTTCCCAGTGTGGGTGCCTGTGCAAAGCTTAATGCCGGAAGCATGTATAGCATAGCAACCGAAGAAATCATGCGTAATGTTATTTTCATAAATAATGGGGTTAATTTGTGAAATAGGTTTCACAGTATAAAAGTCTACTTTAATGATGAAAAACTATTATGTTCTTCTGCTGTTAAGTTGTAGTTTTCACGCATTAAACGGCTGTATGCTTTTTTACGCTGTGTATAAATAAAAAGGTCCCTGTTTAAATAAACACAGGGACCTGAAAATGTTTAGTGGTTTGGTAATAAAGCCTTATATGCCTAATTTTTTACAATTGTATTGCTTGCCATAACAACTGCACCAATTCTGGCAAGTGCTCTTCCATCAAGTGTGGCACCCGTATTAAATGTAATGGATTGCATTGCTAAAATGGTTCCTTTAAATTTAACCGTTGTTCCAAATGTGGCTGAACTACCTACCTGCCAAAAAATATTGGAAGCCTGTGCATTACCTGTTAATATGACCTGACGTCCTGAAGTAACCGTTAACGCTGAGGCAATTTGTATAATAAAAACAGCATTGGGGTTACCCATCGCATCAAACGTAAGAGTGCCTGATGATAAAGCAAGAGATGATGTTGATTTGTACAAGCCGGGAGTTAAGGTTAGTCCTCCAACATTTCCTGATAAACTAACGATGTCGGTACTGGTACGTCCAGCCGCATCGTTATATGCTGCTGTCAAGTCAAGTTTGGCCTGGGTGGCAATAGGCGTATTCACATGTTGCATTCCAATTAAAATTCCCGGAGGAAAGCCAGACACAGCTGAACCAGGACTAAGGCCAAGGTCGCCTGTTACCGTAGTACCACCAGTGTTGGTAATGGTTGAACCTGCAAGTATGGCAAAAGCAGCTGCACCCGCAAGCGGAACAGTTGACTGCACAGTGGTTTGAAGAGTAATGATGTTTGGATTGGTTGTGGGTTGTGGTATTGGTTTAGCAGCAGGTTCCTTTGCGCATCCTGCAACAAGTAAAAATGATGCAAAGGTAAAACCACTGGCTAATTTCTTATAATTCATGTTTTTTAGATTATTTGGTGAAATAATTTTCACAGCACAAAGATAAGTTGATTTTACTGGTTTGGATTATACATGGCTGGTAAATACTTATAAGCTTTACTGAATAAAAAAAACCATGCAGGTATAGCATGGTTTAAAATTCTGCAATGGAATTCTGCAAATTAATTTTTTTTGCCGTTTCCTTTGCCCTTATTTCCTTTATGGTTTGAGTTCCCGGATTTTTTATGGTTGATAGTAGTACCAGAGTGTTTATTCGAATTTCCTTTTATTTTGTTGGAATTGTGTCCATTTGCTTTGTAAGGCTTATTATGTTTACCCTTTGCATACTTTATTTTATAGGCCGAATGGTAAATATACGGCTTGTTGCCATGATAATTACGCATTGTTACCTTATGCCCTTTGTATAAATCATAATGAGCATAACGATACGGAAGATATGACCTGCGAAGCCAGGTACCATGTCCATAATAAATAAACATGGCTGTATTTACATCGTAATAGGCTTCAACATCGGGTAAGTAATAATACCGGGCGTGTTCGGCAGGAGCCCATTTTGGTTGCGTACCAACGTTTACATTTATGTTGACCTGTGCGTTTGACGTTACGCTAAGAAACAGCGTGGAAATCAATAATAATTTTAGCATAATCTTGGATCTTTTTAGCCTGAATTAGTTTTCTTGGCTGTCAAAGATCTTTTTTTTATGAAAAATTGTGTTATACAAAAAAAAGTACTATTTATATATTACAATTGATTTGCTACGCTTTTTCCATGTACCATTTCAATTCTTTTTCCATTTTTTTATATTTGAAAATGGTGGTTATAATATTTTGAATCCGCATAAAGGCTGTTTCGCTTTTTACAACGTAATCAAAGGCTTTGTGATGCATGCAATTTACCGCTACATCAATCTTATCCTGTGACGAGAGCATTATTACAGGAATATCGTCATTAATGGATTTGATTTTATCAAGGGTAGTGATGCCGTTCATGGCATCGCGTTCTATACCATCCAGATTATAATCCAATATAACCACATCAGGATTCCCTGAAAGACCGGTTATACACAATTCTCCCGTAGCAAAAGTTTCAATTACAAAATCTGCATTTTCAAGAAATTCTATTTCAAGCGATTTTAGAAAAACAACATCATCATCAACAAGAAAAATCTTTATTTTATTTTCAGTACTCATCATTCACCGTTTTTAGGTTGTTTAATTCTTTTGTTAGTTCAATACACGCATGGGTGCAAATTTTTTCCAATTCCAGGATCATTTCCATCATTTCTGGGAACGGTTTTTGCAATCCCGCATATTCCTGTAATTTTTTTGCCATATTTTCAAATACTACGCTAATTCCAACTATTGAAAACGAAGGGATCATCTTATGTACAGCGGCATAAAGCTGCACCCAATCATTTGTTTCAGTGCTTTTTTTAATTGTAGCAATAAGGCCGGGAGTTTGCTCAAGATAAAGCGAAATTATTTCAGCTATAAGTTTCGGGTTTGATTTTGTGCGTTGTTTTAAGTAAGTCAGGTCACAATATTTTCGATCTATACTTTTTTGGGCACTGGCTTTTTGAATGGGGGGCTGAACAAATTCTGGTTTTTTGACCTGGCCAACTATCTTTGTGTATAATAAACGCTCATCAACAGGTTTTGCTATATAATCATTCATGCCTACTGACGTGCATTTATCAAGATCAACAGTTGTTACATCGGCTGTCAGGGCAATAATCGGAATTTTCAATTTCATTTCTTTACGAATATAATCGGTAGCTTCAAAACCATTCATTTCCGGCATTTGTAAATCCATTAGTATGATATCGTAAGAATTGGCCTTTAATTTTTCAATGGCAATTTTACCATTTTCAGCAATGTCGCGTTCAAAACCAAAATCATCCAGTAGAGTTTTCATCAATAATTGGTTTAAGGCAATATCTTCAACTACCAATACTTTTATGTTTCCTATTTTCGGGTCAAGATCAAGCAGGTTGGTATCCATAGCGGGTTCAGCAACCGTTTTTAAAAAATCAAGAGAAAAATTAAAGGCTGATCCTTCGTTAACCATACTGGTTACATCAATATCTCCATTTTGCCCTTCAACCAGTTTCTTGACAATTGCAAGACCAAGCCCTGTACCTCCATATAGTCGTGAGGTTCCGCTGGAGGCCTGTTGAAAATTTTCAAATATATGGTCCATTTTGTTTTGAGGTATGCCTACACCCGTGTCAATAACTGAAAAGAGGACTTTAACTTTTTCATCATCATCTTCCAATAAATGTACACGAACTGTTATTTTACCTTTGGCAGTGAATTTTACGGCATTACTTACCAGGTTTAAAATAATTTGGTGTAAGCGAACAGGGTCTCCTACCAATACCTCAGGTATACGCGTATCGTATTCCTTTATGAGTTCAAGATTTTTTTCCTGTATTTTTGTTTCAAATAAATGCAACATGGCTGAAATGGACACACCTAATTTGAAAGGCACCTGTTCAAATATCATTTTGCCGGCATCAACCTTTGCAAGATCAAGAATGTCATTAATGAGTACAATTAAAGCATCGCCACTCATTTTTATGGCCATTAAATATTCCTTTTGTTTTTCCGTTAATTCTGTTTTTAAAACCACTTTTGTAAACCCTATAATGGCATTCATGGGCGTACGTATTTCATGGCTCATATTTGATAAAAATTGCTGTTTTGCTTTAACAGCATCTTCAGCAATAAGAGTCGCATTTTCTGCTTTTATTTTTGCTTCTTCGGCAAAACTGGTGGCTAATTCGGCAAATACTTTTGCCTCTATCAATTCTTTTTCTATTCTTTTTTGTTCGGTTATATCGCGAGCCACAACAACAACGCCTACAACTTTTCCCTGTTCGTTTTTGTAAACTGATCCGTTAAAGAGAACCTCTGTGAGTTTCTTGTCTTTAATTGTCAAAGGATAATCGGCCACAAATCCCCTTGCAAAAATTTCTTCATATCCTTTGCGGGCCATTTCAGGTTCTGTAAAATAGTCGAAAAAATTGGTGCCTAATAACCTATCGCGTGAAATACCGGTTATGTTTACTGACGCGTTGTTCATATCAGTAATTTTTCCAGCAGCATTAATCGTAAACAACGGGTCCAGGCTGGCTTCAATAAGACTTCGCGCATAATTGGCAATCCTTAATTCAGCTTCGCGTTTTTCTTTCTCCGTGTTTTGAAAAGCGAGTTCTTTGTGCGCTATAATTAATTCACCTGCCCGTTTTTCTTTCTCAGTGTTTTGAAAAGCAAGCTCTTTGTTTGCAATGGATAATTCTTCAGCGCGTTTTTTCTTTTCAGTTTCCTGGAAGGCCAATTCTTTATTTGCAATTCTTAATTCAGCCAGTCTTTTAGCCTTTTCTTTACTTTGCAGCGCAAGTTCCTTGTTTGCAATAATCAATTCTTTCTCAGAATTAGTTGCTTTCTCATTCTTATTGGAAGGCACACGGTTTGCCTTAATTACTTTGCCTGCTGTTTTGTTTTTTGCCATTATTTTAACGCGAGAGTATTCGCTTAATTTTTATCGTTTGAATTTCCTACTTCTTCAAGCGGGGTTCTCTTCTTTACTTTTAATTTCATAAAATCAGAAGGGGTCAACCCTGTTACTTTTTTAAACTGTGCTGATAAATGCGCAACACTACTGTATTGCATTTTATACGAAATTTCGGTAAGACTTAACTCTTCATATAGTAAGAGCTCTTTTACCCGTTCAATTTTGTGAATGATGATGAATTGTTGTATGGTTATGCCTTTTAACTCTGAAAATAGATTAGACATATAAGTATAGTCATGTCCCATTTTTTCTACCAGGTAATCTGAAAAGTTTGTTTTAATAACTTCGTCAGAATGATGAACCATTTGGGTTATAATATTTTTTATTTTTTCAATCAAAATCACCCGTTTATCGTCCATTAATTCCAGTCCTGACTGACCTAAGGCAACCCTGACTTCTTGTAATTGGGTATCATTCAGGTCCTCCATGATTTCGACCTCGCCCAGGTCTACCACTATAAAATGTAATCCGAGTTTCCTCAGTTCTTCTTTCACCACTATTTTGCAGCGGTTACTTACCATGTATTTAATGTATAATTTCAATTATTGCCTTTTTTAAAGGGTGTCGTAAGGTCGCTTAGTTTAAGCGGTTAACCTTATATGGAAGCTGAAAGGAGTTATATAAATCACTCCTTTTGCATTTTTGGTTGTGGAGAAGCTGACGCTGACTTGAATATGGATTATTCGTATGAACGCGATCTAACACTGTAAATTTTACACGCCTGGTTTAATCAGACTTTGCAGGTAATACATCAATGATAGTAAAAAAAAACGACTCTACCAAATAAATAGTTAAGGTATAATGAGGCTTGTGGAAACTCAATCGAATTTATGTTGAAACAAAAATTTCATTCAGCCTATTGGGACATTTCCTTTCTTTGGGTTAAGTATAAAACGGGTAATGGGTTAAGGTAATTATCAATGGGCTGCCTGCCGCTGATAAAAAATCGCGAGCTGCCTGCCGCATTTTATTTTTACATGAATAGTTGTAGCAAAGCGATCCGCCAGGC
The DNA here is from genome assembly GCA_035299065.1 of Flavobacteriales bacterium. Lineage (GTDB taxonomy): Bacteria > Bacteroidota > Bacteroidia > Flavobacteriales_D > UBA2798 > DASPJQ01. The sequence continues at coordinate 31,338 of DATGXI010000187.1, forward strand.
CTTGTTGGTATTTTCAGCGGCACCGGGCTTTCGCTAATAGTCCTCATAAAAATCAAAGAAAAGCCTCTTTCCTGAGCGAGCGGATAAAGCTTTATTCTCATTGATTATTTTGCGCAGCGAAGGACCTGGTTTTTCTTTGATTTTTATTCCGGGCTATCACGCTCAATCCCTGGCAGAGGTGGATGAAAGCAAGCGCCACAGTTTGAAAAGCGGTGAACGAAATTTGCTTAAGTCCGTTGAAATTCCTTTTCAAAAGGACTTAAGCAAATTTTGTTCAGCTTTGCTGGAGCTTGCTTTCTCGAAACAGCGACTATAGGGATCATGCTTACCGTAATCCCTGGCAGGGTTTTTCGGTGGAATAAAGTTTTTTCGTAATGTGCGACTCACGTTGGGGTCATTAAAACCATGCTATATTTCTGCCGCATGAATATAAATTAAAAACCGATCGCCTACTTTTTTAAAACCAATTTCTATAGGTAATTCATTTCCATTCCGCCAATCACTTTCAAATAAATCGAATTTTCCAGTTAAGACTTTTTTACAATCCCAGCATTCTTTACCGCGTACAGTGCTACCACTAATAATGTTGAATTCTTGCTTAATAAACTTAATGTTATTAGTCAAAGTGAAATCATCTAATTGTTTTTTAGACAAGGATAATTTTATGTAGTATACTTCGTCAGGACCATCATCAGCGTGATCAAAACATTCAATGTTATAACTGGAATCAATTTTAATGCCTGAAAATTTTTCAAATGCGGTATAATTTATCGTTTCTTCCTTATTTCCGCAAGATGAAAATAACGGACTGACTAGAAAAATGTAAATTAAATTTTTTAACCTGATTAGTTTCACTTCAAATTAGTATTGATCATTTTTTTGATTGCCCTTTAAAGTTACCTGACTGCTTATTTGGAACTGCCCGCTTAAAGCGTCACACCTATTGATAATTGCACATTGATAATTGATCAATTTCTAAAAACTAATCCTGACCTGAACCCTCACTTCAGTCTTTTTATTCCCCTGTATCTCATCGTTGCCCGAACCAACTGTTGTGCGGTTATCGTATAGCCATTGCGCAACTTTTAACCAAACGTCAAGCCATTTTTTATACTGGAAACGTATGTTGCCATAAATTCTGCTGCCTTTGTAGTAATATGACGGAATGTAGTAGTAATACAATACATCGCTCTCGTAGGCGTAAACGCGTGCATTGTAGTCATCGGTATCAAAAATAGCATAACGTATATTGAATGAAAAAGGACTCATCATGGGTTTGTAAAATAAATCCTGGAAGGCCAAATAACCGTTTGTGTTTTCCTGGTCTTCGCGTTTAATGGTGGTTTGTTCAATGCGTGTGTGTAACGAGAAGTTTTTCCCAATCTTATGCGTTAGGTCAAACCGGTAATTGGCCTGGTTTTGATTTACCGTGTAGTCAATGTCATCCAAATCAATACTGGTATTTATTTCGCGGTTACGGTTTTTATAGCGCACATAAATTTGCGTTTGTTTGTTTGGTTTCCATGTAACCTGCGCCAAACATTCATTACCACGTGAGGGTGCGTCTACCTGGAATTTTAACCATGAACTTTGAAAGAGATCGGCATACCCATTAATGACCCAGCGCGCATTTGGTTTCATTTCAACGCCCATGTATAAACCATTTTCGTTTACAGGTGTGCTTGATTCGGCAAAAGCATTGCTATATAAATTCTGGAAATTGCGTTGGTAGTACCGGTGCATAATAACCATTCCCAGTTTAGGATCAAGTCCAAGTATTACTCCGTTTAATGAGCCCAGGCCTTTGTTTTTACTCATGCTTGTTTCGCCAAAAAAATGCAGGTTTCTTGCAATGGCTGTATAATCAATTCCTGCAACGTAATTGTTTTTGCCGGTAAAAGCATATTGGTTGTAAAAACTTAAGTCGCGGTCAAGCGTGCCGCCATAATTCACTCCGTAAAATGTGCCGCCAATTTCAAACGTTCGTTTTCCATAACTAAAGTGTGCACCTCCAATGGTTTCTTTTATGGAATGTTTGTCGGCCAGTTCATTCACCGTAGCATGGCTTCCGGTTGTTTGAAACGAGGTTGCAATTACATTGTCATCTGTTCCCTGGCTTGTATCAACTGCGGTAACATTGGCATCAATTTTTTTGCTGGAGTAAAAAACAGTTGTTTCAACGTTTTTAAGTTTAATGGTTGTTGCGGCTCCACGCAAAAAAACGTTTTCGTCAACCGAAGTGTAGGGTTTTAATTTATACGCAACGCGTTTGGCTGTCATACTGGCGGCTGTTTTTCCAAATGCGGGCCCCATTCCCATGGTTAAACCCTGACCAAATGCAGCAAAATAATCACCCACCACAAAATGTTTTACCACGCCAATGTCGCGCACAAATACATGGCCTGAATAAAAATCAAAACCGTTTTTTTGCGTTCCTTTGAAAAATTCTTCCCCGGCATCTTTTTCGGCTGTCAGGCCAACGCTTAAATAATTACCACTCTTAAAACGGTAACGGGTGTACACCCTGTCATTGCTGCCTAAATAGGTTGGAGGCGCGCCTGTTGCCAAATTTGGCTGGTAGCCTTTTTGGGTTTCCAGTACCCGCGCATAACGCACATACAGTTCATTGGTTGATTCATTTATTAACTGGTCAAGTGTAATGTGTGCCTGTTCAAACCTGTCAGTAACGTACACAAAAGGCAAAACCTGCTCAATGGTAATCATGTCCCACGATGGCAGCGCTTGTATTTCGTAAATAGTCAATAATTTTCCGGTGCGCTCAATGTGCCGCAGTAATTCATCAACCTGCACTTCATTCAACAACGAAAGTTCGGCAAGATCTGTTTTAGTTGCGTTGTTTAAATCCAGGGGATGGTCAATGTAATGAAGCAGCCGGTCAAACAAAGCATTTAAATCGGGGTCTTCCTGGCCTGAGTTTTCGGCAAAAAATTCAACGCGTTGCTCAATGATGGATAATTTTTCCTGTTCGTTGGTGTATCCTTTTTTTTGCGCAATGAGTGGTTGACCCATCGCCAAAAAAAGTAAAATAAAAAAATGTATTTTACTTTGGAACTTCATTGACTGTTGATTTTTCGCCAAAGTTACAGTGCAATGAAAGGGCGGGTGTAAAACCTAAAACCTGGTGGTAACAGGCAGCAATGTCAACGTACATTAATTTATAGTGATATCCTATGCCAAAAGCTGCCTGAAATGGTTTTGTATTGATGCCTGCGCGCATAAAAAATTTATTTTTCATGCGGTACTCAATTCCAATTTTCACGTTGGTTGAGTAATTAATGGTTGACTCGGTTTCAGCCAACGCACTAACAGCTTCTGAAAAGTTATACTGCAATCCCAAACGCACAACGGTAGGAATAAATTCGTTCACAGGTGTTTTGGTGAGCATGGTACGCGACACGTTGTATATGTGTGCGCCAAATGTCAATTTCTCAATAAGTTTTGCATTGATACCAAACTCAGCGGTAAAGGCTTTTTTGCTGCCGTAAATATCACCCAGCCTTAACGCGTTGTAATTTAACTGCAATCCCATTGAAAATCCCTCGGCTACACGCATGCCGTAACCAAGACCATATTTACTTTGGTTATAATTGGTGAATCCAAATTGCGTTGCGCAAACACCAAACGCGCCAATTTTCCCAACAGGAATTGCACCTGAAATGTTTTTGAGCGATGTTTCTTTCAGCCCGAATTTATTTTCGTAATAAATACCGGCACTGTATTGATTGATCCACGCAAGATTTGCCTGGTTATGCTGTGTGCCCCAAACATCACGCAAAGTCAATCCACAACCACCCATTCCCAATTGCCTGGCGCCTATGGTAAAATTATCATTGGCACAAAAACCGCTACTGGCAGAAATAAAAAAAACAAGTATAAGTAAATACCGTTGCATGAATATGCAGCCAATTTAAGAAAAAGAATTGGCCCAACGGTTATGAAATTATGAATAAAAAAAGCCCCGGTAAAATACCGGGGCTTTCATATTTTAAAGCAGTCCGTAAGGATTACTTAATAATCTGCATTTTACGTGTCATAACGTTTCCGTTAGCTGTAACTGTTACATAGTATGTACCAGGAGCTAAAGTTTCAGCGCTAAATGTCACCATGTTGTTACCAGCAGCTTTGCTTTCGGTAGCAGTCATTACAACTTTACCGGCAACATCAGTTACTTTGTAGCTAATTGAAGCGGCATTGTCCAAAGTAAGGCTGAAAGAAGCAACTGAATTGGTTGGGTTAGGGAACACACCGCTCATGGTCATTCCGCTGTTAGCTGATTCAGCAACTGAACCACCAGCACCTTCAACCATTAGGATTTCATCAAGATAGAACACATCCATGTCATTTGCGTTGTGGTGGAAACCAAGGTTAATTGGCATACCGTTGTACGAAGCAGGAAGTGTTACTGAATACATTTGCCAGGTTGTGTCAAGTGTAGTAGTTGAGCTTGGGTACAAGTCAGCACGCGTGTAAATAGCTGCATCAACAAAGTCAAAACTTGAAAGTGCAGTTGTGTTTACTTTTACTTCATAACCATCGCGGAAAGAAGGGTTGGTTTTAACCCACCACTGAACAGTTGCACCTGCAGCAGGAACGTTGATTGGACCAAACATGATCCAGTTGCTTGCTTGACCAGGACTATCAAACCATGAAGTAGCCGCCCAGTAAAAAGCTGTATCTACGTCCCATGCAAAAAAGTCAACTGGTTGAAGTGAATAAAACAATCCAAAGTCAGGTGAAGGGAAAGCGTTTGTTGCAGCTGAAGAGAAACCATCAATGTCCTCAGTGGTATAAGCAAACGTACCATCAATACCTAAGCCTGCAAAGTATTCAGCACCTGTGTAAAACAAGGTGTCACCAGCAGCACGGGTGGTAGTTGGACGAACTTCTAAAGAACGGTTTGAAGCATGACCGTTAAAGCTATGAGTGCCAGAAACTCGTTGAGCATCAGCTCCAAAAGCAGCAACTCCGGCAAGTAATACTAAGTAGATTTTTTTCATAATTTTTTAATATATGTGCAAAGCTAGTCAAAAATGGCCAATATCGAGCACTGTTCCCTATTAATTATGAACCGTTCCTTTAGTTACTAAAACCATGAGTCATAGCCGTTTTCTGGCTGTTACGAATTAGCTAAAGATTGGCTGCTGAAAAGGGCACTTCTTCGTCCTCCTTAATGGGCTGCCTGAAAACAACTGTGTTTTCAATTACGTCCATTACAGCATGTTCCCCGGTTTTTATTTTGCCTGCCAATATGCTTTTTGACAACTCATTCAAAACGGTTTTTTGTATTAGCCGTTTTACCGGCCTGGCACCAAATGCGGGATCATATCCGCTTTTACTTAACCATGTAATAGCTTCTGGGGTAATGTGCAATTGCATGTTATTTTCACCCAGTAATTTATTTACCTGCAACAATTGTATTCGTACAATTGATTCAAGTTCTTTGGCTGTTAAAGGTGTAAACATAACAACCTCGTCAATACGGTTGTAAAATTCAGGGCGCAGACTTTGTTTCAATAAATCCAACACTTCATTTTTGGTTTCTTCCAATACACGCTCACGGTTTTTTGAATCCAGTTTTTCGAGTTTTTCCTGTATTACATGCGAGCCAAGGTTAGAGGTCATAATGATGATGGTGTTCTTAAAATTGGCAACGCGCCCTTTATTATCGGTTAATCGGCCATCGTCCAGCACCTGTAATAAAATATTGAAAACATCAGGGTGTGCTTTTTCAATTTCATCCAATAAAATCACCGAATATGGTTTTCGCCTTACTGCTTCCGTTAATTGGCCGCCTTCATCGTAACCAACATAACCCGGAGGCGCACCCACCAGGCGCGATACTGCGTGTTTTTCCTGGTATTCGCTCATGTCAATACGGGTCATGGCATTTTCATCGTTGAACAAAAACTCACTTAGTGCTTTTGCCAATTCGGTCTTACCAACACCGGTGGTGCCAATGAAAATAAATGATCCTATTGGCTTGCGTTTATCCTGTAAACCGGCACGGCTCCTGCGAATGGCATCAGCAACGGCCTGAATGGCATCTTCCTGGCCAATTACCCGTTTATGCAGTTCATCTTCCAGGCGCAACAATTTTTCGCGTTCACTTTCCAGCATCTTATGAACCGGAACACCAACCCATTTTGAAACAACTTCGGCAATTTCTTCAGCCGTAACTTCCTCTTTCAACAGTTTGCTGTTTTTTTGTAGTTCGTTGAGTTGTTTCTTGAATTCTTCAATGTGTTTTTCGGCCTCAACAATTTTTCCATAACGTAATTCGGCTACTTTTCCGTAATCCCCATTCCGTTCAGCAGCATCGGCCTCGGTTTTATAATTTTCAATATTCTGTTTTGATCCCTGTATTTTATCCAGCAATTCTTTTTCGGCTTTCCATTTAGCCATGAACCCATTGCGGGTTTCGTTCATTTCAGAAATCTCCTGCGAAAGCTGTTCTATCTTACGCTTATCGCCTTCGCGTTTGATGGCCTCGCGTTCAATTTCCAATTGCATAATTTTCCGGTCAAGCTCATCCAGTTCTTCGGGTTTTGAATTGATTTCCATGCGCAATTTTGCAGCTGCTTCATCAATCAGGTCAATGGCTTTGTCAGGCAAAAAGCGATCGGTTATATATCGTTGCGATAATTCAACGGCAGCTAAAACGGCTTCGTCTTTGATCAATACTTTGTGGTGGTTTTCATATTTGTCTTTTATACCACGTAAAATTGACACTGCATCTTCGGCACTTGGTTCATCAACCAGTACTTTTTGAAACCTGCGTTCCAAAGCTTTATCTTTTTCAATATACTTTTGGTATTCGTTTAATGTTGTTGCGCCAATTGAGCGCAATTCACCACGGGCTAAAGCAGGCTTTAAAATATTGGCCGCATCCATGGCTCCTTCACCGCCACCGGCACCAACCAATGTATGCATTTCGTCAATAAACAAAACAACTTCGCCTTCGCTGCCGGTTACTTCTTTCACCACCGATTTCAAGCGTTCTTCAAATTCACCTTTGTACTTTGCACCGGCCACCAATGCGCCCATGTCAAGCGAATATATTTGTTTGCTCAATAAATTTTCAGGTACGTCTTTGTTTACAATGCGGTGGGCAATGCCTTCGGCAATGGCTGTTTTACCAACGCCAGGCTCGCCAATCAGCACAGGATTGTTTTTGGTACGCCTTGAAAGAATTTGTAATACCCTGCGAATCTCATCGTCACGCCCAATCACAGGATCTAATTTTCCGCTTTTGGCAAGTTCATTTAAATTACGTGCATATTTGCCCAGAGCATTAAAATTTGATTCATGGCTGTGCGATTTTACGGTTTCACCTTTTCGCAATTCTTCAATGGATTTTCGCAACCCTTTCTCGGTCATCCCGGCATCTTTTAACATTTGCGCAGCCTGGTCACTCGTTTTTAAAACGCCAATTAAAATATGTTCAACGGTAATGAACTCATCTTTTAATTTTCCAGCCTCTTCAAAGGCCTCTTGCAAAGCCTGGGTGGCATTGCGCGATAAATATTCTTTTCCTCCGGCACCGGTTACTTTTGGTAACGATGCAATGATCCTGTCCAAAGTAGTATTTACAATGTTCACATTCACATTGTTTTTCTTCATCAGGTAAGGAGCAACGTCCTGGTCGGTGTTTAAAATACCTTTAAGCAAGTGAGCAATTTCAATGGTTTGGCTCTGGTTTGAAAAGGCCAGTTGCTGGGCATTTTGAAAAGCTTCCTGTGCTTTTATGGTTAGTTTATTTAAGTCCATAATGTTTAAATTTTTTTGCTACAGATACCACTGATTTGCTCAGGCACTAAAAGTCTAAAAAAATCATCTGTGTTAATCTGTGAGATCTGTGGCCTGTTTTCGTTTTAAATACTCCAGCAAATTACTCGCCTTTTGCCAAAGTCCTGAAAAATTGGCGCATTTTCAATGATATTCGTCAAAATTCGTCATGATAGTCATCACCAAACTGAAAAAATGGCTTGATTTTTGGGAGAATTAAGGTGTTTTTAACCTATCTTTAACCCTATGAAAAGTATTCTTTTTTCAACCTTTATCGTATGCTCATTCAGCTCACTTAAAGCCACTTTACCTATGGAAGGCAATAACGAATTTGCACCAAAAAAATACGTTTACATTGATGGAAACAATAACCGTTACGCGGTTGTGCAGGTTGCTGAAGGAGGTACGGTTGATTATTTGCCCATAACCGAAGCTGAGAGCTCAAGTGGCACATACAATGGAGGCGAGCCCTGGAAAATTACCATTTCAAAGGATGATTTTGCGTTATTGACCGACCTGTTAAATAAATCAACAAAGGATTTAGCCCAATTGAGCGAAGAACGCAACATGGGTTGTGGAACAATTGTTTTACCAAAAAACAAAACCTTTTTCCTGCGCATGGATGCCGCCAACAAAACGGCCATCGAAACCAGGTTTAAAGCATTAAAGAAAAAATACCTTGTAAAAACTGAAAATACCGATGCACCTGCAGCCGATACAGTTGAAGTAACCGGTAAAATAGTTGAACGAAATTTTGTCTCAAAAAAAGGAGTTGTGCAAGGCATAACCGAGTTTTATTTTGTACCCAATCAAATTAAAGACAGTAATTATAAGGAAGAATATTTTGTAAAACTTTCAAAAGGCAAGGTATTACGCGATGAGTTGAAAAAATACGTTGACAAAGAGGTGAAGTTAAAATGTGTGCGTATGCGCGGATTGTGGGATGCCGATGACAATACACATCAAAGCAGGTTTGGTGATTATGTGATTATTTTGGAAGTAATTAAATAGTTGAGATGAAAAATTTAAGTTTACTTGTATTATTAATACTGTGTTCTCTATTTTCAAAAGCGCAGCCGAATTTATTTGATATCAATACCATTCAAAAAATAGAGATTCAATTTCCGTTTTCAGATTGGGACTATAGAATGGATACTGCAAAAGGAGGAAGCGATGGGTACATTTTGGCTACCTGGGTAAAAATAAATGGTGTTCAATTTGACAGTGCGGGTGTTCAATATAAAGGGAATAGTTCATATAATGCATCCAACAATAAAAACCCGTTACACATTGAGTTGGATTATATAATTAACCAAAGTTACCAGGGTTATTCAGATTTAAAACTGGCTAATGGTTATGCAGATCCTGCCGTGATTCGCGAAGCCTTAGCATATAATTTGCTTGGAAATTACATGCATTGTTCAAAATCCAATTTTGCGCAGGTTTATATCAATGACAGTTTGTACGGTTTATTTTGCAATAGCGAATCGGTGGGTAAAGATTTTTTGAGCCAGCATTTTTATTCAAATACCAATGCAACATTTAAATGTGAACCCGAGAATTATTTAAGTTCTTTTACACCTAAGCTCACCTATTATGGAACCGACTCATCACTTTATTATTCAAGTTATGAAATAAGATCCCAATACGGTTGGAACGACCTGTCGCGGTTTATTGATACGCTTAACAACAACAGTGGTAGTATAGATGTTATTCTGGATGTTGACAGGGCACTTTGGATGCTTGCCTTTAACAATGTAATGGTGCATTTGGATAGTTATACAGGAATGTTTTCGCACAATTATTATTTGTACATGGATGATAACAACCGGTTTAATACAATAAATTGGGATGTAAATATGGCGTTTGGCGGATTCAATATGCCTGGACCCACCTTGTTCACATTTTTAAGTGTTACACAAATGCAAAACCTATCCCCCTTACTTCATAGTGCTGTTGCTGCGCGCCCATTGATAAAAAATTTGTTGGCAAACGCCCAGTATAAAAAAATGTATTTGGCGCATATGAAAACCATGACCAATGAAATGATCACCTCAGGTGAATACTTAACGCAAGCCAATCAAATGCGTGCAATCATTGACACGGCAGTTTTGTCTGACCCGTATCCGTTTTATACATATAGTCAATTTGTAAACTCACTTACTACAAGTGTACCTGGTAGTCTTGGAACTATTCCAGGCATCCAGGAACTTATGGGTCCACGTTCCACGTATTTAAATTCTACGCCTGAATTTTTAACCGTTGCTCCCGTTGTTTCAGGCATTGCTTATTCACCGGCTTCACCCAATTTAAACGATACTGTTTGGGTAACAGCTTCAGTAGTGAACCAAAACTACACGTATTTGGGTTATAGAGATGCCATTCAAAATATTTTTCAAAAAATACAAATGTATGATGACGGACTGCACAACGATGGTACTGCAGCTGATGGAACCTTTGGCGCATGTATAGTAGTAACAAGTCCTGCTATGCAATATTACATTTATGCTGAAAATGTTAACGCTGGAATTTTTTCGCCTGAACGGGCAGAATTTAATTTTTACACCATTCTTGCCAATGTTACAAGCATTAACCCAGGCGATGTCACCATCAACGAAATCATGTCCAGTAATGCTGGTGCGGTACATGACCAGGATGGAGAATATGAGGACTGGGTGGAATTATACAATACAACTTCAAACAATGTGAGCCTGGCAAACATTTATGCAACAGATAACTTTGCAAGTCCCCTAAAATGGCTTTTCCCTTCAAACACGGTTATTCCCGCAAATGATTATTTGATTGTTTGGTTGGACCAGGATACGAGCCAGGCTGGATTGCATGCAAATTTTAAATTATCAGGTTCGGGGGAAGAATTAATGTTGTCCTATGCAGGAGGACCAGTTCTTGATAGTGTGATTTTTGGGCCAATAGCAACGGATTTATCAAGCCAGCGTTGTCCAAACGGAACAGGGCCTTTTGCAATTATGGCACCAACTCACAACACTGAAAATTGTTATGTTGGAATTTCAGAAGTCAACAAACAATCAACTATTTCAGTTTATCCGAACCCGGCAAAGGATTATTTAAACGTGGTTTCCGATAGTGAATTTAATCAGGTGCTCGTGTTTAATGGTATGGGGCAGGTGGTTGAAACATTTGCTGTTAATAATGTGAGATCGCTGGCCATGAATATGTCGGGCTTTTCAAATGGAATTTATTTCATAAAAATCGGGGAAAGACAAGAGTTAAACAAAATTATTATCAGCCATTGACAATTCGCACCGTAAGCAATTTAGTGATTACTTGATTATACTTGAAACAGCAAGTCATTCCGAATTAAGGTGCTGGTTTGCAAATTGTTAATTTTCTCTGCGATTTTTTTTCTGTTTTTTAGAAGGGTTTTGTTCAGCTAAACCGTCTTAAGGTGCATGAACAATTATTCCCTTAAGTGCATGAAAAAACGTATTCCCGCAATTCTTATTCTTATTTCTTCTGTTGCGGCCAAGGCCCAAAACCTTTATGATATAAATACCATTCAAAAAATCGAGATCAATTTTACCTATTCAAATTGGGATTACATGATGGATACCGCCAAATCAGGAAGCGAAGATTACATTATGGCTGAATGGGTTAAGATCAACGGGGTGCAGTTTGACAGCGTTGGTGTAAAATACAAAGGCAATAGCTCGTATGATGCCACCAATATGAAAAATCCGCTGCACATTGAGCTTGACTGGATAAAGAACCAGGATTACCAGGGATTTTCAGACGTAAAATTGGGCAATGGTTTCTCTGATCCATCCATGATCCGCGAAGTACTGTCATACAAAATATTGGGAAATTACATGCATTGCCCGCGTTCAAATTTTGCGCAGGTTTATATCAACGGGAGTCTTTATGGGTTGTATTCCAACAGCGAAGCTGTAAATAAGGATTTTTTAAGTGACCACTTTTATTCAAATCAACACGCGCTCATTAAATGTAACCCGCAAAGCACCATGGGCAGCAGTACGCCCAAACTTACATTTTTAGGTACCGATTCATCCTTGTACTTTACAAGCTATGAATTGAAATCGGATTATGGTTGGAATGACCTTGTTCAATTGACAGATACACTTAATAATAATTTCAGCAAGATTGAATCGGTGCTTGACATTGACCGTGCTATATGGATGCTGGCTTTTAACAATGTTATGGTTAACCTTGACAGCTATACGGGCGCATTTGCACAAAATTATTATTTATACATGGATGATAACGCGCGTTTCAATTCGGTTGTTTGGGATTTAAACATGTGTTTTGGTGGTTTCAACATGACAGGAATTGGTGGCCCATTGTCAGTAACGGCCATGCAAAACATGTCTCCAACGTTACACAGCACAAGCACATCGCGCCCGCTTATTAAAAACATTTTAGGCAATGCCATGTATAAAAGAATGTACATAGCGCACATGAGGACCATAGCCAGTGAAATGATTTCTTCAGGTGCATATATTACAGATGCTAACACGTTAATGAGTATAGCAGATACGGCTGTTCAATCAGATCCCTATAAATTTTTTACGTATACACAATTTCAAAATTCACTAACTACAAGTTATACAAGCGGGCCAATGACTGCGCCAGGCATTCAATTGCTCATGAATGCGCGTGATACTTATTTACAGGGTACAACTGAATTCCTGCAGGTAGCACCGGTAGTTTCAGGGATAGGTTACACACCCGTGGCCCCGGCTTTAAATGACACTGTTTGGATTACGGCTAGCATTACTACACCCACTTATGCATATGTTGGGTATCGTGGGTCAGTGCAGAATATTTTTAATAAAGTTCAGTTGGTTGACGATGGTATGCATAATGATGGAGCTACCGGTGACAATGTGTATGGCGCATTTTTCGTTGTATCAAGTCCGCTTATGCAATATTATATATATGCTGAAAATGCAAATGCAGGTATGTTTTCTCCGGCAAGGGCCGAACATGAATTTTATGCAATTACAGCTACTGTAACTACAGTGAATGAGGGTGATGTGGTGATCAACGAAATTATGCCAAGTAATTCTTTAACTGCACAGGATGCAGGAGGTGATTACGATGATTGGGTTGAATTATACAATAACACGTCAACCAACATAAGCCTTGAAAATGTATACTTTTCTGATGACTATTCAAACCCGTTAAAATCGTTATGTAAGTCGGGAACCGTAATTGGCCCAAATGATTATCTTATTGTTTGGCTTGACCAGGACACAACTCAACCAGGAATTCACGCTAATTTTAAACTTTCAGCCTCAGGTGAGCAGTTTATGCTATCGTATGCATCGGGAGTTGTGTTGGACAGTACAACTTTCGGAGCCATGAGTGCTGATCAATCGGTGCAGCGTTGCCCGAATGGAACAGGCCCCTTTGCAACATATACTACTGCAACGTATGCCAGTGAAAACTGTTTTGTAGGAATACATGAACCTGCCAGGGAGTCAACCATTTCAATTTATCCAAATCCAGCCAATAATTTCGTGAACATAGTTGCTCAAACCGAATTTGAAGAGGTAACTATCCTCAATGCTTTTGGACAGAATGTGATAAATTTAAAAACGAGCCCCTTACGTTCCATTGCGGTGAATACAAATGAACTTCCAAATGGAATTTATTTTGTGAAAACGGGTATGGATACAACATTAAGAAAGTTAATAATTAGCAGGTAAAATCATTTTTTCCTTCTCCCAGAGCGTCTTTTTTTTACTTTTTGTTTAGGGAGATAGTCAGGTTCTATGAGGGTTCCGGATTAAGCTCAATATTCAAAAAATTAATCATACTTCCTTTGGCCAGGAAACCGTTTATTTCCTTTGAATAATAGCCAATAACGGTTGTTTTTACATTGTAAATACCCGGTTTTACCTCTTTAATTTTATATTGTCCGTCAAAATCGGTTTCACCCACGTATTTTATCGTATCGTGTTGTATGAGTGTAATCCGTACAAATGGCAGAAGTTCACCGGTTGTTTGGTCTTTTATTTTTCCCATAACGGTTGCTGTTGATGTTTGTGTGCGCCCATTAAAGGAGGTAAAGAACAGTATACAGGTGAGAAAAGCCGTTTTCATTCGTTAAAATTTGATATAGGATGTGGGTTTGGCTGTTTTTCCATAAATCGGCATCCAAAACTTCTTCCTATCTTTGCAACCCCCGCCCAAACCAAAGGCGGGCTAATTGCATTTATAGTGACTGTACAGGAATTACAAAATACATACCTCACGCACAAGGGAGTAGAAGAACTTAACGGGTTCTTGACCGGTAAATTGCAACAACGCGTTTACCTGAAAGGTGTTCATGGCTCCAGCGATGCGTTTATTATTTCAGCGCTGGCCAATAAACGCGAAGGCAACCATTTATTAATTGCCAATGATAAAGAAGAGGCTGCTTATTTGTTCAATGACCTTGAAAGCACGTACCACATTCCCGGTAATGTTTTGTTTTTTCCGGCCTCCAGCAAACAATATTATAAACCTGAATTAACCGACAATGCCAATGTGCTTATGCGCGCAAAGGTGTTGAACAGGTTGAATGACCATGATCAGCGCCCAAAATTGATTGTTACTTATCCCGAGGCATTTGTAGAAAAAGTGGTTACGAAATCGCACTTAAAAACAAATACCCTTGAAATTATACACGGGGGAAAGTATTCCATTGATTTTATTGATGAATTGTTGCTTGACTTTGAATTTGAAAAAGTAGATTATGTGTTTGAACCGGGACAATTCAGCATTCGCGGAGGTATAATTGACGTTTTTTCGTTTTCAAACGAGGATCCCTACCGCATTGAATTTTTTGGTGAGGAGGTAGATTCCATTCGAACATTTGATACCATTAACCAGTTGTCAAAACAAAAACTGGCTGTAATAACAATTGTGCCCAACGTACAGGAAAAATTATTACGTGAAAGCCGCCAGTTTTTCTTTGATTACCTGCACAGTTCCACAACGGTTTGGTTTAAATCAGTTTCAACGGCCGAAAAGTTAATTGACAAACATTACAACAAAGCACTTGAATTTTTTAATTCGCAAACTACGGTCATCAAGCAACTGGAACCATCCGAATTGTATGTAGATGGCGACACATTCAGGCGCGGATTATTGAATTTTTCGCTTATTGGTTTTGGATTGGCCAATGAATTGAACTTTGAAAACCAAATTACGTTTAACACAGTTCTGCAGCCATCCTTCAATAAAAATTTTGATTTGCTGGCAAACCATTTTCACCAGAATAAAATATTGGGATATACCAATCTTATTTGTGCCGACCAGGTAAAACAGCTGGAACGCATGTATAAGATTTTTGAAGATAAAAAATACACAACAAAATTTATTGGCCTTAATTTAAGCCTGCGCGAAGGGTTTATCGATCACGATTTAAAAATTGCCTGTTTTACCGATCACCAGTTGTTTGAGCGTTACCATCGTTTTAAATTACAGGAAGGTTTCAATAAAACAAAGGAGGCAATTACCTTAAAGGAATTGTTAAGCCTTCAAAAAGGCGATTACGTAACGCACATTGACCATGGTATAGGGCAATACAGCGGACTTGAAAAAATACAGGTAAGCGGGAAGGAACAGGAAGCCATTCGTTTGATATATAAGGGTGGTGATGTGGTGTATGTTTCCATTCATTCGTTACACCGTATTTCAAAATATGTAGGGAAAGAAGGAACGGTTCCGGTATTAAATAAACTGGGAACAAATACCTGGGAAAACCTAAAAAACAAAACCAAAAAGAAAGTAAAAGAAATTGCATACGACTTAATAAAACTGTATGCAAAACGCAGGTCTGAAAAAGGTTTTCAGTTTTCGCCCGATACCTACATGCAAACCGAATTGGAAGCTTCGTTTATATATGAAGATACGCCTGACCAGCTAAAATCAACACAAGCCGTAAAGCAGGACATGGAACAATCATACCCCATGGACAGGCTGGTTTGTGGTGATGTAGGATTTGGAAAAACGGAAGTGGCTATTCGTGCTGCGTTTAAAGCTGTTGCCGATAGTAAACAGGTGGCTATTTTAGTGCCAACAACCATTTTAAGTTTGCAGCATTTTAAGAATTTCCAGGAGCGCTTAAAAGACTTTCCTTGCACGGTTGATTACATCAATCGTTTTAAATCGGCAGGAAAACAAAAAGAAACACTTGAAAAAGTAGCCAAAGGTGAAATTGATATTTTAATTGGTACGCATAGGGTTGTAGCCAAAGATGTAAAATTTCGTGACCTTGGTTTATTAATCATTGACGAGGAACAAAAATTTGGCGTTGGTGTTAAGGATAAACTAAAGTTAATGAAAGCAAACGTTGATACGCTCACGTTAACCGCAACACCAATTCCCCGTACACTCCAGTTTTCACTCATGGGCGCACGTGACCTTTCAGTTATCAATACCGCACCACCAAACCGTTACCCGGTGCAAACTGAACTGGTTGTTTACAGCGAGGAAATTGTTCGCGACCGGATAACTTATGAAGTTGAACGGGGCGGGCAGGTTTTTATCATTCACAACCGCGTTCAAAATATTTCTGAAGTTGCCGCAATGGTTCAACGCATGTGTCCACAGGTACGCATTGCAGTTGGCCACGGGCAAATGGATGGTGATAAACTGGAAGAGATCATGGTTGATTTTATGGACGGTCAGTATGACGTGTTGATTGCCACAACCATTATTGAGTCAGGTATTGATGTGTCCAATGCCAATACCATTATAATTAACGATGCCCAAAATTTTGGACTCAGTGATTTGCACCAGTTGCGGGGTCGTGTTGGGCGAAGTAACAAAAAAGCATTTTGCGTATTGATGGTTCCCGGTATGCAGTTACTAACTCAGGAAGCGCGCAGAAGGTTAGCTGCTATTGAGCAATTCAGTGATTTGGGCAGCGGTTTCAGCATTGCCATGCGTGACCTTGACATTCGTGGTGCGGGAAATTTATTGGGAGGTGAGCAAAGCGGATTTATTTCTGATATTGGGTATGAAACCTACCAGAAGATTCTTGATGAGGCTTTACACGAATTGAAAGAAACCGAATTCAAGGAGTTGTATAAAATTGAGGAAGACGAAAATTACAGTTTCGTGAGTGATTGTGTTATTGAAACTGATTTGGAATTATTGATACCGGATTCTTACGTAAACAACGTTACTGAACGTTTGATTTTATACCGCGAGTTGGATGATATAAAGGAAGAAGAGGCCCTCCAACGCTTCCGTTTAAGTTTAATTGACCGTTTTGGTCCCATTCACCAAAGTACCGAGGAGTTGATTGATACCGTTCGTTTACGTTGGCTGGCTAAGGATTTAGGGTTTGAAAAGTTAATTTTAAAGCAAAAAAAGCTAATCGGGCATTTTATAACCAACCCAAAATCGCCTTTTTATGAATCTTCAAAGTTCACGCGGATACTTAAATACATTGAAAAGCACCACCGCACCGCTAAAATGGAGGAAAAGAACGGACGTTTGCAGCTTAGTTATGAAAATATAACGGGTATTCACAATGCACTTGAAAAACTTAAAGTGATTGTGGAAACAAAGCAGAGTTGATTGCATATCTTTGGTTTGTGAGTAAGCTTATCTTATATGTAATTTTCCTGAGTCTTTTGGTTGCTTCATGTGGCATAACAAAACGGCATTACCGTCCTGGCTTTTATTTCCGTTCTCATTCTTCTATTTCGCAAGAAGTGAAAGAAGAAAATGAACCGGTATATGTCAAAGACGCACAACCTGTTTTGAATGTGGATGCAAATCAAATTGAGGTACCACTTAATACACATGTTGATGAGCCCATAGCTGAGCGTTTACCGAGACAAATAAAACAACCGGAAATGCCCAGGCCGGTTTTAATTTATGCAAAAATTAAGCAAAGGCTCACCCAGAAAATTCTCAAAGTCGAAACTGACATGGGTGATGAACCTATTGTTGACAACAATACTGAATTGGCACGCTGGTATGCTGACAGGGCCATGCGTTATGCTGTAATTGCCCTTTGTTTTGGTTTTTTTATTTGGCCGCTTTTTGTTTTTGGTCCGCTTGCGCTTAACCGTGCAAAACGGGCATTGTTTTTAAATGAAGAACAGGACGAACAGATTAAATTAAAAGCAGAGCGAGCCGCAAAAATTGTAAGTTTTTGTTTTTCGCTGGCATCGATAGCGCTTTTAATTGGAATAATGGTGCTTATTTTAAGCTTTTAAAACCATTTCATGACTAATTTCCAAGGGGTTAAGAAGGTCAAAAAACGGCTGTTTTAGGCTTAAAAATAAGGTATAATGATTTGTTTTTCAATAAAATACCTTTCTTTCTTGCACAATTCGGCCTAAACCCATACTTTTGCGCCTCTTAAAAAAACACGAATATGGATTTTTTGTACGAAAATTTAATTTACATCATTCCCCTTACAGGTGTGATTGGTTTATTGGTAATGGCCGTAAAAGCTGCCTGGGTAACAAAACAGGACGCAGGTGATGCCAACATGCAGGAATTGGCAGGATACATTGCTAAGGGAGCAATGGCCTTTTTAAAAGCTGAATGGAAAATCCTGAGCTTTTTTGTAATTATTGCGGCAGGTCTTCTTGCATTTGCAGGAACACGCGTTGAGCATTCAAGCCCTGTAATTGCCCTGTCATTTATTATTGGAGCTGTTTTATCGGCTTTTGCAGGCTACATTGGTATGCGCATTGCAACAAAAGCTAACGTACGCACTACACAAGCAGCACGCACATCATTAGCTAAGGCATTGAAAGTATCGTTTACAGGCGGTACCGTAATGGGCCTGGGTGTTGCAGGTCTTGCCGTATTTGGTCTTGGTGGCCTTTTCATCATATTCTATCAAATGTTTGTTCCCGAAGGACAAGCCATAACCGGAACCGGAATGCGTACAGCAATTGAAGTATTGACAGGGTTCTCGTTAGGTGCCGAATCAATTGCATTGTTTGCACGTGTTGGTGGTGGTATTTATACAAAAGCTGCTGACGTGGGTGCTGACCTTGTTGGAAAAGTTGAAGCAGGAATTCCTGAAGACGATGTACGTAACCCTGCTACCATTGCCGATAACGTAGGTGATAACGTAGGTGACGTTGCCGGTATGGGTGCCGATTTATTTGGTTCATACGTTGCAACCATTCTTGCAACCATGGTATTGGGCCAGGAAATAGTTTCAGTTGATAAATTTCATGGTTTAGCACCAATTCTCTTACCAATGGCAATTGCCGGTATGGGTCTGTTATTTTCAATAGTAGGTACGTGGTTTGTTCGCATTAAAAGCGAAACAAGCAGTGTGCAGGCAGCACTTAACCTTGGTAACTGGATGTCGGTTATCCTTACAGGAATTGCTTCTTTTGGACTTGTATACTGGATGCTTCCTGAAACCATGTCCTGGATAAATCCTTTAAGAGGTAATATTTTGATTACAAAAATGGGTGTGTTTTATGCAATCGTTACAGGTTTGGTTGTAGGTGCCCTCATGAGTATTATTACTGAATACTATACTGCAATGGGTAAACGCCCGGTTAAATCAATCATCAAACAATCGGCAACAGGTCATGCAACCAATATTATTGGTGGTCTTGCCATTGGTATGGAAAGCACAGTACTTCCTATTATTGTTCTTGCTGCTGGTATTTATGGTTCGTTTTATTTTGCAGGATTATATGGTGTAGCTATTGCTGCCGCTGGTATGATGGCTACAACGGCTATGCAATTAGCCATTGATGCTTTCGGTCCAATTGCCGATAACGCAGGAGGTATTGCTGAAATGAGCCAGTTGCCTGAAGAAGTTCGTCACCGTACCGATAACCTTGATGCAGTAGGTAACACAACAGCAGCTACAGGTAAAGGGTTTGCCATTGCTTCAGCAGCATTAACATCACTTGCATTGTTTGCAGCGTTTGTTGGTATTGCTGGTATTTCACACATTGATATTTATAAAGCAGACGTACTTGCAGGATTGTTTGTTGGCGGTATGATACCATTCATTTTCTCGTCACTTGCAATTGCAGCAGTGGGTCGCGCGGCCATGGACATGGTGAACGAAGTACGCAGGCAGTTCCGCGAAATTCCGGGAATTATGGAATACAAAGCAAAACCTGAATATGAAAAATGCGTAGCTATTTCAACCAAGGCATCTATTCGCGAAATGATGATGCCGGGAGCAATTGCATTAATAGTTCCGGTAATTGTTGGTTTTGCATTTGGTCCTGAAGTATTGGGTGGTTTATTGGCAGGTGTAACCGTAAGTGGTGTATTAATGGGTATGTTCCAGTCTAATGCCGGTGGTGCATGGGATAACGCAAAAAAATCATTTGAAAAAGGTGTGGAAATTGAAGTGAATGGTAAAAAAGAAATTTTCTATAAAAAGTCTGAGCCACACAAAGCTTCGGTAACAGGCGATACAGTTGGAGATCCTTTTAAAGATACATCAGGTCCTTCAATGAACATCCTTATTAAACTAATGTCAATTGTTTCGCTTGTAATTGCTCCGCACATTGCCCTTAAAACAGCTGAAGGAACAGGAAAAGAAGAAGTGAAACAAGAAGTTGCTGCAAAGGATGTTTTTGCCGATGTACAAGGCGCCTTTATTGTAAATAGCGAAGAGTCAACCCTGATTTGGGAAGCCAAAAAAACAGGTGGTGGCCATAATGGTAAAGTAAAAATCATTGAAGGGAAAATAGAAGTGAACGAAGGCCGTTTGTCGGGAGGACATTTTACCCTTGACATGACTACAATTACGTCCGATGATTTAACCGATACCAGTATGAGCGGTAAATTTATTGGCCATATCTTAGGCAGAGATTTCTTTAATACGGATACATTTAAGATTGCCGAACTAATTATTACTTCAGCCAACTTTACACCTGAAACCAATAATTACTGGGTTACAGGTGATTTAACCATTAAAGGGATAACAAAACAAATTATTTTCCCTGCAACGTTTAAAATTGAAAATGGTGAATTGACTGGTGAGGCAGCTTTTGACATTGACCGTACCCGTTGGGGAATTAACTATAATTCAAAAACAATTCTTGGAGCTACAGCCGATAAGTTCATTTACGATGATATATCTTTCAAAGTGAACATTAAGGCTAAAAAATAACCTCAATCCACGCTTCAAGTCTTGTTAAAAGTATAAAAAATAACCCCGGACCAAAAATCCGGGGTTTTTTATTGGTACGCCTTTTGTATCTTTAGCTAAGTGAAAAAAAACACGAATATGTACATCAACATTGGTATCGGAACAATTGCCCTGGCTTTTTTTGGCTTTGGTATTTATAGCAATATGCAATCAACAGGTTCCAATGGTGGATCCAATGTAGCGGTTGTTTCTTCAAATGACCCGGCCATGGATGAACCACCGCAAATTGGTGACATGGCTCCTGAAATAGAACAGACAGGTTTAAATGGAAAAAAAATAAAATTGTCATCGCTTCGCGGAAAAATTGTACTCATTGATTTTTGGGCCAGCTGGTGCGGGCCTTGCCGTGGTGAAAATCCAAACCTGGTTGCAGCGTATAAAAAATACAAAAAAGCCGAATTTAAAACAGCCAAAGGATTTGAGATTTTTAGCGTGAGCCTTGATTCAGATAAAAAGAAATGGGAAACAGCCATTAAGGCTGATAAACTGGAATGGAAAAATCATGTAAGTGATTTGCAGGGGTGGAGTAACCTGGCCGCAATTAAATATTCGGTTGAATCAATACCAATGAATTACCTGATTGATGAAACCGGCAAAATCATTGACATGAATCTTCGCGAAATGGATTTGCATATCGCCATTGACAAGCTTGTAAAAAAATTATAATAGTCTTTATTGCCTCCCCTTTTTTCAGGACCGGGTCTTCTTCTTTCAAATTACGTAAAACAACGTATAAAATCCTTCCCTTGAATTCCTCATTTTTGATGTATAAAATCAATCAAAATGAAGAAACTATTTGTTGGTATGCTACTGGCCACCGCAACGTTTGCAAATGCACAGTGGGATAAAAATGGCGGAATTATATTTTGCAAGTGGGGTTATTCAGGTGGTAGCACCAAACTGGGTAACTATTTATATGAAACCAATCCAAATGACTATTCATCCCTTACACAAGAGCCAACTGTAATAGCAAGCCGTGATGTAAAGTATAAAAACAAAGCTATATTTTGTGAAATAGAAACCATTCAAAAGAACCTGATATTTGGAATGCGATTTGGATTCGGATTTCAAAAACAAGGTGAAACCCCTGGCTTCAGATCACAGGATGCCACCTGGTTTAACACCACTTTTGGTTATGGATTTCATGTAAAGGGTAAGTTTAGCATTATACCAACCCTGCGTTACAACTGGAACGTATTTTTTCAAAAAGGCTATCCTGAAGGTCAGGTTGATCTTACTCCTGAAACGGTTAATGCCTCAGGCTATACCGAAACCAGGTCGTATGGAACACTGGGCGGCAATCAACGCGGACTCGGGTTGAATTTTGTATTGCCCATTGGTGAAAAAATGATACTCAGGGGAGGATATTACTATGAGTGGATTTTCAGGGAAAAGAAACAATATAAAGGCCTGGCAAAAACACCCGAAATTGAATTTTATCTGCCATTTGACGATGACCACACCTTTGGTTTTGCGTTTAAAATTGCTATGCCAAACCGAAAAATGTATTCAACCTGGACCCCTGACAATACGTCAATTTACCAGCCTGAAACCACAATGAAGTCGTTTATTTGGGAAGCGTCCTTATCAATTCCATTGCCTAGCGCAAGTACAAGTACATACGTAATTACAGTAGTAGATTAACGGGCACGCATACCTGTTTGAAAAACACTGTCAACATGACCTTTAACGGTAAGTTGGCAGTGTTTTTGCGTTTATAGCAAGTCATGGAGAATGAAGATAAAATAAACGAAACGACCCCTGAAAATAACGATGTTACCGAGGAGAAAGCTGAAAATTCGGCAGAGACTCCCGTAAACGAGGAAAAAAAGGCCGAAACGGCAGAGGCAGGGCCTGACTATAAGGCCATGTACGAGGAAATTAATGACAAGTTCCTCAGGCTGTATTCTGAATTTGACAATTCAAAAAAGCGCCATGCCCGCGAAAAGGTTGAATTTGTAAAAACGGCCGGTTCTGACGTGTTAAAAGCCTTATTGCCTGTACTTGATGATTTCGAGAGGGCTATAAAAGCAAACCAATCAGCTGAAGATATTGAAGCAATAAAATCAGGATTCAATTTAATCAATCAAAAACTATTCAATCTTCTTGAAACAAAAGGATTGAAAAAAATGGACGTACTTGGTAAGCCATTGGATTCTGATTTGCACGAAGCAATTACACAAATTCCTGCTCCTTCTGAAGAGTTGAAAGGAAAAGTGGTTGACGTAATTGAAAACGGTTTTTATATAAATGATGTTGTGTTAAGGCATGCAAAAGTTGTAATAGGTAGTTAAAAAGAAAAAAATGTCGAAAAGAGATTATTACGAAATACTTGGCGTTGCTAAATCGGCCGATGCAGAGGAAATAAAAAAAGCCTATCGGAAAATGGCTTTAAAATACCATCCCGATAAAAATCCGGGTGACAAAGCCTCTGAAGATAAGTTCAAGGAAGCAGCCGAAGCATATGAAGTATTGAGCAATCCTGAAAAGCGTAAACGTTATGACCAGTATGGTCATGCAGGTGTTGGCGGGGCCTCTGGCGGTGGCCAGGGCGGATTTGGCGGAGGTGGATTCAGTATGGATGATATCTTCAGTCAATTTGGCGATATTTTTGGCGGTGCATTTGGTGGCGGTGGTGGCGGTTCACGTGGTGGACGAAGAGTTGTAAAAGGAACCAACCTGCGCATTAAAGTAAAACTTACACTCGAGGAAATTGCCAAAGGTGCCGAGAAAAAAATCAAAGTAAATAAATTCGTCAGTTGTAAAACATGCAGCGGTTCAGGTGCAAAATCGGCACAGGGATTAAAAACCTGCAACACATGTCGCGGCACAGGTCATGTAACCCGTGTTACAAGTACATTTCTTGGTCAAATGCAAACAACAGCAGTTTGCCCAACATGTCACGGTGAAGGCCAAACCGTAACTGATAAATGCAACAGTTGTCATGGCGATGGAATAGTGCGC
>DATGXI010000188.1:0-17295 GCA_035299065.1 Flavobacteriales bacterium
CAATGTAAACATAAATTACATTCAGGCTTGCTGATGTGTTGTAGTGCAGCGTGTCGGTTGACGAATCGTGCTCAAAATTACCAATGAGTAAAAACTTTTCGCCACCGGTTGCGGTGTATGTGCCATTTACTGGTGTCCACCCAAGGGTGTCAAAAAAAGTACCGGTTGGATTTGAAATGTGTGCAGGTGCCATTCCAGGAAACGTTGTATATAAATTCGTGTCGAGTGTATACCTGAATTTGGCACCTATGGCATCGGTAGTCAACATGCAGTTGTTACCAAGGCTTACGTAAAAGGTTAGGTCATAACATTGGCCTGCCTCAAGTGTATCGGCTAATTTAACTACCATGTATTCACGGTAACTCAAACCGCTTGCATCCCATAAATAAATTCCCCCATATCCATTTCCGCAGTGCGGTTCTTCATATCCCCAGTAATTCTTGGGCACGCGTGAATAAGGCGATGTTGAACAGGTATTGAAATATTCAGAAGTACAGGTTGTATTTGGACAAAACCAATTGGCTGCGCTTTCAAGTGAACCAATTCCTGACGGGCATGGACTGTATGTTTCCAAATCAGGGTTCAATACCAGGTTTTGAGACCAGGTGAAGTGGGTGAGTAGTACGAATGATAAAAGGAGGGATTTGCGCATGTGCTAATATACGGATTTTTTCGGAACGCTGATAATCATTGTGAGCGGTGATGATTAACAAGTGATTTATTTCACGCAGAAATCGCAGATACACGCAGATGATCAGCAAGCGACTTTTTGCGCGCAGATACCGCAGATCTCGCAGATGGACCATCAAGTGTTTTTTTCACGCAGATCCCGCAGATCGCGCAGATGATCAGCAAGCGGGTTTTTTATCTCGCAGAGGCGCAGAGATGATCAACAGGCGACTTATTGCGCGCAGATCTCGCAGATGGATGAGCCCGTGTTTTTTTTCACGCAGAAATCGCGGATACACGCAGATGATCAGCAAGTGATTTATTGCGCGCAGATCGCGCAGATCTCGCAGATGGACCATCAAGTGTTTTTTTCACGCAGAAATCGCAGATGATCCGCAAACGACAAGTGAAGTGTTTTTTATTTATGTGGTTACGCTAGTTTTGATGAACATACGTTGCGCGCCTTTCTTCTCTGCGCCTCTGCGAGCCTATTTAAATCCTAATAAATAAAGTTGCTGCGTTATGCCTTTTGAGAAATTTATTGTTTAACCACAGAGAAACCAGAGATTAACCAGCGTAAACAAAGTTAATTCTTTTAAGAAATTGAACGTTGTGCCGTTGCGAGCCATTCCTCTGCGCCACCGCGCCTCTGCGAGCGTTTTAAGGTTTAAAGAATACCGTTGCTGTCGTTGCGTCTTTGCGCGCCCTTTTACACGCCCCGCAACTTTTCTTCCCAACTTTTAACCAGCCTTGTGTGTGCTCCCATATCCTGCATGAATTTCACTTCATCAACATATTTTCCTTTTAAAATCACTGCCAGTTTCTCTTTCTCATCGTTTGTCCAATCAGCAATTCCTTCGGCCAGGCACACCATGGGAGCAACCGCCTCAACGCTCATTTTTTCCCATGCATTCATGTTGCCCAGGTAGGTTGCCAGCATGCGTGTTAATTCATCAACCGTGACCGAAAGTTTGTTTTTCACCACGGCTTCGCTCAGTTTACGCAAGTCAACTTTGGCGTAATTTTCAGTTAATATCAACTCCACGGGCGCTTCAGTGAACCGCTTCAAAATATCAATGGATGTCCTGTAACCTTTTTTCTTCGCTAATTTCTCCGCTTCTTTTGTTGCCAGTTTGTTTAAGGCCACATCAGCGGGACGGTATCCCAACCGGTAATAAAACCAGAATGCACCCGATTTTAATCCTTCAGGATTGTTTTCGCCAAACTGGTAGGGTGGTACCAAAAAACGGTTGACATTAAATATACGTTGATAGGTTCGCATTAAATTCACAAACACCAGGGTACTTTCGCCCCCGCGAAAACTGTCAAATATATTTAACCCAATTTCGCAACGGTCCAAAAATATCCAACCCCCACCGTACGCCATGGGCACACCGTTTTTGTAGGCCACATATCCCAGGTAATTTTCAATGGGATATTTGCGGTTCGGGCGCATTTCAAACAAATAAATATCCATACCGTGTTCCAGTTCTGCACGGTAAACATCGCGTGCATACGTAACGGTGTCTGTTTCACGTGAGCGGGCGGCCAGTGAATGCCTTGCCGAATCAATGGCGGCAACCGCCTCGCGCCCTTTTAATTTTTCAAGGCTTATGAATGGTTGGGCAAAATGTGTTTTCAGGTCAACGCCTTTTAGAAGTGGTCCTGTTTGGTAATGGTAATTGCGGCAGGGCAGTATGTTTCCTGTGCGACTCGCGGTAAATTCAACCAGCTTTAGGTCCATGTTCATGCCCAGACTATCGTACAACTTATCGCGCATTTCCTCTGTACAATTGAGTTCAAGCACACGCTCATTTATCCATTTCAAATGATCCAGTGCATTTTCACCAACAGCATTGTTCAGCCAATCCTGCGTCTCAAAATCATCGGAATGCAGACTATCGGCCTCGGCCTTTTTTACCAGCGATGGAAAAACTTCGGTAAGACCTTCGTAAAAATCATCGTCAAAACGAGGTTCAATGGCCGCTGAGGGAAATTGTTGGGTGATCCAGGCGCTTATGTCAACCGAAGGTATCCAGCTAACTGCGCTGTGTGCAATGCCGGTTGCATGGTATTTATCGTAAAATGTATCGGGATCCTCAGCTTCCATGGCTTTAAGCACCTTGCCAAGCCGCTTTAATTCGCCTGTAACGGCTTTTTGAATAGCGGCACTGTCGGGATAAGCCAGCATGAACAAAAGGTGCTCGTGGTAGGCTAAAATGTCTTTTTTGGTTTTAAGCCCGGTTTTGGGAAATTGAGCCAGGATGCCTAGTTTTTCTTTTTCCTGGTCGGGGCCAAAGGTTGTGCGTATGGTGTGGAGTTGGTTAATCAGATCTCCTGCTTTTTTAACCGCAGAGGCAGCAGAGGGTAACCGGAGAACGCGGGGCTTCTTCTTTGTTTTTGTTGAGCGACCTTTGTTGGTGCTTTGGTTGGTGTTTGATTTCTTTTTTTTGGGGGTAGGCATGGAACTAAGATAATGGATTTTTTGGAAAGAGATGGTCGAGGAGCGACTTATTGCGTGTAGATCCCGCAGATGGATCAGCAAGTGATTTATTGCGCGCAGATCTCGCAGATCTCGCAGATGGATCAGCAGGTGATTTTTTTTCACGAAGAAATCGCAGATGCACGTAGATGGACCAGCAAGCGACTTATTGCGCGCGGATCTATGGACTACATAAATTGTTTTGGTGTCCATGAACTTCGTTTCGCAGATCTCGCAGATGGATCAGCAGGTGAGTTTTTTCACGCAGAAATCGCAGATACACGTAGATGGACCAGCAAGTGATTTATTGCGCGCCTTCTTCTCTGCGCCTCTGCGAGCGTTTTTTAAGCCATAATGAATAACGTTGCTGTCGTTGCGTCTTTGCGCGCCTCTGCGAGCGTTTTTGATCTTAATAAATAACGCTGCTGTCGTTGTGCCGTTGCGAGAACAAAAAAGCGTCAGCGCGAAAAAACCTGTGCCTTAGAACCTTTAACACCTAATGTGGTTTTCCCGTATTCAGCATCAATGCTACTTTCTTACGGCTTATCAAATTCTCAACATCTATAAAATCATACTTAAATTTTAGTAAATTGGTCCAAACTAATAAACAAACATCATGGCACTATTTGGATTATTCGGCTCTAAGGACAAAGTTATTTCTGGGGACTGTGAAAACGGCTTTGGCACATTTCAGTGGAAGAGTGGTAACGTTTACGAAGGAAACTGGAAAAACGGTGAAAAGCATGGAAAAGGCATCCTGACATTTGCCGACAAAAGCGTTTACAACGGTGAATTCAAAGACGGTAAACGGCATGGGAAAGCAACCATGAAATGGGCTGACGGAAACGTATACACTGGTGCTTATGAGGATGATAAACGTTCGGGTTTTGGTAAAATGACGTATAGTGGCGGAGGTTCATATGAAGGTGAATGGAAAAACAACCTCATGCACGGTGAAGGTACCATTACCTGGTCGCGTGGTGATGTTCACAAGGGGACCTTTGTGGAAGATAAAATGCACGGTTATGGCGAGGCGGAATATTTTGATGGTCGCATACGCAAAGGAACCTGGGAAAATGATGAATTTAAAACACCCGTTGATGAAATAATAACCGACAATGTTCCCATGCCCTGGAGGCGCCTGCCACCACGCACAGGCCACCTGGTTGAAATGGTGAAGGCTGAAGTGGCCAACGCAAAAGCCCAGGGCAAAGTACCGTTTTTATTTTACAGCGCCTTATTTGCCAATGCGTGCAATAAAATGCGCGAATTCCGCAGGCAGATGCCCGAGGCTTATGAAGGGGCTTACATCATTGAACTGATGGTTGACGATTGGGGTGCCGAAGAAATGAACCAGATCAAATACGTAACAGGTATTCCGTTCATGATGGAAATAGACGGGAACGCAAAATTACAGGGAGACAAAGCCTTGAAAGGAGAGTGGGGCGAGACCTTTGAAGACGATAACCTGGTGAATATACGTAAAGCTGTTACTGAATATGTTCAGGCCCGGGTGAAAAAAAACATTTAATACAATTAAACCTGTCACAATGCCTAAAAAACAAGACGATGCTCCACGGTTAGATACAGGTACAGCCGAGAAACTGGAAGCCATACGCAGGGAAAACTATAATTATATAACCGATAAAAAAGAAGTGGTTCTTTCAAAAGAGCCGGGGCTTATTGATTGGTTAAAACAGCTTCTACCCCTTGCAAGCCACGCTGACGACCGTGAATTGGTATATGTGGCCATAGCATGTGCTGCCAAAAACCAGCAAAACGACCAATCGGCTTTTATATTCGAAAACATTGTAAACGAAAAAAACACCAGTGTAATTCGTGGTGTATTGGGTTCCATGAAAGGGTTGAAGGTTCCTGTCATCGGGCAAATGAATGCCATTCAAACACTTTTGCAAAGTAAAAAAAGGGAAGTAAGAGAAGGGGCCCAGGCAGCTTTGGGTGTTTGTTTCCATGAGCGGGATAAGGCCGAAGACCTGCTTATTGATCAGTTAAAGCGTTCAACCAACGCTTCGGAAACCATGTTCATGTGTTTAACCCTGATGGAAATGGGCACGGTAAAATGCATTCCTGCCATTGTTGAAAAATACCATGCAACAAAGGGGCTTGATGCCACAGCTTCCATGTTCATGGCCATACGCGCCATTGATCCCATTGGTACAACCGATGTGTTGATGGATGTGCTGCAAAACCGTGGGGAAACATACAGCCATCAAATTGCTTTATCCTGTTTGGCAAAAAGCAAGGATCCAAAGGCAATCGAAACCGTTATAGCATGGGTCGGGAAAATCCTTACGAAAAAACCGCGTTCAAGAGAAATCGATTACCAGGATGAAGTGGCCCCCATGATAAGCGCCCTGTCTTATTTGAACAATTTTAAAAATGAGCCGCACATAGCCGAATTGATCCTAAAAATAAAAAATGAGAAACATGATTTTTTGGATTTCCCTACACTTGAATGGGTAAAGTTTAATTTAAATTAAAAAATCAATGACACACAAACAAAAACTTGTTGACCGGTTAACCCATGCCAATCCCGGTTGGCCCGAATGGGATAAACTCATTGCACTTGTTCAGTCACTGGATTTTGAATACGTGGTAGATGAATACACCGGCAATTATTTTGTGAGTGGAAATCGCCTTGTTTTTAAGGAAGAAAACAAAGAAGAGCCTATTGACTGGCCGGGTTGGATGCCTGGTTATGTACCTGCGCTTTATGGAATGAATGCCGATGATTATGAATGTGCAGGTCAATACGCAACCGATTTTGATGGCATTGAAACCGGTCCTGAAACTGTATTTGATACTGCTGGTTCAGACGAATCGGACATGGAAATTCCGGGAGGGACTTATCCTTTTCAGTCAAACTTCCAAGGTAATTTATTCCATATAACTGAACAACTCGAAATACTTTTTCCAAACCGTGAGGAAAATTGTTTGAGCAAGCTGGATTCGCTTGAAGAATTTACAAAGAAAAATATACGGGCAGTTCTGGAAGGCAACCAGTGGTTCAGTATTTACAATGAAAGCATAGGAGAGTTGATTTGGTGAGAAAGGTTTCTGCCTTTTTTGACAGGTTAATTCTTTAACTTGGTTTAACCAGATAGGAAACAAAGGTTACCCGGAGCTAACACAGAAGATAATTTACCGCAAAGGACGCAAAGCGGGTATTTTGACAAATTAAATATCCTTAGCCAACACGAAACGGAGGTCAACCAGGTTAATAATGATTTCTCTACGCCTTTGCGCCTCTGCGAGCATTTTAAGTTTTAACAAATAACGTTGCTGTCGTTGCGTCTTTCCGAGAAACGTATTGTTTAACCACAGAATTACCAGAGATGAACCAGGGATTAACCAGCGTAAACAAAGTTAATTCTTGTTTGTCTTTTTAATGAATTGAAGTTTGTGCCGTTGCGAGCTATTCCTCTGCGTCTTTGCGCCTCTGCGAGCGTTTTAAGTTTTAATAAATAACGTTGCTGTCGTTGCGTCTTTGCGCGCCTTTTCTTCTTCGTGCCTTTGCGTGCGTCTTTTCGCGCTTTTTATCGCCCTTACCAATGCCTGAAGGGTACAAACTTTATCTCGCTCAGCAATTTCATGGGCACCATAAACACCAGGTTGAGGCCATGTTTGTTCATGAAAGGGAATTCCTTTTTGGTAAAATCAAAATTGTACCCATAGGTCAGGCGTGCCGGTCCCATGCCAATGCCAATTTCGGGTCGCAGAGCAAAGCGGCCTGAGCCTTCCAGGTTGGAATAGTACAGGAGGTTAATGCCCATGGCGCTTCCACCGCCAATCCATGCGCCCAGTTTAGGGGCTACAACAATGTCGCGGTTCATGTACACCTCGGTAGTGGCGTAAAGTGCCCAGGCAATGGGGTGGTGCCCCACAACGCCCCATTCGTTAATGGCAAAACCCAGCTCGGCATAATGGTATTTTGGGCCGTGGTAGCCCATAACCATGCTAAAATACTTTTTGTAAAATCCGCTGTTGGGGCGCCAGGTGCTGTCAGCAGTGGTAGTGTCAGGTGCAGGTGCCGACTGTGTATTGCCACACAGGGCGCATAGTAAAAACAGTAGGGGAAGTAGCCGTTTCATTGGAATAAATGTACGGATCTTTGGGCATACGCATGAAGGTGACAATCATGTTTTACAAGCAGCGCGATAGTGATTTTGCACAAAGCCTGGGGCAGGTGCGTAACAGTTTTAGCAATGGTGCTAAACCCAGCGTTTGAAAGCCTCAAGCGTATCAGCCGGACTCGTGTTAAATGTGATTTTGGAATGAGGCGCCTGTTCATGAACGCAATTGATCAACCGTTCAAACAACATAAAGTTAATTTGCGGAACCCTTATTCCGGCCCCAATCATAACCGCATCAAATTCTTTGCTTTTCAGTAAGTCTGTGAGCTGCGCCAGGTCATTGGTTTTAGCATCAATTAAAGCCATGCCTGCGTTGTAACCCAGGTCAAGTAATCGTTTTTGTTCGGCTTCGGTTTGGGCCATTACTTTTTCGGCTGTAAGCCCGGGCATAAATCCGGGTTGTGAAAAATCAACGGTATACGGATCCATGCCGATGATGAGGATGTTTTTGTTTTGTGACATTGTTTTAGATTTGATTTATGCCACAAAACTAGCTTACCTGTACGGGGAAAACGTTGATTTGGATCAACAAATCATTTACCGGCAATTTTTTTTCTTATGCGGCTAATGGTTTCGGTGCGTATTCCCAAATAATTGGCAATAAGGTGTTGTGGTACACGTTGCAATAATGTTGGGCGTGTTTCCAAAAGCCAATGGTATAAATTTTCGGGAGTATCGGTTTTAATGCGAAGGGCATCATTCAGCAATTGTGCATGATCAACAGGATATTTTTTGGAGAAATAGCGTTGGTAAGCCGGCATTGTATTCATCAGCAAATCGGCATTTTCAATGGTCATGCCAATCATTTCACAATCTTCGGTAGCCTGCAAATAAATATCAGTTGGGATTTTGCTGCGCATGCTACCAATTTGTCCGGCCCAGGTACCTTCCTCCACAAATAAAATAACCTGTTCCTCACCATTTTCATTTATGCGAAACTGGCGTGCGCATCCTTTCAACATAAACGGGCTGTATTTGGGAACTTCACCGGCCTTATAAAAAAAATCATTTTTCTTGAGTTCAAACTGCACGCATAAGCTAAGAAATGTTGAAAAATCCTGGTCTGAAAATTCAGTATACGACCTAAAACTGGTTAGCAGGGGTTGTGTATTCAACGTTTAAAAAATAAGTAGTTCAATTACTGCCTGCAAAGTTAGGTATTTATTGAACAGTGCTGGTATGGGTGTTTGGAAATCCAACCCTGAAATAGCGTGGGCATTTTGGCAAGTGATCCAATTGCGCTGTTGCGTGCAAATCATGTGCACCGTTTTACATTGTTATGTTTTGTTTTGCTTTTGTTGATGTGTTGAAATCCCTTCGACCAAAATTGCGTTTTAAGCAAGTATCCATGCCTTTGAGTAGGCTTTGACATGAAGTATCCATGAAGGAGCAAACGGGTGCGGGGATTTTTAGGAGGTGGGAGTGCAAGGGAGGGTGGACAGTTTTTGAGTTTTCAGTTTACAGTTGATGGGGGTGGAGAGGGTCAAACTCTTTTTATTTGGGCGTTTCCGCCTAAAAATAAAATCCAGGCTGCATAAGGTTTTTTAGCGCTTTAGGCGGCCGGGCTTTCGCAAGTAGTCCTCGTTCCTGCGGGCTACTTTGCTCAATCCCTAACGCGAGAATAAATGCTGAATTGATTTTTTCAAAACAAAATTTAATGTACATTTAACGAAATTCTTATTCATGTCGATTTCAGTTAGATCAAGAAAATTACTTTGGGGTAAGTCAGGGAACAGATGTGCACTATGTAGGCAAGAATTAGTTAAAGAAACTAATAATCAAGAAAAATTTCTAAACATTGGGGAGGAATGCCACATAATTAGTGGAGCTTCTGATGGTCCAAGGCACAATCCCGACTATGGAAATTATGATGAGTACGCAAATCTAATTTTGTTATGTTGTAATCATCATACAGAAATTGATTTTAATATAGAATTATATACTAAAGAGTTTCTAATGTTATTAAAAAAATCTCATGAGCAATGGGTTCAGAGTACTTTAAATAAATCTAGTGAGCTCGAAAAAGAAAAATTACCAAAAGTTCAAATTTATCCCCGCGTAAGGTCAGGAAAACAATTAGTAAATACGATTAACTCAATTCATGGATTACATATTGATCATTCTGATCTCAATACAGAAGAAGAAGTTGATTTTATATCCTCATTTTCAGAAGAATTATCTGATTGGACGGATTTATCTGGAATGGGGGCAATTTCTAAGGGTGATGAAATAAAATTTGGATTTGAGTTAAGTGAGAAAATAAAAAAAATAGAACAATTAGGCTTTTATATTTTCGCTAATTCAGAAATGGTTAGAATGACTAATGAGTCTAAATTAGATTTAGGTGTTTTTGGATTATCTACGATTTTAATCTATAGAAAAGTTAGTCCTGGAATATTTGGAGAAGATTTTCTTTTAGGTATTAAATCAACGGATTTTAAATTTACATTTTGAATACTCTGTTGATGATACTGGATGTATTGTTAAGCTGGAGCGATTTCTGACGTTACATAATCATAATTTGACTTAAATAACTCAACTTCTTTGATTTCTATTATCACGTCAATTTCATCTATTATTGAGTTTGAGACAATTGAAGTGGTTTCAATTAAAGATTTTAATGTTGGATTCAACCAATCTGAATTCCATATTTGGATATTCGCATCATTTACTTTTTGACATAACTTTTCATGATAATTTCGGAGTCTATCAATTTTTATAGT
The DNA here is from genome assembly GCA_035299065.1 of Flavobacteriales bacterium. Lineage (GTDB taxonomy): Bacteria > Bacteroidota > Bacteroidia > Flavobacteriales_D > UBA2798 > DASPJQ01. The sequence goes on from DATGXI010000188.1 coordinate 10,029, forward strand.
AAGTCGTTGCAACCATATTTTAATATGTCCCGTGTTGGGAATTTTATCAAATCGAGCATATATAATCTTTAATATTTCTTCTCTTTTATCATTTGGGAGCAATGACAAAAGTTTGCTAAGTATAGCAGATGAAATCGGATATGTTCTTGGGTTTTTATACATAATATCAACGATAATGCTTGTCAAAACAGGAATATTTTGCTTTGTGCTATTTATTCCTTTTATTCTTCTGAAAAAACGATTTAAAGCTTTGTTTAAACTACCGGAGTTAGGATAATTTTCCGCAAGATTATGTGTTAAAAGCAATTGTTCATGAACTCCAATTCCTGTTTTATTCGTAATGGTCCAATATATTTTGTCGGGCTTTATTGCGTCTTTAACAACATTATTGGATACTAAAGTTTTATGAGCGTTTAATCGCATTCCAAGCTCTATCAAAATTTCCGTTAGTAATTTTGTTATATGATCTGCAACTTGCGGATTATTAGAAAATATCCTGTAATCATCACGATATCTAATTATTTTATAATCCTTAATATTCTCAATATTAATTTTGGTTGAAAGCTCATGATCTGCATAGCCAAGAATTAATTCCGCAAAGAAATCCATTAAAACACTGCCTTGTGGAATTCCATTTGTTTGCCCAAAGGACATATCTCTTAAATGCTTATCTATTTTGTTGCCAACAAGATTCTGATTGTTTCTCTGCGATTTTGCAATCGCTTTTGTATGGATCGCCCAAGGTATTGAATGAGTATAAATTGAGCCGTAACAATCTGTTATATCAGTATGAAGAACGTATTCAAAAGACAACGCAAGCTCAATTGACTGCTGTTCAATTGATTGCCACCACTGTGAAACAGTTTCCGCCTTATCGGATTCAAAATTGTCAGATTGTAACGGAATACTATAGCATTTGATGTTTTCATTTGATGAAAATTCAGAAAATCGTTGTTGAATTGCCCTCCAATTATGCTCCTCTGTTAATACGTGTACCAGAGAAGCATAAATTGCTGGATGAATCAATTGAAATGGCCTCCATGCAAATTTACCATCTTTGTTATTTAAAAGTTTATAATTTGTATCATCAAAATCGCTGGGTAGTGGGTGCTGAGGTTTAGGATTATTTTTAGAATAATCTGGAGGATTCAAATAGAAATCTTCTATTGGCGATTCAGAAATATGACTTGAAACTTTAGTTATTAAGTTTTCAAATGCAAAGTATTTTGGCAGGTCAAAATTAAAATAGCTTTCTTCCTTAAGAAAGAATTTTTTAGCGTCTAAATTGTTTAATTCTAGAATTCTTTTCATGTTAAATAAAAGGACTGTATTATTCTTTTTGCAATTTAAGAATTTTAGTAAGGATAAGCAAACTTCTCCAAAGCGTTAGAATAATAATTACTAATGAAAAAATGTTAAAAAAGTACATTAGATGATAATGACTTGGACTTAAACATAATTTTAAGGAGTACCCGATTGTAGCCATTAACAATAACGATTTGATGCAGTTTTTAAGATGCTTAATAGTTAAAAAATAAAGTCCAGAAGCAAAAAATAGTTCAAACACGGATTTTTTAGTCTCGTCAGGTTTCTCTTGAACGTTGGATCCGCTTTTAAAAGTAATTAATACTGTTAAAAGCGTCAAAATAAAGCCAGCTAATGTTAACGCAACGTTTGAAAGATCTGATGTCATTGAAATGATAAAATTATCTTCTGGCAAATCAATTTTAGACTTTAAGTAAAAGAAAAAGGGAGCACCCGAAAAAATGCTTGCTAATAGATAATCCCAAAACAAGGGGGCTTTAAAATATTTATCCAGCATAAATGTTATAATGTTTCCATAAATTCATCAAAATCTTTTTCAATGATCTCATACCATTCACGAGCAGTCGTCTTACTTTTTACATCAATGTGTTTAATAATTTCTTTTTTTCCTTTTAACAAGTTCAAAGTTTCTTCATTACCATCTTTATCTTCATATTTGACAACAAATGAATCAAAAACATCAATATTTTGCGGCTGCTTTTTCATTCTCTCAAGCATTGTCTTAACCATTCCGTTAGCTTCAAGGTTAAGTTGAGAGCTTTTTACCGTATTTCCAGGGGTTTGATACATTGCTTCTAATTTTAAAAATTTTGGTTTTAAAAAGTTCCCCAAATTATTAATGCTTGTAAAGTAACGCCCATTAAGATCTGTTTCTAGTTTTGCTAATTTTTTCGGCTGTACCTTGATTTCTAGATTTAAAACATTTTTAAGACTGGCTAACGCTTTATCAACAGATACATCCATTATTAATCCCACTTCGGTTGCTTTCGAAATTTTCAAAGTATCATGTGCAATATTTCTCAAATAATACTCTACATCTGAAATGCGCGGTCCATGCGAATTAAATTCTAAACAAATGACAGCATAGTCTTTATTATAATCAATATAAAAGTGTGTTTGTTCTGCAATAGATCCTTGAGTAGTGTCGAGTCTTACAAGTTTGAATTTATCGGCTGGTTTAAGCATTGGTGTTTTCCCTGCTCTCAATAATGCCAACGAGCACCTAATGCGTTTTTCCTTTGCCATAATTAAAGCTGTATTCATAAAAAGCTCCCTTGATTCATCATTTCGACTTTCATGTCGATCTATTAGGTGGCCTTTTCCTTTGGCTTTTTCTTGCATAATATAAGTAATCACTTCTTTAAGGATCGAATTACTTGTGTGTGTCGCGTCTTTGTATGGAGTAAAGTTCAGTTTGTAGAAGTGAAAACGTATTGGAGTTAAATGTTCAATGTTTTCCATTTAATTAAATTCTTGGTTAATTTTAGGCGTATTAAAAACAAATTTATCATTTATAAATGTCTTGTGAAACCGTATTTCTACGCAATTTTCTCAAAATGGCAAACTGGTTATCAACACCTGCAACGTTTAATTAACCGCGTGAGGGATTGAGGCAAGTAGCCCGCAGGCACGAGGACTACTGCCGAAAGCCCGGTGACGGCCATTGTTCATTCTCCTGGTCAGAATTAAAGCTTGGCCGGCACACGCCCTGACGAAAACCGAATTAACCCCGCATTTAGTGTTGAAACCAGAACACGATTTTATCAGGACAGGGCCTAAAAACCCTGATTTTCATAGTGATTTGATTTATTTTACGTCAACAGCTGATTAAAAACACGTCAATATTAACAAATTACTACCTTTGCATGTTGATAACTGACGGCACAAAGCCCTAGTGAACCCCTGGAATTATATAAACTTTGGGGCTTTGGCAATTGCGAATTACGATTATCGAATTTCGAAACGGAAACAACCAATTCCGAATATCGAATTTCGAAACGGAACTGACCAATTCCGAATATCGAATTTCGAAACGGAAACAACCAATTCCGAATGTCGAATTTCGAAACGGAACTGACCAATTCCGAATGTCGAATTTCGAACTGTTGGGGATTGAACGAGGAACAAATTCGAAATTTGAAATTCGGAATTCGGAATTCGAAATTCGAAATTCGAAATTATTGATTGAATTAAGTATTGAAGAGATATATTATGGCAAAACAACAAGACGTAACCTACAACGAAGACAACATACGAACCCTGGACGCACAGGAGCATATACGCCTGCGCCCGGGTATGTACATTGGTAAACTAGGCGATGGTAGCGCTCCCGATGATGGTATATACATCCTCATCAAAGAGGTGCTTGACAACTGTATTGACGAGTACGTGATGGGCCATGGAAAACAAATTGATGTGACCATTACCGATAAAACGGTTAGTGTACGTGACTACGGCCGCGGTATACCACTGGGAAAAGTGGTTGACGCAGTGAGCAAGATGAACACGGGTGCCAAGTACGACAGCAAGGCGTTTAAAAAATCAGTAGGATTAAACGGGGTGGGTACAAAAGCCGTGAATGCTTTGAGCGAGGATTTTGCTGTTGAGGCTTACCGCGACAAGGAAATGAAACGTGCCGAGTTTAAAGAGGGAAAAGTAACAGCCGATAAAAAGGTTACCAAAACCGACCAGCCAAACGGTACCCTGATTGTGTTTACGCCCGATAAAAAAATGTTTAAGAACTACCACTTCCGCACCAATTACATTGAGAAAATGTTGTGGAATTACTGTTACCTGAACCCGGGCCTTACCATTTATTTTAACGGTGAACGCTTTTGGAGCCAGAATGGTTTATTGGATTTGTTGAAGGAGAACATGAGCGAGCAACCGCTTTACCCAATCATACACATGATTGATGAAGACATTGACATTGCCATGACGCATACCGATGCTTACGGTGAGGAATATTACAGTTTCGTAAACGGGCAATACACCACACAGGGCGGTACGCACTTAAACGCTTTTCGCGAAGCCATTACCAAAACCCTGCGCGATTTTTACAAAAAAGAATACGATGTGGCCGATATACGCAGCGGTATTTGCGCAGCCATTAGCATAAAAATAGTGGAGCCGGTTTTTGAAAGCCAAACCAAAACCAAATTGGGATCAACCGAAATGGAACCGGGCGGCAAGAGTGTACGTACGTTTATGGCCGATTTTTTAAAGGCCAAACTGGACAATTTCCTGCACAAGAATGCCGAGATTGCCGATACCTTACACCGTAAAATTATTGCCAGCGAACGTGAACGCAAGGAACTAAGCGGCATTAAAAAACTGGCAAAGGACCGTGCTAAAAAAGCCAACCTGCACAACAAAAAATTACGCGATTGCAAAACGCATTTAACGGATAACAAAAATCCGAAGCGCCTTGAAACAACCTTGTTTATTACCGAGGGTGACAGCGCAAGTGGATCAATTACCACAAGCCGTGATGTAAATACACAAGCAGTTTTCAGCTTACGTGGAAAACCGTTGAACACGCACGGGCTTACCAAGAAAATTGTTTACGAGAACGAGGAGTTTAACTTAATACAAGCCGCTCTTGACATTGAGGACGATTTGGACAACCTGCGTTACAACAACATTGTGATTGCTACCGATGCCGATGTGGATGGTATGCATATACGCTTGCTGATGATGACGTTTTTCTTGCAGTTCTTCCCTGACCTGGTAAAGAACGGTCACCTTTACATTTTGTCGACACCGCTATTCCGCGTACGCAACAAGAAAGAAACCATTTACTGTTACAGCGACCAGGAACGTCAAAAGGCCATTGCCAAACTTGGAAAAAATGCCGAGATCACCCGCTTTAAGGGATTGGGTGAAATTAGTCCGGACGAGTTCAAGGCTTTTATTGGTCCTGATATTCGTTTGGAACCAGTTGTGGTAGGAGGCGAAAGCATTCAGAAAATTTTGGATTACTACATGGGTAAAAACACACCGGAAAGACAGGACTTTATTATTGACAATTTGAAAGTGGAGAAGGATGAGGCGAAGGAAGAAGAGGAGACGGTGGTTGAGGAAGAGGTTGTGGAGGAGTAGCGAATTTCGAATTTCGAATAGCGAATTTCGAATTTCGAATTTCGAATTCCGAAACAGGAACCTGATAACTTCGAAGCCCGAGCATTAAAATGGACAGATAAGAAGAATTAATAATGAGTTAAATAAATAAACACACACACTAACACAAATCAATTTTCGAAATTCGGAATTCGAAATTCGGAATTCGAAATTGATCTAACACAAGACAATTATGGGAAAGATTAAACGGTTTGAGGATTTTGATTTCTGGCAACGTGCAAGAGCGCTAAACCAGGAGATTTACAAAATAATGAATTATGAAGGGCTTTCAAAGGATTATAAGCTGAAAGAACAAATGAATGGTTCAAGCGGCTCTATAATGGATAATATTGCCGAAGGGTTTGAAAGAGATGGGAGTAAGGAGTTTAAGAACTTCCTTGGGTATTCAAAAGGATCGGCAGGCGAATTAAAATCGCAGTTATACAGGGCCCTGGACAGGAATTACATTACAAAGGAGGAGTTTGATAAGTTATATGATGAAACAGATCAAATGGGCAGAATGATTGGCGGATTTATGAACTATTTAAAAATAACTGAATTTAAAGGAAACAAATTCAAAGAACCTGAAACACCCTACGGATTAACCGGGAACTAATTCAGAATTCGGAATTGTTCGAAATTCGAGATTCGGAATTGTTCGGAATTCGAAATTCGAAATTGTTCGGAATTCGAAATTCGGAATTCAAAATTGAAAAAAGTTAGACAGACAGTATATACAATGGCGAAGAAAAACGATAAAAAAGACGACAAGAAAAAACCAAAAGCAAAAGGTCCTGATACCAGCGTACCTGCCAAAACCGATTTGTTTGAAGCAAACGGTTCGGGTGGCGATGACGAACTGCAGGATGTAACACCTTTGAGTGGTTTATACCAGAACTGGTTTTTGGATTATGCAAGCTATGTAATCCTTGAACGTGCGGTTCCGGCAATTTACGATGGGTTGAAGCCTGTACAACGCAGGATACTTCACAGTATGCGCGAACTGGAAGACGGCCGCTACAACAAAGTTGCCAACGTAATTGGTAACACCATGAAATATCACCCGCACGGTGATGCATCCATTGGCGATGCCATGGTACAAATTGGCCAGAAGAATTTGCTTATTGACATGCAGGGTAACTGGGGTAATATACATACCGGTGACAGCGCTGCAGCCCCGCGATACATTGAAGCACGTTTATCAAAGTTTGCCCTTGAAGTGGTGTTCAACCCGAAAACAACCCAATGGCAGGCGTCCTATGACGGAAGAAATAAAGAACCAATTAATCTTCCAATCAAATTCCCTTTGCTGCTTGCATCGGGCGCTGATGGTATTGCCGTTGGTTTGGCCACAAAAATATTACCACACAATTTCAATGAACTGATTGACGCATCCATTGATGTGCTCAAAGGAAAAAAAGTAACCATACTGCCGGATTTTATTACGGGCGGTTACGCTGATTTTACCGACTACAAAGACGGTATGCGCGGTGGAAAAGTGAAGATTCGCGCAAAGATTCGCCCTGACGGTAAAAATGCCCTGGTGATTGACGAAATTCCATTTGGAACAACCACATCATCGCTCATTGACTCGATCATCAAAGCCATTGACAAAGGCAAGATCAAAATCAAGAAAATTGAAGACAACACGGCTGACAAGGTGGAGATCATGTTGCATTTGCATCCGGAAACATCGGCTGACAAAACCATTGACGCCTTATTTGCTTTCACCGATTGTGAAGTAAGCTTAAGTCCGAATACCTGTGTAATTGAAAACGACAAACCACGCTTTGTAGGCGTAAGCGAGTTGTTAAGGATATCG
>DATGXI010000189.1:0-14805 GCA_035299065.1 Flavobacteriales bacterium
TTATCGTATTTGTACCATTTGCCATTGTACAGCTTTCCATTTTTAAATTCACCATCCTGCACAAGGTTTTTATTGGCATCATATACTTTTGCATACCCATCTTTTGGAGGTGCCGTACCATCGTTTTGTTTACCATCTTTAACAACATCAGGCGTTTTGTTTGACGGTGTGCGAAATTTTTCAAGGTCAACCGGTGGGTTCACCATTGGCTTTGATTTACGGGTCGCTTCATCGGCTTTACCACCTTTAAACATCACGGTTTCTTTTAAATCACCATTGGGATAGTAACTTTTCATTTCGCCATCTTCCACCCCATTTTTCATGGTATATTCAAGGTCAATTTTACCGTTTTCATGATACATGATAACTTTTCCGTCAATGATTCCTGCATCATTAAACGTTTTTTCCTGCGACAACTGTCCGTTTGGATGCCAGCGCTTTAACGTACCTCTTTGTGAATTGTTTTTCCAGGTACCTTCTTCCTGTACTTGCCCGTTTTCATAGTATTGCTTATAAGGGCCACTCGGGCGACCTAATTTGTGTTCAACTTCCGATTTTATTTTACCATTTGGCCAATAGGTTTTCCAGAGGCCGGTTTTTTTTCCATCTATAAACTCACCCTCTTCAACCAAGGCCTCGGGCTTATACCCCTTTCCTTTGTAATCTTTATCATTACCATAAATTTTCCAGGGGCCCTGCTTTTTACCATCAACCATTTTATTGATGTCTCCTTGTGAGAAGGCAATCAGGCCTGTAAACAAAAACACTACGCACACAAGTCTTTTCATTTTAAATAAGATTAGGTTACTGGAAATAAGCTGGGTTTAATTTATGTATTCCAGCCGAATTAAACAAGCGTTTTGGGAAATTTATGTCGCATAATTTTGGGATTATGTCGATGAAGAAACACCGAAGGTCAATGACCCGGGCCTTTTGGGCTACAGATTACACGAAATTTACGGATTGATGTGTGAAGTCCATTTTTGTTTCTACAGATGGTGACTTTATTTAAAGCTTTGCAGAATGCTTTCCAACTATTAAATAGGTTGTGTGATTCCAAAAATGCGTGTAATTCGTGCAATGCGTGGCTTGCATAAGTATGGTTATAAAGAGGGGCAACTCATTAACAAGCTGTTAATTAGCTCAAAATCAAGGTTAAAAAACAAGCCTAAAACGAATCCTAAGTGAAAAAAATCAATACATTTGAGTCACTAAAATCTAAACGAACATAAATTTTATATGGCTACAAAAACAGCTCCTAAAAAAGCAAAAAAAGCTACCCAAGCAGCAGCTAAAAGTGCAGTAAAAAAATCTTCATCTAACGGTTCATCTACTCACGCACGCGTTGCTGAGATCATGAAAGCCGTTACAGCAAAAAATCCGCATGAGCCTGAATTCCTTCAAGCCGTACAGGAAGTTGTTGAGACAGTTGTACCTTATATTGAGGCAAACCCTAAATATAAAGCAGCCCACATATTAGAACGCATTACCGAGCCTGAGCGCACCATTATTTTCCGCGTTCCATGGATTGATGATAAAGGAGAATTACGCGTTAACCGCGGTTTTCGTATTCAAATGAACAGCGCAATTGGACCATACAAAGGCGGTATACGCTTCCATCCAACTGTTACGCTTTCAGTATTAAAATTCCTGGCATTTGAACAGGTATTTAAAAACTCATTAACCACGTTGCCAATGGGCGGTGGTAAAGGTGGATCAGATTTTGACCCAAAAGGAAAATCGGATAACGAAGTAATGCGTTTTTGCCAAAGCTTTATGACCGAATTGTGCAAGCACATTGGTGGCGACACTGACGTACCTGCTGGTGATATTGGTGTAGGTGGCCGTGAGGTTGGTTACATGTTTGGCCAGTACAAACGCATTCGTAACGAGTTTACAGGAGTTCTTACAGGAAAAGGAATCACGTTTGGTGGTTCATTGATACGCCCTGAAGCTACAGGTTACGGTTGTGTATACTTTACCGAAGAAATGCTGAAGACCAAAAAACAATCGTTAAAAGGAAAAACAGTTGTTGTTTCAGGCTCAGGTAACGTAGCACAATACGCTATTGAAAAATGTTTACACCTGGGCGCAAAGCCGGTTACAGCCAGTGACAGTGACGGGTATATTTATGACAAAGCAGGTATCAACGAAGAAAAACTTGCTTTCATCATGGAATTGAAAAACGTTAAACGTGGCCGTATTAGCGAGTACGCTAAAAAATACAAAACTGCTGTTTACGTTAAAGGCAAAACCCCTTGGGGTGTTAAGTGCGATGTTGCATTGCCTTGCGCTACTCAAAATGAATTGAACGGTGCCGATGCTGAACTATTGGTAAAAAATGGTTGCAAAGCAGTTGCTGAAGGAGCCAATATGCCAAGCACGTTAGAAGCGGTAAACTATTTCATTGACAATAAAATTTTGTTTGCACCAGGCAAAGCGTCTAACGCAGGTGGTGTAGCAACTTCAGGTCTTGAAATGAGCCAAAACTCGCAACGTTTGTCATGGACAGCTAAAGAAGTAGATGAAAAACTACACAGTATCATGAAAAACATTCACGCAACCTGTGTGAAGTTTGGAACTGAAAACGGTGGTTTTGTGAACTACGTAAAAGGCGCCAACGTGGGTGGATTTGTGAAGGTAGCTGAAGCTATGCTTGGACAAGGACACGTTTAGGAATATAGAGATATCTGAAACTTGAACATACATAGATCCCGGTTGAAAGACCGGGATTTTTTTTTGGATGCGGTTGATCAGGATGGTTACCAGGAACACCTTATAAACCCTGCCAGCGATAGAAGTGGAAAGCCCGCAGCCATTAAAAATAAAACCAGATCCTTCGTTCCTCAGGAAAGGGTTTTGTTTTTAATGGTGAGGACTTGGAACGGATAGCGCGGCCCGAAGCCATTGTGGTTTTTGATTTCGGGTTTTTGATTTTTGGGCTGAGGGGGCAGCCAAAAAAAACCGAACGGTCAACTTTTACTTATAGAATGTTGTATTGTTTTTTCACCTAATAAAACCCTGCAAACGAAAAATAGACAGGAGTCAACACCTGTTAAAACACCGGGTTATAGTTTGGAGACTGTTATACATTTATACTACCAAACAACCAACCCATGAAAACCAAGCTACTTTTATTAATAGCCATTGTTCTGATAAGCTGTGGCAAGTATGAAGACCCATCAAAACAGGAAACAAAAAAAGAAGATATCCGGCTGTGGAAAAACCCATCAAACGACATTCCGGCAAAATATGTGAACCATGTGAATGAATTAGTGAGTAAATCGGCCGCTAAAAAAGAACAAGCCGATGATATTTCCTATACACTGAATTATCTTGATAAGGAAACCATGAAATTGCTTAACGCGCGCGAGCTCCTGTATTATTGCCTGGCTTATCCCGCAGCATTTGACCAAAACTGCAGTATGGATGCAGGTGATACCCTTAAAACAAAAATTGCGCGTTACCTGCCCGATCAGTTTTGCGCTCACCATACCAGCAACATTCAAACCACCTTGCTTGAGCGTAACCGCGATTCGGTAATTATGTTGTTGAACGAATACATTAAAAAACATCCCGGTAAAACCGATGTGGCTTATTTAACCCTGGTGCGCGATTTGCAAGCCATTGAATGTATACCTGCTGTGATTGAAACGGCCTCACCTGAAAACACCTGTAATTATACATTGCTTACCAATTTACTGGTTGGCTACCGCTCCTTTATGGCTACGGGCATTTACAGTAAAATGTATAAGGACGAAAATACTGCGCGGAATGTACGCATTGATGCAAGTCCCGAAAATGTAAAACGCATTTGTGATTTAGCCATGCAGATGTATAATGAGCAGAAAATACAGTAAAAATTTTTGTTATGAATAATTATTTTTTTATTCTGCTATTGCTTGCCTTCTTAAGCTGCGGTGATGATTTTAACGAATCAACAACCTTTAACAGCCAATTGGTTGTTACCCGCGCCCTGCGTGAGCTTCAAGACCCTTACATGGAACGTACATTCTGGAAACCGGATGCGGAGCCTTATGTTGTTGAAAAAACCGAAACGAATTCATTTGTTTTACCAGGCGAAGTAAAAAAAGAAACTGTGCCGGAAGATGCTATTTTTAAAATCAGGAAAAGTGACTGGGCAAAAAAACTTGCTGCCAGCAACGCGTTTTATTCTGCTAAGGTAGACAGTTTGATACAATTAAAACAACAAGCGCTTGATACAATATCACCAGGCACAAAAGTTGGTACCAATGCGCTGGGTATTGAAACTTTAAAAAAATTAACCGTGCGTGAGTTGATTTATTATTGCCTGGCCTATCCTGCCATTTGGAATGATACGGAGACTGAGCGTTTGTGGAAGTTGGATGGTGCACCACGTTTTTATCCATTCCTTCCGTATAAAGGCTCTATCCATTATTTAAGTTCGCTTCAAAAAGCTGCCATACGCAACCGTAAAATGGATGTTGCGGCTGAACTCAATGCCCACTTTGATACAACTGATATTGTTGGCGTGCCTGTTTTAGACCTGATAGATGATGTGCGTTTCTGGCAAATGATTCCGGCACTTTGTAAAAAAGCAAGCTTTGACAAAAACCCGCTATGCTATACAGTGCTTATACATTTAATGTACAGGAGCGATTACCGTCCGTATTACCATTCAAAATTTTACGAGAAATTTCATGAAACCATGTATGGTGAACCCATGAAATGTTCTGAAAAAGAGGCTGCTCAATTAAAAGAATTGGCTATGGCTTTCTATAAAAAGAACCATGAACCACCCATTTAAATTGTGTATATTTGAGCATGCCAAAAGCCAATCTCATTTTTGCCTTTACCTTGTTTCTTGCAGCCTGTGGAGGATCCAAAAAACAGGAAGAAAAAAACACGGACACCCTGCCCGTTACCGATACCTCCCTGATTGCCGCTGAAGACACCATTGCAATGGATACTTCAGTTGAAAAACCAATTGTAGAGGTTGAAAAACACTGGGACAATCCAGCTACCGACATTCCGGTTCAAACGGCCATGCGCATTGACAACCTGGTTTGGACAACCGTTGAAAAATCAGACGGTGATGAAATGGAACGCATTCATGACTACATCAATAAAAAAAACATAAGCAAACTTACGGCAAACGAATTGGTATATTACGTACTCACGTACCCTGCATCCTTTTCACAAAACTGCTCATTTGATGAGTACCACGACACAACCAACACCCCAAAAATTGTGCGCTATTTTGCCGATAGCTATGGTGAAGCTGCCCGCAGCGCACTTCAATTTGAAGCACTGGAAGCTAAAAGGGATTCGGTTATTTTGGTATTGAATAAATTCATAGGCAAACACCCGGGCAAAACCGATCCGCAGTACCTTACCATTTTACGCGATTTAATGGCCATTGAAAGCATTCCTGCTGTGGCAAAAGCAGCTACTGCAAAGTGCCCAGGCAACTTTACACTTATGGTTAACCTGATGGAACGCGAAAATTATGAGCCCTTTAAAACAACCGAAATATACCAGCACATGTTTGGCGACAATCAATACCAGTACGGGGCGCGCGTTGAAGCCACTGAGGAAAACATGAAAGAGATCAAGCGCCTGGCCCTGCAATTTTATAAGGAGAATAAAAAATGAGATTTTTTTCTACTCTGATCATACTGTTTTTGGTGGCATGCAGCACTGAAAACGAAACAAAATTACCGGAAAAAGAATCGGGCACCGACAGCCTGGCACCGGAACCGGTAAACAATGATACGTATCTGGACGAAGAAAACAGCTTTTGGATAAATAAAACATGGAGCAATTCATACCATGATGTGCCAGCCATATATACCAATAAAATTGACAGCATGGTTAAGCAAGCTGCTGCAAAATTCCGTTCAAGCGAAATGGATTATACAGTGAATTACATCAATGCAGGAGATCTTAAAAAACTAAAAGCCATTGAACTTGTTTATTATTGCCTGGCTTATCCGGGTGTATATTCACAGGTTTGTGCCGAGGATGGTGACTATGACTCAACCGGATTAAGAATACGCACCTATTTCAGAACAGACAATACAGGCGAAGAAATGACCAGCCTGCAAAGAGACGCCCTTTTACAACGTTCGGATTCGGTTATACTTATTCTTGAAAGGTTTGTGGCTGCTAACCCGGGTAAGCCTTGCCCTGAAGTGCTTTCCATGCTATACAAATATTGCGGCCCAAAAAGCATTCCGGTTGTTGTTAAAGCCGCGAACGAAAACACCGTTGACCACTACACCTTTTTACTAAAAATGATTGAGGAATACCAACCATTTATGGAAACGGAACTATATGAAAAGCTGTATGGCGAGAACGCTACAACACAACATGTGAAAATTTTAGCTACGAAGGAAACTACAGACCTGATTACAAACTTAGCCATGCGCTATTACAAAGAAACAGCCAAATGAAATTCAAACTGATTTTTTATTGTTTATCTGCAGTGCTGTTAACCGCCTGCGGCACAGGAAAACAGGAACCTGCCGATTCTGATTCAACTGAAACACAAACAGAGGAAAAAGTGTCAACCCTTGACACAACCGGTTTATACAAATACCATGGCGGAAGCTGGTACGAAAAAAACAAAAACCATGCGTATTTTAAAAGCGAAAAGGTTGATGCCATGGTCATGAAAAATAAATTGTATGTGCCCGAAGAGACAGATGAAATACCCATGGACTATGATGTGGATTATCTTGAAAAAAATGACCTTGAAAGCCTGACCACGCGTGAGCTGATTTATTATTGCCTGGCATACAAAAACTCGTTTTCACAAATTTGTGCAGGAGATGACTTTATGGATGACGGAAAAACACCAAAAATTCCTGGTATGCTGCCTTTTGATTATTCAGGTTTGCTCATGAGCAATACCCAGCGCAAAGCACTCGAGTCCCGCAAAGATTCAGTTGTAAAAGTACTGAGTGATTACATACTTGCCAACGATGATAAAATAAGTACCGATTATTTGCAGATACTGGAAGACCTTCATGCCGTTAACGCAATTCCCGCATTGATAAGCACCGCCAGTGAAAAAAACCTGCACAACTACACTGTATTATTGTCGTTGATGTACACCATGAAATACCAACCCCTGCTTGACTCTCCGTTTTACGAAGATTTGTATGGGAACGAAGCGTATACGCATGGTAACCGCATTGAAGCTACTCCTGAAAACAGGAAAGCCATCGTAGAAATGGCAAGAGCGTTTTATAAAGGCGGAAAAGAAAGTTGATAATGAGATCGGGCCACACATACCTGTTTTGGATTTTCAGTTTACAGTTTTCACTTGGTTTGGTTGGGTGTGGGCAAACTAAAAAAACAAATGGGAACGAAATTCCCGAAGGTTTCGTAAACATTCCAGCCGGTGAATACGAACTGGGTGAAAAAGGCCATTACGTTAATCCGCACCACAAAACCAAAACGCCCGGTTTTTACATTTCAGCAACCGAAATCACCAACAAACAATTTGAGGCATTCACAAAAGCCACAGGGTATAAAACCACAGCCGAACGTTTTCACAATGCCATGACATTTTATGTTGGGTTGGATGAATTTGAATGGTACAATGACACAACAGCCAACTGGCAATATCCTTTCGGGATAAAAAACGAAGGCATTAAAAATAAAATGGACCATCCCGTAACCTGCATTAGTTTTTTAGACATAAAAAAATACTGCGAATGGGCAAAGGTTCGCCTCCCAACGCTGGATGAATGGGAAATTGCCTGCCGTGCAGGAACAGAAGGAAAACATTTTTTTAAAGGTGATTCAACCCATGTACCCGAATATGCCAACATATGGCTAAGCCGCAGGCACAGTGAAGCAAATGTACACGATGATTATTTATTTACATCGCCTGTAAAAAAATTTAAGCCCAATGCCTGGGGATTGTATGATATGTACGGGAATTGTTTTGAGTTTTGTGCTGACAGGGCCAAGCCCTACAAAGACAAGAAAAATTTAGCCTGTGCACGTGGCGGCTCCTGGTGGTGCTCTAAAAATTCATGCAACTTTTTTAATTCGGTTGACATAGGACGGGTTGATCAGTTTGCCAGCTTTTCCAACCAGGGGTTTAGGGTTGTTTTAGATTTAAAATGATCAACGTACAATTATCAATCAGAGGAGGTTTAAAGCAGTGACTCTGATAAGCCTGAAACCGTTCTGGTAACATCCGGATTTTTTTTAATCTGTTAAATAAAAAATGAATCTATCCTACAATCTAATAGGAATAAAGTTTTAATTGGGATTGAAGCAGGTTAAGGCCACGTTGTTCAATGCTCCTCACGTCTTGTTTTTTTAAGCTATTCGCTTGTAAGGTTTCGCAAAATTGAAGTTGTACATTGTTAATTGATCATTCCTCTACAGTGTCTATTTTACCCATCTCCGTCCTGGCCCATTCAACCAAAATTCTTTTCTGGTTTTCATCAAGGCTACCGTGTGTCCATGTATATGATTTGAGCGGCATTTCACCCTCTTCTATCATTTCCATGCACTCTTCCAGTTTATGCGCCTGCCTTCCGGGTTCATATGTTTTGAATTCTGAAAAATTCAATTCGTCTTTCCCTTCATCAACATGGTCCTGCATCCACCAGCCTATGGGTTGAATGTTGGTGTACCACGGGTAAGTTGTGCCGTTTGAATGACAATCATAACACATATCCTGTAAAATGAGCTCAACATTTTCAGGAACATTTACAACCTTTGTCAAATCATTTTCACCATGAACCCGGCCGTTGTTGCGTGTTGGGCGTATAAACTGTATAATTACAAATGCCAGCAATAAGCACCTGAATGTCCATTTCAATATAGTCTTAAACATAGTTATTAAATAAAGTGTAAATTTAGATCGAAATAAAAAAGGTACAATGCGTCTTGATAAGTTTTTATGGTGTGTACGATTGTTCAAAACACGGGCCGATGCTTCAAAAGCCTGTAGTGAAAACAAGGTAATGATGCATGAAACAGCGGCAAAACCGGGCCGTGAAGTGAAGGTTGACGATATTTTTATACTCAAAAAAGGAAGCCTGCGGTTTACATACACCATCATGGAAATTCCAAAATCAAGGGTTGGGGCAAAACTGGTTGAAACCTATTTAACCGACATTACCCCCCCGGCCGATGCCGAAAAAAACAAAACCATATTACTTTCAAAAAAGGACAATTTTAACGAAGGCGGAAGACCTACCAAAGTAGAAAGACGAAAGCTGGATAAATGGACCGACCAGGTGTATGGGTTGGCGGACAAGAAGAAGAGAAGTAAGAAGTAAGAAGTAGGCAGCGGCAGTCGGGTGCGGGTGCGACTTACAAACGTGTTAAAAGAGTGTAACGTAAAGCTGTTTACAATAAACTCACATCACACTTTCTATATTTTAATCAAGCATAATATTTTCTATCCACACCCCTTTTACGTTCTTGTGGACATGCTCGCACGCCTGCTACTACTCGCCACTGCGGCTGTTTATTTAAAGTCACACCCACATATCAAATCATGTTGATCACACCCATGCCTTACTGCCGCAACCTCCTATTACCCATTTTTATTTAACTGATTTTGCGTTTTTTACAAAATATTTTTAGTCCTTATGGAGACCTTTTCCTATTTTGTCCATTAATGGGTATAAGGCTTATTATACTGACGAGGCAACGAATTAAACAAAGCTTTTATTGCACTTACGGCCTGTCAGCATAAAGCCAACTAATTATTAATAAGAAGGCTTTAAATGACCGATCACGACATCATCAAACTCATTCAGGAACAAAAGCACAGCAAAGCTTTCACGCGTCTGTACCGTTATTTTAATCCCATACAAAAATTAATTCTTGCCCGCGGGGGCAGTAAGGACGATGCATTGGATGTTTACCAGGATGCGTTGGTTGTGTTGTGCAAACGAGTATGCGAACCGGGGTTTACATTAACCGCATCATTGGATACATACTTATATAGTGTATCGCGGTTTTTGTGGAACGATGAATTAAAAAGAAGAGGGAAAATGCATGAACAGGAAATAACGGAACGCACAGAGCTTGCCGAAGAAGAAATAACCGAATGGGTGAACGATGAAGAGAAAATTGGTTTGGCGCAAACTGTACTGGAAAAATTAGGCGCGCGTTGCCTGAAACTCTTGCAAATGTTCTATACCGAGAACAAAAGCATGAAAGACATTGCACGCAAAATGGAATTTACCAGCGAAAATGTTGCCAAAAACCAAAAGTACAAGTGTCTTGAACGTGCAAAAAACATGTTGAAGGAGTCTGAATTAAAAGCGGCTAAATTTTAAACAAAGAATTCAATGCAGAAAACGGCCACAGATAACACAGATAAGCACAGATTGAATTATTCGCGCCTGTTCGACCATGCCAACCGTAGGAATGAAGGCAGGTCTGCGGGAAACAAAAACCTTGCTGTAGTTGGGTCTTTGCGCGAATTTTCAACCACAAAGACACAAAGATACGAAGATTCACAAATCACACTCCGCGCCTCTGCACCTCTGCGAGCATTTAAAAACAATCTGCGGGATCAGCGAGATCTGCGCGCCATAAAAAGCGGTGTGGCCTTGCTCCATTGCCAGAGATTAAAAGTCTGCGTATTTCTGCGGTTTCTGCGTGACACCATGTTGCGTTTTTGCGAGACACTCCTTCTCCGCGCCTCTGCGCCTCTTCGAGCATTTAAAAACAATCTGCGGGATCAGCGAGATCTGCGCGCCATAAAAAGCGGTGTGGCCTTGCTCCATTGCCAGAGATTAAAAGTCTGCGTATTTCTGCGGTTTCTGCGTGACACCACGTTGCATTTTTGCGAGACACTCCTTCTCCGCGCCTCTGCGCCTCTGCGAGCTTTTAAAAACAATCTGCGGGATCAGCGAGATCTGCGCGCCATAAAAAGTGGTGTGTCATTGCTCCGTTGTCAGAGATTAAAAGATCTGCGGGATCAGCGAGATCTGCGCGCCATTAAAACCAAAACCCATTGGCCATGCGTAATGAATTAACCAACATAGAACGAATTGAGCGGTATTTACGAAATGAACTATCGCCAACAGAACATGCAGCTTTTGAGAGCGAATTAAAAACAAATTCAAAACTAGGTGAGGAGGTACGCTTGCAAAAAGACATACTCAAAGGAATTGAAAGCATAGCGCTTAAATCCATGGCTAAAAAAGCCTATAAAAAATACACCTTAGGAAAAGGGTTTAAAAAATGGGGGCTTATAGGAGGCGGAACACTTCTGGTATTTGCCGCTTCGTATTTTGCCCTAAATTATTTCAATTCATCAGCTTTAGACAACAAACCCGAGGTCACCTATGAATTACCGGAGCTAAATGAAAACGGAGAAAAAGTGTGGGCCGATGCTGATAAGTACCTACCCTATCAAAAATTCACCTTAAACGCCCAGCAGGATACCGTAATTGAAACACAGGATGGAATTGTAATGGCTGTACCTGCAAATTGTTTTTTAGGTCCCGATGGAAAACCCGTGCAGGGTGAAATTACACTCGAAGTAAAAGAAGCCATTGAAGCAAATGATATTTTAAAAGCCGGATTGAATACAAAGTCGGGCGATAAATTATTGGAAACAGGCGGTATGTTTTATGTGAATGCTCGGCAGAATGATAAATCATTAACCATTGATCCTGCAAAAGGCGTATACACCCAAATACCAACCGATGAAATAAAACCAGGTATGCAATTGTTTGAAGGCAAGCGTATGGGCGATGGCACCATTGACTGGGTAGCCCCAAAACCAATGGAGAAATTTTTGGTACCGGTTGATATTGGCAGTTTGAATTTTTATCCGCCAAACTATGAAGATACCCTTGCGAGTTTAAAGGGGAAAAAGGATAAAATGTATAAGGATAGTTTGTATTATTCGTATGCGAGGTTGTTTGAGCATGAGGTGTGGAAACAGGTTGATTTGGATGAAATAGAAGAAATACCAGCAAAACCTACGAATACTGTTATTGCAAATAAAAAAGAGATTGATACTTGTTGTGCTGAGGACCCAACATTATCAGGTAATGAAGTAAAAAAACGAGAAGGCGATGACATAAAACCTTTTGCTGATAAAATCAAAGTTCGTTTGAAACAAGGACGATATAAAGATCTGGGGGCCGATGTATTATGGGTATTAGAAAGGGAACAAATAGCTTTGCATGGTCCCATGAAAGAAATCACCACCACCTCGGGCACCTATGCAGGTATCGTGTTTAAAATTCGCATTGAAGACTTAACCCCGAATGAATTTCAGGTAGCGTTGGGTAAATTAAAAACAGCTTACCCCGAAAAAACACATCATGTGGCCTGGAATGGTTCGTATGGCAATACCGGTTCGTTTGAGGTGACTGTTTATAAACGTAAGCCGGGGAACAGTAAAAATGTATTTATTTCAGGAGAATTGTTGTTCAAACAAAATTGTGCAAGTTGTCACCATCCTACTCAAATTATGGTTGGTCCGGCACTAAAAGGGTCACGCAACAGGTGGTTGGAAGGAGGAGCAGGTGCTGAAGGAATTTATGCATGGATAAATGATCCGGCAAATACAGCAAAAAAAATCCCTTATGCAAAAAAACTGAAGAATGATTACGATAGTAAAGGTACTCCCATTATGTCGGCACAAAAGCTTTCAATAGAAGAAATTGATGCGATTTTGGATTACGTAGAAAATGCTCCTCCTGATGGCATTAACCCTTCCCGAATCAAATCCATTTGGGACAATAAATTTAAAGGGACCTTAATAGCCACCAAAGAGTTTGAAGAGCGTTTACAATTCATACACACCACCTGCCGCGAGGATTTACTGAATATGTATGTAAACAACCTGGATAAAAAAATGTGTACGGTGGATTCAATGGCTTTTAAAGCATCGGGTTTGCAGCAATTCATGGACTTTGCTTCGCGGGCCGATGGACGGGTGAAGAACGGTGAACGCCACCTGGAAAAACTTCGCAAATACTATGAAGAAAAAACAAAACTATATACACAGGCTGTTTTAAAAACCGAAAAGGAATTTTGGGATAAAAACCAGGAACAAATTGAAAAGGTTATTGAAGAAAAAGGAAAACTGGCTGAGGCCGATCTAAAACGCAATGCCGATAATTTCAAAAAAGAATTGCAGCTGAACATGGATGAGGCATACCGTCAGTTAGGCAAGGAGAAGCCATCACCAATACCATTGCGCGGAAAAACATATACTGCAAATGTCACATCAACCGGTTGGAAAAATGTAGATGCCTATGTGTTGGCATCAACCCTAACCCGCACCACCATGGACTATACCGATCCAGAAACAGGCAAAAAAGCGGTAATAAAATACGAAGAGTTAACCGCCACTGTTGCCGGTTTTAAATCCTACGACCGTGTGTTTGCTTATTTGATTCCTGATCAATTGTCAAGTTATATGCGCATGGAAGGCAAGGACGGTGTATTCAAAGAAAAACTCAATGAATTCATAGGGTATCAATTGGTGGTTGTGGGTTATAAAGGTCAGGATCCGTATTACAACATTGTGGGTGAGGTTAAAAAAGGGAATTACACCAACATTGTTTTAACCAAAACCGAAAGCAGTAAACTGGACCGTGAGCTTGCAAAAATAAAAGGGCCAGGCGGTAAAAAACAAAGCCTGGTTGATGAATTGGCTGTACATTATTTGGAAAACAAAGAAGTTGCCCGCCAGAAAAAAGTAAAGGATATGGTACAGTTCAGGGAACGCATACAAAAAGTTATTTTTCCGTGCAGTGGAACCTATGCTGTTCCCGCAGCTGATACAACATCGGCTGCTTTATTAATGGATAAGCAAAGTGCTTCGTTAATATTACTCTTAAAAAAAAATAACCCGGAGCAAATTTCCGATATCATTCATTTGAAAACGCACAATCCATCCTCCTTTCCCAAAGGAGGTGGCCCAATGACACTAAGGTTTAAAGTGAAATTAATGGCCGGAGCAAACATCCGATATCAATCCATTGAAACCGCACAATCCATCCTCCTTTCCCAAAGGAGGTGGCCCAATGACACTAAGATTTAAAGTGAAATTAATGGCCGGAGGATTCCGCGCCTACACCCTACCCAACTCAATTTGTTCAACCTTGGCCATAAGCGCATCAACCACACGAGGCCGGTGAAACACCACTTCCTCCTCGGTATAACGTATAAACTGCAAGCCCATTTTTTCAAGAATCACCTGGCGTTTAGCATCACGAATAGCTACTTCAGGATTTAAATGATATTTACCGTCAACCTCAATAACAAGATTTAATGGCTTACAGTAAAAATCAACTATATAATATTTCAAAGGTTTCTGCCGGTTAAATGTATACCCTTTAATTTTTCCTCCCTTAAGCACATTCCATAGTAACACCTCTCCCTTCGTCATGTTTTTTCGAAGGTCCCTTGAGAATTCTTTCAGGTTAATGTTATAAGGCAGGTAATACATGTATTTAAAAATAATAAACTGAAGGTAAAATGCCGGAGCTGTTGGTAAAAAAAAGTGAGTGGGCGCAGAATCCTCCGGCCATTAATTGTTTTTTAATTGAATATCGTTGGGCCACCTCCTTTGAAAAAGGAGGATTGAGTATCCGGTGTAAAAATTATCCGGAGCAAACATCCGATATCAATCTTTTGAAATCACAAAATCCATCCTCCTTTCCCAAAGGAGGTGGCCTACTGACACTAAGATTTAACGTGAAGTTAATGGCCGGAGCAAACATCCGATATCAATCATTTGAAACCCCACAACCCATCCTCCTTTCCCAAAGGAGGTGGCCCAATCACACTAAGATTTAAAGTAAA
>DATGXI010000190.1:0-26906 GCA_035299065.1 Flavobacteriales bacterium
GCATTGAATTGTATATTATACCGGTTTACAATGTTGACGGTTGCCTGCGAAGAGGAAGCAGTTCACGCGCCAACCAGGATGGGCCGGCTGAATATGGATTCAGGGGAAATTACCAGAACCTTGACCTTAACCGTGATTTTATAAAAATGGATTCGAAAAATGCGTTTGCATTTGCCGAAATATTTCACAAGGTTGATCCGCATATACTGGTTGATACACATGTAAGCAACGGTGCCGACTACCAATATACCTTTACGTATTTTTTTACCCAGCCTGATAAAATGAGCAAGGTTACCGCACAGGTTTGCATGAACATTGATAAAAATTTCGCCAAAAAAATGCTGGACAAAAAAATTGAAACTGTTCCGTATGTGAATCACCACGAAGAAACACCCCTGGATGGCATCATTGGTTTTTTTGACAGTCCGAGGTATTGTACAGGTTACGCAGCTTTGTTCAATTGCATTGGCATAACAACCGAAACCCATATGCTAAAACCATTTGATGAACGTGTGAAAACAACCCATGCGGCACTGTGGACACTATTGAACGTTTGCCGTGAGCAGCGCGAGGAATTGTTGAAAGCAAAGATGGATTACCCGAAAGGGGAATTACCCATAAAGTATGAACTGGACAAGTCACAGGCTTCAACTATTTTGTTTAAGGGTTACGAGCCCGTTTACGCTACAAGTAAAGTTACCGGCAATAAACAACTGTACTATGACCGCAGCAAACCAATTAGTAAGGAAATTCCGTATTACACGCGCTACAAACCTACGCAAACCGTAAAAATTCCAAACGCGTATGTGGTGCCTCAAAGCTGGAAAAATGTGATCAAGCGGTTAAAGGCAAATGAAGTTCCCATGCGTGAATTAAAAAATGACACCGTTATAACCGTTGAATATTACCGCGCAAAAAAAGCTGCCGAAAATTCGCGTTTATACGAGGCGCATTATTACCATGGTGATGTTGAAGTGGAAACCGTAAAAGGGCAAAAGAAATTTTTCAAAGGCGATTTGATTATAGCCTGCAAAGACAAATACGCCCGTTTTTTGGTGGAAGTACTGGAGCCAATGGCTACTGACAGTTATTTCAGGTGGAATTATTTTGATGCCTGTTTGCAGCAAAAAGAGTGGTTCAGTGACTACGTGTTTGACAAAATGGCTGAAGAAATCCTGTCAAAAGATCAAGTTTTGAAGCAAAAGCTGGAAGACAAGAAAAAAGCTGATCCTGAGTGGGCCAAAGACAGCTTTGCCCAACTCCTTTTTGTGTACCAAAACAGCGGTTTTTACGAGCAAACTGCCTATGAGATACCCGTTTACCGTATTTTTTAATGCTTTTTTAGTTTTGAAAGTCTTTTTTTTATGTATATTTGATCACTTAAAATTTAAACAACTATGAGTAACTCAATTTTAGATGCCTTTGGGCAAAAAACGTATGACGAGTCAAAACCAATGGCGCGTACATTTATTGCAAATGTTTTCGCGTACATGTTTGCCGGCTTGGCTATTTCTGGTGTTATAGCTTTTGCTATGAGCCGTAATCCAATTATGGTTCTTGAGCTTTTTTACACCCTAAAAAGCAATGGTACTTTGGGGATTTCACCAGTTGGTTACATTATGATATTTGCTCCACTAATCATTTCACTGGTTATGCAGCTTGCTTATCATAAATTACCATTTGCGGTAATTCTTGGTTTATTCCTTATTTATGCTGTATTAATTGGCATGTCGTTGAGCACAATTTTCCTTGCTTACACTGCTTCATCAATCTACATGGTATTTTTCCTGTCAGCGGGAATTTTTGGTGTAATGGCCCTTGCAGGTTACTTCACCAGCATTGATCTTTCGCGTTTCGGAACAATTATGATGTTTATGGCAATGGGAATTGTTGCTGCTTCGTTAATGAATGTATTTATGCAAAGCGAGAAAATGGATTGGATGATTTCATTAATTGGTGTAATTGTTTTTCCTGCCCTTGTTGCTGTAAAATTACAGGAGATTAAGTACATGAGCCAAAATACAGAATACGGAAGCGAACCTGCCAGCAAACTTGCGGTTATTATGGGACTTCAGTTATACATTTTGTTCATCAACATTTTTATTATGTTGCTTCGCCTTATGGGTGACCGCAGGTAGTAAAAATCACAATCGATTTTTCAAAAAAACCCTGGCCAATGGCTGGGGTTTTTTATTTATAGTTGGGAAGTTCTTAGTTTACAGTTTTTCAGTTCGGGTTTGCGAAACCATGTCCCCCGAAGTTACCCAACTGAGAACTGTAAAATGAAAACTTTTTACTAAATTCGCATATGCACAAGCTGTACAAAATCATTGATGGCACGCATTACTACTGGGAAGCCTGGGAAACCGGTGAGCGTTCGGCTACATTTCATTATGGGGTTTTGGGCGACCAGGGAAAGACAGACACCATTAAAACCGATTTTCCCGATACTCCTGAAAAGGTTATAGAACGGGAACTCAAAGCAAAAAAAAGTCTGGGATTTATACCTGTACCCGATGATTTTTACAATACAGTTATCGTTCATTTTAAAACCGGCTGGATGTTTGGCTTGAGCGATGACAGGTCGCGCAGAATTGCCGAAGCGTATCTTGACGAGCACATTGGATGGTATGGGTACGGAACCTGCGATTACGGCACGGAAGAAGATGGGTATTACAATATTTATTGCTCAGTAATTGATGTTGAAAACGCTGTAAAGGCAATTAAAAGCGCTTTACGCAGTGAATATCCTGTGCACTGGAAAGACATTACGACTAAAAAATACGAAAAACCTGACGAGTCCCAAAAACACGATCCGGAAGGTGATATTGACGTTGATATTCGTCCACGCGATATTATGCCTTAATCGTTCAGCAAAAATCTCATTGCCAATTTAACCAGGATTCGCCACAATCGCTGTTGCTTACTGCCACTTCTGCTCCCGTTGCCTTTTCTTAACTGCCGCTGCCTACTGCTGCTACAAAGGCTTTCACATTTTTTAACCTGCCAAATCTTCTTTATGCTAAAATATGGTGCCTGTTTTGACACACTTACACGTATAAAACAAAGAAATTAAAACAGTATGGAAAACCATAGTGCATTTATGGACCTGCAAATGGGTCCAATGATAATAGGAATTATATTCATGCTTATAGGCATGTTTGTAGCGTTCCGTTTGCGCAGCAAGTTTGCGCAATACAGCCAAACACCCATTTCAAACCGGATGAGCGGGAGGGAAATTGCCGAAAAAATGTTGCGTGACCACAATATTTTTGACGTAAAAGTCATGAGTGTTGAAGGTGAACTAACCGATCACTACAACCCCGCGCATAAAACAGTCAACTTAAGTCGCGCGGTATATGAAGGACGCAATGCCGCAGCGGCAGCAGTGGCTGCCCACGAGTGCGGTCACGCAGTACAACATTCCGTTGCCTACACTCCTTTAAAAATGCGTAGCGCGTTGGTACCACTGCAGCAGGTTAGCGGCACTATACTAAACATTATTTTAATGGCGGCTATTTTTGGCGGTGCATTTTTTTACAGCGCTTTCCCCATGAATACCGTGTTATATATTGTCATAGGCTGTTACGCTTTCTTTACCTTGTTTAGCCTTGTAACATTACCTGTTGAATTTGATGCCAGCAGGCGGGCCTTAAACTGGATGACCAGTACAGGCATTACTACGCAACGTGAACATGAAAATGCAAAAGACGCCTTGAAGTGGGCTGCCTTAACCTACGTGGTTGCTGCCATTGGTTCAATTGCAACATTGTTGTACTATGTGTCGTTGTTGAGCAGGAGCGATGATTAAACATAGCCACGAGGGCAATTGACTCTGCCAGGGATAGAGCGGAATAGCCCGCAGCAGCATGATAAAATTATTGGATTTTTAAATTAAGGCGAGGACTATTAGCGATAGCCCGGCCCATGTTGCCGCGCTGAAGAATTGCACTAGCCTAAGGGGGCAGCTAAATATATCTTTTAAAAAACACTTATTAATCATTGCTAATTAATCCTTTTCCCACTCTTCTCATCTTTCTTCTTCTTCATGTTCTGTGATTTCTTTTTAATGGGTTGTGCCGGAAAAAAATAACGCACATCCACCGTGAGAAACGAACCGGTTACACCAATGTTTGTCTGGTATTTTTTACTGAATAAATCATATTTCACCACACTGGTGCCAATACGGGTAAATGGTCGGTGTAAAGCCGATCCCAGATAAAAATAACCTGCTTTAGGCGTGCGGTACTCAAAACCAATGTTGGCAAGCAAAGCGGGGTTGGCAAATATGCGGTTAAGGTATGTTACCTGCGAAAAATCTTTGCTCCCTCCAAAACTGGCAACTTTACTGGCAACTTTATTGATGGAAACACCCAATGAATTGTTCATGTAAAAACGTTCGCCAAAACGCACATAAATCAAACACTGCAAGGGAATTTCATAACTCACCATGCCAAAATCCGAAACATCGGTACGCTTTAAGCTGTCGTCAATACAAGTTAGTGTAAAATTCCTGCGTATGTAATTGATACCTGTTTCAAATGATATTTTTTTGGTTATGCTGCGCCTTAACACCATGCCAAACGTATATCCCAACGCAGGCTTTATAGTGGCTGTAAAAATGCGATGGGTATTTGTTTGCTGCACATCATCCAAAAAACCGGTTTCAAATACAGGGCGCACCTGGAAACCTGCTGTGAGCATTCCTTCATTGTCACTGTTGCGTTGCGAAAAAACAGCGAATGATGAAAAAACAAGAAAAAAGAATAATGTTTTTTTCAAACTGCCCGAAAAAGACTGTTTCACATACATATAAAAGCCGTATCGTATGAAGTACCCCAACTGTGAACTATAAACCGTGAACTATAAACGCATTAATCATAACTAAGTTCTACTTCATATCCACTCGCATTTCGCAAATTGACCACGCTTCCGCCATCAAAAATCAAATACTGACCTTTGATTCCTTTTAAAATCCCTTTGATTTCAGGCGACTTATCAAAATTCATGGACACCACTTTTTCTGGATACTGCAAAACCGGGTAATTTATTTCATACACATGATTTTCAGTAACGGCATATTTGGCTAAATGATCGGGCAGCTTTTCAAGAATTTCTTTTTTCTTTTCGGCCAGCACCACATCCGTTGCAATTTCATTTTTCAACATGCGCTGCCAGTTTGTTTTATCGGTTACGTGATTTTTTAGCTCAATCTCAATTAAACCTGCCAATTGCCTGTACGGCACTTCGGCAATAACAATGGCTTTGCTGGCGCCCTGGTCAATCCACCGGGTTGGCACTTGCGTATGCCGCGTTACACCAACTTTTACTTCATTGGAAAGCGCCAGGTAAACAAAATGCGGGTGAAAATGGTGGTTTTTTTCCCATTCAGGATCGCGTCCCCCACCCATATGCGCCTCGCACAATTCAGGTCGAATAATACACTCGGCATTGTCAGGAGAGCTGGCAAAACAATTGTAGCAAAAGCCCTGGCCAAACGACTTTTTGGTTTGCTTACTGCATGAAACACAAAATATTCGGCCGGTATGTTTCAGGGTAATTTCCCTGTCAATAAGGCCGTTCATGCTAATGGTATCATTACCCAAAACAAGGGAATATTGAACAATATCCCTTAATTCTGTTCTCATTTTTTCAATAGGACCCAAAAAACGGTTCATGGCGACTAAAGTTTGCGTGTTTTGCTTATTTTTATGAAGGTACGCCTTTTATCGGAATCATTTAACAGCAAGCAGGTTAAAAATATGAAAAGCGCCCAATGACCGGTAAACTAATTATATTTACAATTAAGCTTTAAAACCAATGCAACCAATGGCAGGCTAAAACGTCTGTTTTACACAACACCACCACACAAATTGATTTGATGAAAAGGATTTTACGTTTTGCTTTGATCTTACTTGCCTTAAATGGCTATTCACAGGTGCAAACCAACTGGTGGTATTTTGGTAGTGGCAAAGGCCTGGAATTTTATTCAACAGGTTCGCCTATAGCCGAGCCATCAGGTTCAACCGCCACCACCGAGGGAACCGCTTCAGTAGCTGACGAAGTTACAGGAGAATTGCTTTTTTATACTGACGGAAAAACAGTTTGGAATAAATTACACAACCCCATGCCCAACGGTACAGGCCTTATGGGTAATTTATCCAGTACACAAGCAGCCATTATTGTAAGCGATCCCGGAAATCCCAATAAATATTACATTTTTCATACCGATGACATGGTGCATTCAGGCGCTAATGGTATGCGTTATACCGTTGTGAACATGACACTGGCCGGAGGTTTGGGCGATGTTGTGGTTGCACAAAAAAATATTTTACTTTTTGCACCCTGCAGTGAGCAATTAAGTGCTGTGCGCCACGATAACTGCACCGACTGGTGGGTGATGGGAAAAGGGTATAACAACAACGTTTACCACTGTTACCAGGTTAGTGCAACAGGTGTGGGCCCTGCTGTAACAACAACCATTGGTGCTTCCGTTGGAACTTCCTCATGGGGACAATCAAAATTTTCGCCTGACGGAACAAGGTATTGCATTTCTACCAGCGGAATTTCACAATTGTATAATTTCAACAATGCAACAGGCGTTATATCCAGCCCACTGTCAATGGTGGTTTTTGCTGGTGATACCTATGGTGTAAGTTTTTCATGCGATAGTAAAAAACTATATATCTACCAGGGGTCATCGGCATCACGTTTATATCAATACGATTTAACATCGGGTGTGCCTGCAACCATTCTTGCATCGGCAACATTTATTGCCACAACAAGCATTTATAATTCATTGCAGCTTGGCCGCGATTTTAAAATTTATATTGCGAACAGCGGGGGCACTCCCCTCTCGTTGATCAATAGTCCGAATACCGCAGGTATTGGATGTGGTTATACCCCTGCCGCAGTTATGCCCGGTGGACCATCCGGTTCGGGAAACTACGGGCTTCCCAATTTTCCTGACAGTTATTTCAATTGCATAAGCCCTTGCGTTTTTCCATTGGAAACAAGTCCAAATTCGATAAACGTTACCTGTGCTGGCGAAAACAACGGTATGGCGTGGGTAAGTGTTGCATATGGATTACCGCCCTATACCTATAGCTGGACAACCGGTTCAACCAATGATTCCATTTTTAATTTAGGTCCGGGTTCCTATACTGTTACCGTTACCGATTACCTGGGTGAAGTTGTAACGGAAACCATTACCATTACTTCACCGGGTGCAGTAAGTGTAAACGCAACCGTTTCTGCCGATTCAGTTTGTGCGGGATTACCCGTTACATTCACGGCCATTGGCGCTGGCGGAACAGGTTCACTTGCCTACCAATGGTCAACTGGTGCAGGCGACACTTCTCCCACCAATACAGAAACATTGTCATCAAGCGGATATACATATGTAACCGTTACCGATGATAATGGCTGCGAGGCCACTGACAGCGTTTTTGTAACCGTATTAGCTGTACCCGCAATTTCATCATCGCCCGACACCTGTATTTGTAGCGGAGCAAGTGCTACCATCACTGCCAGTGGAACACCTACGTTTAGCTGGAACAGTGGGCAAACAACCGCAAGTATTACCGTATCACCAACGGTTGATTTCCTTTACATTGTTTCGTACTCAAATGGCGCGTGTACGGTTAGTGATTCAACCTTTATTTGTGTGTATCCATCACCTTCAGTCAGCATAACATCGCCCGACACCATTTGCACAGGCATGAGTGCAACATTTACGGCCAACGTAGTAAGCGGCACCGCACCACTCACCTATGCATGGTCAGGAATTGTTGCAGGAGCCGGTTCAAGCGTAACCACAACACCGGCAACGGGTGGAACAGAAACAGTAAACATTGATGACGCTAACGGATGCAGCACTTCTGCAACAGTTTCGCTGGTCATTGTTCCTGTACCTGATATCGTGATTCTTTCGCCCAATGACACTTGTATTTGCGATGGAACCCCCATCACACTTACAGCTACAGGTACACCTGCCTACAACTGGAGCAATGGCTATATTGATCCAGCCATTACCGTTTCACCATCATCCAATACAACCTATGTGGTTACCTATTTCAACGGTGGCTGTTCCGACAGTGATTCAGTTACCATATGCGTAAACCCTTCTCCCATTGTAATAGCATCGGCCGACACAACCATAAAACTGGAAGACACTGCTGTAATCAGCGTTACCGGAACCGGTCCATTTACCTGGACACCTTCCAACACATTAAGCTGCGATACGTGTACGGTAACCGTTGCCAGTCCTGTTGAATCAACCACCTATTATGTTTCGGCAACCAATGCCTTTGGATGTACAACAACTGACGAAGTAGTTGTTTATGTTGTTGTGGAAATTCTTATACCAAATATTATTACACCAGATGGTGATGGGTTGAATGATAATTTCCGCATTGTTGGTTTACCTCCGGGATCGGTGGTGAGTATTTTTAACCGCTGGGGAAATTTATTGCATGAATCATCTTCATACGAAAACAACTGGTCAACCAAAAGTCCGGGTGTATATTATTATGCCGTTACGTTGCCAAGCGGGCAACAGTTCAAAGGTTTCTTCCATGTAGCCATAAATTAAACCGTTTTGTATGAAGAAAATTTTCGTTCATACAACACGTGCATTAAATAAACGTGCTTTTTGCAGCCTATTGCTTATTTTTTTTTCGGTTCATTTATTTTCACAGGGAAGTGGCGGAATGAATTACGATACCACTGTTAGCGGTTCAGTTACACGTGACGGTGATCATGTTCTTGGCCATGTTTATAATTATACCAAATGCGGACTTGGATGGACCAATGCATCCAAAAAAATAACCACACGTTACGCCACGCCAGCAGGCACAGGATTTCCATGCCCGTTAAGCATATCAGGAATTCCGGCTGGCGTTATCATTGACAAAGCGTATTTGTACTGGAATGTAAGTTACCTGGCGGGATCATCCACTACGCCAACCGTTAACTTAACTAACCCGGTGGGGACTACTGCAGATTACAATGGCCTTCACATAGGTTCTGACGGGCATAAGTGTTGGTCAGAACTTGGCACACGTACATTCAGGGCCGATGTAACTTCAGCCATTGCCGGTGACGGAACGTATACCATCAATACCATTGTGGGCAATACTGTTTGGGAAATTGATGGGGCCACTCTTTTTATTATCTGGTACGATCCATCTGCCGCATGGAATGGTACATTGACCCTGGACGATGGAAGTTTTTCATTCAATGCAACAGGCCCAGGAGCATTTGGCCACACTGTTGCCGATTTTATGACGTGCAGTGCCGATGCAAATGCACAGTTTTTTATGAATGTTACCGATATGCAAGGCGGAGCGCCAACAACATTTTCGGCAAGCATGCATGGTACCCCTGCAACATTTACAAGTGATTTTTACAACTGGTGCCAACTCACAAGCCCGGTTTCAGCGGGCGAAGTCTCCGCTTTTTTTGACATTGCGGGTGGATTTGATTGCTATTCGGTAAATATTTGCGGAGTTTATTTTACGTCATCAACATGCGGTACATGCCCTGAGCCATTGTTTGGAATCAACGCGCAAGCTAATTCTGTTTCCTGTAATGGGAATTCAGATGGAATGGCCTGGGTAAATGTTTCAAGTGGCGATCCTCCGTTCACCTATGCATGGTCGCCCGTCATTTCTACCAATGATACTATTTTTAATTTGGGGCCGGGCACGTATTATGTTTCCGTGACCGATTCACTGGGGAATGTTGAAACCGATTCGGTGGTTGTTATAAATCCTCCACTACTTAACGTAATCGTTTCTGCAAGTGCCGATACCATTTGTCCTGGCTCAACCATTGTATTGAGTGCAGCTGCCACAGGCGGAATATCGCCTTACAGTTACCAATGGTCTACTTCAGGAAACGACACATTGAATTCTTATAGCACAATTCCACCCTTATCAGGCTACATTAACGTTACCATTACCGATAATAACGGCTGTATGATTTCTGATAGTGTGAACGTGATGCTTATAAACATGCCATCCATTAATTCATCGAATGACACATGCGTTTGCAACGGATCAAGTGTAACCCTTACAGCAAGCGGTGTTCCATCCTACAGTTGGAACACTGGACCAACAACCGCCAGCATTACTGTTACACCAACAAGTGATTTTATGTATGTTGTTTCCTATACAAGCGGTCCGTGTACCGTTAGTGACTCTACCTTTATTTGCGTATACGCTGTTCCATCAGCCAGCATTTTGGCTGTTGACTCGGTATGTGCAGGAACACCTGTTACGTTTACGGCCCTTGTTGTTAGCGGAACAACTCCATATACCTACAATTGGTCGGGACTGGCCAGTGGAATAACTGCCAGCATAACTGCCACACCAGCCTTTTCAGGAACAGAAACGATAACTATACTTGATGCTAACGGGTGTACGACTTCTGCAACTACCAACCTGGTTGTTTTGCCGGTGCCAATCATTACTTCATCAGCCGACACCTGTATTTGCTATGGCGAGTCGGTTAACATTACGGCAAGCGGCACCCCTGTTTATAGTTGGAATACAGGTGAAACAACTGCAACAATTACCGTATCCCCACTGGTAAATTCTACTTATACGGTAACCTATAGCAATGGTATTTGCACCAGTACCGCTTCTACCGATGTTTGCGTAAACCCTTTGCCGGTAGTAATTGCATCGGCCGACACCAGTGTTGAATTTGATCATCCTGTAATTATTCATGCAACCGGCACCGGACCATTTGAATGGAGCCCATCCAATTCACTGAGCTGTGCTATATGTCCCGATCCTGAAGCTGCAGCCCAGGAAACAACCACCTATATTGTATCAACCACCAATGAATTTGGATGTACTGCCCAGGATGATATAACTGTTAGTGTTTATTATGTGATTCATATCCCAAACATCATAACTCCTAATGGTGACGGTATGAATGATTATTTTCATGTGATTGGAATGCCTGCAAATTCTTCCATACAAATTTTCAACCGCTGGGGAAATTTATTGTACGAGTCGGCTTCGTATGATAACAAATGGAGTACCGAAACCGATGGGGTTTATTATTATGTATTTACTACTCCTGACAGTAAAAATTTCAGCGGGTTCTTTCATGTGGCACATTGATTCATTCGTAAAAAAACTATTTCTTAAAAGCATTTCGCAAAAATTACTAGTGTCTGATGCCAATGCCTGCTTTGCCCAGGACATTCCTCCTCATTTTCAACCCTGCGCGATTGGTTCGTTCAGTTAACTGCTAAGGCAGCTACCTTACCGCGATTGCATTTGTTTAGTATATTTACACAATGCCTTTCAACTCCATATTCTCCTGGCTGATTAAAAAGCGTATGCACCAAATTGAGCTGTTTACCAAGTATCCGCTCGAAGTGCAGGCTGAACTCATGGCTAAACTTGTTTCAAGTGCCCAGGACACCGAATGGGGAAAAAAACACGGGTTTAATGAGGTTGACAATTACGAAAAATTTCATTCCCGTTTTGGCGTACAGGAATATGACGATGTAAAACCTTACATAGACCGCATTTTTAAAGGCGAACAAAACTTGTTGTGGCCAACCGAAATAAAGTGGTTTGCAAAATCATCGGGCACTACCAACGATAAATTCAAGTTAATACCGGTAAGCAAAGAAACACTGGAAGAGTGTCACTACAAAGGTGGTAAAGATTTGCTGTGTTTGTATTACCATAACCACCCGAACCGGAAATTATACAAAGGCAAACATTTGATCATTGGTGGTAGCGCACAAATAAACTACACTTCAAGCGATTCCTATTTTGGCGACTTAAGCGCAATTATCATAAAGAATTTACCCTTCTGGGCCGAAATAAGGCGCATCCCAAAAAAAGAAATTGCTTTACTGGATAAATGGGATGAAAAAATTGAGCAAATGGCCCAAAGCACCATTAAGGAAGACGTTTACATTGTGGCTGGGGTTCCTTCTTGGACATTGCATTTGTTTAAACGCATATTAGAAATTACCGGGAAAGATAATATTGCCGATGTATGGCCTAACATTGAGTTGTTCATGCATGGCGGGGTAAGTTTTATTCCCTATAAAGAGCAGTTTGCCCATTTTATTCGCAAACCCGAAATGAATTACGTGGAAACGTATAATGCAAGTGAAGGTTTTTTTGGTATACAGGACCAATCCGGGAGCGATGAGATGCTGCTCATGCTGGATTACGGCATATTTTATGAATTTATTCCGCTTAGTGAGTTTCAAAAAGGCAATACTTCAAAACCCGTTTGGCTGGACGGTGTAAAAACAGGTGAAAATTATGTGATGATTATTAGCACCAACAGCGGATTATGGCGGTACGTATTGGGCGACACCATTACCTTTACCAGCACCAATCCGTTCAGGTTTAAAATAACGGGGCGTACCAAACATTTTATCAACGCGTTTGGCGAAGAATTGATCATTGACAATGCTGAAAAAGCCATGCATACGGCCTGTGAACGTACGGGCGCCAGCATTAAGGAATATACAGTTAGCCCTGTATTCATGGGAAACAGCACCAATGGGGCTCACCAATGGCTAATTGAATTTGACAAACTACCAGCCGATTTGAGCTTTTTTGGCGAGGTTCTTGATAATGCATTAAAAGCACTTAATTCAGACTATGAAGCCAAACGATCGCACAATTTTATCATGCAACCACCCGTTATAACCTTAGCCAGGCCAAACCTGTTTTACAACTGGTTAAAGCATAGAGGAAAACTGGGCGGGCAACATAAAATTCCACGGCTTATGAATGACAGGAAGATAATGGATGAATTGCTTGAATTGAATAAATGATAAACACACTCATAACCGCAAGCTTATTTTTGGCGCAACCCGATACGGGCCTGCAGCTTACGGTTGTTGACACACTTCATCACAAAGCCGATTTTATTACCACCGACCCTATTGGTAATTTATACCTCATCAATAACTTTACAGTGAATAAATACAATGCCAATGGCGATTCACTGTTCTCGCAAAATTTTAATCAATTAAGAACAATTGAATTTTTTGATGCTTCGCAGGCCATGAAAATTTATGCAGTGAATTACAGCTTTAATTCATTGTTTATACTGGACAATACCCTGAGCGCACAAAATTCGCCCATAACCTTTGAGAAAATTCCTGTTGAGCAGGTTACCTTGTTGTGCGCATCCAACTTCAATAACAGTGTTTGGGTGTATGATGGCGTAAAAATGCAACTTGCAAAACTGGACAACAATTTCAGGGTTACCAATGCCTCGGTTAACTTTTACTCCCATGCCGATTTAAGCGGAATACCCAATTACATGGTTGAGACGGAGAATAATTTATACATCAATATTCCCGAAAACGGGATCAAGGTTTTTAACCAGTACTGCAATTTTGTAAAAAACATTCCGGTAAAAACTGATCGGAAATTTATTGTACGCAATCAAAAAGTGTATTACCCAGAAGGCGGAAAAATAAAATTCTACAACATGTTTGACTTTACCTATGGCGAATTGAATTTGCCTTTTGACGGCATTGAGGACTTTAGCATAGAGAAAAATAAGCTTTACATTAAAAAAGAAAAAGAAATCTATATTGTGGATGCAAAGCTTGATTTTTAATCTCCCCGGCACCTCAAAACAGCAATTACTTTCAGGTGATTTTTGTGTTTCCGGATTCGAATGCAACATGTGGTTGAAATCATATAACACACATAACAATTTTTAATTCTATTTTAGTTATTTAAGCCTGCTATTGGCCGGCAACTAAAAATAAACATGAGTTTAAAAAACCGGATATTAAAATTAAGCCTTGGAGCCATGTTAACGGCATCGATACTTTCATTCAGATTTACTCCTCAAGGAATTGAAGTTGTAAAAAATTTTGATCAGCAAAAATACCTTGGAACCTGGTATGAAATAGCCAGACTTAATTACAGGTGGGAAAAAGGCCTGGACCATGTAACCGCTAACTATTCTTTGAATAAAAATGGTTCTATAAGAGTAGACAACAAGGGCTTTGACTACACGAAAAACAAATGGAAACAGAGTATTGGAAAAGCAAAGCCAGTTGATAAACCAACCGAAGGCAAATTAAAAGTTTCATTTTTTGGCCCGTTTTACGCGGAATATAATATTGTAGAACTCGATAAGGACTATAAATACGCTCTTGTGATTGGAAGCAGTACTGATTATATGTGGATATTAAGCAGGGATAAGACCATTCCCGAAAAAATAAAACAGGCATATGTTGCTAAAGCACGGGAATTGGGCGTACAAACCGATAAACTGGTTTGGGTAAATCAGGAATGATTTAACAGATTCAATCACTACCTTCCTGTGCGTTTAACAGGTCTTTTAAAAAGGCTTTTGATTTACGGCTCTCAAATTTAAATGCCAAATAAGTTAGCAAATAACCAAACACAAACATAGCAAACGGGATCAAAGCCATTGGGTCAAACCCTTGTTTCCTGGAAGCCGAATCTCCGCTCAGGATAAAAGGCGTAATAAAAATACAGGCCAGCCCAACACCCCCAAGCCAAATAAACATGAAAATTCGCACCGGAAGCAACATGCGCATCTTAATAGTTACGGCTGTAACCTTTCCTGAACCGGAAACTGTTCCTGATATAACTGGTAAAAAGGAATTTTTATAATTGATTACCCTCGAAATTTTAAATGATTCGGCATCAACCACGCCTTCATAAGGTTTATCATGCTTTACTCCTGGCAATGCCAGGCGAAATGTTTTTTTTGGCCCTGTATTTTCGGCAATGCGATTGATTACATCAGTCGATTTGAGTAATGTTACCAATTCAAAATCTTCCCTTGCTAAATATTTCTTCATGATGTTTTTATACTCAAACCAATAAAACAACCAGCTTAACAAACCTTTTTTGCACGATTGTTAACGTTCCTCAACCGTTCAAAACCGTTTCACAAGAAGTTCATTAACTCGAAATTAGAAATTCGCAATCCGAAACTGCTTACGTCTTCTGCTTTTTCTTTTTAGCAGCCGGAAATAAAATATTGTTCAGAATTAACCTGTATCCCGGAGAATTGGGATGCAATTTTAAATCGGTTGGTGGATCATTTACATAATGGCGATAATCCTCGGGATCATGACCACCATAAAACGTCCACGTACCCATACCTTCAGTACCATGAATGTAACGTGCTGTGCCCAGGCTTTTGTTTTCACCCATCACCAACACGTCTGACTTAATGTATTTTTTATCAAATGATGTGGTTTGCCCCATAAAGCCCTGTATAACCTGGGTATGGTTTTGGCACAACATGGTTGGTACAATATCATACTTGGCACTAAAATCAAACAAGGTAAACACATCACTTTTTTCAGGTAAACTGCTGTGTGCATTGGTACCGTCAATGGTTGAAAATTCATACTGCATGGCATCGGTATTCACCCTGAAATTTTCAAACGCCAGTGTTTGTGTAAAATCCAGTTTTGACTGGCAATTGGGATCAATGGCATCGCCATCAAACACCTTATCACATATGTCGGTATTTTGTGCGGCCAGTGCCAAATCATAACTATCGGTACCGCTGCACATGGTAAACAAAAATCCGCCACCAATCACATACTCTTTTAGTTTCAACGCAACGGCCAGTTTCATTTGGCTTACTTTGCCAAACCCTAAAAAGCGGGCCATGGCTTCGGTTTCCCTTTGCTGTTGCTGGTACCAGGCTGCGTTGCGGTATTGCGAATAAAATTTACCGTACTGGCCTGTAAAATCTTCATGATGCAAATGCAGCCAGTCATACTTTGCCAGTACACCGGTAATAATGGATGAATCGTAAAACTGATCGTACGGAATTTCGGCATAAGCCAAAACCATGGTCACTGCATCGTCCCAGGGTTGGTTTGTTTTTGGAGCGTATACACCAATTTTAGGTGCCTTTTCCAATTTAACCACTTCCATGTTCACTTCAGGATTTGCAATTTCTTCCTTAATGGCTGTTGCTTTTGAATTGGTCACAATTTCAAAACCCACATTGCGAATTTTGCATTCCTCTTCAACTTTTTTAATGTCGTTGATCAAGAAACTACCGCCACGGTAATTCAGCAGCCATTCAATTTCCACTTCGTTTTGCAACACCCAATAGGCAATGCCATACGCTTTCAGGTGGTCGCTTTGCGACTCGTCCATGGGAATTAAAATGTAATTTGCTTTTGCTCCAAAACCGAAGCAAGCAAGCATTAACGAAAAAATAATTTTTTTAAAACGGAACATCATCACCGGTTTCAACATTAAAGTTATAATCACTACTGTTGTCTTCGTCCTTAATATCATCCATTCTTGATTTCACGGTAAGCGTGCTTACGTTATTCTCAAACTCATGGTTAGGGTTCATGGGCGAATACTCGTCCTTAAACGCAAAACCACTATCAAAGTTCTCAAATCGACTGAATTCCGCAACAAATTTTAAGTTAACATCTGCTAAAGCGCCATTACGGTGCTTGGCTATCAAAATTTGGGCAAGGCCCTTGGTTGACACGTTGTCAACGTCTGTTATGTTATAATACTCAGGCCTGTATATAAAACCAACAATGTCGGCATCCTGTTCAATGGCTCCCGATTCACGAAGGTCGCTCAGCATTGGCTTCTTGTCACCTCCCCTGGTCTCAACACTACGGCTCAACTGGCTAAGCGCAATAATGGGTATGTCAAGTTCCTTGGCAATTTGCTTGATGGAACGTGAAATGTTACTGATTTCCTGCTCACGGTTTCCTTTTCCTTCACCACCGGCCGTCATCAATTGCAAATAGTCAATAATAATCATTTCAACTCCGTGCTGTTGTTTTAACCTCCGGGCTTTTGCGCGCAATTCAAAAATGGAAAGCGCGGGTGTATCATCAATAAACAAAGGTGCTTCTGACAATTTTTTAATACGTGAATGCAATTGCTCGTATTCGTGTGGTTGTAAATTTCCTTTACGCAATTTATCAGAATTCAATTCTGTTTCGCCCGATATTAAACGATTCACCAGCTGTATGGCACTCATCTCAAGTGAAAACACGGCAACCGGTTTACCAAACTGTGCAGCGGCATTGCGCGCCATGCTCAATACAAATGCTGTTTTACCCATGGCCGGACGTGCGGCAATTACAATCATATCTGATTTTTGCCAGCCACTTGTTATTTTATCAAGCTCCACAAATCCTGTTGGCACTCCGCTTACACCATCGGTATTCTTTTTTGCTTTTTCAATCTCATCAATGGCTTCGTGAATCAACTCATGCATTTTGCGGTAATCCTTGCGTATATTGCCTTGCGTAATTCTGTATAAACCGCTTTCGGTTTTATCCAACAGGTCAAACACATCGGCTGTGTCTTCATACGCATCACGAATGGTGCTTGAGGCAATACCAATCAGCTCGCGCTGAATATATTTTTGTTGTATAATACGTGCGTGGTATTCAATATTTGCGGCTGAGGCCACGCGGTTGGTTAAACCCGCTATGTATGCCGGCCCGCCAACCAATTCCAAAAATCCGTTTGAACGCAATTTACTTGTAACCGTTAAAATGTCTATGGGTTGCGAGTCTGAAAACAATTGTTGAATGGCCTCGTAAATTTTCTGGTGTGTTTCTTTGTAAAAACTATCAGGCGTTAAAATATCAATGGCATCGTTAATTGCATTTTTTTCAAGCATCATTGCTCCCAATACCGCCTCTTCCAAATCAACTGCCTGTGGCTGTAATTTTCCTGTCTCCGATAAAATTGGTGATTGTGCGGCCTGCTTAAGGCCAAATTTTTGTGTAACTGCTGTAATAGGTCGTTTCTCCATGCTATCTAAAGTACGTTCAGCAGCCTTACGGGTTCAGCGCTAAATCAATCTTTTTAAAAAGTTATGAAATTTGGTCTTTAACATTTGTTAATAGACTCTAAAACTCATAAACTCACCCTTCCTAAATATAATTCTTTATTTTCAATTTTCGTAATTGCCTTTCAACCAAATACCACGGGCTTGTTAACACCTTTTAAGCAATAGGACTCCAACAAACTGACCAAAACGTTAAAACTAATGATGAATAAAAGCAACCAAAGGGTGGGTTTAACCGTATACCTTTTGTTAAAAGGATTTAAAAATGAGACAATTAAAGATCTCAAAGCAGGTAACCAACAGGGAAACTGCGTCACTTGATAAGTATCTGCAGGACATCAGCAAAATTGAGATGATCAATGCTGAGGAAGAAGTTGAATTAGCGCGCAGGATAAAACAAGGTGACCAGGCTGCTCTTGAACGGTTAACCGCTGCGAACTTACGCTTCGTGGTTTCGGTATCAAAACAATACCAAAACCAGGGGCTCACACTATCTGACCTCATCAACGAAGGAAATCTTGGTTTGATCAAAGCCGCACAACGGTTTGATGAAACACGTGGATTTAAATTTATTTCGTACGCTGTGTGGTGGATTCGTCAATCAATTTTACAGGCATTGGCCGAGCAGTCACGTATTGTTCGCCTTCCGCTAAATAAAATTGGTTCAATCAACCGTATCAATAAAACATTCTCAAAACTTGAGCAAATGTATGAGCGTCCGCCTAACGAAGACGAAATTGCCGAAGTACTTGAAATGACTCCCGAGGAAGTGCGCACTGCCCTTCGCCAAAGTGGCCGTCATGCAAGTATGGATGCACCTTTGAAAGAAGGTGAGGACGATAGCTCAAGCATGATGGATGTTTACATTAGTGAAGATCAACCCATGCCCGATTTGGTTTTGAATAAAGAATCGTTGCGCAAGGAAATTGAACGTTCATTAACCACCTTAACACAACGTGAGGCCGATGTGGTTCGTTTGTTTTTTGGTTTGAATGGCCAGCATCAGCACACGCTTGAAGAAATAGGTTCAAAATTTGATTTGACACGTGAACGCGTGCGCCAAATAAAAGAAAAAGCCGTAAGGCGTTTAAAACATACATCAAGAAGTAAATTGCTTAAAACATATTTGGCTGATTAAAACATTTTAAGGTTGTACTTAGTTATGCCAAGATTTAAAATCCGGTTCATGAAAATGGGCCGGATTTTTTTTTGCACTGATTCAACTTATTTTTTTTCGCTTCGCGGCCACAGATTACACGGATTACACAGATGTTTCATGCAAGTGGATCAATAATCAAAGTACAATTATCAATGATCGGAACTACACGAGCGGGCGTTTTTGAACGGTAATCTCCGGCCTCTTCCTGAGACCGACAGTTAAAAACTCCGATCAGGAATAAACTAAAAGAAGGTCGAAGGATCTGGCCGGTTCCAGTAAATTTTATGATTTCTTTATGCTGCCCCCTCGCCTGGAATTATGAATCATGGATATTGAATTATGAATGGCTCGGGCCGGGCTATCGCTAATAGTCCTCCTTTAATTTGCAGTATAATAAAGAATTTAAAAAGTCCGGGCTATCACGCTCTATCCCTGGCAGGGTATCTTCGTAAAAAAGAGTATATTTGAAAATGCATTTTCAACAAATTAAATTCATTTTAGTTTTCATCCTGGTCGGCATGTTGAGTTCTTCACTAAAGCCTGATAACGCAAAATTCAGTGTTTTGCTTGTTGATTATTCTGATGGCTTAGGACACATGCGATCCATTCTGGTTGACCAAAATTCAATTACGTTTTTTACCAATTGCGATTACGAATACGATAGCTGCAAAGGCGCCACAAAAACGCTTTATGAGCGCAAACTTACCAGGGCCGAATCTTCTGGTTATTACAACTTCCTGCGTAAGCT
Organism: Flavobacteriales bacterium; assembly: GCA_035299065.1. GTDB lineage: Bacteria > Bacteroidota > Bacteroidia > Flavobacteriales_D > UBA2798 > DASPJQ01. The sequence goes on from DATGXI010000190.1 coordinate 19,758, forward strand.
AAATTTGAAGGATATTCAAGGCAAGTTTGAAGATCCCAATGATAATAGCGGATATCAAATAAACATAACGGTCTCAGGCGATGAACTTATGCGTAGAGAGATTACTTTATACAATGCAACCTTTGCACAAACCGATAGCATCATTCAAAAAACCAATGACCTTATTGCGGATGAAAAATATAAATTCTTTCTGAAAAAATGACGTGAGGATTAATTCTTTCGTCTTCTCGGGTCCAGATACCAAATAAGAGCTATAACTAAAATAAAACCAATTGCCAGAACAATTAATTCTATAAACCCAAAGTTTTGCCCTTCCATACCTTATTTTTTCTTTCGCGTAAAATAAAGGGTTCCTACTATTAACACAGCCACTGCCAAAACAGCCCAAAAAACCAATCCAAATCCTGGCGTTACCAATCCCATAAAGCAAATATAAATAAAAAAAGCCTCCATTTCAGGAGGCTTTCACCTTAACATTAAAATGCATAATTAGTGTTCGTGATCGTGTTCATCACCCTCTTCATGTTCATGTGTATGGGTTGTGTCACCATGCTTGTGATCATGATCATGTTTATTGGCACCACCGCATGATGTAAATGAAACATACATTATAGCAGCAAGCACAAAAAATATTTTTTTCATAACTTTTAAATTTAATTTTACGCTTCTTTTTGCTCAAGTAATTTCACCAATTGCGGGTTTACTTTATTGGCTGCATTCAAATAGGTTTTTCCCTTTTTGGCATCACCCATGGCGCTTTCAATTATACCTGCACGTGCATTCAACACAGGCTGTTGTGAATTGGTTCTTTTTGCAATGCGAATGTGTTCCAATGCTTTTTCTTTATTTCCCTGTTTGTAATAAATCCAGGCAGCAACACTATTCACGTCAATGTTTTGCGGGCGCACCTCCAGCTCCATCTTCACAAACCCAAGCGCTTTTTCATATTCGCCAAGCGATGCGTAAACATTTGCAATGTCAAGGTTTACAACATGACCTGATGCCTTGTCTTCTTCCAGCATTTTGGTTGTTTCCGTGTATTTTGCCATGGCTTCTTCTTTTTTGCCCTGCAACAACATGATTTCAGCCAGTTCTTCATGAAATGAAAATTCTGGCATTATTGCAATGGCTTTGTTTAACCATTCAATGGCTATATCGTAATGTTCACGTGCTTTTTCAACACGAGCCAATCCTTCCATGGCAAAGGCATAATCAGGACGTGCAGCAAGTATATTCAAATATTCGTTTTCGGCATCTTTCCAGCGGCCTGTGCTTTCAAATAAAACACCCAATGTTTTCCTGCACCAGCAGTATGGTTCCGATGCGGGCAAACCAGCCTCAACAGCCAGTTTCATGGCTTCAATGGATCCTTTATAGTCACCATAAATTTCGCGTAAATAAGATGCGCGCGCGTACGATTCCAAACTGGGTTTCAATAACTGCATGCTGTCACATTGTACAACAGCCTCTTCATATTTACCCAATTCAACATTGGCATCTGTCAACACTCCGTATATATAAGCATTTCCTTTTCCAAGTGACTTTGCCTGGGTGGCTGTTTCGTGTGCTTCCTTAAAACGGTGCTGACTCATTAACACACTTGATTTGTATGTTAAGGCTTCAAACGATTTTTTATTTAGGGATAAATCATAATCCAATATTTTTAAAATGGCCGGATAGTAATACGGATGTTCGCCTGTAACACGCGCTTCCTGCATGTATATTTGCACCAATTGCAAAATGGCTTTTTCATCCTTGTCATTCCTGTTTAGTTTTGCCATTAATTCCGTTACCTTGGTTTTGGTTTTTTCCCATTCCTCGGTTTTGGCCATTTCACCCTGCCTTGCCTTTAATTCAGGAAAAACAAACCGGGTTACTACCACCTGGTCTTTTTGCTCTGCCGCTTCGGTTTCACCGCATGAAGTAAACGTTACGCCAAGTACTGTGGCAAAAAATAATTGAGTTGCTACTCTCGTTATTTTCATAATTCGTTGTTTAGTATTGTTTAAATTAAAGGGGAGAATTTCCGAAGAACATTCTCCCCTCCTTACTTTTATTGTGGTTATTGCTTAATAAGTTTAACCGTTTGTGCTTTCCTGCTATTGATAATTAAATTCGCAAAATAAACTCCGTTTGGCATATTTCCACCATTCCAGTTAATTGTATACGTTCCGGCAAGTTGTTTACCCTGGTTTTCGGTATACACAACTTTACCATTCATATCGGTCACGTTTATTGAAACAGTTGCATCGTTTACAATCTGGTAACGTATATTGGTATTGGCGGTAAACGGATTTGGATACCCCGTTAGCACACTAAGTTTTGATCCAATTCCAAGATCCTGTGTTCCTGTGGTAGGACCAACATAACTTGCACCGTTAAAACCTTGCCATGGATCCTGAACATATGGGAAACATGTTTTAAATGTGGTATCGTTTGCTGTTACACCTGCATTGAACGTAATTACATCCAGCAAATCAGTTGTAACCGGACTTCCCGTTCCCGGATAATCATCATACCACAAACCAATTGCAGCAAGAGCAACACCTGACACCGCTTGTAATTCAATAGTTGTAACATCATCTTCTAACCTGCGTCCGTTCGGGAATCCATCCATATTCGGAATCCATTGCAAGGCGGTTCCGCTTGCTGTGTATGCTGGATCGGTTAATCCAAGTACTGCACATTGTACAATACCAAGTGAACTGAATTGCGGATGCGAACGCGGTGTTGGCGGAACAGCCATGTTCAGGCGCAACATATCGCCCAATGTTGGAAGAAAATTATTGATGAATGGTTTTCCTGTATCTAATGGTCCTGAAATTTTTCCGGTAGCCAATTGGTAAGGCACCATGTTAGGAACACCTGTATAGAATATAGGCAAAATATCCACTGCACGCGGGCGTGCTGCACCGGGTAAAAGTATGGTGCCAAAAACAGCATCATCAAGCGCAGTTCCGGCTACAGCTGGACTTCCTTTCAGCGGGAATAATCCATCCATTCCGTTTCCAAAATCATATGTTCCCAATGAAGCATGTTGAATGCGCAAGGCTGCAAGACCAGGAACTGCTCCACCATACAATAAATCATCCATGTAAAGTGCTAATTCAGGATTTTCAAAATACGGAATAAATGCCGCATCGTTATAAGGTGATGTTGCGTTCCAGGTATCTTTCATTCCAACAGGAATTACAGCTTCGTTTGTCAATGGCATTCCAAGACGTGAAACCTGTACCCAGCTGCCTGATGCAACCGGAGCTCCACCCGTAGGACTAAGTGTAGTAATTTCAGGACGGCTTGCCGATGCCCAAACACCAATTACATAGTTTCCATCAAGAATATCTGATTTCATTGTCAAATCCTGTCCTGATTTTTGCAACATACTAACGGGTATCTCCAAACAAATTGAATGGCAATTGAATTTTTCCAATCCATCACGCGCTCCTGTTGTGCGGAATCCACCCAAATCAAATGCACCACCTAAATCCACAAAGAAAGGATCATCAATAGGCCCACAGAACACTTTCTCGCCACTGGTTGCTGTTTCAAGTGCAGCAGCTACCAATGCGCTGTAAGTCGTGTTTAATCCTGCCGCTCCATTAATTGAACGCGGACCAATGTTTGGTGGAGGAACATCGCCATTTGTTACAATGGTTGTCCAGGTAGCACCACCATCGGTACTTTTTTCGCAAATGTAGTTCACCTTTGGATTTTGCTGCCCTAAACGGATATTAAAAAACGTTGAACCGTCTTCAAGCGTATGCGTAAACGTAAAGCGATACGTGATGTCATCGCCCATGGTTGTTGCATCGTTTTTGATGTGAATTTCATACCGTACATTTTCACCAAAACTATACCAGTTTGGGCCGCCAGCAGGGTGCTCAAAAGGAATGTAGTTTGCAATGATCACAATATTATTTGTATCACATGGGCTACGGAACGCATAAAGGTCCGTATTATCAGCCAGTGGATCGGCTGATATAAGTGGCGCCTCCCTGTGGGACGATGCCGTTGCCGTTAATTGCGTCATAAAAAGTAACGCAACAAGGCTCATTGCTGATTTTATTATTTTCTTCATAACAATTTCTTTATGTTTACTTTTTAGAAACGTGATTGAATGGTGTGATCATAACCTCTCCACGGTGTTTGCACAAACGGGAATCCGGTTCTGAACGTGGTATCATTTGTTGTTACACCTGCAGTAAATCCAAGTACACTTAACAAATCATCGGTTACAGGGCTTCCCGACACAGGGTAATCATCATACCACAATCCAATTGCAGCAAGCGCAACGCCTGATACAGCTTGTAATTCAATTGTGGTTACATCATCCTCTAACCTGCGGCCGTTCGGGAAACCATCCATATTTGGAATCCATTGTAAAGCAGCTGTTGTGTTGTAAGCCGGATCGGTTAATCCAAGCACTGCACATTGTACTATTCCCAATGATGAGAATTTTGGATGGTTACGCGGTGTAATTGGTGTTGCCATGTTTAAACGCAGCATATCGCCCAACGTTGGCAGAAAGTTATTGATAAATGGTTTTCCTGCTGCCAATGGATTGCCTACAGGCTTTCCGGTGGCCAATTGATAAGGCGCAAGATTTGGCACACCTGTGTAGAATATTGGTAAAATATCAACGGCACGTGGACTTGTACTGTCGGGCAACAATATTGTTCCGAAAACAGCATCGTCCAATGCGGTGCCTGCAACAGCTGCTGTACCTTTTAACGACCACAATCCTTTTTTGGTATTGCGAAAATCAAATGCACCCAGCGATGCCGTTTGCATACGCAATTCATTTAATGATGGAACTGCGCCACCAAATTGCGAATCGTCCATGTACAAAGCCAATTCAGGATTTTCAAAATATGGAATAAATGGCGCATCACCAGTGTACGGTGAAGCCGCGTTCCATGCATCTTTCATTCCAACAGGAATAATGGCTTCGTTTGTCAAGGGCATGCCCAGGCGTGAAACCTGCACCCATGGTCCTGAATACGCTTCAGCAGCTGTTCCTGCAGTTAGTGTTTTAACCTGCGGACGACTAGCCGATGCCCATACACCTATTACATAGTCACCGTCAAGAATGTTGGCAGCCATTGAAAGGTCTTGCCCGGATTTTTGCAACATATCAACTGGTATTGACAAAGCAATGGTATGGCAATTAAAACGGGCCAAACCATCCTTAGGTGCGTTAGTGGTATTACCGTTAGGACGGAAATTACCTAAATCAAATGCTCCGGCCAGGTCAACAAAAAACGGATCGTCAGCGGGGCCACAAAATACATCTTCACCGCTTGTAGCAGTTGTTATGGCGCTTGACCAGCTTGTGCTGTATGCTGTACCCAATCCCACAGGTCCTTCTGAACGCGGGCCAATGTTGTTTGGCGGCACGGTTCCTGCGGCTACAATTGTTGTGAATGTTGCACCGCCATCGGTACTTTTTTCACACATATAAGTAGTCTTAATGTTTTGGGCACCCAACCTTATATTAAAGAAGGTGGTTGGATCCTCGTTTGTTCGCGTGAAAGTGAAACGATACGTGATGTCATCGCCTGTTGTAATCGCATCATTTTTGATGTGAATTTCATAGCGTATGTTTTCGCCAAATGTTGACCAGTTTGGACCACCTTCAGGCAATTCAAATGGAATGTAATTGGCAATAATGATTATACGGTTGGTGTCCTGCGGACTCCTGAACGCGTATAAATCGGTATTGTCGGCAAGCGGATCATTGGAGATCAACGGTGCCTCTCGGTGACTGGACGCTATCGCACTGAACGATAAGAAAAGTCCCAGCATAAAACAAAATGCCGGGAGGGCAATTCGTTTTTTAAATTTGTAGGGGTTTACCATGGTTAGTTTTTTTTAAGATTGAAAATACCTACGGCCTGTTCATGTTCATGGATTTCAAAGAATGATTATTTCTGTAACTATTTTTGAAACATGCACCAGCCAAGCGTTTTAGCCATTTTTTATTTTTCAGTAAAAAACAACTAAATCAATTGAGGTTTTCAGGGTTCAACGTTTTGCCAGCCCCAATTACTGTCAACAAACACATGGAATTGGTTATTGGCTAAAAATTTCAATTCTGCCCAATCCAAAAAAAAACAAGTCTCGTAATTAATAGACCTGGCTATGAAAACACTTTTATTAAAAACAACCTTATTATATGTTATCTTTTTTTGCAGTCAGATTTCATTTGCGCAAAATTTAACATTAACCGGCAAACTTGTTTTTAACTCGGCTCAGCCAATTGCAAATGCTTACATCACATTAAAAGAGCTAAACATTTTTGCAAAAACTGATTCAGCAGGAGGCTTCGCTTTTTTAAACCTTGAAGAAGGGCAATACACCTTATTATTAAAAGCTGATGGTTTTATAAGTACTGAAAAGAAAATAAAGCTGAACAGCGCCAACCTCAATTACGTTTTTAACATGCAGGAAGATTTTCTTAATCTTACCGAGGTTGTAATTGAAGCTTCATCAAAAAAAAATGAAAACATAATTGGCAAAGTTGACATGCAGCTTCGTCCGCTAAGTTCATCACAGGATTTATTGCGCCTGGTTCCCGGTTTGTTTATTGGGCAACATGCCGGGGGAGGAAAAGCCGAACAAATATTTTTCAGGGGATTTGATGTGGACCATGGAACTGATTTTGCCATTTACGTGGATGGAATGCCCGTCAATATGACCTCGCATGCACACGGCCAGGGGTATGCTGATTTGCATTTCCTGATACCGGAAACCGTAAAAGAATTAGAAGTAAACAAAGGTCCGTATACTACAAAATATGGTGACCTTGCAACATCCGGATCAGGCGAATTTAAAACATTGAATAGCCTTGAAAAAAGCATTGTAAAAGCTGAATATGGTGCATTCAATACACAACGTGCCATGATGATGGTTGATTTACTAGGCAATAAGCACTTGTTTTCAAAAAACAAAGAGAATTTATATGTTGCCGGAGAATACCGTTATACCGATTCCTATTTTTTAAGCAAACAACATTTCCAGCGATTGAATTTCTTTGCCAAATACAATGGAATGCTCAACAACGGATCGGATTTAACCGTTACGGCTTCAACATTTCACAGTACATGGAATGCTTCAGGGCAAATTCCCGAGCGTAAAGTAAGTGACGGC
>DATGXI010000191.1:0-12950 GCA_035299065.1 Flavobacteriales bacterium
TTGTGGGGTTGAACTGAAATACCAACGGCAACATATTTTTGCGATATCATGGCAAGGCGATGGCCCAGGCCGGGAACGTCTTTGTCAACCAATAATTGCATTACGATTTCTTCTGGTAAATCGGCACCGTAAGAACAACATTCACCAATTGAGGGGCCAACAAAATTAAAATGTTTGGCGCGTCCGTCAGGATCACCATATAAGCCCTGGTGACCTTCCCGACCCTGTTCGCCCTGGTAAACGGCATGGCATTTTGCAGCTAAAAACAAAACACTGTCAGGTTGATAAGGTAATGCAGGAATTCCTTTTTTAAGGGTGTTTATAAGCGATGTGGAATATGTTCCCTTCTCTTCTGGATGTTTTTCCAGGTATTTTTTAAGAAATGTTTTTTCAAATAGTGTTGGATCCAAACGACACAAATTTGTAACAAGCAAAACAACCTTTTCTTCTTTTGAAAGATACGATGCATACTTACCAGTATTGGCCATTTTGTATTCGGGCTTGTTCCATTCTTCAAATTGATAGTCTTTGCTCAATAAACCGCCAAAATCCTGGTAAACATTTTTATATTGTACAGTTGACTTGTAGTCGGGTTTCCTGAGCTTGTCATTTTTTGGGAAAAGCAGTGAATACGCATAATAATTGCGCGTTTCTTCGCTTTTACCTGAAAAACTGGCTAAAACCCATGCATTCCACTTATCAACTAATTCAACATTGTTTTTGGAGGCAAGAAGATCGCTGCCTTCCATAACAGTTTGCTGGATTTTTTTTAACAGGTATAAATTGCGGTTGCTGTTTTTTGACTTATAAATATTTGCTGTATATTTTTGTGTTACAGCAGCTATAAAATCAAACAGTTCGGTTTTATTGGTGACTTCTTTTAAGATCAATTGATCGTTACAGAGTTTTGAAAGGTTTGCATAAATATAACTTTCGTAAATGCTGTTGGAATTATCAAAAAGCAAGTAATGCTCATCTGCCAATTGGGTGGCCAATTTATAATTTTGTTTTTTTACTGCGCGTGAAATGGTTTGGTACGATTCCATTTGCATGCTGTTCAGGCTTACTAAAAACGTTGCAGGAATTGAGTCACCAACTTTGTATTTTGGTTTTGCTTCTTTTAAGAGACTCAGGCTTGCTTCCAGTAAATTCGGATATTTTGACGTTATTTTTTTGATTTCTTTCCCCTGGTAAATGCTCATTGCCTTATACACGTATGGCAGCATCTCATTGGGATCTTTGGCAATGGCTTCCTCGGCAAGCTTGAATGATTTCTCAAATTTTCCGTCACGAAATTTCTCGGCAATTTCTTTGTATTTGTATTCCTCAGAATAGCCATTAAGAAAGCATAAAAGAAAAGCGGGAAGCAGATATTTTTTCATCATAAAACTAATTAGAGCTTTATAAAAAGGGTACTGTAAAATTGAGATGATTCATCTACCGTAAGAAGGTAACTACCATTATTATATTGCGATACATCAATCCGTATAAAAGGCACGTCAAAAGTATAGGTATTTATGATATTTCCCAAAACGTCATAGATCCGAACTAAATGGGTGGCAATTCGCTTGTCTTTAATTTCTACAATTAACTCGTTAGACACCGGATTCGGATATATATTTATGTAATTTTCCATTTCCGTAGAAGCAATTCCCGTTAAGCTATTCGAGTAGCGTGATGAAAAAATATCGCAATTTCCAAAAATAACAGGGCTAACTAAAGGAGCGTCTTTATCAAAATCGCAGGTATCAGTAAAATAGCCTGTCAGGTAGATATCGCTTGAAGGGCCAAGCTCAATCGTATGTATTCTGGTACCGGTACCACCAGTAACTGCTTGAGCCCACACGTAATTTCCATTGCTATTATAGCGGGCAAAATAACCTTGATGTTCCGAAGCGGTAAGTGGTAAATAGGAAGTGCCGGGATCAAAATCAGCAACTCCTCTGAAAGATCCGCATATGAAAACGTTTTCCGATTGATCCATGGTTATGTCCCATAGTTCGAAATCAAGGTCAGCAAAAAATGTATTACCCCATAAATGATTTCCGTTTTTATCGTATTTAACCAAATAATAGCACTCTCCACCAGTAGTGCAGGAGCTTGTTAGCCACACATTGCCTGGTCCCAGATCTATATCAAGATCAATTGACATTTGGCCGGAAATAATGAAATTACCATTCGGTGCAACTTCAATTTCTTTACCCATTTCAAATCCGGTACAGTATAATTCTTTGGCCCAAACGTAATTTCCAATACTGTCATAAACGGCAATATAGGTTGAATAGTCGCTTGGTGTTAATATAGCCGAACCTGGCCCAGGATCAAAATCTATAGGATTTGGTAATTCACCAATCACATAACAATAGCCAAGACTGTCTGCACCAACGGAAGCGGTTTTATCAAAGGCAGATCCATCAAGTGCATTGACGAAAATGAAAGTACCACTTGAATCATATTTTGCAACATAACCAGCACTCCAAGCTACTCCTGATACTATTGAAACACCGGGTCCAGGATCAAAGTCAATGCCATTCACATTTCCACACAAATAAAGGTTTTCATATCTGTCAATGCTGAAACCATACACGTTAAAGTTGATTGAGTCCTGGAAACCCATTAACCACTTGAAATTTCCGGCAGTATCATATTTGGCAATAAATACACCTTGTTCATCTAAATGAACTGTACCAATTCCAAAATCAAAATCGGTAACAGTGTCGCTTGTACCGCAGAGATAAAGGATGTTTTTTTGCTCATTTATTTTTATGAAGCTGATTTGTCCTCCACAGAATCCATGAGCCCATAAATAACTACCATTGGCATCCCGTTTACCAAAAAATCCATTCATTGTGGTACAGGGAAGTAAATAATGATTCCCTGTATCGTTACTGAATTTTAGCGTGTCACCTGAAAAATAACCTGCCAGGTAGGAATTACCATTGTTATCAACGGCAATATCCCACGCTTGTTCAACTCCGGGCGTTCCTGATGACTCAACCCATTGCAGGGCTTGGCTTTTTGCACCTGGCGCCAGTAATAAAATGACTGCAGGTAAAAAGAGGTAAAAAAAACAGATATTTCTCACGCGTTAAATATAAGGTAAAAAAACGGAAAATAAGTACGTGGTATACCTTATATTTCAAAGGCACTAAGTCATTTTACCATATCCTGTAATCCAAACTAATATTTTGAATGCGTGTTGTTGGTACCTGCCGGCCGCCACTCAATTGGCTCACACGGTCGGTTACATATAGCTGAAGTTCTGAAAGCATAATGGAACCATCCTGGTTTAAATCGGCACCGTTATTACGCAAACCAAACAATAAGCAATAAGTAAACAAACCATTTTTCCATTGATCACTTTCCATGGCAAATTCAGCGCCACCGGCACTTGAAATAACTGTTGTTCCTGTTCCCCTGCGCAGGTCAGTAAATAGTTCTTTCATCATTTTTGACGGACTTACACCATCAACGGTTTTTAAAGCAGGACCAACGTTACGAAAAACCACGCTTTCTTCAGTTTTAACTTCGTTGTTACTGGCTGTTGTCACGTCTTCTTTGTCCACTTCACCGCTATGGCAGGTATCCATAATCAGCATCTTTTTAAGAGGAGCAATTCCGTCCAGTATGCCTTCAAGACTGGCATAAGCCAATCCTTTTAAGGCTGGTTTATTAAAATCAATGTCATGCGTTCCATAGTAATAATCGTAACTTGGATCAAGTATACCATGACCCGCAACAAAAACAATTACCACATCGTCAATTGTAGCATCGGCAAAAAAGGCTTTAACGCTTTCTATATTCATTTTTGTTGCTTCGGCATTGGTAATTGATTTGGTTTTAATTGACCCATACACATCTTTATTGGTGCTGGTAAAAATCCCTATTAAATCCGTTGCATCTTTTGCGGCATAATTCAAATTATAACGCTTGTCTTTGTACATTGAGGTGCCAATGGACAAAATATAAAGATTTGGTTTGACTTTTTTGGTGCATTCAATTTCAATGGTTTGTTTAAGGCTTTCGGACCCCTTTGCATTTTCAGCCGCTACCTGAATTTTATTTAATCCCGCAGCAAGTTTTACTTCAAGTGTTTTGTCAAGGTGTTTACCACTTGCCGCAATTCCTTTTTTACCATAAACAGGTACGTCATTTATCCAAACCGAAATTTTTGAAAGATCATAAAGCTGATCATCGGCAGTTAAATTTAAAGCAATGGTGCTATTGTCTGTATTTAACGGAATATCGCCAAGGTTATTAATTGCCAAAGTTGGAACATGCATGCTGTTGTCAAGGTCTGATTCCTTCATACCCAGTTTTGCAAGGCGTTTATTGTAAGCATTTTTATATAAAGTTATCAATGACGCGTCTTCTGAGTTCATAGCCTGCAAAACAATATCAGGGCGATTGAATTTTGCATCAAACTGTTCAAATGGGTAGGCATCTTTACCAACGCGAAACGTTACAAGGTCCTGTCCTTCTTTGGTAATTTTATAATAATTTTCAGGTGTTTTAAAAATAGCATTATCCTCTTCCTCAACCATTATAAAACGCTGTTTACCCGTGGCAGGATCATAAATCCTTAATTCACCATTGCGCAAACTTACACCTGCATAGCCGTACTTATTTACCTGTACATCGGTAATTAGTTTTGCGTTAATTGGGTCGCTGGCAAGTGTTTTGTTTCCCTGAACTTCAAGAAAACTCACATGATGATCATCAATAGAAACCACATAGTCCAACGGAATATGTGTCATAACCGGGAATCCTTTCACTTTTGCTTTTTCAATGCTTAACACATCGCCAATAGCCACTTCTTTTCCATTTCCAGCACCATTGTAAACGCTGAAATCATAGGTAAACACACCGCCTGCTGTATTGATGAAGAATTTATTTCCGTCTTTGCTGAAACCAACAAATGGTTTTGTGGTCATGGCTACTTTCATGCGGAAATCGGTCAGTTTATACCAGCCTGATGTTTCCCAAACACAAATGCGTCCTGTATTAAATACAACAACCAATTTTGACCCATCGGCTGTCAACGCCATGGCGTTTGCTGTTTGAAATGCCCCTCCTGCACGCAAATCCTCGTCTTCGGCAACTTCCAATGTTGTGGCATTGCGATCGCCCTCAATGGGAATAACTGAAACGGGCTTAGAACCATTGCCGCCCACAACAATAAAATGTTCATTCGGATCAATCAATAAATCGTAAAATTCTTTCTGGCCTGTTTTTATATAATCAATGTGCTCAGGCATTCCGTCCTCCTTGAATTTGTACAACCTTATTTCATCGCCTTTGAGCGCAGTAACCATGTATTTGCTGTTTTGGCTTACAATGATTTTATTTTCCTGGAATCCAAGACGCGAAAAAGCCGCTTTGCCCAATGCTTTTGTTTCCTGAACAGCTTTGTTTTTAGTGTCTTCCACTTTGTCTTTGGCCTTGTCTTTTACGCCTGACAAGTCACCATTTTTTAAATCTTTTAACCGGTCAAGTTTTGTTCCCTTGACTTTTTCTTTTGTGTTGTCTTTGGCTTCGGCCACATTATCATTCACACGATCTTTCATTTCAAGTTTGCGTTCATGTAAAGTGGTTTTAATAACGCGTTCTGAATTGTTCAGGTTCCAGATATTTAATTCCTGTTCACGCAAAATATACAATTGGTTTTGCCCTGGGCTAAATGTAAATCCATCAATTGGTTTTACATCTCCCTTCATGGTTTTAATCACTTTTTGATGTTTTACATCCCACACCTGTATTATGTTGTTGTGTGCGTACTTGCGGCCCATTAATAATTTTTTGTAACCTGAACTGGCCAGGGCCGAACCATCTTTGCTAAAACTTATGGAACGAATTGCTTCCGGGTTTTCAGTGTTTTTCAATGTATACAGGCGTTGGCCACTTTCGTAGTTCCAAACCTGTATTTGTTTGTCCTTATCGGTAAAAGCAACCAGACTTTGTTTGCTGTTAATGTCAACCAACAAGGGAGTAATTCCGGTTGCGGTTGTTTTTCCTGCACTATAATCCTGTATGTTGAATGTGTTAATGGTTCCGTTGTCCAGTACAGTTACAATTAACCCGGCAGCTTCTTCATAGGAAATAAATTTCGGATTTGCTTCAACTTTTATTTTCTTAATTTCTTTTTTTGTTCCAAGGTCCATTACAACAATTTCTTTTGAACCGGCATAAAAAAGTTTATCGTTGCTCACGCAAAAATCGGTAAGCCCCCTGGTTTTGGCAAACAAGGTTTGCTGGGCGGGTGATGTTGGGTTAACTTCCCATATTTCGTTTTTTGCTGTAAAAATATATAACCAGTTTCCATTGGTGCCAAAACGTGCTTTTTCAACATCGCCTTTTACAACAATACTGTCTTTTAAATCCCAGGTATTAAGGTCCCAGATATAATTTTTGTTTTTTGTGTCACATGAAAAAAGAAAATCGCCTGAGGGGTGAAAAGCAACCTGGTTAATGGTGTGTTCATGGCCGCTTAATGTTCCAATAAGTTTTGACGATTGAACATCCCAAATTTTGATGTTAAAGTCTTTTTCATTGGCCGAAGCAATGTACCGGCCATTATTGCTGTAAACAATTTTTGTAATGATGCCCATGTTTTTTTCCTGGGTTACCAAAACAGGTTTGGGTTGGGCCAATACTGTAAAGGGGAATAAAATTCCGAGTGCAACTGCAAATGTTAATTTCATATTGAGATTCCTTATTATTAATTCATGACACCTGTACACATAACGTGCTACCAGGTTGAGTAGGGGAGTGCGTTTATTTTACTGTAGCGGCAGCTTTGATAACGCCAAGTTCCTTGCCCACTTTTTCAAATGCAGCAATGGCTTTATCCAGGTGCTCTTTTTCATGTGCAGCGCTTAGTTGTACACGTATGCGAGCCTGCCCTTTTGGAACAACCGGGTAAAAGAATCCAATTACGTAAATTCCTTCTTTCAGTAATTTATCAGCAAATTCCTGGCTTAGTTTCGCATCGTAAAGCATAACCGGTACAATGGCCGAGTCGCCATTCTTAAACTCAAGGCCAATTTTGCGAAGACCTTCTTTAAAATAATTTACGTTCCATTCAAGTTTGTCACGCAATTCGGTTGTTTTGCTAAGCATGTCAAAAACAGCAATAGATGCACCAACAATGTGCGGAGCAAGTGAATTGCTGAATAAATACGGACGTGAACGCTGGCGCAACATTTCAATTATTTCTTTTTTACCAGTTGTAAATCCGCCCATGGCACCACCAAGGGCTTTACCCAATGTGCCGGTAACAATATCCACACGGCCCATCACACCTTTTGCCTCAAGGGTACCGCGGCCGGTTTTGCCAATAAATCCGCTTGCGTGGCTTTCGTCAACCATAACAAGTGCATTGTATTTATCAGCCAAATCACAAATTTTATCAAGCGGTGCAACAAAACCATCCATGCTGAATACACCGTCCGTTACAATAATCCTGAAACGTTGTGCCTGGGCTTTTTTCAATTGCTCTTCCAGGTCGGCCATGTCGCAATTTTTATAACGGTAACGTTGTGCTTTACACAGGCGAACCCCGTCAATGATTGAGGCATGGTTTAATTCATCAGAAATAATGGCATCTTCTTCACCAAACAATGGTTCAAACACACCACCGTTTGCATCAAAGCAAGCTGCGTATAGAATGGTGTCTTCCATTCCTAAAAAGTCGGCAATTTTTTGTTCAAGTGTTTTATGAATATCCTGAGTACCGCAAATGAAACGCACCGATGACATGCCGTAACCGTGTTCGTCCAATGTTTTATGGGCTGCTTCAATTAATTTTGGGTGCGATGATAAGCCCAGGTAATTGTTCGCGCAAAAAATAATTACATCTTTTCCTTCGCTGGTTTTTACAACCGCGCCTTGCTCGGTGGTAATTATGCGTTCACGCTTGAATAAACCGTTCTCGGTAATTGAATCAAGTTCCTTTTGAATGTGTTTCTGAAATTCTCCGTACATAAAAATTTAAATTTAGATTCATTGGTTACATGAATCAATTCAAAATTAAACTAAATTTTTAATCCGGAGAACAATTGGGAATAAGTAATTATTGGTGTAAAAACCTCGCTTTCAGTCAATAAAACCACATTAACGATTTAATCAATTCTACCACCTGTTGGTTACCGTATAGTCTTTATACTTTTCTTTTTTTCCTACTCTTAAAACCGGTAAATTAAAGCTCAAGGTAAACCGGTTGTGTACCAGCTGGTCATTCACATCTTTATCTTTTGAGTAAAAGCAATAACCATAATAGAATTGGATGTGCCAACCTGTAAAACCAAAAAATGGCTTGAATCCATGCACAATTTCGCCCTGTAGGTGATTATAGCTGTAATTCATTCCTAAACAAATACCGCCCATCATACAAACATCCGTTTCATATGAATAGTTTGTTTTGTCGTTCATGTGCTGTTTGTAATAAGTTCTTATTCCAATAAATGCTCCTGAAGGTGGATGAACTTTAGAGCCTTTGGGAATATTATAAGCAATTCCGGCAAAAAAATAATGCGAATTAAATGTTTCCATTCCTGCTGTAATGGCTAAATAGGAAGGCACCCATGGGCCAAAATAAGGCCATTTGGAAACCCTGTATGTATAAGAGCCCAGTGAATCAGCATCCGTGGTTTCGGTTTGAGCAAATGATGAATTTATGGAAAACACCACAAATATAAATAAAGTAACTTTTCTCATTAAAAGCGTTTAAGACTAGAGACTAGAGACTAGAGACTAGAGACTAGAGCTAGTGACTACAATTGCAATGTGGCGAAAAATAAATAGTTGCGTTGGGCAATAACTTTTGCATGGTTTCCTGTTCCAGTTTGGTCAACTCAATTACACGCATGTCAACCTCTTTTATTTTTTTACAGAAGCGAATTGACTCAGGAAAAGCACCCAAATCATTGCTCCACAAATCCAGGTATTCCAATTGCTGAAACATGTTCATTTTTGCAGGAAGTTCATTGATAATATTGTTGTTTGCAATGAGCTTTTTCAACTTTGTACATTTGGTGATTTCATCTGGAAACGACTCTAGTTTATTGCGTGAAAAATCAACTATTTCAAGTTTTGTAAGTGTTCCAATTTCGGCAGGAATTTTTGTAATCCTGTTTTTTGAGAGATAAAGCTCGCGCAGGTTTGTAAACTTGAATATTTCTACAGGTACATCTTTTAAGTGTTGTTTTGAAAGATCCAGTATTTCCACCTCTTCGGGATTGCGTAAAGCCATGTCAAGATTGCGAAAGACTTTTGTTTTAGTAGAGTCCTGCGCCTTGGAAAATACCGGCAATGCCAATATAAAAAGAAAGAAAATTAATTTGTTCATTTTATGCTTTTTCTAAAATACTGCGGGCGGCTACTACGTCTTTGCCAATTTGCGTTTTTAACTGTTCAAGTCCTTCAAATTTTTGCTCATCCCTTAACTTATGTACGACATGTACTCCAATTTCCTTGCCGTAAATGTCCTGGTCAAAATCAAAAATATGTACCTCAATGCGCAATTGAGGGCTGTTATCAACGGTTGGCCTGTAGCCTATATTCATAACACCTTTATGGGTCTGAAAGTTACAGGTAACCCTAACCGCGTACACACCTTTTTGCGGAATGATCTTTACTTTTTCGGGAATATGTATGTTAGCTGTTGGAAAACCAAGGCTTTTACCAAGCTTTTGCCCGTGTTCAACAATTCCCCTGAAACCAAAGTCATAACCTAAAAATGCGTTGGCTGTATGCATGTCGCCTTCGGTAATGGCCTTGCGTATTTTGGTTGAACTAATGGTAACCTCATCAATTTCCTCGGCTGGAATTTCCTCTACTTTAAAATCAAAGGTTTGTGCCATTTCTTTCAAACTTTCAATGGATCCTTCACGGTTTCTGCCAAAGTGATGGTCATATCCTATTATAAGCTCGCTCACACCTACCTGGTTTACTAAAATATCACGTATAAACTCAAGAGCGGTTAACCGTGAAAATTCCCTGGTAAATTCGATAATGATTAGAATATCAATGCCATTACGATCAAGAAGTTCAATTTTTTCCTGTTGTGTTGAAAGTAATTTAAGATTATCATCATCAGGAAAAAGAACCTGCCGTGGGTGTGGATTAAAAGTTATAACCACGCTTTGACCATTTATATTGGAAGCCCTTTTTTTGAGGCGATCAAGAATTTTTGTGTGTCCAATGTGTACACCGTCAAACGTTCCAATGGTAACAACCGGATTAACCAGTTTTTCGGTTAGGGGCAATGAATGAAATACTTTCACGGTGTAAAGTTATACCAATTCATACTCAAAAACAGGGGATTTATTCTTTTTGCCCTGAACGGTAAATTATGCGCGCATAAAAAAAACCTAAAAAATGAACAAAAATTTCACCCTCGTGAGCATTTATTTGATAGTCAGTAAATTAACCTGCTTATAAAGTTGATGAATTTAGGGCGTGAAATTTTGCAGTATCCTTGTATGGTACCCAAAAAGAAATACCTTTGTGCCGAAAATTTTTAAATAGAAATAATGTCACAGGTTATAGGTAAAATTGCACAGGTTATTGGTCCTGTTGTAGACGTTAGTTTTGATCACGGTACGAAACTTCCAAACATTCTTGACTCAGTAGAGGTAACAAAAAAAGATGGAACCGTGGTTGTATTGGAAGTACAACAACACGTAGGTGAGGACACCGTTCGAACCATTTCGATGGACTCCACTGATGGTTTTCAGCGTGGAATGAAAGCCATAGCAACAGGCGCACCAATTAAAATGCCGGTAGGCGATTCAATTAAAGGACGCCTTTTCAACGTGGTTGGTGAGGCAATTGATGGTATTAAGCAATTGGACAGGCAGTCTGGTTACCCAATTCATCGTCCTTCTCCAAAATTTGAAGATCTTTCAACAGCAACAGAAGTACTATATACTGGTATCAAAGTAATTGACCTTATTGAGCCGTATGCAAAAGGCGGTAAAATTGGTTTGTTTGGTGGTGCGGGTGTAGGAAAAACGGTATTGATCCAGGAACTTATTAATAACATTGCCAAAGGGTATGATGGCTATTCGGTATTTGCCGGAGTAGGTGAGCGTACACGTGAAGGAAATGACTTGTTGCGTGAGATGATTGAAGCCGGTATTGTGAAGTATGGTGATACATTTATGAAATCGTTACACGAAGGCGGTTGGGATTTGTCAAACATTGACTTTACACAAATGAAAGAATCAAAAGCTTCATTCGTGTTCGGGCAAATGAATGAGCCTCCAGGAGCGCGTGCCCGTGTAGCCCTTTCAGGATTAACATTGGCTGAATATTTCCGTGACGGTGATGAAAAATCAGGTGGTCGCGATATCTTATTCTTTATTGATAACATTTTCCGCTTTACACAAGCTGGTTCAGAGGTGTCTGCACTTCTTGGACGTATGCCATCAGCGGTAGGTTACCAACCTACATTAGCTACTGAAATGGGCGGAATGCAGGAACGCATTACCTCAACAAAACGCGGTTCAATTACATCGGTACAGGCAGTATATGTACCAGCCGATGACTTGACTGACCCGGCACCGGCAACAACGTTTGCGCATTTGGATGCAACAACCGTATTGAGTCGTAAAATTGCCGAGTTAGGTATTTACCCAGCGGTTGACCCATTGGATTCAACATCACGTATCCTTACTCAGGAAATTGTTGGTGAAGCGCATTATAAATGTGCTCAAAACGTAAAAGAAATTCTTCAACGCTATAAAGAATTACAGGACATCATTGCCATTCTTGGTATGGATGAGTTGAGTGAAGATGACAAAAAAGTTGTATCGCGTGCACGCAGGATTCAACGTTTCCTTTCGCAACCATTCCACGTAGCTGAACAGTTTACAGGATTAAAAGGCGTACTTGTGCCAATTGAAGAAACCATTAAAGGATTTAACATGATTCTTAACGGTGAGGTTGATCAGTATCCTGAGGCGGCTTTCAACCTTGTTGGAACCATTGAAGATGCGATTGAAAAAGGAAAGAAAATGTTGGAACAAGCAGCAGCTTAATAGAAAATGGAACTAGAAATCATTACACCTGAAAAAAACCTGTTTAACGGAAAAGTAAAGTCAGTTTACGTTCCGGGCACAAGTGGTGCGTTAGGTATTTTAGATAAACATGCACCCATGATTACCACCCTTAAAGCGGGCCAGGTGCGTATTGAAGGAGATGGCGGTAAACAGGCGTTTACCATTAAAGGTGGTGTGGTTGAAGTCCTCAACAATAAAGTTATTATTCTGGCCGAGTAAATTCAGCCCTATTTTATTTTCAAAAACCTTTCCATTTACGGAAAGGTTTTTTATTTTTGTATAAGTCCAATTACTTCATTTTTAATTAAAATCAACGCTTTTAACAGTAAAGTACACCGTGAAATAAGCATGTTTCAGCAATCGTAACGCACATAATTATTTTCGCATCACATTAAAACAAATAAACTCATGAAAAATAAATTTCTTACAGGCGCTTTAGCCGTTTTTGTTTCAGCCGCGCTTGTTTCATGTGGCGAGGATGGAGGTTCAAAAGAAACAGCCTCTGACACAACAGCTACGGCTCAACATACCGATACGGCAGCAACGCAGGACACCATTAAAATTCACGGCACAATTGAATTTAATGCAGCTGATGGATTGGCCATTACTGCTGATAGCTATGAAGTTTTGCCCGGAGAAAAATATATTTTATTGTGTCACCAGGCAGAGTTTAGCCGTGGTGAGTACATTGAAACGGCCAAAAAATTGAATGAAATGGGTTACAACTGCCTTGCCATTGACCAGCGCAGTGGTGAGATGTGCAATGATGTTGTGAATGAAACCGCAAAACGCGCCAGGGAACAAAAAAAGAAAACTGATTATAAGGATGCAGAACAGGATATTGTTGCAGCAGTTGATTATATTTTTAACCATTCAAAGCACCCGGTT
>DATGXI010000192.1:0-8761 GCA_035299065.1 Flavobacteriales bacterium
GCCCTGTAGCTACTAACCCGGTTTGTACGGGCACTGTGTTCCAGCTATAATTAAATGCTGCCGTTGAACCACCCGTTGGCGTTGCTGTAATGCTACCGTTGCTTCCACTGTTGCAAGGCTGAACTGCGGTAAAGGCCATTGATGGGAATATCAGTTCAAAAACGGTGTCGGTTTGCATGATGGTACAACCATTATCATCAGTAACGGTTAGCGTATACACACCCGCATTAAGTCCCGGGTTTGTATTTGTGTTGTTTGAAACATTGTTGCTCCATAAATAGGTAAAAGGACCTGTGCCCCCCGAAACAGTTGCAACCATTGATCCCAATGGGGTTCCCAGGCATCCCACACTGTCAGTTTCAATGCTAAGCGCCAGAGGTAAAGGCTCAAACAATTGAGTGGTGAAATTATAGGCACATCCGTTGCTATCAGTAACCGTAACAGAATATGTTCCCGCAACAGCTGCATACAACGTGTCATTAAGCACTGGTGTTGGTGTATTCCACAAAACTGTAAATGGACTTGAGCCTCCTGCTGGTATACATACAAGGTTACTGGTGCCGCCTGCACATGAAATTGAATCAGGGGTCACAGTTATAGTAACCGGTGATGGATCCAGAAGTAAAACATCAATACTGTTGCTGCACCCAACGCTGTCTGTAATGGCAATTTCGTAAATTCCAAATCCCAGCCCGCTTGCTGTTGGTCCTGTAATACCTAACGTGTCCCACACATACGTATAAGGATCATTGCCACCA
This sequence comes from Flavobacteriales bacterium, assembly GCA_035299065.1. Classification (GTDB taxonomy): domain Bacteria; phylum Bacteroidota; class Bacteroidia; order Flavobacteriales_D; family UBA2798; genus DASPJQ01. The sequence goes on from DATGXI010000192.1 coordinate 759, forward strand.
ACTGTTGTTAAGGTAATACTGCCATCATTTGTTCCGGGACATGAGGGTAATTGCAAATCCACCGTAGTGATAAACGCTCCCGGACCCGCAATAATGGTAAATGCAACTGTATCTTCATTTCCGTTGCAGGAGGAGTCCCTGATAATTACATAATAATCGCCAGGGGCAAGATCACTCACTGTTAAACCGGTCTCGGCCGGTATGGTACTCCATACTACTGAGTAAGGTGGTTGGCCGCCATCCGGATTGACTGAAGCTGATCCACCGGTAAAACAACTGGCCGGTGTTACCGAAAGGTTAGCTGCAATAGGTGAATCACAATCATTCATACCCGTTGGAACCAGGGTCTGTACAAAGTTTGCTCCGGTAACATGAAGCATGCCTGTTTTTGAAATTTTTAAATCATAAATTGAATCAGGTGCTATGTATATAGCTATTTCATTCAATAAGCTATCAACCTGAACAATGGTATCACGTTTACCAAAAAAAATATTCTGGCAATCATCGGCTGTTAATCCGCCCCAATACTTGACTGTTTCATCACCAGGAAAAGGAGGCACCTGAATTGTTTTTGTAAGTAGCGATGCGCCTGTGGTTGCATCGAATTTTTTTAAATGATATGAATCATACGCATACAATGACTTGTTGGCAACAACAAGACCGTTGTATCCATTTGAACTGCCTGCATAAATGTAATATCCTATACTGCCCACCTCCTGAAAAGAAAAACCTGTTGGAACGTTGTATACAATTGGTAAAAACGAAGGCATGGGTGATTTTACAATTTCGTTGGACATAGGCCCCCAAAGTGAATGCAGGTAATAACAATACCCGTAATTATCAACTGTAAGCAGTGCAATGTCGGCACAACAGCCTGTAGCTCCAACGGGATTAACTGTTGTTAGCGCAGTAAGGTTGGTATCCAGGTAGCACATTTGATCAACACCACCTGTACCTCCACCACCAATTACTGCCTGGTTGGTACAACTGCTAAAAGCAATGCGCCACATTTCAAGCATAGCCGCACCACCATAATGATCGGCCACGAAACTTCCATCGGGCGATAATTTAATTACGTTTGCTGCTATTCCCGAAGAATATCCATTAACAAGGTAAATACTTCCTGAAAAATGATCAACCGCAAAGTCACCATAATTGGGAATGGGGAACGGTTCATTAAAAAGATTAGTTGTATATGACCAAACAAGTGCTCCTGCAACATCGTATTTCAACAGTTCATGTGGAAACACGCCACCATAAACATAGGTATTGCCGGCTTTATCATAGTCCACGTCAAAGGCCCGTGTTCCGCCCATAAAAGAGGGCGCTATAATCCATGGATCAATAATTACCGCTTCATTTGCAGGGTTATCAAGATGGTAGGTTACTACATTGCCGTTTAATTTATATGCACTTCCAATGCTTTTTTTGTTTTGCTGTGCATACGTTACCGGAGCCGCAGCTGTGAATTTTCCAAAAGCCGAAGCTATGGCCAAATCCCCGTTTAGTGATTGTGTAATTGATTTTTGTCCGATCCATTTTTCGCGAATAACCGAAACATCTGCACCGGGCTGAAGTTCGTAATAGTATTTTATACCGCTGCTGTCATGCGGAAACAACACATGCACATTTATGCCTTCATACAAGTTATAATAAATCAACTCCTTAAATGCCCTGGCTGAGATTGTTTTATTTGTTCCTTTTTCTCCTGACAAATACCTTGTTTTTATTTCAAATTCAGGCTCCGTTTTCACATGTGGATTGGCGTTTTGCCACTGAAATTCCAGGTAAAGCGGAACTGTTTTGTACTTAAGCTCGCTTTCTTTCTCTTTCTCATTTTCTTCAGACGCTCCCTCTTCGTGCTTCCTGAGTAAAGCTCTCATTTCTTTACGGCTTCTTTCAACCTTTTTACCTGTTTTAAAAATAATGCCTTTGCGTGTAAAATAAAAATGTACGCCTTTACTGTATGAATGGTAAAGAATTTCCGCAGCAGGGTCATAAACGCTTTCGTTTACCTGCCCAACATTTTCAATAAAGCAGCGCTTTTCAAATGGATCTTTTGCAGTCCAGCTTTTTGCCTGCGCAAACGAAAGCGAGGGCAACACAAATAAAATAAACGATAGTATGAACAGGTACTTTGACATTGGATAAAAATAAGTCTTAAAATCTTTTTCAATTAAACTCTACATTTTCGCACACGCCATTTACCTGCACTGAAAATGTGTAAAGGACAAGGAATTGGTTACATTATCAAAATTTACCTCACCAATTGCACCGTTCCGTTGTAAATAACATCACCCTCTACATCGCTGCACAGCGCTTTGTATTTCAACAAAACATAGTACACACCTGCCGCTGCTTCAGCCCCTCCCAAATCATCGCCTTTCCAGCCCGCATTCGGATCATCACTCTTAAACATTAATTGTCCCCATCGGTTATAGATTTCAATGTGGTAACTTGAGAACAGGTAGGAAATAATATCAGGTCCCGTATTCGGTATAAATGTCATGGCATAATACGTGCTGTTATAACCATCACCATTGGGTGTAAACACATTGGGTATAATTGTTTTGGACGCAACCGGGTACTCACCTACTTCAACTGTTGTTGTTATGTAACGGCAACCACCGTAATACCATGTTCCCGATAAATTAAAGGCATTGGCACTTGAAGCATTGTATACGGCTGTTGTTTCGCCTGGTATTGGTGTACCCATTAAGTACCATTGATACGCTGCTCCCGCAATTCCCGGTAAATACATTTCAACCAACGGTGCACCGTCACAGGAAACACCCATTATTTTCAAGGTGTCTTCAAGCGCATTTTCATTCAGGTTTGTTGGAAATGTTGCGGTACAACCGTTAGCTGTGACACTTAAAATATATGCACCTGCACCTAGCCCTGTGGCGGTTAACCCGGACTGTGCCGGACTTGTGTTCCATGAATAGCTGAACGCAGTACCAGCGGAACCGCCTGTTGCACTTGCTGTAATTTCTCCATTGCTTCCACCGTTGCAAGGTTGCTTATTGGTGAATGATATGGCTGGAAAAATAAGTTCGTAAACGGTATCGCTCAAACTAATGGTGCAACCGTTAGCATCGGTAACGGTGAGTGAATAAACACCCGCAGCAAGACCCGTATTTGACGGAGAATTTAGTGTTGAATTGTTGCTCCATAAATAGGTATACGCCCCTGTTCCTCCACCTGGTGTTGCAATAATTGATCCGCCTGGTGAACCCAAACAGCCTACACTGTCGGTCACAAAACTCAATGTTAACGGTGCTGGTTCTTCCAGCGTGTCGGTAAAGTTCAATATACAACCATTGTCATCGGTAACTGTTATTGAATAAATGCCCGATGAAGCATTGTATAATGTATCATTTGCAACGGGTGCAGGAAGATTCCATACAACAGTGTACGGTCCCGTTCCTCCTGAAGAAAGCACAGCCACATCAGCAGTACCACCAACACAATCAACCGTACCGGCATTGGTATAGGCAGTAATGGGAACCGGTTCAGTAACATTGATAGGAAACCCACTTCCACAACCCGTACTGTCAATAATGGTTACCACATACGTTCCTGCACCCAACCCGTTAACAATTGAATCGGTGCTGGACAACGAAGCCCATGAATACGTAAATGGAGCAATGCCCGAGGTGGGTGTCACGGTTATTGACCCATCGGTATAACCACCGCATGAAGGACTCTCAACAACTATGGTTGCATTAATTCCATTGGTGTCGTCATCAATGGTGAAAAAGAAAGATACTTTGCTGCACGATGCCGAAGCATCATCAATGGTAACGGAATACGTTCCCGGTGTCAAATTAAAAATACTGTCGCCAACAACAGCAGGGCTGGTATTCCATGTTACCGTATATGGTGCGGTGCCTCCGGTTGGTGTTACCCATGCCGAACCAAGGCCTGAACAGCTAAGACCGTTTACCACCAGGTTGGGATCAATAATGGGGTCAGAGGGACTTAAACAAGGTGTTAGTGCCGATGGTGCAAACGCAGTAACAAAATTATAACCGGTTGCATAAAGCATACCGGTGTTTGTTACGGCCACATCAATAACGGAATCACCAATGTAATATGACTGTATAACGTTCAGCAAACTATCATACTGGTATATGGTATCTTTCACACCAACAAATAAATTCTGGCATTCATCCACCGCTATTCCTCCCCAGTATTTTATGCTGGACGTTGGCGTTACCACGTTTTTCGTAATGAGCAACGAGCCGGTAAACGCATCGCGTTTCTGAATGGTAAATCCATCATATGCATACAGTGATGTATTGGCAATGGCCACACCGTTGTACCCGTTCAGGATTGTTGGAGAATAATAGTATAAACTTGACAGTTCATTAAAACTAAACCCGGTGGGTATTGAATACGTGACTGGTAAAAATGCCGGTAAGGGTGATCGGTGCAGCTGGTTGGCTGCTGAGCTTGGAGAATGCGGTAAATAATAGCAGTTGCCATATTTGTCGGCTGTTAAAATGGCAATGTCCTGGAAACTGGATGCACCAAAAACAGCAACAGGTGAAAAGAAAGAAAGATTTGTATCGAGGTACGCCATTTGATTTCCTACGGCACCACCACCGCCAATTACAACCTGGTTGGTACATGGCACCACAATAATACGCCACATCTCGTCCATGATTGAAAAAGCCGCAAATCCTGCAGCAAATACACCTCCATTGGAAAGTTTTAAGACTGTATTTCCACCGCCAAATCCGTACCCGTCAATGAGGTATGAGCTACCAGTGTAACGGTCAACTGCAAAATCGCCATAATAGGAAATCCCGCTATTGGAAAACTCAGTTACGGTATATGACCACACCAGTACACCAGCGCTGTTGTATTTCAACAATACAAGAGGATCGTCACCACCAAACGCAAATACATTACCACTGTTATCATACTCCACATCATAGCAGCGCGCAAGTGAGCCTACAGGTGGAATATCAACCCATGGGTCAATGATCATTCCTTCGGCTGGTACGTCACATGTATAGGAAACCACGTTTCCCTGAAGGGAATAGGTTGTTTTTACAGGTGATTTGGATTGGTCCAGGCTAAATGAAACAGGTTTCGAAAAAACAAGATTACCAACTGGGCCGTTTACAGCTATACCACCTGCTGAATTCAGGTTTAAGCTGGCAGTGCTTCCCCACTCTTCTTTAATCAATGCTGCGCTGGCCCCCTTTTTTACTATGTAATTGTATTTTATACCCGAACTGTCAACCGGAAAAAACAATTCAACATCAATTCCGGGATATACGTTGTAATATACCAGTTTTTTAAATCCTCTTGCCTGAAGGGTGTTATTGGTATTTTTTTCAGGAAAGTGATAGCTGGTTACAACCTGTCCGCTGGCCAGGGTGCCTATGTGTTGTTCGGCATTTTTCCAGGTCAATTCAATAAAATGGTCGTTGAATTTAAATTCAAGTTTTTCCTTTTCACGTTCTTCTTCCCTTCGTTCCTCTTTGCGGCTAAGTTTTTTACCTTCCTTGCCGGCTTCCATTTTTTCCAGTATTTCGTGAATTTCCTTTGATGAACGCTTTACTTTTTCACGTTGCCTGAATACAATACCGTTTTCGGTAAAATAAATATCGGTACCACTTGTTTTGGAACCAAACAAGACTTTTTTATTACCGGGTAGTATTCCATCAAACTGGCCCAGGTTTTCGACAAAACAACGCTGGTCAAATTGATTGTTTATTTTCCATGCGGCCTGTTGAGACCAGGAATTTCCTGCCACGATGGCAAAGAAAAAAAGTGAGAGTGTTTTGAAAAAATTTACGTTTTTCATGTGTGTGAGGTTTGATCAAATATAAGAATTTGAACCGATATTTACGCACCTTTGAAATATTAACTTTTAACGGGTGTAAGCGTGAAACTTTTCACGTCAGATTTATAAATTTTGAACCCGGTAGTTACCACTGGCCTGAATATTACTACCGTTCCCTAAAAGGATATACTGCGCTAAGTTGTTTTACCTACTAATTACCAATCAAAATTCTGAATCCCGAATTCACCGCCCCTTGCACTGCTCCAGGGCTGTTTTCATGGCTTTCCCCTCCTCACCCGTCCATGCAAACTCACTTTTTACAGCATCAAATACCAATGTTCCACTAGGGGTTGACTCCCATACTACAAGTTGACTTTTACACGCAGCCAATTCTTTCTTTTTGTACATGGTCATGTCAACGTCAATGCTGGATTTTTCCTTTGAAATTGATTCGGGTATGTTACGCAAATCAAATACCAGGTGACGTTTGATATAGCCTTTTTGTATATAGGTGAATTTATACACTTTGCCATACAAGCAATTGTATAACCAAACCATACCTTTTTCGGTTTTTTGCGTGGCAATTACTACATCGTTTTCGCTAATCTGAATGTTTACCCCGTTAAGGCGCACCTCATTGGTGCCAAAAGCTTTGGCTGTAACACACATTGACTGCGACTTAGCATTTTGTATGTTAAGCACAACCAACCATATGACCAAGCTAAAAACCCTCATTTGAATCTGTTTAAATCAAATATACAAACTTAAGGGGTTAGGTGTGCTGCGTTCATACAAAATGCCCGAATCATGTGACAAACCATCCAGGATATAATTTAACTCATCCTTATTACCGTACCAATTGAACTGTACCCTGGTAAATATTTTCTCCGTCAACGCCACTGCACAACGCTTCGTATTTCATTACAACAAAATAAACACCTGCACTTACGGGCACTCCTTCAATATCGTTTCCATTCCATCCCTCGTTTGGATTGGTTGACTCATACATCAATTGCCCCCAGCGGTTGAAAATTTGCATGTGGAATGTTTGGAACTGTTCGTTTATTAATGCCTGATCAGTTGCCCTGGTAAATACAAATGGGTAAAAATACCGGTTAAGCGCATCGTCATTTGGTGTAAATATATTGGGAATAGCAGTGGTGGATGGTATGGCATATTCGGTTATTTGTGCCTGCGTGGTTACAAACCTGCAGCCATTAGCAAACCATGTTGCAGAAGTAATCGGAACATTTCCTGCCAAAACCTCATAACTTAAGGTTGTTTGCCCCGGTTGACTAATTCCATTCAAATACCATTGGTAACCCGGATTCACATTTTGTGGCAAAAATAATTCCACCTCAGGGCTTCCGTTGCATAAAACTCCGTCAAATGCGAGTGAATCGCGCATAGGCAATTCACCAAGAACAACGGTATGGTTTTGCACACATTCACCGCCTTGAATGGTTAATGTATATGTTCCTGCAGCAAGGTCACTGGCCACTAAACCATACTGAACAGGAGAACTATTCCACACATATGAAAACACAATGCCTGCTGAACCGCCCAATGGGTGTACTTCCAGTTTTCCAAAGGAACCACCGTTGCATGCAATTGAATCGGTAAACGAAATGGATGGAAAATCCAAACCGAACACCGTATCAAACGCTGTAACTGTACACCCGTGCTCATCGGTTACTTCAATAAAATAGATACCGGTTGATAATCCTCCGTTGACATTTGAATTAAGGGTTGTGTCATTTGACCACTCATAGCTATATGGTACTGTTCCGCCATTTACAATTGCTGTAATTGATCCAGGTGTTGAACCAAAACAACCAACACTATCAACATTAAGTAAAAGTGTTAATGGCAAAGGCTCGGTAAGCGTATCGGTTAAGCTAAAACTGCAACCGCTTGAATCGGTAACGGTAACGGAATAAATTCCTGGTGCTGCGTTATAAAGCGTATCGTTAAAAACCGGTGTAGGAGTATTCCAAACCACATTGTACTGGGCCGTGCCGCCCGAAGCTGTGCAAAACAGTGTGGCCAGGTCACCAAAACAGTTTACACTTTCAGGTAAAATTAATGCGCTTATTGGCAAAGGCTCGGATATAACAAGATCAAGATGCGTTGTACACCCGGCTGAACCCGCATCCGAAATGGTTACGCCATATGTACCGGCAGCCAAACCTGTTACAAT
>DATGXI010000193.1:0-88952 GCA_035299065.1 Flavobacteriales bacterium
ATGTAATTGATGGATGAAAGTTTAATGGTTGGTTTTTCACAAAAGGCAATTGATCCCCGCATGTGCATTTCTTCGGCTCCAAAGGCTATAAACAGGAAATTGTTTTTTTCTTTAAACCCGTTGGTAACAAAATAATGCGCGAGCTCCAGTATGCCCGCCACGCCTGATGCATTGTCATCGGCACCGTTGTGAATTTGCCCATAAGCTTTTTTGTCTTTTATCCATGCGCTGTCCAGTCCACGGCCCATATGATCATAATGCGCCCCAATTACAACCGTATATTTTGCACCATTGTCCAAAAACCCAATTACATTTTTTGAACGCATGGTGTTTTCGTATTTGCCGGTAGTATCCCAGGGATTGTGGTTGAATTTAAAACTGAAAGGTTGGTACCACGACTTGTTTTCACCCTTTGGTACTAAACCAAGACTCTTAAAATAATCAGCAATGTAAATTGCCGCTAATGAATCGCCCCGGGTTTGTGTTCCTCTACCTTCCAATTCATCGCTGGCAAGGTACGTGATGTGTTTCTTAAGGCGACTTTCGCTAAAATGACTGTGACCACATGCCTGTAACAAGGCAACGGCAATCAATAAAACCAACAACAAATACAATTTCATTGTAAAACTTATTTTATTTCAATGGTTCGCGGGTGAAACGTTGTCCACGAATGGTAAAATTCCTGGTAAGCGGGAAGTTTTTTTAATTGTTTACCTTCAAAGCGACCCGAAACGCCTTTGCCATCAAAATTAAAATGTGATCCGCTAATCTTATCATGTAACAACCCTTCAGGGGTTAATTCAAGGTAAGTAATTGTATCAAGTACCGGGCTAAAAGCAACAAAATCCACCTTATTGGGGTGCGCTATCAAAACAAAATCGTTTCGTTCCACCACACGTTTCTTCTGCAAATCATTCCAGTCAACCACGTATGATTTTGTTCCGGCCTGTATGCCTACTACCCATGATTTGAATTTCCATGAGCCTGTATCACGTCCTTCCAAACTGCTTTTAATGGTTCCGTCATCAAATCCTTTTAAGTCATCGTAGTCGGCCTGGAACGCTTTTTCAGGCTGAAGCACCAATGTAGTTGGATGTAGTTTTATCCATTCGCCCAGGCTCATTTGCTGTGAAAAAACCTCTTCCATTTTTTCGCCTTTTTTTGGTCCGGCCACGCACTCACCTGTTGCCTGTTGCCACCAGCTTCCTGTTGTATTGTCTTCCAGCATGGCGTTAAACATGTCCATTCCCACTAACCTGAACGTTTCGCTTTTACCATTCATGGTTGATTTGTATACGCGGCCCGTACGGCAAACGGTGCAATAGGAAACAATAACCGGTATGTTATCAATGGTGTCCATTACCTGGTGGTGGTACCCAATTATTTCAATGGGATAAGCATGCGCATTGCCATTCACATCAACACCAACAACCAGTTTATTGTACAAAACTGTATTTGATTTAGCATCCTTCATTTGTTTATGGCCCATTACGCTAAACATTTCTTCGGCAAACATGTCGTATTGGCATTCGTAATAAATAAAGCCGTATAACACAAATGGCAGCACAAATAAAATTTTTGCCCACCAGCGTTTTTTCGGGTAAATGTGCATAAAAAAAGGCAGCATTAACAAGAGCCCGCCTATCCTAAAGAACCAAATGTAATTATGAAAAAAATAATTCCACTCAATGGCTACAGCCTGTTGCATGCCGGGTGCAGGTGTAAGCCAAAGGGCTTTGCAAATTTCAGCCGCAATCATAATTGAAACGCCCAGGAAGAATAAAAGTGTTTTCATTTGTGAAAATAAAAGTATCAAAAAACAACTAATATGTAATTTAATTTTATCTTTATGCACACAATTTACGGAATATGAAAAAAAGCATTGTTGTTGTGCTAATGGCGGTAGTGTCATTTGCCGGGATCAGCCAATCGGTTAAATCCGACTATTATTTTGTTACCAAACAAGACACGGTTTTTTGTCAAAAGCTCAGCTATTCAACAACCAACCAGGGTTTCCTTAGTTCAATTAGTTATACGGATATGAAGGGAAACGAAACAAGTATAAAAGGAAAAAAGAAAGTGCCCGATGTAGTTACATTTTACATGAAGGGATCGTATTACGATAAGGTGCCTTTGAAGGCAAACAAACCAAAAAAATACATTCGTTATGACAGGAGGCAGGTTGATGGAAAACTGAAGGTTTACCTGGCACACCAGGGAAGCATGAGCACCACCACTATGAACATGAGTACAGGACGCACAACAAATTCATCAGCACCCATGGGCAGCTACCGCTTTTTTGTAAAAATGCCGGACGGAAAATATTACCAGATTAACAAGGCAAAAAACATGAACAAGGTAATTAAGCCGTTTTTACTGGCATGTGAAGAATTCAAAAATCAGTACAAGGGCGACTTCAGCCGTAAAGAAGAACCAGCAATGGAAATGTTCAGGCTTTATAATTCGCTTTGTAAGTAAGCACGTTTAATACCGTCATTGTTTTTACCCCCGGCCAACTAAATTATTTAGTTCATACTGAGCTGATTCCGCTAAAATAGCCATCGACTAAAACGTGAAATCTGCAAATTAACTCAAACTTAACTTCGACAAACTGCTTTTTTTATTCGATTAGGCTTGTTTTTTACCAAAATTGGCTACCTTTGCAACCATAAAAACGGAATAAAACAGTATAATAAAATGAAAATCAAAGCACTAGCAATCATCGGTCTTTTCTTATTGTTCATCGCTTTTCTTTCAGGTTGTAAAAAGCAGGAGGTTAAACCCGTGACCCAACCCGTAACACCTGTTCAGAGTTCGCAACAACACCTTATAACAGTTGAGTACAAAGTGTACGCTGAGTCGGGTTCGTTTATTTTAAAATATGTAGCACCCGAAGCCAATAAACTCAAAACATATAAAACCACCATTAACAGGAATGAACATGTAATTGGATTTGATTGGGTAAATGGTTCAACATTTGAACTTGAAGCCGCAAATGTAACGGCATCAACCAAACAGGTAATCGTTGAAATTTATATCAATGGCATTCTTTACTCAAGCGCAGTTGCCAACTCACCAAACAGTGTAGCCAGTGCAACTGCCACAGTGTATTAATACAAGGGAAAAACAACCAATAACCAATGAAAGAGCCATGCCCTCAAAAGCAGGGCTTTTTTATTTTATTATAATTCCGGTAACGTGTTTTGTAAGTTTACACCGCCCCACTCCACTACAGTAAAGCCGCTGCGGGTTGCAGGTTTTAATTTTTGTTCACGTATTTCCTGGTAGGTATTCGCGGGTAAAAACTCAAGCATTACCCGTATTTCAGTTTCAGGGGCAGGTGTAATTTTAAGTGTGGCGCCTTCGTTGCAGGCTTCGTTTGTTTTAAAACGCATTAACGAAAATGCCTTTTCATTCAGCTCGGGAATCCAAAAACTAATCATGTCATTTTGTTCTTTTTCATTCAGCCCCAAATAAGTTAGTGTGTGTTTTAAAAAGTCAATCACTGTATCGGTTTTCACGCAAAAGCCTTCGGTAAAACTTTTGTACTCCACGGCCGACAAGCCATCGTAAAAAAGGTATTGGTAGGTTTCACCTGTTTTTGTATCCATCAAATTACCATTGGTGTCTGCCATAAACTTCCAACCGTTTTGGTAAAGGGGATACGTGGCTTTCAGGGTTCCGTTAAATGCAAGTTTAACTTCAACCGGTTGTTTGGTATTGCTGTAAACATAAATAACCGGTTTTTTCATGCGCGGCTGCTGCCTGTGGCAACCCGTAAACACCAAGCCAATAAAAGCAGCTAAAAGAACACATGCAAAAACGTTTTTCATAAAAATTGATTTAACCAAAAATAACCAAAACAAAGTATATTTACACCATGAAGCTTTTTTTGCCGATAAGTATTTTTCTCATTTGTTTTATTCCTGTAAGCGCGCAAAAAACCGTTAAAGTAAAAACGGTACAGGAGTTTTACAATGCTATTGCCAGCAATACCGTTATTGAATTGGCCCCCGGTGACTACCACCTGGAGCAAGTTGACACGGCTCAAAAAAATCCTGCATGCAACTGGTCATTGGTATTGTTTGATGAGATTTATGAAAACGAAACCCAGGAAGAGGACAAAACCCTTTTAATAAGCGGGCTTGAAAACCTAACCATTCGGGCGCAAACCAAAGGCAAAGATTCGGTACGCATATTAACCAACCGCAGGGCAGCAAGCGTTCTGGCGTTTAAAGGTTGCAGCAACCTGCAACTTGATGGAATTGTTTTTGGACATGATGTTGTGAAATATGATGATCCCAATGATCTTTACATAAGTTTTTGCTCGGGCGAAGTACTCGAGTTTTTTGATTGCAACAAAATCACCTTAAAAAGCAACGTGTTGTTTGGGTGCGGTACACGCGGTTTTTTGGCACATCGCTGCAAAAACATTGTGATTGAAAAAACAATTATCAAGGACTGTACTTATGGGCTATTTGGTGTTTTTGATTGCGAAAATATTTTATTTAAAAAATGCAGTTTTCATTATAAAACGTACCACCAGCTTATGGAAATATCAGGTTGTAATAATCTTACGGCAAAAAAAACAGCTATTTACAATTGTGTTTTTTCTGAGTATGGAGAAAGCGAGGTAAAAGTTGAATCAAGTGAAAATATTCATCCTGAACAAATCAGGATAAGGATGATGTCAAACAAAGAATTTTTTAATATGGGTGATGAAATGGAAAATCACACACCATAATCATATGGTTCTAAAAAAGCAGGATGGCGAATGAAAATAGCCAACCATCAACCATAAAAAAAACCCATGAACATCCGTCCATGGGTTTAATCCGAAGAGATAGCCGGTTTAAATGCTTTTTACCCGTTTGAGGCGGTACCTGCGTTAAACGGTGTTTTGGAATGCGATGGCGCTGGGCCATGTCCCATTTCCAGTTCATGCAGGGTTTCTTTTAAAATCTTAATGAGGTAATTCCTGCGCGTAGTTGAGTTGGCGCTCCATCCAGCTCCTTCTTCTTTGTGAGCAAGTTTAAACTTTTTTCCATCAAGCTTAACTTTCCATGTGTTCTTGCGTGTTTTTACCATGGTTTGGTGCGCAAGAATGTAACTGTGAAACTCACTGCCTACAGGCAATTCATTTGCGCCCTCAAACGGTTTTGTTGCGAGCGTTTCAAATAAAATGTCCCATGACTTTGCATTCCTGCGGCTTTCGTTCCAGGTGGCTTTGCTCAAGTTCCAGGTTTGCTCATTTAATACACCCGTGTACGGGGTTCCCTCAATCTCGGTAAACAATGGAGCAACCGCTTTTTTCTGGCGCTTCTTACCGGCTCTTTTCTTCTGTGTTGGTCTGTTTGTCTTCATTTTCTTTTTCACTTTAAAGGTCATTTGAAACACCGTTCTTTTTGCTCATAAAGCCCTGCGCATTTCTTACTATTTAAGATACGAAAACGAGGCCGAAAAAATCGTTAAAATGAAGAATAAACATTGGGTGTTAAACAGCTGTAAATGATTGTTTTATCATTCAAAAACCGGTGTTAAAAAAGTTATTAAAAACAGCCAAAAATGTCAAGTGGTTGATGGTGAGTTTTAGCCCATATTTAAGGGCAATGGCCCTGGTGGTTTTTCATACAAAAAACCACCGGCCTGCAACAAATTAAAGGATTTAGTTTTTATCAATAAACCACTGGTAATCAGCAACTTTTAAAATATACCAGATCTCGCTTTTTTCATTTACTTCAAATGCAGGCGTTCAATTTTGTCTCCAATGATTATTTTCTTCATCTGGTCTTCCAACTGGTTAAAATCTTCCTTTTTAACGGAGTGGGAAATACTGCCGTTGTGTATTAAATGAAGCATGTCACAAGTAGTTGACAAGGTTGAGAAAATATGAGAAGAGAGTACAATTGTTTTGCCCAGTTTTTTTAGCTCAAGAATGATTTCTGCAATGAGAATGTTGCTCTGGATATCAACCCCGTTAAAAGGTTCGTCAAGTATGAAGTAATCATTTTCCTGAAGAAGAATGGCCGTGAGTGCAAGTTTTTTTTGCATGCCGGTTGAGTACGTGGAAGCATATTGTCCAAGTGGTAAGTCAAAAATGTTTTTACGTTCTATATGCTGAATATTTTTTTTGCGGGCGTTACATAAAAGACGTATATATTCCATCCCGGTAATTTTGGAGAAGAAGAAAAGGTCGGCAGGTAAAAAACCCAGGTTGTTTTTCAGGGCCCCCGTTGCGCACGAAATAATTCCTTCATATGTTTCCAATCCCGCAAGGCACCTGAACAAGGTGGTCTTTCCGGCTCCGTTTTCTCCCACAATGCCATACACATTTCCAGGTTCAAAATCAAGATTTATATTTTTAACTACAACCTTTCCGTCAAATTTTTTCGAAAGTCCTTTAACTGATATCATTTAACACGTGTTTTAGGTTTTTATTGGCATCGTATAAAAAGTAAGGGATGGCCACTAACAGCAAGGGTGGAAAATAAATGCACAAACCAAGTGTAAATGCTTGTGGAATATTGATGTGATGTGGGTAAGCAGCATACTTTGCTCCTATTACTGCACCAAGAAATAAATAACCAATAGCCAGGAACAAAATCAGGTAATGCCAGGAGTAAAAATTAAAGGCGAGAAGAAACAATGCCGGAGGCAAAACAAGCACTGAAACAAGAAGCAGGGCAGTTATTAATTTAGTAAAAATAAATTGTTTTGGGGTTGATGAAAACGACCAAACATAATACACGTTTTCAGGTCGGGCGTAAAAACTGACAACTATAACAAAAACGCCTAAAACACTTGCAATACCCAGGTTAAAATTATCAACGTAAACAGCAACAAACGTTAGCGCATAAAGTAAAGGATATAAAAAGAAGGTATTTCTGAAACCAATTATGAATTCAAAAGGATGCTTATAAAATGGCGTTGGTAATGTAAATTTAATTGGTTTAGGCAATGTAACAAACCCGAAAAGAATTGAAAAAATTGCCAACCCAATGCTATATGAAAAAGGACTATAAATAAAAAGGAAAACTGTAAACGGAAGAACAACCAACAGGTTTTCTGCAATCCGGGTTTTATAATATAAACTACGGGTAAAAATGGTTTTAAGAAAATCATTTCTTTTAATTTCTGATAGCCGAAGTAAAAAGCCAACCGCTGTCAAACAATAAATAAAGGATGCATAACGAGTGATGTAAAAAAGATAAATAGAAGATACGGAAAAAAAAGAAATCAGGAGAACGAATCCCGCACGCGTTCCAAACCCTGTTTCTGAAAGAGCACGCCTGATTAATAGGCTTTGCAATTTAAAATAATCTCCCACGTTCGCTAAAGTAAGAACCTAAATGAATGGTAAGGGCAACAGGTGCGGGGGTTTGTGTTTTATTACAAAGCCTTAACGAAATTTATGATACAGCAACGCAATCAAACAAAGCCATTATAATCAATACGTTACAGTTAAAAACAAGTTTTTACAGGAACCTACGCTTTTACCATAAAACCCTACGCTTTTACCGTATTCACCCACGCATTTTAATCTTTTTAGAAGCACAGTTTGTTACACGCTAAGTTTACCCAAAATAAAAACAACATGAAACAAGCAATGTTCGCAAACTCAATTAAACAAGCAAATTATTCTGTTTGCAAAAATTATTTATTGCTATTCGCATTGGCATTCGGATTAAAGGGGAATCTGTTTGGCCAGCTTAACATCAAAGACAAAGTCAAAAATGTAGCTGACAAAGCAAAAGAAAAACCCTCAAATATGAATGTACCCGTTAATGCACCAAACAATGATAAAATATTGTTTGCGGCCAAACCATTTTCAAAAGGCGCAAATGCGCAAACTGAATTTAAAGCCAACACTCCTGTTTATGGAAAAATTGTGGTGGGGTCAATGCGAAAGTATGCACAGGAAATTGATTCCTGGAACCAGCAAAACCTGAAAGAAGAAGGCGTGAATAAGAAATTCACACACCGCATTCTTTTTAACCTGAGCCGGGCAACCGATCCGGATGGAAGCAATGTTGACGTGTCGGTTTACCTAAGCGAAGCTGACCTGGATAAAAAAGAACTGGAGTTTGACCTGGCCCCTACAGAAAATGATGCAACCACCTATTATGTAGAAAGCCAAACCTTTTTTAATGTATTTGCCAGTGTATCCAACATGAGTGATACGTACGGCTCAAAACTAACGTACATCGTTAAACTTAAAGAAAAGCCAAGTGGCAACATTAATCAGGACCCTAGTGATGCTGTTGCAAACCTTACCATTGATTATTCAGCAAGCAGTTCTGAAACCCAAACGGAGTGGAGAAACCAGCAGGAAGAAATTCGTACAGCAACGGCTGGTAAGCACAAAAACGGAACAGTAGGTGTTGCAGCAGCACCTAAAAACCAAATTTTGTTTGGAAGCAAACCGTTTTCGAAATCACCCGCACCATTCACTACCGTAAAAGCAGGTACACCGGTTTACGGCCGCCTGGTTTTGCCAAAACCGCTAAAGGAATATGCATCAAACAGCAATGCCGGAAAAAAATTATGCTTTACCGTATTGGTGAAAATAAAAGGTGTGTATGAAGACGAATACAAAGAAACCTGTAACATGATGGTTACTGCAGCCGACCTGTCTAAAAAAGAAATTGATTTTGATATGGCAGCTATGAATGGTGACGCGTCAACTCAGTTTGAAGAAGGAAAAGAGTTTTACAGGTACATTGCCACCAATGCATATTATGGCGATGGAGCAATTGTTGACTATAAAATTTTACTCGATCAGGAAAGTAATTCCGATTTTACCATTAACGGTGAAGGGCTTTTACAGGTTGATTACAGCGCCAATGATTATGACAAAGCACTGGCCTGGTACCAGCAATGCATGAATGCCAATAACGGTGTTGTTGAAAAAGCCGAAAAAGCCGGTGTGGAAGCAGCCATGAACAATGTGGCCAATAAAATGGTTTTTGCATCACAACCGTTTTCAAAAAACCCGCAACCGCAAACCGACTTTAAAGCCGGAACACCTATTTATGGAAAACTGACCCTTGAAAAACCGTTGAAGGACTATTGCAAACCATTGGAAAAAGATCTTGTGGAATATTATAAAGCCGACAAGGACATTGTTCGTGTACTTGAATTTACCATCAGCATTAAAAAGGGTGAAGGTGAATATGAGCAAATGCCGCTTAAACCAATGTTGTTTTTAAGCCAGGCCGATATTGAAAAAAAGGAAATTGAATTTGACATAACCCCCGCAAACGGTGAATCGGCATCGCGCTACGCTTCATTCGAGGGATTTTACCGCTCTTTTGCAAGCGAATACGATATTGATTTGGGAGGAAAAATAAATTTCAAAATAACACTTAACGATGAAATGAATCAGGCAAAAAGTGAAATTCATGGATTGGAAGGCGCAGGGGATTTAACCATTGACTATAGCGCAAGTACCAAGGCAACACAAAAGGCGTGGTTTGAACAGGGTGTTAAGGAAGAAAAAGCAGCAAGGCTTGCAGCCCTTAAAAAAGTAAATAAAGCCTCGGTTGAACAAGCTAAAAGTTTGCCTTTGCCACTTTGCTTTTCAAAAGGAAACAATCCCGGCTACAGCGATGCGCGTTTTTCAAATGCAAATCTCATTAACATGATCAAGCAACACGTAGGCGCAACCGAAATCATGAAACTTACATTTGATAAAGCTGACGGCTCGGGCGATTTCCGCAGCCTGGTGGATGCTTCAACTAATTTCCCTTCATACAAAATGGGCAACCATGTATTTTACTGGGCGTTTAAAGACAGTGATGGTACGTACCGTTTTTCGGGTGGTGTAATTAAAATGGACTATGTAGGAAACGGTGTGTATGGTGATCCTTACATCTACAACTACTCGCCAATTCAAAACAACGACCCTTCATTCCCGCTTGACGTGGTAAGAGATGATGCCGGAAGTTATGGTGTATTTATTTTTGATGGCAGTAAACTTAAATAACCAGCAATGAGCATTGGAATGGGCCTGGAGGAAAAAATAATAGATACCTGGACGGTAATTTACTCAAATGAAAAAGGAGCAAAATACAACGGAAAACTAACCGTTACCAACAAACGGCTGTTGTATGATGCAAAGTTTGATGTAACAACACGCGGGCTCGTTGAAGAAAATTTGTTCGCCAAATGGGGTTCTGAGGAATACATTGTGATTCCAAAGAACCGCATAAGGCAGGTAAACATTGAAAAACGCTTTTTTGCCAAAAAAGCAATTATCACACTTGATGATGACACCCAACACACATTCAATTATGGAATGCTCAACATTGAACCGGTGGCAAACGCCATTCGGCAATCCTAACCGGCACAAAGCAACCCGGGCATAGTATGGCGGTTGTAGTATTGATTTTTTCGCTGCTCATAGCACTGGTTTGCTTCTGGGCCAGTGTACGTTTACTACTGGTAAATGCAAAGGTTAAAAAGTGGAGGCGGGTACAGGCCACGGTTGTTATGCGTGAACTGGCCTTGCGAGCCGGACCCGGCAGGCGCTCAACCTATGTGCTTGACGTGATGTATAAATACAGGGTTGGGGGCGAAGAGTATTCCGGAAAAAATGTGCATTTGGTAAACCTGGTTAACGGCTGGGTTTATTACACCAGCAACAATGGAAACAAAAAACTTTGGGAGATTGACGATAAGCCCCTAATTTACGTCAATCCAAAAAATCCGGCCCGCTCGGTAATTTACCGCAGCGGGGTCGGGTTTTATTATTTTATTTTTTTAATGGGATTGTTGTCATTGGCTGTTGGACTGGTAAATTATTTTGTTGTACAATAGGTATTGATTTAAATACTATATTCGACTATTCAACCCGTTTATTGAAGAAGCTTGTTTCAATAATTTTATTTTTTCTATCAGCACAATTCATATGTGCACAGTCAAATCCTGTCCTTCGCGATTCGGTTGAACGTGTTTTAAAAAACGCCAAAACAGATACGGCAACTTGTTTTGCACTTCTCAAACGCATTGTGGATTTAAGTCCTGCTGAGCATGAAACAGCTGTATATGCAAGTAAATGGGCGGTGGCTGCAGCAAAAAAAAACGGTAATAAAGAATGTCTCACTCAGGCCTGGTATACCCTGGGCCGTTGCTACCAGATAATTGGCGACTATAATACAGCAATAAGGTATTTTAAAATAGCCGCAAAACTGGCCGAAAAATATAAGTTTTATGAGACCCAGGCATCATTGTACGATTGTTTTGCGACAATATACGGTGCCGTTAAGCAATATAAACTTTCAGAGCAATATTATCACAAAGCCATTGAATTGTCAGAGCGAAAAAAGCTGAATTTTAATTTACCGGCCATTTACTTTAACCTGGCGTCTTTATATTACGAAGCCAAACCCGACAGTAATTACACTCAAAATGCATTAAAAAATCTAAACATTGCTTTAAACCGAGCCGATACAGCTAAAAACTGGGATGTTATAGCTTACGGTCTTTGGCTTAAGTCATTAATTTATGAAGAAAAACTGCACAATGATTCTTCTGTAGTTTTTGTTGACAGGGCTTTTTTAATTGCAAAAGCACATGACATGACCGACTTTTATTGTCCTTATTACCACCAGAAAGGAATGATGTTGGTTAAAAAGGGAAAGCACAACGAAGCCATTAACATATTTGAGCAGGGATTAAAAACAGCTGAACAAATACATTCACATTTATGGCAATACAATTTTTACCAGGAACTGGCCAAGGTTTCTGCCGAAAAAGGCGAATATGAAAAGGCATTGGAATATCACATACAGCATAAAATGTATTATGACAGCGTGGTGAACACCGAGAACTTTGCCAAAATAAATGACCTGGAAACGCAGTTAAAAATTGAAAAAAAGGAAAAAGAAAAAAAGATAAGTGACCTGTTGCTGCAAAAATCAGAACAACGCCAGCAAAACCTGTGGATAATTATTATTTCAATAAGCGTACTTGTACTTGGCCTGGTGGTTTTTGTGGTTGTGCTGGTACGAAATGTACGTGCACGCAGGCAGGCTTACCACAAACTGCAGCAAAAAAATATTGAGATACAGCAACAGGGCGAACAGCTTGCAAAATTATCGGGTGAAATCACCAAATACCAGTCGCAAATGAACCCGCATTTTGTGTTTAATGCCCTAAACAGCATACAGGGTTTTGTGGTAAACAACGAGAAGGAAAAAACCCTGTTGCAGCTGGGTAATTTTTCAAAGCTCATGCGCACCACGCTTAATAATTCAAACCATGAACTCATTTCGCTGGAAAATGAAATGGATTATTTAAAAACCTTTATTGCCTTTGAACAGGAGCGGTTCAAAAACAAAATAGGGTTTACAATTGATTTAAACGTTGATGGTAAAGAAACAATGGTGCCGCCCATGATGATACAACCTTTGCTGGAAAACGCCTTAAAACACGCCAGGCTGGGCGATGTGAGCGATGCAACCATTGGGTTGAAAATTGAAGAGGAAAACAAGCACCTTAAAATAACCGTAACAGACAATGGCAAAGGCATTGCGGGTGACAAAAACGAAATTATTAAACAATCGCATTCCATGTCTATCATTCAATCGCGCATTGAGCTGGCGTATGAACGCGAAAAAATGCAAATGCCCCTGAATTATTTCAGCATTGCCAGTGTACCGCAATTGGAGCGTGGAACCCGCGTGGTGTTTTACCTGCCCATGTTAGCTGAATTTTAATAACCTGAATTTTTATGAACTGCATAATAGTTGATGACGATAACAATTGTATAAAGGCCTTAAACGGCATATTGAGCGATTATATTCCAACAGCAAACGTGGTGGGTACAGCCAATACAATTGCCGAGGCCGTTAAACTGGTAAACGCAAATGCCATTGACGTGGTTTTTCTGGACGTTGAAATACAGGACGAGGTGGGTTTTGACCTGTTTAAATTTATTCCAGCCCCAAAATTTGAAGTGATATTTACCACGGCCCATGAAAAATACATGATGAAGGCCATAAAGAGCTCGTGTTTTGATTATTTATTAAAGCCAATAGTGATACAGGAGCTGGTAAGCACCATGGCGCGCCTGGAAAGCAAAAAAAACCAGGCCCTATTTACTGCACAGCGTGCCGAGGCGCTTTTGAACAACGTATCGGGCAATACCAAGAAAGTGGAAAAACTGGCCATACCTGTAAAAGACGGCATGCAACTCATAAGCGTAAACAACATTATTTGTTTTGAGGGCGATGCCAAGTACACCACCCTTTATCTTGACAACAACGAGCGGTACGTTTCATCCAAAAACATTGGTGAGTTTGAGGAGATGCTGGACCCTGAAATGTTTTTCAGGTGCCACCGTTCCTGGATTGTGAATTTAAAACACGTTTCAAAGTATTTGAAAAGCGACAGCCAGGTAATGTTAACCGACAATCGCTTAATTGATGTTTCGGTTAGAAAGAAAGATGAGTTTTTGAAATTGTTTTATAAGGCGTAGGGAAGGAAAGACTCAAGGTTTAGATAGAATGGTTTGTGGCATCTCTTCCATCGTTTCTCATGGCTTGAATTTTTCGAATGTGGTCCCATTAAATTTATAGGCTCCGTTTTCGTGTGTTCCAAGCCACAGGTCGCCATGGTTGTCTTTGTAAATACTGAATAAGGTAATGTCTTTTGAATTCTCTTGAACCGGGTAATGAGTAACTTTTGTTCCATCGTATTTCCAAACCCCATCACGGTAGGTTACAAACCATAAATTATTGTTGTTATCTCTTACGGTTGACAGGTACTCGTCCAGGTTGCTGTCCTTTTTACCATCCAAACCACCTATGCTTTCGTGTCGTGTATAAAACGTATTGCTTTTTATTGTTATGCTGTCGTAAACGCTGTAACGGTTTTCGGTATTAAACCAAAAGTCCCCGTTTTTGTCTTCGGTGATTGAACGTACTCCGTTTGCCCCTTCGTTGCGAAATTCTGTCACATCTTCTTCGGTAATCCATTCAAATGATTTTCCGTCATACCGGCAAACACCAACCGGATTGGTGCCAAACCAAATGTTTCCTTTTCTGTCTTTATAAATGCTGTAAACATCAAATGGATTGAGTAAATTTAGTGGGTTAGGGAGCTTCAATTCAAATAATGTAATGCCATCATAGCGATATACTTTTCCCGTAATGCCATAAGAATATTTAAACCAGATATCTGTGGATTCAAGTTTCCAATTTCTACCGGGAACTGCCGTTAAAGTCGTGAAATTATTTCCGTCAAACCTTGATATTGCTGAGTTAGCGTTTGCACTGGCAAAATAAATATTACCCGATTTATCTTCTTTTATTTCATCAATTCTGTTGTTTAGCAAACCGTGTTTGGTGGTATAATTTATCAGCGACTTTCCGTCATATTTGTACACGCCTGTTTCCCAACTACCAAACCAATAATTATTTTTCTTGTCTTGATAGATCACCATAATGCTGTTTCCAGGTTTTTTTACGGTGTCGCCTTGTGTAATTTGGTTTGCATCACTTTTCTGGCAAGAGGCCTGTCCTTTGCACGATGTCAACAGGGTTAAAATGGGTAGAAATAAAAATATATTTAATTTCATTTTTGTATTTTTTATGGGTTGCGGTGTTGTTGTAGAGTTACTGCTGATGGTTAACCGTATAGCCAGCACCAACGTTTATTAATCGCTACAATGTTTCTATTTGTACTGTAATCCCATTAACGCAAAAGCTGTGTTGTGCGCAGATTAGTAGTTTCCTACTCTCCAGTCAAGGTCTAATGCTTTGAAGTCATGGTCTACATATTTGTATTGACTTACCAACGTATTCATTTCTATGTCACGTTTAGTCGGATCCAAGATGAGCCATAGGGTTTCGTCTATTTCATGGAGGTTGTCCGTTATAAGTGTTTTTAATTTATGCTTCAGGTAGAAGCTATAATGGAGTCCGGCCGAAAACCCCTCAACCATTCCTGCATCTGGATAAGTTAATTTATAAACTTCCTGCCTAAAGTTGAACAAGTTATTAAAAAGCCAACCGATGTCAACCGGTCTTCGATTAATATGTTCGGTCATGTCTGGGTACAATGAATTAATAGTTTCATTCACTTTTATTGACAGCTCTGCATTTGCATCTTTTTCTCGGTCACGGAGGAATTCACCCCGCAAAAGATATTCCAAATTTGTTATTTTATTCAATTGTCTTGCCCTGTCTAGTCCTTGTTTGTCACCACCAGCGAAGTATTTTATTTGTACGAGCGGATTTACATATTTTTTTGTAAGCCCAAATGCTTCAAGTAATGATTCAATTTGCGCAAGTCTAAGTTTTGCAGGTTTGCTATTTTTATTTTGAGGAAGCGTCCACAAATATTGATAGTCCAAGATTTTATATACTAGTTCTTTTGCTGTCATCTTTTATTTTGCGCCCAACGGTTTGCAAATGTGTTTTTAGCATCAGTTTTTATTTCGTCCATTCTTTCGGAAATTCTGTCGCCCCAATAATTGTCGAGGATTGCTCGTGGTTTAAAATTGTTATTTCTGTAATTCTTGATTCTTCCACTTCATTGTCTGTAAAACTGATTCTGTTTTTTAAGTCAATGTCAAATCGAATATCAAAATTGGTCTTGTGCAAAATGTATTCATCGCTTTCGTCATAATAAAAGTCGTTGTCCAGTTTGAAAAGGTCTTTTACATAACTGCCAATAGAAATTTGTTGGAAAATCTTTCCTTTAAAACCTTGTCTAACTGTCAACGAAGTAATTTTCCCCGTATAAATATTAACACCAACAAGAAAAATGTCCCTGTAATTTAGAGTCAACCAGTCTGGGAACTGTTTTTCAGTCGTAAAAATCCAGTCGATATTTTGTCCGGAGAGAGTATTAGATAAAATTAATTGTCTCAGCGAAAAGGCATTTTCCAATAACTTAATTTCTCCAATACCTTGTCCAGGAATTATTGGCGAATCAAAGTCTATTTTCTTTACTGTCGTCACGTTGTTGTCTGTCGTTTTAAAATTGGTGCCAACTCCTTTACACCCGCCATTCTATAGCGCCCATCCATCCAAAATAGCTGTATTCATGAAGTTTTATAGCGGGTATCAAATATACCAATTTCGCTCATAAATGGTTAAAGACAGACACGCAAAAAAATAAAACAAGTTTGCTACTCCCTGGTCAATACCGTCCAATCATGTTTACCAAGACCTTTTTCAATAAGCGCATCCATTTTTTGGGCAACTGCCGGAATAACGGTAAGTGATTTGTTTTTTTGGGATGTTTCGCTCATCATTAAACCTGCGTCTTTACGCGCCATGCTTAATTCCCAAGAAGCCACATCAAACGTATTGCTTTGGATCTTTTTTAAGCGGGCCTGGGCTATGCCACCGGGGTTTAATACCTCAAACAAAGGACCAAGTTCACTTGTTTCAATACCAAGTGCATTTGACAGGGCCACCATGTCGGCAATGCCTGCTGTAAAACACAGGTGAAAAAGATTGCCCACCAATTTTATGGCTGCTGCTTTACCCGCATTTTCACCCAGGTTCCACAATTTTGCGGTCATTTTTGACAAAGCCGGCTCAAGCAACCGAATGGTTTCCTGGTCACCGCTTACCAGCATGGTTCCTGTACCCTGGAGGGCGTTGGCCGGACCCATAAACACAGGCGCGTGAATGTAGGAATACCCCCTTTTTTTCCATTTTGCGGCACGATCCATGGCGCCCTGTACCGAGGTGGTGGAATGGTCAATAAGAATGGCGCCCGGCTCCAATGCGGGCCATGCACTTTCCAATACAGCATCAACCACCGCATCATCGGTTAGTGTAAGGTGAATGCGTTTGCAGCCCTTCACCGCATCAGCAATGTTTGCATGTGCAGTTGCACCAAATTGTTCAAGCGCTTTGGCTTTTTCAAACGACCGGTTCCAAACCTGTACGGTTTCTCCTTTACTCAACAAGGCCTGGATAAAACCTGAGCCCAGCAAACCTGTTCCAATGTATGCAATCATATAAATTAAAATTAATGGCGATTAAAAATACGGATTTTAGGAATAGCGCCATGAAAAGCCTGGGCATAACGCACTATTTTGCTTTAACTGAAACTGGTTGTTACTTTTTACAGGAAAACGCATTACAGGTTAAAAATGGAGGAACTATGAAAAAATCAATGTATGCAATGGCCTATGTAGCGGCCTGTTTAAGCTCAACCGGATTATTGTTTAAAATACAGCATTGGCCGGGCGCCTCAATTATGCTGGTTTTAGGTGTGGCCATACTCAATTTCGGTTTTTTGCCCTTGTACTTTTTGAACAGGTACAGGCAATCGGGTGATTTGGTAAATGCGTAAATAAAGGTTTAAGATGAAATAGTCCCCGGTTAATTTCGGGGATTGTTTTTTTGTTAGAAGCGAATTGTTTTATACGGCCGCAACAAAGCAAAGTGGCCCGCCCGTATTGCTGGACATGGGATCGAGCACAAGAAATTGTTTTTTATCTCCTAAAAATCGACCCCTGTATCCAAGAAATTTTATGCCACGCGGGTCATTAAAATCATAGGTTGCCTTATGCATTAAATGGTCTTTAGGAAGAACATCGTCAAAAGAAGCGGCAACTACACGATGCTCCCATATTACCACACAACCCTCTTCAAAAAATGTGATAACATCAGCCTGTATATAACCATCAAAATTTCCACCTGCAACCCAATCGGTGCGGGCAGTCATGGTTCCTATGTAAGGTATATTGAACAGCATGGTAATTATTTTTTATTGTAAAAACGGAGGATTGTTTTTCCAAACACAAAAAACAACAGTAAAACAGTTAACCCGCCTGTAAAAATGCCATTGGATAAAATGGTGCGCACATCATGGTTTGCATGGAATAAAACCAGGCAAGCCACAAACTGCACCAATGCGTAAAGTATGTTTCCTTTGGGACTAAAGCCAAAAAGGCCCAGGAATTTGGTTCCGGTGATGCCAAAAATAAAATGGGGCATGGCATTCATGAGCAGGGCGCCCGTTATAAAATCAACCAGGTTCATTGTTTAAGCATGTTATGTTTTTTACTCGTCATAATAAAACAGGGAGAATGCAATGCATTAGAAAACTTATAAATGAAGTAAATCTCCGGGTTTGGAGCTTTTTATTTTTTCAATAATTTCCTGCCCGTGTTCCTTCGATCGGCATGGAATTATGATTTTGTTTGGCGAAGATTTAATGTCATTTATAACGGCCAGTGTGCCCGATAGCATTGTTTGAATGCGAAGAGTTCCGGTTATTTTTGGGCGAATAAATTGCATTTTTTATTATAATCTTCAGTTACCACTCGCCAATCTTCTCCAGTTTGCCTTTGCGCTTGACAATGTTTTTATAATCCCATTGTATTTTTTTAGCTTTGGTGCACCAGCGCTTCAGGTCTTTTACGTTTATTTCTTTTTCGGACGTATAAACAAAAGAGGCGTCTTTAAATTTCCCGGTGCCTGGTTTTAAAGCGTCTTCATCAAAGCTCATTCCGCTCCAGAACATTAAACGTATGCCTGCTTTTTGTTTGCTGTAACCAACAATGGGATTTTCATCAATAAACCAAACGGGGTGTGCATGCCATACCTTGCTTTCGGCTTTTGGCAGGTTGGCGCTTATTTCTTTTTCCAAAATAGTGCAAATGGCTTTATCGCTGGCTGTTTGCGCGCTGTTGTAGGCTTTAATGTCTTTGTTCATAAGGATGCTAAGATAGTATTAAAATTAGTTGGATTCCGAAAGGCTGTGAATGCAACGTTCCCGTATTTCCCAAATCTCATCAAACGATTGCTTCATGTTGTGTAGCCTTATCCAGTTACGCATAAAATTTTTGTGAAGTTCAACTTTAAATACATCAACCTGGTCAAAATTTATTTCGTGTTCTTCCATTATGCTATCATAAAAATTCACGAACGAACTGTTTGCATTGGTAAGGTCAAGCGGTTTGCCGTTTACCTTTAAATAGCAATGTGCTTCGGGTATATATTCAAGCCCATTTTGCGATAAGTGGCTACCAATGCCCGGCATATTCTTTTCGGTCATTTTATATATGCTGATGATGAGTTGAACATTTGGAATGTTGTTTTCAACGGCTACTTTTTTAGCAAGCGCATGTTTTGAACTGCAGGTGCCGCAACTCTCGGTAATTACTAGTTCAGGCATTGCCCTGCTTGAATTGCGGCCATAAGGTACCGAACGCAACCAGTCAAGGAAATCGCCCCAGTAACTTATATTTTTATGTTGCAAAAGCGTTCCTGTTTGGGTTGCAGCATCAAGTTTTATGGTTTTAACAGTTATGATAACGCCAAACCCATCGGGATCGGTTAGTTGAATGCCATTGGTCAACCAGTACGGATTTTTAGGTGTAGATAAGGTGTAACCAAAGCGGATAGCATCGGTTTTAACAACCTGTAATTCCTCGGCTGAATTAACGTAAAAAACAAGAAGATCGTCAGGATCGCATGCATGGTTTGGTTTTTCATTTGATACTGTAAATTCCAGGTGCCATGAATGGTTCCTGTGACCTAAAAACACTCCGTCATACTGTGAATGATTTTTAAAATCGCCCAAAATTTCCAGTCCAATTACCCGCGTATAAAAATCAATAAGCGGTTCAAGGTTAGTTGTATGTCGGGCATAACGAAAGTCCACCGGTTAAACGATTGGGATAAAGTAAATATAGCAAGAATACAGGCGCGTAAACGGCAAGTGAATCGGCTTGAAAAACAACAACTTAAACAGGAATATACAAGAAATGTGAATTTGGATTGAAGGATATGGTTTTTTTCAATAACTTTGTAATTCAAAGTACTTTTAAAACATAATTAAACGAGATAAATATGGTATCAACAAACAAACGACTTATAGCAATACTGATGACAGTGCCTCTTGTATTGCTCATTCCTTTTATTGCCATGCAATTTAGTGCCGAGGTAAAATGGAGCTTCAGGGATTTTGTGATGGCCGGTTTTTTATTGACCGGGCTGGGACTTGGATTGGAGTTTATATTGCGAAAATTTACCACAACAAAAACGCGCCTGTTGTTTTGCCTGGTTCTTTTCACGGTGTTTTTTCTCATTTGGGCCGAACTGGCCGTGGGTATTTTTGGAACTCCATTTGCCGGAAGTTAACAGTGTTATATAATATATGAAACAGGAACGATTTTCAATTGGCAAACGTTTTAAAAGTTTTATGTTTGCTTTTAACGGGCTCAAAATTTTATTTCGCGAAGAACACAATGCAATTCTTCATTTGTTAGCTGCCATTGCGGTTGTTATTAGCGGATTTGTTTTTAAAATTTCAACCCACGAATGGTTAGCAATTGCTTTTGCCATTGGTTTTGTAATGGCACTCGAAATAATAAATACAGCCATTGAAAGCATAGCCGATTTTGTTTCCCCTGCCAAACACGAAAAAATTAAAAAAATAAAAGATCTGTCGGCTGCTGCTGTGCTTGTTGGCTCAGTTACCGCGCTTGTTGTTGGCCTTATTGTATTCATTCCAAAAATTACCGCATTATGTTAACCGCACTAAAACAAAAAAACAAATATCCTGAAACGGTTTTCCTGGGTACCTTAACCTTGTTTTGTTTTGCCCTGTCGTTATTCAGGTGCATGTATGCCGGCACGTACGGTTATATTTTTTTAAACTGGAATTTGTTCCTGGCATTTATTCCCTGGGCGCTTACCACGTATGCAGTAGTTAACCCAACCATTCACCAATCCAAACTGCGCGTAAGTGCACTGGTAGTATCCTGGCTTTTATTTTTCCCTAATGCACCGTATATTCTTACCGATCTTTTTCATTTGCGCGGCACATCGTCAATGCCCATGTGGTTTGACCTGGTTTTAATCCTGTCATTTGCGTGGACGGGATTACTTTTTGGATTACTAAGCCTGTGGGACCTTGAAAAAATAGTGGGTGCGCAAATAAAACCTGTTTACATTGCCATTGGTTCAAGTGTGCTGTTATTTATAAGCAGTTTTGGCGTATACATTGGTCGATTTCTTCGATTCAACAGCTGGGATGTGCTGCGTGAACCGTATTCCCTCATTCACGATGTAAGTGAAAGGGTGATTCATCCGTTTGATCACCCGCGTACCTGGGGTGTTACCATTTTCATGGGATTGTTTTTAAATATGGTGTATTGGTCGCTGCGCCTTATCAGGAAAGAAAACAAACTAACGTATGCATAAGATCAGGCTTTGCGCACAAATTCTGATTTTAATCCCATAGCGCCAAACCCATCAACTTTGCAGGATATGTTGTGATCACCCTCAACCAGTTTAATGTTTTTTACTTTGGTGCCTGCTTTAACCGGTTTTGGGGCACCTTTTACAGGAAGGTCCTTGATTACAATAACGGTATCGCCATCGTTTAGCTCATTGCCGTTTGAATCAAGTATTTTTCCGGCTGCGGCCTCAACTTCTTCGGTTTCTTGTGCGGGTACCCATTCATGAAAGCATTCAGGACATACAATTGATCCATCCTGTTCATAGGTATATTGACAATTGCATTTGGGGCAGGCAGGTAGTTCGCTCATGGGGATTTTATTCGGAGTAAAGATAATGAAATGTAGAATTATGCGGTGTGGGTGTGTGAAGAAGTTTCGCGCAGATCGCGCAGAAATACGCAGAAAAAGGGAGTGGGTGTGCCCAGAAACAAAAGCATGGTGATGTTATTCGGAGTAAAGATGGTGAAATGTCGAATTATAGGGTGTGCGTGTGAGAAGAAGTTTCGCGCAGATCGCGCAGAAAAGGGAGTGAGTGTGCCCGGTAACAAAAACCCAGCCTGTTTATGTGTCCTGTTTTTATCGAGCTACCTATCTGGCCAGGCTTAACCTGCAAGCCCTGTCATATGGTTGGTAAAGGCAGCCAGGTGCGTTGCTTTTAAATTTGCTACAACCCATTAAAGAATAAAATACCTTATAAAATCGAATTTGACTATATTTGTTCATGATTAAGCGTTTTGTTTTATCGGCATTTTTCCTGCAGTTTACCCTTCTTTCTTTTTCCCAGCTGAAAGAGGGCGTTATGGAATTTGTTATAGATGTACAGGCAATGGACACCAGTTTGAAAGTAAGACAACAAGTTGGACTTATGCGAAACAGCAACATGAAGCTTTATTTTATGGATCAAAAGTCACGCATTGATTTTAAAATGGGGAGCATGTTTACCATTAATATAACCATTGATTGGGAAAAAAACCGTGCCTTAAGTCTGTTTGCAACCCCACAGGGAAATTTCGCTTCTAAATCCGAAGCCACAAAACTGAGTGAGTCCAAACCACCGGCAGACACAAGCATGAAGGTTGAATTGACAAATGAGAAAAAAAAGATTTTAGGTTACAAATGCAAAAAGGCAATATTAAGATCAGGCGCGAACGAATACATTTATTGGTATACCGAAGATATTCAAATTAATTTGACGGGCCAGTCGTTGGTAAACACAAACATTCCCGGGTTTCCTTTGGAATTTCAAACCGTTTCAGAAGGTGTGTTGATGAATTTTAAAATTGCGAATATTGAAAAGACAGTGGTTGACAAAGCCGCAACATTTTCCACACTAATTCCCACGGGATATAAAGTGTTAAGCAATATCGAATAAATGTCAGGGATTATTTCTTAAACAAGGTAATAACTACCACACGGTTTTTTCCATGCATTTCCTCGGTACAGTCACCACATTTTACAAATGGTGAAGTTTCACCCTTGGCCTCAGCGCTTATTTTTTCAGCCTTAATACCTAAACGAATTAATTCCTTACGAATGGTTATTGCCCGCTCATTGCTTAAGCCAACATTGTAAGAATCTCCACCCCTGTTATCGGCATGCGCCTCCAGTCGTATAAAAAAGCGGGCATCGTCATTAAAAAGCTGAATTAATTCCGGTTTGATGGAAACACCGCTTTTTAGATCTGATTTTTTGTAATCAAAATAAATAGCCTGTTCAATTTGTTTTAATTTTTCTGATAAGGCCACCTCGTTCAATGAATCAGTATTCACTTTTTTGACTGGTTTTTCCCTGAATTTTATGAAGTAACGATCATCGTCACCAACTCCGTTAAAATTGTTGGAAGTATACTCTGCCGAATCTTTATTATAGTAGAGCAAATTAAAATTATCCATAGCACTGTTTATCGGGGCTTTCACATGCTCAATTCTTCGGTCGGAAAAACGATAATTGTATATATCAAGGTTACCATAACCAACCCTGCCATCACTTGAAAATGACAAAACGGTATCGCCATGAAAAACGGGGTACATTTCATTTAACGCTGTATTTATGTCAGCAAGTGAAGCCGGCTTTGACCAATTTCCACCTTCCAATTTGGAAATATAAATGTCTGACGAACCATTTTTCTGCTTTGTAAAAGCTACCGTGTTTCCGGATGCATTGAATGTTACATGAGCACATGAGGTGGAGTCTTCAAACCCTGACCAGGCCCATGGAGTAAGATTTTTAATAGCATGTTCGGATTGACTCCAGTTTCCAGCGTAAATATGTGGTGCTATTTTCATTTTATTATCTGAAACAGGTTCAGCTATGGAAATTAAAACAAGATCACTGGAAGGATGTAAGGAAAGAGATGCAATGGAAGCGAAATTATAAATAGGGTCAAGATTAAGGGTGTGTATGTTACCACTGAGATCTTTAAAATAAGGTTTTATAAGAATTAATTCCGATCCATGATGTATTTCTTCGGTAGGATTTCCAGCGCTGTCTATCCCGGTTTCGTGAAACTCAATAATTTCATTTTTAGTCTGGGCGCCTGTAATGTCAGCCTTATGTGTATTGTTTTTGAAACCATAATTAGACACAAACTGCATGGGTTGCCAGGTGGGAATTTGATTGCATGCCAATAGCAGAATAGAAATATCTTTTTCTTTATCCAGGGTATGATATTTTAGAAAACCAGCTTTAGCTTCATCATATTTACCAAGGTGCATGCACGATTCAGCGTATATAAAGGTAAAATAAGGTTCAATGTTTTTTAATGCCAGTATTTTTGGCGACAATTCATAACACGTTTGGTATTCACCAATGATGTAATCGGAATAAGCGAACCTTTTCAAATCGTCATTCGAAAAATTTACGGCACCATAAAGGGATTTGTAAATGGTGTAAGCCTGTTTGTATTCGAATTTAGTAAAGCATACCTCTGCATCCTTCAATGTTTGGGCATGCGAGCTATACAGGAAGAGCGATAAAAAAACCAGGAACGTAGCTCTCATTAGAACTTAGACGGGTTAAATATTCTATTGCGTTTTAACCAGGGAGTTGAATTTGCGTCTTTAGACTTACTCAACTCAAGTTGTATAAATACTTCGTGAGAGCCATTGGAATAGTGGCCAATATCTGACAAGGTATAGTCGTATGAATACCCAATTTTAAAAGCACCTATGTTACCGCCAAACAATATTGCCACGGCATCGGTATGGCGGTATGAACCTCCTAACCAAAGTAAATTTTTATAAACGCCCAAAACAGTTCCATCAACCTGCCAGGTGCCTGTTTCAATTGCCTGCACCAGGGTGGTGGTTTTGATTCCGAAATTTTCACTCACCGGAAAATTGTACCCGGCAATTAAGTAATAATTGCGCACCAATGGATTGTATAAAGGATTCTCAAAATTGTATAAATCTCTTTTTATTTGAATTAAATTAAAAGCTGAAAGTCCAACAAAAGCCCTGTCTCTATAACGATAAAACAATCCGAAATTTGCATCAGGAACCATTTGGTGGTTATAGCCACGAATTACGGCCGGATCTTCCGGTAAGTAGGTGGTAAGTTTGGTTACATCAATTAAATGTTGTGTTGCTGAAATGCTAAGACCAAATCCAAGAAGATGCTCACTTTTCTTGTCCAACTGCAGGTGATAAGATGCATTTATATTCAAACCGGTTCTGCGGCTCGGGCCTGAAACATCGTTAAAAAGCATACCGCCAAATCCCATTTTTTTGAAAATGGATGAATGTGCTGAAATTATTTGAGTGGTAGGTGCACCCGGGAAACTGGTCCATTGCTTGCGAAAATTAAATTGAATGGGAATGTAATCCTTTGCACCGGTTGCGCCTGGGTTTACAATCATTTCATTAAACAAATACTGTGAATTCAATGCAATTTGCTGAGCCGGTGCGTAACCGGCAAATACTATTGCAATTATGGTAATGTAATTTTTACTCATGTGCATGATTTTGGCATTAAAGTATTCGTGAATCTTCGATTTCATAAACTTATCTTACAATCGTTATGTTTCCGGTATATGGCTGGATGTCTTTAAATTTCAAATCCAAAATATAATAATAGGTTTCAGACGGCAGAGCGTTGCCATTTACCGTTCCGTCCCAAGGTGTATACAGGCCTTTTTGGCTATGCACTAAATTCCCCCATTTATTAAATACCTGCAATTCCATGTCAGGATACAGCTCAATGTTTTCCATAACCCAGGTGTCGTTATAGGCATCACCATTGGGAGAAAACGCGTTAACAGGGCTAATACATGGATCGGGGTTTAGCGGAACAAAAGCAGAACCCTGTCCTGTGCAACCCAATAAATCGGTTACGGTTACAGCATATAATTGAGAGGGTAATTCATCAATGAAATCGGTTGTATCACCATTAGACCAAACGTACGTATAGCCTCCGTTTCCTCCGGCCGGCAGTACTAAAACAGTACCATCTTCCTGGTCGGCACAACTCACTTCGGTTACTTGAAATGTCATTGTAATCGGATCGGGTTCTGAAATTTCTACACTGATTGAATCTGTACAGTTTTTTGTATCAACCACTGCCAAATTATATTGACCAGCCGGAATGTTTAACAGGTCTTCTGTAGTAGAAGCAGAACTGTCAGACCAGGTTGTTGTATAAGCCGGGTTGCCTCCTGTAATGGTAACAAAAATATTTCCATCGGTACCACCAAAGCAACTTACATTTGTAAATGTATAGGTGGCTTCCAACAGGGCAGGCTGGTCAATTTGAAAAAACATTTCATAAAAGCAATTGTTGGAATCAAGAATTTCTACCTGGTAGATATCTGCCGGGAAACCATTCAAATCTTCTGTTTGTGCTGAAAGTGCGAAAGTGGAATTAAACCAGGTGAAATCATACGGTGGTGTGCCGCCAAGCGGAGAAACATCAATACTACCATCACTTAAACCAAAACAACTAACCGGAACAATTACTTCATTTAAGGTTAATGCGTCAGGTTGATCAACAAAAACCGAATCGGAAATCTGGCAACCGTTTAAATCAGTTACAACAAAAACATAATTTCCAGCGTTAAGGTTTGAGATCATTGGAGTGGTTGCCCCGTTTGACCATAAATACCCGTATGGTATGGTTCCCCCGGTAACTGTAAGGTCAATTGATCCATCAGTACCATCATTGCATTTTACATCAACAACTTCAAACGAAAAATTTAAACTGTCAGTGGGTTGCGTTAAGGTAATATTTGCAGAAGCCGTACAGCCATTCAAATCAGTAACGGTTACTTCATAGAACCCGGCTACTAATAACGAAATATCTTCTGTTACCGAACCATTGTTCCAGGAATAAATATAAGGTGTTACTCCACCGGTTACAGTTTGATTTACCGAACCATTGTTTCCTCCAAAACAAAGGATGTTTACACCTGTTAAAGAGGTTTCCAAAAGAGGTGGCTGATTGATAACAAGGGTGTCTTCAAATGTACAACCATTCGCATCGGTTACCTGGAAGTTATAGGTATCAGCCGCAAAACCATTTAAATCCTGGGTTGTTGTGCTTAATAAAAAAGTACTGTTGGCCCAGGTATAAGCATAGGGTGTTGTTCCCCCGGTTACGGTAAGGTCAATTTCACCGTTTAACTCACCAAAACAATTCACGTCTGTTATGGCATTTGTCACAAGTAAAGCCGCTGCAGGCTGACTTATAACAACGCTATTGGAATACATACAACCGTTTAAATCAGTAATGGTGTAGGAATATGTTCCGGCAACAACATTCACAAGGTCTTCGGTTGTAAATGAAGTGGACCATAAATAAGAATAAGGCGGAGTTGCACCGGTAACGGTAAGATCGATACTACCGGTGCTTTGACCAAAACAAAGAACATTGGTAACGGCTTCAATTACCGAAAAAGGAGTGTTGGGCTGGGTAATTTCCTGGGTTAAGGTTGCGGTGCATCCCAACGCATCAGTAACGGTAACGCTGTATACCGATGCAGGCACTGCTGTTAAATCTTCACTGGTGGAAACGGTTCCACCCAACGAATTAATCCAATTATAGCTATAGGCGGCTGTTCCTCCTGTTACAGTTAAATTGATTGAACCGTCAGAACCGCCATAGCAATTCACGTTTGTAAACGTATTGCTTAGCACCAATGCCGGTGGTTGGCTTATGACACCGCTTGCAGTTGTTGTACATCCTTTTGAGTCGGTAACAATAACCGTATAATTATCGGCCACCACATTTACCAGGTTAGGCCCTGTTTCAGAAAATAAACTTGTAGAATTTGACCATTGGTAAATGTAACCAGGTGTGCCTCCTGAAGGAGAAAAGAAAAGCGACCCGGTTGCTGCCCCGTTACAATTAACGTCAGTTGAATTTAATGTTCCGGTTAGTGCAGCAGGTTGATTTATGGTAAAACCGT
Source organism: Flavobacteriales bacterium (assembly GCA_035299065.1). Lineage (GTDB taxonomy): Bacteria > Bacteroidota > Bacteroidia > Flavobacteriales_D > UBA2798 > DASPJQ01. The sequence continues at coordinate 27,621 of DATGXI010000193.1, forward strand.
TGGTTAATGTACAGCCTTTGGCATCGGTAATTAAAACCGTATACGTTCCTTGTGTAACATTGGTTAAATCCTGTGCGCTGCTGCCTGTACTCCAGCTGTAGCTGTAAGGTGATGTTCCTCCCCATACGGTTAAATCAATATCACCGGTTGCAGTGCCAAAACAATCAACATCGCTGATAACAAATGATTGGTTTAATGCTTCAATGGGTTGGCTAATGGTGTACGATGTATTATTCGTACAAAACTTACTATCTGTAACAACTAAGGTATACGTTCCTGCAGGAGCACCTGTAAGATCTTCTGAACCCGATGTGGTTGGACCTGTCCAGCTATAAGCATAACCGGGAGTTCCACCAGTTACGGTAACATTTACCGACCCTGTTGCATTTCCAAAACAGTTGACATTTGAAATAACACCTGAAACAGCAATAGGATCAGGAGCGTCAACAACCACAGCACCTACAACAACACAACCAGTGGACTCATCTTTCACATTTACGGTATATGTTCCCACAGCAAGACCGGTTATTGTACTTGATAATGCAGCAGTACTTACAATGGTTCCGTTAGACCATGTGTATGTATAGGGACCAGTACTTGCAACCAATATGGTAACAGTTGCCTGTCCGTTTGAAAAACCGTTGCAGGACGCATCAACGCCCGAGGTTATAATGGTTGGACATGCAGGAGGCAGCGATTCAACAATTTTATTTGAATAGACATTGGTTTGAAAAACCCAGATTAATAAAACCAAAAGACAAATCCCATTTTTCATTTTCTATCGAATGATTGTTAACGATCCTGTGTAAGTATTGTCTTCAGGATTATTAAGTTTAATAATGTAGTAATATACTTCTGATGGCAATGGATTTCCATTATGTGTTCCGTCCCAGGGAGTATACCCGTTTTCGGAAGAGAACAATTCGTTCCCCCATTTATTGAATATTTTTACTGAAGCACTTGGATACAATTCAATGTTTTCCAAAACCCAGGTATCATTATAATTATCGCCATTAGGCGTAAACGTGTTTGGTACGGTAACACATTCGGCCTGGTTAGCCAAAATTTCAAAATCAAATGTACGGGTACAAAGATTATTGTCGGTAATGGTTAAGGCATACAGGCCCGGCTGAAGTTGTGCTGCGTTTTGAGAAGTTTGTCCATTGCTCCAGGCGTATACATAAGGTGTGGTTCCGCCAGCAGGACTTATATTAATTCCTCCGTCAAATTGATCAACACAACTTACGGGAACAATCTCGTAGGTTAGTTGAATTTGATCAGGCTCATCAACAAAAACAGTATTGCTTACCTGACAACCCTGGCTGTCGGTTCCTGAAAAAATATAGTCACCGGTTACAAGATTAATGGCATCTTCGGTGGTTTGACCATTGCTCCAAACGGTGGTAAATGGTGGGGTTCCGCCTGAGTAAGTAACATCAATTACACCGGTACTGTCGCCATAACAACCCACGTTTGTTACTGCATAAGCAGCCGTTTGCAAGGCCGGTTCAGTCACGGTAATGTATTGCTCATTTATACATCCATTTGCATCCTCAACCACTACATAATATACTGCAGCACCTAAATCACTTAATGTTTCAGATGGATTATTCAATAAAATATCGTTCTGGTTCCCCCACGAAAAATAATAGGGTTGAACTCCGCCTGATATGGTGAGAATAATTTCACCATTGGTAAATCCAAAGCAAGTTACATTGGTGATAACTGATGAAACGGCAAGGGCCGTTGGGGCGTTAAGTACCGCACCGGTGAAGGCCGTACAGCCCTGGGCATCGGTAACGGTTAATGAATAAGCACCTGTTGCCAGGGATGAAATATCGGGTGTTGTACCACCAGTTGACCATGCATACGTATAAGGCAATGTGCCCCCGCTTACAAATGATTGAATGGAGCCGGTATTGCCACCGTTGCATTGAACGTCTACCGGGTTTAATGAGACCATGAGTGCAGCGTTTGGCTGATTAACGATATAATCAGCGTTTTGAATACATCCATTTGCGTCAGTAACAACAACCGAATAAGTACCTGAAAGTACAGCTGAAATATCTTCTGTAAGAGCACCATTTGACCAAACAAATGAATACCCCGGAGTACCACCTGCAATGGTAATGTCAACGGCACCATCATTCAGTCCAAAACAATTTACATCGTTTACAATTCCGGATATGTTTATTGGAGCGGCAGGTTGAGTAATGCTGGTTGTTATCGTTTCCTGGCATCCGTTTGCATCGGTTACAACCACTGTATAAGCATCAGCAACCAGCGTGGAAATATCCTGTGTAAATACATTCAGTATTAAGCTGGCGCTGTTTGACCATTGGTAGGTATAAGGAGCTGTTCCACCAGAAGGTGTTAAATCAATAGCCCCTGTATTGTTACCAAAACATAAAACATTGGTTGGTATTGTTGAGAGCGTAAGTGCTGCTGCCGGTTGGGTAATGGTTTGACTTGCTAATGCCACACACCCTTTGGAATCAGTAACGGTAAGATCATACGTTCCCGCAATTAAACTATTCACACCTGGCGTTGTTGCACCATTGCTCCATAAATACGTATACGCTGTTGTTCCACCTGTAACAACTGATGAAACGGATCCTGTACTATCACCAAAACATAAAACATTTGTTCCCGTTAAAGCAATGTTTAGCGTGGCCGAAGGTTGAACCAATGTATAAGAGAATGTTTTAATGCATCCGTTAAAATCAGTTACAGTCAATGAATAATTGCCTGCAGGAATTCCAGTCAGGGACGATGAGGTGGCACCGGTTGACCATAAATAGGAGTATGCAGCGGTTCCGCCAGAAATAACAGGGTCAATTGACCCGGTTGACTGTCCAAAACAATTAATGTGCACTAATAATGGAGTAGTAGAAATTTCCTGTGAAGGCTGGGTTATCAGTTGATTTGCCAAGGCAACGCAACCATTCATGTCTGTAACCGAAACTTCATAGGTTCCAGCCACAAGGTTGACTAAATCTTCGCTTACAAACGGTAACACTAAACCAGCACTTGACCATTCATAAGAATAACCTGCTGTTCCACCACTGGTAGTTAAATCAATGGTTCCATTTGCACCACCATTACATGAAACATTGGTTCCACTGATTGATAAAGAAAGTGGCGCTGCCGGTTGAGTTACCAAATAAGACTGGTTGCTTATACAACCATTACCATCCGTAAGGGTTAGTGTATAATTGTTAGCAGCTACACCGGTAAGGTCCTCTGTAGTTTGACCAGAGCTCCATGAATACGCGTAAGGTAATTCACCGCCAAAAACATCAACCTGTATTATACCATCAAGCGCGCCATTGCACTTTACATGGGTAATGGCGGCAGTTTGACCCAATAAATTTGGTTGTGAAATGTCAACGGCTATGGATTGAACACAGTTGTTGATATCAGTTACGGTTACAACATAAGTACCGGTATTTAAACTGCTAATGTCCTCGGTAGTTTGTCCGCTGCTCCAACTATAAGAATAAGGGGCTGTACCTCCGGTAACGGTAATGTCAATAAAGCCATCATTTGTTCCTCCATTACATTGTTTATCTTGTTTTGTATACGCAATGTTTAATTGCTGTGCCGGTTCAAGAATTGTTGCCCCGGTAAATAATTCACACCCGTGTGCATCATATACAATTACGTTATACGGGCCGGCTGTTAAACCAGAAATATCCTGTGTTGTTTGCCCGCTTGTCCAGCTGTATGTATAAGGAGTGCTTAAATCATACGCGGTAGCATTTATGGTCACGTCAATGGAACCGGTATTATCACCGTTACACAAAACATTGGTTTGCGTTGCAGAAATAATTTGTGGACTTGCAACCATGGTAAATGCAGGCATGGTGTATTCATCAAACCCTTCCAATGCCCAGGTATTGTCATACCAATCATATGAAAAATTGGTGATGGGCCATGTATAGGACCACAACGGATCAGAAAGTCCCAAATCAGCTAAACTAATATCAATGGCAGGCGATACAACAGCCGGTATAGTAAATGCGGGGGTACAAGCTGTGTAGGTACACCAGCACCATGGACAAGACCAGGAAGGACAAGGGTATGGAATAGGTATACAAATTTCGGGAACGTATATTGCGGGTGTAATGGTAATGGCAGGAATGGTAAGGCTGAATGAAATGGCCGATAAGTTTAAAGATAATTGTACAGAATCGTAGGTGTGGTTCCTGAAGGTGCCATCAATGCTATAGGTTGGAATAATATTTAATTCTTCAAAATAGCAGGGGAATTTATAATTAAAAGAACCTCCAACCTGCACATTAATAATGGACGATGTTCCGCTTGATGTTACAGCACCGGTTGGCCCGTATGCCGTATAGTCTACAGCAACCGGAAATTCGTACTTACCATAAACTTTAGGCGTAAAATCAAAACATTGTTTGTTGTGAAAATCAAGATTTAAAAATGCGCTGAAAAAAGACCATGAAACCGTTGCGTCTGTAACTCCCAGGGGAATGTCTTCAGATCCGTCAAGGTTGGCCAAAACCAAACCAACGGGACCGGGAATATTTCCAAGTAAATCAAAAATATTGAGTGAAATTTGTACATAAGCCGAGTCAGGATCTTCTCCGCCTCCGCAGGCATATAAATCCGTTCCACTTACCCCATCCGTTGTATAAACATGTGGTAAATCCAAAACACCCTCTAATCCAAATTCACCCAACGGATCGCCCGGAATCATGGATGTGCTTAATGGAAAGATTGGATACGAATAGAGGGGCGTACTGCCATTAAAACTAAAAAAAGAAATTTCACTTTCGTTAAGGGTAAGAATATTGATGTTTTGCATTCCTGTACTGAAAGAAGGAATTATTGGAAAAGTAACACAGCCAAAGGCGCACAATGTTGCTGATAAACCTGCACCCATTTCAAAATAAACATCCAGTGTTGCTTCACCGGCATTTGGATAAATGGTATTTAATTCGGTTCCGGGCTCCAATGTATAGCTTGTTGCAACGGTTACCTGGTCACCCGGGTCATAAGTGGCATCCGTATTCATGGAGAGTTCAACATTAATCGGGTACTTAACTTCAACCTCACCACTTGAAAATCCCTGAATTTTAAATTCAGAGCCTATTGTACCCGAAAAATTTCCATTTATTGCCGCACCAAAACTAGATCCTAAAATGGTGGTAATTGCACTGTAACCAAAACTTTCATTCCAGCTTACTTCAAATAAGGGAACCGTCATGTTCATGGTGAAAGGATCCCATGAAGGGCCCCACATGTTTTGCATTCCCGATTCAAAAGGCACACTATAATTAACAATCTGCTGGGCCTGTGTGTTAGCAGAACTTTGCCAAAATACAATCACAAAACAAAAAATCCGGGTAAAGTTTTTTATACGCATTCTTATGGATTTAAAGTGATTGTTTGCGTACACTGCAAGATATTTGCATCAAGTAAAGCATCATACTGCCTGGGATAGGTAATGGCTAGCCAAAGCGTTTTATTCAAGTCACCTGCATAAACAAAATACCTTATAAATTCTTTACCGCTCAATACAAATGAAAACTTATAAATAAGACCTTTTGTTCCACTGGCAGAAACCATGTCTTTTTTTTCGATAAAAACAAGCTGATTTTTTTGAAAAAACTCGTTTGTCATTCCTTTGTCTATGTCTATAAAACTTACGTTTTCCAGCATAGTCATAATGATAGCAGCACTTGCCTGGTAGTGAATATAGCCGTTAAATTTGTCAGCCACAACAAAACCTTCGGGAGGTGTAAGCATTTTAAGATTTGCTAACCCTTGTTTTGGCACAACAACTTTTATTGAATCCTGTTTTGAATGTTGAGAATGTAAGGTGTCGTTTTGCGCATCAACATGAATATGACATACAACAACAAATAAAACCAAAATTATTCGTTTATTAAAAATAAACAGCTGTTTTATCATAAGGCGACAAAGGGAAAGTTTACGTAAAACTAAAAAATTCTTACAACAAACAGGATTTATTCTAAAGAATTTCTTCCGGGGGATTTATTTTGGTCGACAATCAACGTATAACCAACATATTAATAGGATTTAGGATGCAATGTACTAATCCGATTCAGGAAGACACACGGTAGACACAATCACCAAGGAGTGAATGAATCAGAAACGCATTGCAACAAAGCATCGTTTTATATTAATTTTATTTCTGACAACCTGAAATTTTATTTATAAATTTGGTTGCATTTGAACCAAAAAAAACACTCAATGACTATTTCTTCCGGTTTACACGTGACTATCAAAAATGGAATATTGATTCTGTTTTTAACTTTGTTTTTCTCTGGTTATTCATTCGGGGCAAACCGGTTTTGGGTTGGTGGCACGGGTAATTGGTCTGATGTGAACCATTGGTCGGCTACTACCGGTGGAGCAGGTGGAGCAAGTGTGCCTGTAGCTGCAGATAACGCCATTTTCGATGCAAGTTCAGGATTATTGTCAGTAGCAAATGTTGTTACTATGGATGTAGCAGTTGTGGTTACTGATTTCAATTTTTCAGCAGCGCCAAATCCTTTTACATTAGCATCAGCACTGGCATCAATAGAGATCAGGGGATCACTCAGATCGAATGGTCTTGCAAACATAACATACACGGGAACGATAAATCTTTTTTCAACCTCTCCCACCTCTGTTTTAAGATCAAGTGGCCAAATCTGGCCAAATAATTTCGTGCTAACAGGTTCGGCCGATGCAAATGGTATTACCTTATTTGATGATTTTTCTACAAGCGGTAATTTTACAATAACCCGTGGATTATTTTCAACAGCTACAAATGATTTTCAGTCGTTCAATTTTATTTCCACAAACGGAGGCGACCGATCAATTAATTTTAACAGTAGTCAAATTAATATTCTTGGTACAACCTGGAGCATTGCTGCAGGAACAGTACCCGATCCGCTTACATGGACAGCTTTGTTAAGCACCATTAACCTTACAAACCTTACAACGGTAACGTTTACGGGAGCTGGTCTTACTTACAATGATGTAAATTCTTCGGCAACAACGCTAATCTTAAACAATGCAAATACGTTTGCAGACGTGGCTGTTCCTGTTTCCAGCACATTGCAATTGGCAAATAATGTTACACAAACATTCACGTCACTTAATGCTGCCGGTACATGCTCGGCAGATTTTAACTTACGTGCAGTTAGTTTAGCCGGCACGGCAGCAAGTATTTTTATAACCGGACCTACGTGGACTTCACAAAATCTAAAAATTAACAAAGTAAATGCAGTTGGCCCAACAGTATACAATATAACATTTTCATCCGTTACGAGTTCAACCGGCTGGACAGCCATCTCTACTAATTTCTATTGGATTGGTAATGGCGGAAACTGGAATGATGTTGCCCATTGGTCATTTACTTCAGGCGGAGCATCTGCAGGTTGTTTACCAAGCAGCAGCGATGCTGTTTTTTTCAATGCACTTTCATTCACGCTTCCATCGCAAATAGTTTTAGTGGATGATACAGCCTGGTTTAAAACCATGAACTGGACAGGCATTACTGCCGCGCAAAGCCTGGCCCTTGACTCGAGCATGATGAGTTATGGAAACGTTATTTTAAATTCCAACCTGACCATTTATAGGAACGTAATCAGCGCGGCCATCCAATTCAACAGCGCTGCAACCATTACCGCCAATGCTGCTGCGGTAGACTGCAATTTCAGGATTTATACAGCCAACACTACAGATAATGTACAGTTGAGTGGCGATCTCACCATGAGTGATTCATCCAGCATCCTGATCTTTAACGGAAATTTCCTGACAATGGGAAATGATATTTTAACCGGCTCAATTTTTACCATTAATGATCCCGGTAGCGCAACTGACGCACGTGGTTTAAATTTAAGCAGTTCAACCATTACTTTAAAACAGCAGTTCAGCAGTGCGGGCGATGCAGCACTCACACTTAATGCGGGAACCTCTGAAATTTATATTGGGGGAGATACACTTGGATATGGAAACAGTTTGCTTTCCAATGGGCATACCTTTTATAATGTTACACTCGATTACGAGCCGTTGATGCTAACACCTACCATTGAATTAAAGCAAACGGTTACCGGGAACAATACATTTAATGTATTACGCGTAACGGCCGGATCACATGTTTTTCTTGATTCAGCCGGAACCCAAACAATTACGGATAGTTTAATCATGCAGGGAAATTGCAATGATTCCATTAATCTAAATAGTACAGACATTGTAGGAACCATTAACCAGGCAAATATTTCAAAAGCAACTTCGGTTAAGGTGGTTGTTGAGTGTGTTAACATGGAGGGCATTAACGCCTCAAGTGCCAATTTAACTTCCAGCTATTCCACTAATCTCGGTTCAAATACAAATTGGACATTTTCGGCAACGGCACCTGTAACCGCAAATTTTACCGTTACCGGACCTTATTGTTTAGGAGACACTACACTTTTTACCAATACATCAACGTGCGCATCCGGAAATTCAAATGACATTACATCCATTTGGTATTTTAACGATGGTTCTACCGGGTATTATGCAAACCCACCTACCGACAGTACCTGGATTTCTTACGTTCCCGATACAAATGCACATGTATTTGAAAGCGGGGGAACGTTTAACGTATCACTTGTAACCACCTATACTAATTTTTGCACCGATATATCAACCCAGGCAGTAACCATTTACGATCCGGATTTGTTTTTTAATACCAGCGATATTGATAAATCAATTTGCGCAGGCGATTCGGTTTCCTTTGAAGCCGGAAGTTCACTTACAGGAATGAGCTACGAATTTTTTCTGAACGGAACGTCATTAAACGCACCATCTCCAACCGACACACTTTATTCAACCTTTTCACTTGCAGACAATGATACCGTAAGTGTTTTGGGTTACCAGGGTGGTTGTCCGGCTGACACTATTCCCTTCTTTGTTTATAATGTAAATCCGATACCCGTATTTTCATGGATTGTTAGTGATGCAGATGCTTCGATATGTGATGGGGATGTTGTCAACTTTGATGGAACATCGGCAGATCCTACGCATCTGTACCGTTATTTTATAAATGGAACCAGCGTAACAGGTTTTACTTTGCCTGGCCTTTATACGAGTTCAACCTTAAACGATAACGATATTGTTGCATTGGTTGCACAATCAGCATTTGGGTGTTATGATACCATAGACATGACATTTAATGTAGATCCACTTCCTGTAACGTCATTATCGTCATCAATCGCAGGCTCTATTATTTGTTCGGGTGACCCTGTATTATTCACAGCAGCTGGTGCCGGTAATTACGAATTTTTTGTAAATGGTATATCTGTTCAGGGTCCATTGGCTCTCAATACGTATACCACAACAACCTTAACTACCGGTGATGTGGTTACTGCAATTGGCTATGATGCAATAACCGGTTGTGAATTTCAGGCACCGGGGTCCTTTTCTTATACCGTGCTTCCATTGCCAGGAGTTGGGCTTACCGATTCGGATGCCGATAATTCAATATGTTCGGTTGATAACGTAACCTTTACTGCCAGCGGTGGTGCATTGTATGAATTTTTCATAAACGGCATTTCTGTATTTGGCCCATCGGCTAGCAATACACTTACGACATTGCTAAACGATAACGATAATATTTATGTGACTGCAACATTTGGAGGTTGTGCCGCTACAAGCAGCACGATTGTATTTGATGTGGTTGCCGCACCAGCAACAACGTTAAGTAGTTCCGATGCTGATCAATCAATATGTCTTAACGACAATGTTGTTTTCACTGCTGGCGGAGCAACCAATTATGAATTTTTTGTAAATGGTATTTCACAAGGTCCATCTTCGGCTGTTAGCACATTTAATACAAGTTCGTTAACCAATGGTCAAACAGTTTCTGTTGCAGGCGAATCAGGCGGATGTTTAATTACTGATGATTTATTGTTTACGGTTCTTCCGTTGCCTTCAATTAATCTTTTTTCAAGTGATCCTGATTTTACCATTTGTGACGGTGCACCTTTAACCCTTACAGCAGCAAATGGTGTGAGTTACCAGCTTTATGTAAATGGTTCGCCCCTGGGCGCGCCACAGGTAAGTCCTACATTCACCAATCCAACACTGGCTGTGGGATCAAACACCATTTATGTTGAAGGAACAGGAACCAACGGATGCTCTGCTTTAAGTTCATCCATTGTCATTACAGTAAATCCAATTCCTGCAGTTGCACTTTCAAGCTCAGATGCTGATAATATAATTTGCGCAGGAGAAACGGTTGTGTTTACCGGGTCAGGAAGTGCCATGTATCAATTTTTTGTAAACGGCATTCCGCAGGGTAGTATGTCAGTTACCAGCACATTTACCACAAGCAGCCTTACCACGGGGCAAATGGTTACCGTTACCGGTTCAAGTTTAGGTTGCACAAATACATCCAGCGCCATTGCAATGACTGTAAATCCTGTACCGAACGTACTATTGTCAAATACCGATTTGAATAATATATTTTGTATTGATCAATTGGTAACCTTTACAGCAACGGGAGCTGCAAACTATGAATTTTTTGTAAACGGAATTTCACAGGGACCAAGCTCTCCAACCGATAATATAAATTCAGCTTCATTTGCCACCGGTACAATCACCGTTAAAGTGATTGGAAACTCCAGCGGTTGCATTGATAGTGCTACAAACGTTGTTACCGTTAATCCCTTACCTGTAGCATCGCTAACATCATCAGATCCTGACACCTTAATTTGCAGCGGTACTTCTGTTACGTATACTGCAGGCGGAGGATCGCAATACGAGTTTTTCATCAATGGTGTATCCCAGGGTCTTGCCTCCACATCAACCACGCTTAGTTCGACTTCTTTTGCAAATGGCGATGTTGTTTCGGTAAATGTTATTTCAGGTGCTGGTTGCCTTTCCAGTTCTTCTTATCCCGCACTTACGGTTAATGCAACCCCTGTAGTTACCATTGCCAGCTCTGATGCCGACCAGGAGATATGCGTGGGAGATGGTGTTACGTTTACAGGCTCAGGAGCATTGATGTATGAATTTTTTGCGAATGGCATATCACAGGGCCCTTCTTCTGCTACGTCAACTTTCTCTACCACGTCACTGGCGCACAATGATGACATTTACGTAACCGGAACTTCTAGCGGCTGTTCTTCTTCATCAACGGTTTTAACCTTCAGTGTATTTGGTCCGCCTGTTGTGTCACTCATCAACAATGGCGAAACAGAAGTTTGTACAGGTGAAGCATTGGATTTGCTGGCCATTGGCGGTATTAATTTTCAATACCTGATCAATGGCGTTCCTGTTTCAGGTTTTTCACCAACAGCTACCTATACCGGAACTGTAAACGATGGCGATGTTGTAACCGTAATAGGTGAGGCAAATGGTTGCACAACCATGGCGGTTGATTCCATCACATTTGTTGTAAATACGTACCCGGTAATTGCATCAACCTCTTCTGATATAGATAATATTATTTGCATAAATGACAACGTAACATTTAATGCTTCAAGCGCAACAACCTATGAATTCGCGGTAAATGGAATGGTAATGCAAACGGGGTTAAGTTCAGTGTATACAACCAATGAATTATTGAACGGAGATGTTGTCACCATAACCGGGTTTAACGGTGATTGCCCTTCAACACCTGATGCGTATACATTCACTGTAAATTCAATGAACCTGAATCTTACCGTTTCACCATCAAGTTTGATTTGTGAAGGCGACAATGCATTGTTCACAGCAACAGGAGCCGATCAGTATGAATTTTTCCTCAATGGCACTTCACAGGGCCCTTTAAGCACTACAAATACGTATTCAAACAGCGCTTTGACCGATAATGACGAAATAACGTTTACCGGATTTTCAACAACAACAACGTGCACACAGGAATGGGACAGTTATATCACCATGAACGTGATTGCTGAGCCTACGATAACCGCTTCAGCAGGACCTGACTTTTGCGAAGGCGATTCAATTGTTCTTACAAGCAATCATCCTTACGGAAACCAGTGGACATTGGGCGGAACACCAATTGCGGGTGCAACCGATACCTTTTACGTTGTGTATGGCACCGGTACCTATGGTTTGGAGAGTACACTTGGAGGCAATGGAAACATCTGGTCATTCGGATGGAATGCTTCAGGTTCATTTGGTGACGGAACCAACCTAAACAACACTGATCCGACTCAAGCCATATCCACCGAAAGTTTTGATGAAATTTCAAGTGGATCCAATTTTATATTGGGTGTTACTATTTCGGGTTTGGTTTATGGTTGGGGTGAAAACGGTTCAGGACAATTGGGTGACGGTACCTATACAGCATCTAATTTACCACAACCTGTTCCAACACTTTCGGGAATTAAAACTGTTGCTACTACGCAATCAAGCTCAATGGCTGTTACTACTGCAGGTTCGGTTTATGTTTGGGGAAATAATTCAGTGGGCCAGCTTGCAACCGGCAGCACCTCGGTCATTAATTTTCCTTATTTAAATCCTGCCCTTACAAACATTGATACCATTGCCGGAGGAAAAAATCATTTTGTGTTTTTGAAAAATGACGGAACGGTTTGGACCGTGGGCGAAAATGGTTTTGGTCAATTGGGAACAGGAAGTTTAACAAATTCGATGACAGCTGTACCGGTAGGATTGACAAACATTGTTTCAATTGGAGCAGGAGAATACCACAGTTTTGCCATATCCAACACCGGTGATCTTTATGCCTGGGGAAATAACGGGTCAGGACAGTTAGGACTAAATGATTTGGTTGGTCGTTTGGTGCCAACGCTTTCGCCACTTAAAAACGTGATAGCGGCACAAGGCGGGGCAGTGCATAGTTTGTTCCTGACTTCGGGTAACAAAGTATATTCAACAGGCGGAAATGCATTTGGTCAATTGGGAACAACTGATTTTATTGACAGGAATATACCTTATGAAATTGATTTGCCGGGAGCGGAATTTATTTCAGCGGGCCAATACACCTCATTGGTGAAGCGAACAGACAATTCAGTTTACGGCATGGGCAGTAATTTGGAAAACCAATTGTCACCTGCAGCTGTAACCAGTATTTCTGCACCGCAATTTATTTCAAACCTTGAAGGTGTAAGGTTTGTTGAAGCAGGACAACTTGCTTCGCATTTTATTTTTGGCCAAAGCACAACCTGCGTTTCCAACACAGTTAGTTTAAATATGATTTCGGTTCCACTGGTTGGTATAGCAGATGCAAGCGGTGTTTTATCTTCAACGGTTACAGGAATTTCGTATCAATGGTATTTGGACGGAAATCCAATTCCGGGGGCTACTTCACCAACATACACCACAACTGCTAATGGAAATTACGCTGTTGAGGTTACCTTTGCCGGAGGATGTACGGGAATCTCGTCTTACTACCCGGTTGGTGTAATTGGCATTGCAGAACAGGAATTAACCTATGGCATTTATCCAAATCCCACAACGGGATTGGTAACAATAGAGTTTTCGAACTTAGCAGCAATTGAAGGTTCGTTGGTGCAGGTGCGCGATGTTTCAGGCAGGTTAATTGTTTCACCGGTAATGATTGAGCAGAAGAAAATGTTGCTTGATATTTCAACGTATGCTGAAGGTGTTTATGTGGTAGAAGTGATTAAAGATGGTAGCTCGGTGGTGACCAGGCATCAGGTTGTGAAGGTGAAGTAGGGAATTCTTAAGCAGAAGTAGAATAACAGTCAAACGGCAAACTGACGCCAACCTTGCTATTTACTTCAAAAAATCATAAGTGCTATTAAGATTCTAAGGTTATAATTGTAACAGGCAACTATTTTTAATTCTTTCAAAGCAATTGTCTAAAAAAAGAGTATTGCTCTCGTTAAGCAGTTTCTGGCTTTTGTACAAGCCATTGCGATATTTGTCTAGTTGTTCTTCCCAGGAATCGTCTGCCATAAAACTCCAGGCCACGCAATGTATTAATTCGCTTAAAACTCTTTTCTTCTTTGCAGATTCATCCTGAAAAAAATCACAAAAAGCCTCAGTCTGATCAGATAAAAACAAAAATCCGATGAAACTTTTATCCTCTTTATCCATGAATTGGCCTGTTTGAAGAGATATTGCATGCGCGAGAAAATACATGAACAAAGGGTTCAACTCTTTTAATTCGTTACTTCTTAAAAAATCCTTAATCTCCTGTACCGAATTTTCGTCAAATGCTTTTTCGCCTGTGTAAAGGCCAATATAGTTATTCATTTTTGGGTGTTCTAAATACCATTGTATTGGTTTCTCTGCAACTATATTGAGATTCCAATATTCTTTAAAATTATTCGGAGTGGCTATTTCCTTTTCCAATTTTTTTCGGTATTTAAAAACACTATAAAACGTTAGGGCGGTGGGCTTGCAGGCGCCAATTTTAGAGCCGTGTCGCCATGAGTAAAGGTAAAAAAAGTATTAAACTTTACAAACGCAATTAACCAGGTGAGCGTACCTGCAACTTTCAGTAAAGGCTTATACGTTGTTCGTGGAACAAGTAAATAAGGAAAAATTACGACTTCGTAACGGGTAATGGTTCAATAGTACCTTTTTTTCATGGTAAACCGTCTATGGCTTTAAGCGTGAACGGGTTTTTATTGCGCTCATTTCTGGTTGGTTATGGTGCATTTGAAACGTTTGTCACTAAAATGTACAGGTTCTTAAATTATATCTTGGTTTAATCGTCATTTAACGAATTAATTCCTTGTTCTTTCAGTTTAGCTAATGCGTCTTTCATGGCTTTAACCTGTTCTGGTGGATGTCCCTGCCAATTGGTAACCTCACCAACTATTTTAAACGGGTGTGTTGAACGATACGATTTTGTGGGGTTGCCAGGGAATTTTTTGTCCGTCAGGTCGGGGTCGTCTTCAATTGGTCCTGTTGGTTCAACTAAATAAATTCGTTCACGTTCTTCACCAAATGCAAGTTCTGCACCCCAAATTGCAGCGTCCAATGTAGCGGAAAGGAAAATGTATTTTGCATTTTTTCTTTGTCCGTAGTTCGAGTTGAAACCAACTTCAATGAACTCACCAACTTTCAAGTCCGATCTTGTCCCGTGAAAATAGGTCTGTGCAAAAGGTGTGGCACCTTGTCCGTTTGATTTTTGGTTGTTGTTAGTTTTTTCCATTTCCAAAAATTAGTTTTAAGATGTTTTTATGTCTGTTTGTCGTTACACTGGCGATTAACGTTTTGGCGCCTTGGAAAGAAGCCGATTTAAAGTTAAATCATTTTTAGAATTATATTTTTTCATAATATGAATTCGGCTTTTTTGCTAAGCGTTTGTTAGGATAAGTGTTTTTCTAAATGCTTTAATTAGTAGTTATGTAATGTTCGTCCAATTTTTTTGAAATTTCTGTTGCTTCATCAATTACTTCCTTTGGATATCCATTGATTTCAAGAATTTTTATTGCATTCCTATTTTTAAGCTTTCCCATTTTTAATTTATAATCAAACCCAACAGTTTTTTCGTTAACCGTTTCGCTAAAATGATACAATTCGTACTCGGCAGAAAGCATTTCAGTTAGTTCCACGTCATGAGTTGAAACCAAAACAATATTATTATTTTTTGTGAGAGCCGTTAAAACAGCCTTTCCTGCAGAAATACGTTCTACTGTATTTGTCCCTTTAAAAATCTCATCTAACAAGAAAAGATTTTTATTTTTACTCCTGCTTTCCGAAATCAATTCTTTAATAGTTAATACTTCTTCAAAATAATAACTTTTGTCATTCATTAAGTCGTCACTTATTCTTATGGCAGAAAGGATTTTTAACTTAGGAAAAGCAATTGATTCAGCAAAACACGTATTAATGGTTAACCCTGTTATAACATTTAGTCCTAAGGCACGAATAAAGGATGTTTTTCCAGACATATTAGATCCCGTTAAAAGAACTGATTTTTCATAAATCTGGATACTATTTTTTGTGCAATTGAAAATAAGAGGATGACTTATATTTTTTGCAATAATGTTAGAGTCTTGGATTATATCAGGCAAACAATACACGTCTAAACCTTTTCTAAGAGATGCAATGGAGATAAGCATATCAATATGTCCAACAAATGTAAAAATGTCTTCTATTTCTTTTCTTTTAGTATTTAGTTTTTTCAAAACACCGAAAAGCAGTAAAGGCTCAAGTAGAAATAATGTTTTAAAAAGCTCAAATAAGAACCAGGCAATTACTTCAAAATCTCCTTGAAGTTTTGCCTCAAGTTTAAAAAAGGACATTCTATTTCTAACGCCATTAATTATTTTAATGGATTTCAACAAGTCAGGATTTATTCTTTTTAATAATGGGTCTTCAAACAAACGCGAAGCCACGTTATTTAATTTTAAAAGCTGCGGAATAGAACCAACATATTGATTCAGGTTATTTTTGTTCCAATAATGGATAACAAAGTTGATACAGAAAACACCAATTAAAACAATAAAAAAAACAGGGTAAAAAAAACCAAGTATTAACGAAGTTAGACCCGTAAACGATAATAATTTAATTAAAAAAAACCATTTAGGAGGTTCTATTTGTTCTTCCTGAAACAGAGTGGTTATATTATAAGCGTCCTTGTGGTTAAGATGCTCGATTATTTTTTGAAGTGAAATTCGATATTCAGAATCATTTGTTAATTTGGATATTAATTCTTCATTTTGTTTAATCTGTTCTTTATTTAGATCAATGTTACGAAGCTTATTATAGAGATATTGTTGGCCTACTTTTGAGTTAGATCTGTCAAGAAACATGAATAATTCATCGAAATCTAAATCTTTGCATGTTTTGTCTGACAGAACCTGAAAGGCATCTGAATTTTTCTTATTTCTGAAATATTTTTCAATCATATCAAAATCAAACGAATCCTCTTTAATTTTCCCAAAATCCTTTTTCAATCTTTCGTGTATCTTCTTTTTTCGATTGAAAGTTATTTTAGGAAAGGAGTATTTTATTTGATTTATAAAGTCTTTTATCATTTATTTTTTTGATTTTTATTTAAAACTTGTTTGATTAATGACAAATGTATAACATTAATGCTTACGGTTTCGGGCTTTGCGCAGTGGTGGGCTTTTGAAACCGAAAACTGTCTGCCGGCACCAACGTTTATTAATTGCTCAAATGTTTCTATTCGCACTGTACGCCCGCCTGATGCAAAACCCGTGTTAGCTGTGGTATTTTTATTTCTTCCGTCCAAACCATTGTTGAAATTTCCATTTTATTCGTTGTCTAAGAGTTGGCTTTGTTACATAAAATGCCGTGATATTTTCTGTTTCAGGTTCTAAAGTTAAATTGAGCGTTCCGTCTTCAATTTTTATTTTGTTTTCTGAATTATTGATTTCTTTAATGTCGCTAAAAATAATCTGCCTTTTTCTGTATCCAATACAATTTACTTCTAAAGTTTCTGGCAGTGGTACGGAGTACGTATTTCTTAAAATAAGTTTGAAATTGCCTTCAATGTCTGTTACTGCTCCAACTTTGCTGTTTTTTAATAACACATTTGCAAATGGCAATTCTTCAAATGTAGTTTCGTCAATAATTTTCCCTTTTATTACAAGGCTGTCAAGGGTATTTATTCTCTGTCCATACGAAGAAGTTGCAAAAGATATGGTCAACCCTGTAATTGCGGCTGCCTTGAGCAATGAATTGTTATTTGTCGGAATTTCTTGTCCCCAGTGGTCAAGCTGTCGAGGCTTATACATGCCGCAAACACTATTATTATTTTGAGTTTGTAGCTTTTCAATTTCTGCCCAACTCATTTTTGAAAAGTCAACAATTTTTTTGTTGCATTGTCCGCAAATACGTCCACCGTCAGTTGGATTCATTTCCAACCAATTCTGTCCGCAATGTTTTGGTTTAGGTATTGTCGTCATAATATCGCAGCTAACGGTTTCGGGCTTTGCGTTGGGGGCTTTTGAAACCGTAAACTGTCTGCCGGCACCAACGTTTATTAATTGATCACCGCGAAGCAGCAACGAAGTTAAATGTTTCTATTCGCAAATAATAGCGCATGAAAATACAAATTATTGTCGTTTGGTCTTGATTTTCAAGTAATTAAAATTTTGTGATATTTGCAGGAGAAGTCAATAAATTTGGACCGTGTCGAAGGTGAACTTAAATAGAATAAAGTCCTGGCTGAAAAGAACAAAAGTAGTAAGGATTTAGCCAGTCATTTGGATAAAACAGAATCTACTGTTTCCCGCTGGTGTACCAATGAAGTTCAGCCGTCTATTGAAACGTTATACGAGATATCTAAATTTTTGATAGTGGATATTCGGGAGCTGTTGGTGTCTACTGCGAAATAAAAATTCGTTGTTCTTACTTTTGGAAATACGAATTCTTTATGACTACCAATGTAACTAGACTAAGAAAATAAGCACTTTTTTTATTAATCAAACCAAAAAAATGATCGGAATCAACAATATCAACACTTTTAATATTGTTATCCTGTGAGTTTTTTAAGTGAAAGTATCTATTTCTTATTGTGATAATAAAACTCGAAAACTCAGAGAATTTTATAGATACACGAGCATTGAGTGTGTTTCGAGATTCTTCAAAGATGGTCTTCTCACATATATTGAGGATCGTATTATAGATTCTTTCATTGTATTCTTCCAGATCAGAAGTAATATCAATGTCAATAGATAGACGCTCGTAGTCTTTTTCTATACTCATAACTTTCGTTATAAAATATTTAAACACTTTCAACTCGCCTTTGTCTTTCTCCCCACTGAACAATGTTTTTAGTATATCAAAAGATTTAGAAAAGTCTTTCGTACTGGACGCATACATGACAGGAAAGGTATAAGAGATGAACTCTAAAACGCGATACAAGTGTAAAAATGCCAGAGTGTGGTTTTCTTTATGAGTATGGTAATAGTAGTTGCAAAATTCGTTGTTTAAAGACTCGAAAAATGCCTTATTTCTATGGATCACTTTCTTATCCGAAAGGATGTCGGACAAGTCTTGCATGGAAAAAGTATCTGAGATATACTTGGGTAAGATTTTTAAATTAGATTGACATCTCACTTTTAAAATTTCGAGCATGTTGGAAATTTCTACTTTTAGATCAGTGCCAATTTCTTTTGCTGGCTCATTGATCTTTTCGGTTTCTTCTTCAGGAAGAGAAACAATATAAGGCTCTAGTAGATTTGTACTTTGATCAAAAATTGTATTTCTGAAAGTTTGTTTTATTCTGATGTTGCCAATTATTCCCCTAAGAATTAGATAAAAAGCAGGGCTATTATCAATTCGAAGAATAGGATATTGTTTAAATATCCAATCCTCCTCATAAATCTCCGAAAATTCAAACGGCTCCAACATCTATTCTGTAGCCGTTAATTCAAAAAATAGTTCATCCAGTTCCTCCGAAGTCTTTGAAGTGTATTCTGGCAAGTGTTGAATGTACTCTTTTGATAGTTCCCGTCTGAACTTACCTAAATTGATCTTGGACGGATTTAGTGTCTTAAATGCAACTTCAAATTTCTGTAGTTCAACTTCGAGTTGTTCTGAAGTTAATTTATCGAGAAATTGATAGGAACTATTATAACCAACGCTGAAGCCAATAAAATTATTTACGGTCTGAAGCCAGGTTAAACAGTATGAATTCTTAGAGTGCTTGTCAACAAATTTAATAATGTCATAGAATTCAATTTGGTTTTTAGAGATGTCATTATCTAAAATTCTTCCAACCAAAATTTCATCCATTTTTTCTTCAATAATTTTTGAATTTTCGTTATTGACAGTATTCGTCAAAAACGCCATGTATCCCTTAGCTATATCGCCTAGGCTAAAAGCATCTTTAATCGCTTTTTCCGCTTTTTCTTTTTCGGTTTGTACTTTTATGTTAAGATTTTTGAAATCAAAAAGCTCCTTAGTCAAGATTTCAATCTGATGCCTAGGAGTCATACCCTTTTGACCATTGTTTAGAGTAATCATCCTATAAAGGAGTTTATCTTTATTTTCCGCTATGATAATATTGAAGAAGATTTCCTTATTCGGATTAAAGTCTTTCTTTTCCGAAGCACGCTTCAAAGTCGTCAACCTTTGGATTCCGTCTAAAATGAAGCCATGGTCAATATTTTCTGCAACAAACTTACTCAGAGCATCAAGATCTTTGATTTCCGCTTTGTCATTTACAAAGGCAAGAGTAAGAGGTGGCATCAAGCACCCAGCGAGAATATCTCTTTCTAGTCTTTTATAGAATTTGGTGTCTAACAGTTTTCTTTGCTCTTCCAACTTATTTATTAGTGGATGAATTTTTTCGAGGGTGTATTTGTAGTCCGTTTGTCCCAATCCACAAATTCCTGAAATTACGCTGTCAGTTGCTATGTTATAAAGTTTCATTGTCATGAATTATGTTTTTCTTAATATTGCCTATAACTTGTTTATACCCGCTGATTTTTAGCGCCTGTACAGCCAAAACCGCTGTATAAACGAAGTTTCATGTAGGGTACCAAATATACCAATTTTGTTTATAAAGTAACAAAAGGGGAAACGTTCTTTTGTAAATTATGTACGCCAACAGGTGTGTAAACCCAGGCGGCCCCAGGCTCCTGTATATACTTTAAGTCGGTTCTGGCAAGTGAATGGGAGGCATAGTTTTGCCACACCTATGCGGGGTTAGGGGTTAAATACGCAGGAAGCGAATGGGCATGCTTATGCAGTAAAACGCCAGCCGGTAAATGGAACTACGTTAGGTTCTCAACCAGGTTTTTAATCACATCCAACGTAACGCCCCAATACAATTCAAGGTGTTTAAAATCAACCTCTGTTCTTGCGTTTTCAACGGTTAGTTTAAGCAGTGTATACTCACCACGTGATTCCAACTCAAAATGCACGAAGGTTGCGTCCAGCTCGTCCTGGTCGGGCCCTGATAAGCTGCTCACATAATCATATATAAATCGCTGTTGAGGTTCAAATTCCCATATACGCCCTTTGTTTTCAAATGACATTCCGTGTAAATCGCCTTTTAGTATGAATGAACTTCCTTTTTCAAAACTTGAACTAATTTCAACTTCGGTATCATAAATCCATTGTTTCATTACGATGGGATTTGTAATTGCGTTCCACACGTTTGAAACAGGAGCGTGAATTAACCGGTTGCCGTATAAAGGCCCAACCGGTGGTTCATTGGGTAGAATTGAATTATTTCCCCAGTTTGTGAATTCATGCACCACATCCGAAACAAGATCGTAAGCGGTTTCATCTGACTGCGTTATTTCATGGTCACGCACAAAAATAAAAAGCCGCAAGAGTGTTGAGTGGATGTCGCGTTTGGGATAACCTTCGCTATGCCTTTCGTTTGCCCATTTAAGAAATTCAGCATACCCCTTTTGAACCGGTAAAAGCTGAGCGTATGCAAACAATTCATTTTTGTATAGTTCAAATAGCTGTTTTGGTGTAAGCAGGTCTTGCATATTTCAAAGATAGGGAAGTACCTAAAACAAAAAACCCACCGGGGTCACCGATGGGTCTATAGTATTTTCTAGTGTCTAGCGTCTCTTAAGTCTAACCATTCAGGGCCTCAGCTCCACCCACAATCTCAAGGATCTCGTTGGTAATGGCAGCCTGGCGCGCTTTGTTATAAGTTAATTTAAGTGCCTTCAACATTTCGGTTGCATTGTCGGTTGCTTTGTGCATGGCCGTCATACGCGCACCGTGTTCACTGGCAAATGAATCAAGCAAGGCTTTATACAATTGAAGTTTTAAGGTTTTTGGAATGATGAGTTCAACAATTTCATCCTTGCCCGGCTCAAATATATAATCGGTATTGTTGTTGCTGGTTGTTGCTGGCGGAACTATTGGTAAGAACTGCTCGGTCATTACTTCCTGTACAGCTGCATTTTTAAATTTGTTGTATACCAACACAATTTTATCAATGCTGCCTTCAAGGTAATGCTGCATAAGGTTCACCACAATTTTTGACACCTCATCATAGGTCAAATGGTCAAAAATTTCGTTGAGGTGATGCGGAAAATCACTCCCCTTTATGTTGTACGTGGTATGCCTGTAATAATCGCTTGCTTTTTTACCAATGGAAAGCACAGCTATGTTGCATTTACCGGTATACTCGCCAATAACTTTGTTGGCAGCTTTTATTACGTTGTTATTAAAACCACCGCACAAACCGCGGTTTGAGGTAATGGCCACAACCATCACATTTTTCAACTCACGGTTTTCAGCAAACCTGCTTTCAACATTCCCACTCAGGTTCGATAAAATTTCGCCCAGCTTATTGGCATAAGGACGTAATTGAATTACCGCATCAGAAGCGCGCTTTAATTTAGCCGCACTCACCATTTTCATGGCCGAAGTGATTTGCCTGGTTGAATTTACCGAAACAATGCGTGACCGTATTTCTTTTAAGTTAGCCATTAATCTGCAGTATTACTTTCCGTATTTATCTGACAGTTCTTTACATGATTTATCAAGTACCGAGGTAATTTCATCGGTAAACTGGCCAGCTTTCAACTGGTTTAAGGTGTCTTTGTGTTTGTTCTCCAGGTATGAAAGGAATTCGGTTTCAAATTCTTTCACTTTGTTAACCGGAACTTTTGACAACAACCCTTTTGTACCACAATAAATGATGGCAATTTGTTGTTCAACACGCAACGGTGAGTTTTCGCGTTGTTTCAAAATTTCCACGTTACGCGCACCTTTGTCAAGTACCGATTTGGTAGCCGCATCAAGGTCAGAACCGAATTTTGAAAACGCTTCAAGTTCCCTGTACTGTGCCTGGTCAAGTTTTAATGTACCAGCCACTTTTTTCATACTCTTGATTTGTGCATTACCACCTACGCGTGATACCGAAATACCTACGTTGATGGCAGGACGTACACCTGAGTTAAATAAGTTCGACTCAAGGAATATCTGTCCGTCAGTAATGGAAATTACGTTTGTTGGAATATATGCTGAAACGTCACCTGCCTGTGTTTCGATGATTGGAAGAGCAGTAAGCGATCCGCCTCCTTTTACTTTTCCTTTCAATGATGCAGGAAGGTCATTCATTTGTGAAGCAATGGCATCGTTGGCAATTACTTTAGCGGCACGCTCAAGCAAGCGGCTGTGCAAGTAAAATACGTCACCAGGGTATGCCTCACGTCCCGGAGGCCTGCGCAACAACAAAGAAACTTCGCGGTAAGCAACTGCCTGTTTTGACAAGTCATCAAACACGATCAATGCCGGGCGGCCCGTATCGCGGAAGTACTCACCAATGGCTGCACCTGCAAACGGAGCGTAAAATTGCATTGGAGCAGGGTCACTTGCATTTGCAGCAACAACTACCGTGTATGGCATAGCGCCACGATCTTCCAATGTTTTAACAATACCTGCAACGGTTGAACCTTTTTGTCCAATAGCTACATATATACAAAATACAGGTTGACCTGCTTCGTAAAATTCTTTTTGATTGATAATGGTGTCAATGGCAACAGTTGTTTTTCCTGTTTGACGGTCACCAATAATCAACTCACGCTGGCCACGGCCAACAGGAATCATTGCGTCAATGGCTTTGATACCTGACTGCAAAGGCTCAGTTACCGGCTGGCGATAAATTACACCCGGAGCTTTACGCTCAATTGGCATTTCAAACAATTCGCCTTTTAAAGGACCTTTACCATCAATTGGATTTCCAAGGGTGTCAACCACGCGGCCAAGCATTCCTTCACCAACATTGATTGAGGCAATTAAACCTGTACG
The DNA here is from genome assembly GCA_035299065.1 of Flavobacteriales bacterium. Lineage (GTDB taxonomy): Bacteria > Bacteroidota > Bacteroidia > Flavobacteriales_D > UBA2798 > DASPJQ01. The sequence goes on from DATGXI010000193.1 coordinate 51,294, forward strand.
TTTTGCGGTATCACCTTCTTTGATATCGGTTGAGGCACCCAACAATACAGCACCTACGTTATCTTCTTCAAGGTTCAACACGATTCCTTTTAAACCGTTTTCAAATTCAATCAACTCACCTGACTGAACATTGCTAAGGCCGTAGATACGTGCAATACCATCACCTACCTGTAATACGGTTCCTACTTCTTCTAATTCGGCTGCAGATTTGAATCCGGCTAATTGCTCACGCAATATTGCCGATACTTCTGCTGGTTTTACTTCTGCCATTTTTATTTATTTATCGGTTAAAAAATTATTTTTTGTTTAAGTCTGCAGCGGCAATAAGCAGCAGCAGTCGGGTGTGGGTTTTGGGTGTGGTTCTAAAATCTTATTTATCTAATATCTTTTCTCAATACTCATATCTCTGTACTCACATCTTAAAAATCTGCTACGTACGGGTTCTTCGAAAAGTCTTTTCTCAAGTCATTTAATTTACGCGATATACTTCCGTCAAACTGTTTGTCGCCAATGCGCACCACAAGCCCACCAATAATTGACGGGTCAACAACTTCTTTCACCAATACCTCGCGGCCTGAATGTTTTTTCAATTGGGCAACAATGTTGGCTTTGATATCGGCTTTCAATGGAACAGCGCTAATGATTTCAGCAACATCAATGTTTTTATGCGCCTGGTATTGTTTTACAAAACTGTCAGATATTTCGTGCAGAATGTTTTCACGTTTGTGGCGTATAATCAATTCAACAAACTTATCTGTAATAGGGCTTAATTTTCCTTTGAAAATAGCCGTCATGATCGATTGTTTTTTATCGGCCTTTACAACCGGACTTTTCAATAAAACCTGTAATTCTTTTGTCTGGTCACAGGTATCATCAATCAACTTCATATCGGTATAGGCCTGTTCAAGCGAATTTTGCTCAATAGCCAATGCCATCAATGATTTTGCGTAACGTGATGCTGATTTAGCTCCCTTCATTTTAATTCAAATTGATTTCGTTCACTAAATTGTTGATCACGGTGTTTTGTTTGTTTTCTGCTGAAAGTTCACTCTTCAGCATTTTTTCGGCAATCTCAATGGATAATGTAGCTACCTGGTTTTTCAATTCAGCAATAGCAGCTAATTTTTCGTTCTTAATGGTTTCGCGTGATGCAGCAATAATGCGGTCAGCTTCAGCCGTAGCTTTTGTTTTTGCTTCGCCCACTATGGCATCTTTCATGTCGCGTGCTTCCTTAAGGATTGCATCGCGTTCTTCGCGCGCCTGCTTCAATAATTTTTCATTTGAAGCCTGCAAAGCAGCCATTTCATTTTTTGCATTTTCAGCAGCTTTTAACGCTTCTGCAATGCTGTCTTCCCTCTTTTTAAGTGTTTCAAGGATTGGTTTCCAAGCCATTTTTTTCAATAGAAAAAACACAACAAGAAAAGCCAGTGTTGTCCAAAAAATCAAACCTATGCCAGGTGTTATTAATCCCATGTGATATTTAAATTAATAGTTATCAGTTACTTGTTATTTGTAAGTGTGTGTTGTGTGTTTAATAAAATTTTTGTTCTCCTTTTTCACATTTGGTAAAAACAAACCGGTACCAACCGTACCGGTTTTGTTTTTTCTTGCATTACTGCAATGCTACTAACAGGGCAACCACGATACCGAAGAATACCGCACCTTCAACAAGGGCAGCAGCAACGATCATGTTTGAGCGGATATCGCCAGCCATTTCTGGTTGACGTGCCATTGACTCAAGGGCAGAACCACCAATTTTACCGATACCAATACCGGCACCAATTGCAGCTACACCTGCGCCCAGAGCAGCCAATCCGTTTCCGGCTCCTGCTGCCAACAATACATTCATCATTTCCATTTTACTTTTTATTATAGGGTTAAACAAAACATTTTTAGTGGTGGGCTTCTTCAATGGCACTTCCAAAATAAAGGGCCGAGAGCAAGCAAAATACATACGCCTGAAGGAATGCCACCAGCAATTCAAGCAGGTTCATAAAAATTGAGAATGCAACTGATACAACCGATACACCCGCAGCACCTGCAGCACCGTATTGTTGCTGGAAAATGAAAATAAGGCTCACAAATGCCAGTATAATAATGTGGCCGGCTGTAATGTTTGCAAACAAACGCAGGGTAAGTACAACGGGCTTGGCAATCAAACCAATGATTTCAATCGGAATAAGTAAAAGCCATAAAGCTTTTGGAACACCCGGAGGGGCCAGGATGTGCATCCAGAAAGCACCGTTGGCTTTGCTTACCATAATAATGAAGGTCATTAAAGCCAGTACCAGGGTTACGGCAATGTTACCGGTAATGTTAAACCCGCCAATGAAGGGTATCAATCCCAAAAGATTGCAAAAGAAAATAAAGAAAAACACGGTTAACAGGTAAGGCATAAAGTACATGTACCTGTGGCCAATTGCCGGCTTGGCAACCTCATCACGTATAAATATGATAACCGGTTCAAGAAGTGACTGGAAAATATTGCTTGGGGCTGCCACACCATTTTTTTGGTACGATTTGCCTATTTTTCTAAAAATCAACACTAAAAGTAAAAGACCAATAAATAAACCCACTACGTTTTTGGTTATGGAGAAATCAAGGCTTGGTACCCACTTGTCGCCATCAAGGTACATAATGGTTTCGGAACCACCCTCATGGCTAACCTGGTAAACGGTACCGCTGCCCGCTACGTAGGCCTTTGGGTGACCATGCTCGTCAAAAAGATTGCTTGACATGAACATATCCAGCCCGTTAGGACCAAACACAATGCATGGCAAGGGTAAGGTAGCGTGAAAGGTTTCTGTATTGAAAAAATGAATGCTGTGCGCATCAGAAACGTGTTCAATGATCATTTCACCCGCTTTGAACTTTTCTTCTGTGTGACCTTTTTCATGACCTTCGTGGTGTTCTTCATTTGAAAACGCAAATGCCGGAACAAGTACCAGGGCAACAAAAAGTGTATATAATTTCTTAACCATAATTTGAAAAACAGCCTTAAAAACCGCTGCAAAAGTATAATATATTCGAAAAGTAAAAAACGAACGGCATCATTTATTCATAACTTGTTTTTAAGACCGACTAAATCACTGATTATCAATTATAAAAATCCATTTTAACCTGGTTCAGGCAATTAGCTTTTTTGGCCTTAGACCGGGGGCGATAAAAAGTAGGGTGTAAACGGGTTAAGCCGTTACATTTGTGTCTTCCATGAAACGCGTTGCGGCCATATTGCTTTTACTTGCTTTTACAACACAATTGTTGTCAAAACTAAGCCTGATGACCTGGTACCAGTTCAATAAGCAATACATAGCCAAAACCTATTGTGTAAACAAGGCTAAACCACAAATGCACTGCAACGGCCAATGCCACCTGCAAAAGCAATTGAAAAAACAGGACGGGCAACCCGGCAAACCACAGGCACCCCATTTAAAGGACATACACGAAAGTTTTGTTTTTTTTGAAAATAACACCATTGAGAAATTTGTGACCAAACACAATTTCAACATTCAAACCAATTACTGTTTTTCCATAAACAGCTCCGTACAGGGCAATGTATTTCACCCGCCTTGTTAATGCCGGTATTTATTTGCCACAGATTGCACTGATGAACACAGATTAGAACGATTAAATTAATCTGTGGCCATCCATCTTCGTTTTCAGTGGTGAATTAACAATGGATATCCAAATTATTTTTTAATCACTAAAAGCGGGAGCATTGCGAATTCCGCTAAGAAAAAATTTTGTGTATGAGCAAAACACTTAAGCATTTACTGCTTTGGTTGCTTATGGTTTTACCTGTGCAGTCAATGGCCTGCGATATGTGCGGCTGTTACATGGGCATTACACCATACGATAACCAAAGTTCCATACAAGTATTACATCGTTACCGGGCCTTTAACGGTTACTATGGCATGAACCATGAACACGCGTGGTTTCCTGAGGTAAAATCGGCCCTGATTCCGGCAATTTCAACGCCTGCTAAACCAATTGCTGTTAACCAGGTAAGGCATGGCGGGCAGCAGCATGACGATGTGGAAGGAACAGCCTTTTCAAATACCGATTATGAAGTTTACCAGGTAAGTGAATTGCGTGGAAAATATTTTCTGTCGCAACGCCTGGAAATAAATGCGTTTATACCGGTTAACAATTTTCATTTTTACGAAAATGGGGTTGGCACCCATGTAACCGGTTTGGGCGATGTTACCTGTTATGCGGCTTACCATGCCATCCGCAAAATTGAAGTGGAAGGCGTGCAGCACCGGCTCATTGGAGGAATGGGAGCCAAGTTGCCTACCGGAAATTTTGAAAAAACAAGCAATGGTGAACGCTTGCCTTTAAGTATGCAAAATGGCACGGGCAGCCTTGACTTTTTTTTCATGGCCAATTATATTCTGGGATGGAAAAAATTTGGCATGAGTATGACCTCATCGCTGAAACTTAACACATACAATTCGTACAACGAGCGTGCAGGGAATTCAACCACCCAGTACCTGAATGTTTTTTACAAAATAAAAAAAGGAAACTGGTTTATTATTCCCACGGTACAAAACTATTACGAGTTTTCGGCCCAGGGCATTGGTCCCGACTTAATGTCCATGAATGTATTGTATACAGGAGCAGGCCTTGATGTTTTTTACAAGAACATTGGCTTTACAACCTGTTTGCAGGCAAAAACATGGGAGCAACAAAGCGAGGGAAAAATAGCAGGCACATCACGACTGGCCATTGGGCTGACATTTAATTTTAATCAAACAAAGTATTTACTTAAATAACAACACACATGAAAAAAATCATAGTTTCAATTATAGCATTTTCGTTTTTAATTGCATCGTGCGGAAAATATGAAGAGGGCCCGTCATTAAGCCTGCGATCTAAAAAAGCCCGTATAGCAGGTGAATGGAAAATTGAAAGCGTTTACCAGGATGGAACCGACATTACAACTGAATACAACGCGATTGCTGGAAGCGATGCAACATTCCACATTGAAAAATCGGGAACATATCACATACACTATACAGGTGGTGAGGATGAGGGTACCTGGGCGTTTAAAGATGGGAAGGAAGAGGTGACATTTACGTCAGGTGAAACCGGGTCGGAACCGGAGGATTACCACATTCTCAAACTGAAGAACACTGAAATGTGGCTGCAACACCACCACGGTGACGAAACGCTGGAGTTTCACTACAAACAATAAAAAACAGAAAGGCCCGTAAAACATGCGGGCCTTCTTTTTTTATTTTGTTGAGTGGTTGCATAATTACACTGGGCCGTTTCGCTATTTCGTCATCTTCTTACAAAAAAAACAGATTAGTTATCGTTAATACATTCATTGCCTAAAAAAACAAAAACAAATATTCTTTTTCATTGGCGCCCTCGTACAAAAGGTAGATTAAAATATTACGAGTCATGAGAAAGTACATAGTTATAGCAGCAGCTCTCCTTGTTGCGGGATGCGAGAAAGAGAATATGAATGCCAGGCAAACAGCATTTACAACGTCACCGGTAATACGACTGCAAAGTCCAACCCAAAACCAGATTTTTAACAACAACGATGTTGTGGTGATTGATGGTGTTGCAAGGGACAATGATTTGGAAAGCGGGTTATTTGAAATCAAGGATAAAATAACCGGCCAGGTGTATTTCAGGAAAAAAATCAGGTTTGACACACCTGGAATGGATAATTCTGAACCTATAAACGGCAACAATGGCCGCTTTCACCTACTGGCGCCTATACATATACCGGCAGGTGCTGAAAAGCCGGTTACATTGGTAATTGAAGTATTGGATAAGATGCAACACAACACTGTTTTGCGCGTTCCACTTCGTGTTAGGCCATTATTACAGCCAATAGAGGGCAATGTAACGTCAAGGGTTGATGCAAACCTTCCGCTTGAAGATGATGTTCAAACACGGGTTGAATCAGATTTTCCGGTTAACAGGGAAAAATAAGTTCATAGTGAGAGCCATTTTTTGAGGCATAGGAAATTTTTCCATCAATCTGTTCGGCAAGGCTTTCAATAAGGCTAAGCCCTAACGAATGCGTGGATGCTTTATTTTCACTGTAATTAAAACCGGGACCGTTGTCGCTTATGCGTAAATGAATGTCCCGGTCTTTTTTTAATTCAATGGTAATTTGCGCGTTTCCGTTATAGTTTTTAAAAGCGTGTTTTACACTGTTGGTTATAATTTCATTCACAATAAGCCCCAGCGGTATGGCCCGTGAAATATCCATTTCACATGGCTCAAGCGATTCGGTTAATTTGATGACATCTTTTAAAGGTGAGGCAAAAAGCAAATCGCGCGTCAATTCAATCAGGTAATTGTCAAACTGGATTTTGTTAAAATTCTCACCCTTGTACAATTTTTGGTGGACCAATGACATACTTAGTACCCGGTTGCGGGCATCGTTCAGCAATTGGCGTGACTCAGCCTGTGTGGCATTGTTTATTTGCAGGTTTAGCAGCGATGAAATGACGGTGAGGTTGTTTTTTACGCGGTGGTGTATTTCTTTTAACAACACCTCTTTTTCATGCAGCGAAACACTGAGTTTTTCCTGGTTTGATTTTTCTTTAGCGAGTGATTCTATCAACTCAAGATTTTGTTTATTGATGAGGTTAATAAACATAATGACCAGCAGCATACTTAATACAATGCCAAACGCCAGGTTGTACACAAAAAGCGTTTCATTGCTTACGCTCTCAATGGAATGGTTTTTCAGCATAGGGAAGTCCAGGAACAAGGAAGCCGAAATGAAAAGCGCAGAAATAATAAAGTAAGAAATTGTTTTGGAAAACCCTGCGGTTGGATTGTGTAACAGGGCTACGCAAACGATGAGTGGAAAATAAAACAGGTAGGGTGCCGCAGAAACATCGTAATACTCATTCATAAAAAAGATGGCAACATTCACCGAAACAAGAAAGGTATAAATAGCACCCGTATAAAATTGTTTTGCGTTTAGCAATATGGTTACAACCGAAAAAAGGAATAAAAAACTTACGGTAAAAAAAGGATAATTTTTGCCAAGGAATAATACATTGGTTAAACCAATAAGCAGCCCCAGCATGGTGATGAGTGAAAACAAATTTACAAAGCGCGTGGTTCGTTTGCGATAGGGATCGGTATGGGTGAATACACCCGCGTTAACGAAGTAGTTTGTAAAGTTTCGCAAAGGTTCCAGCTTGGCGGTACAAGTATACTAAAAAAAAGCCTTGAATTTTAGATGGTGTCCGGCTAAATCGTTGTGGGAATAAATTGCGTAAGTTGGTAAGGCGTTATAAGTTGAGGTGTAAACACTTAAGTGCTCACTACGTTAGTTTTTTAACCGTATTTTTCAGGACTTTTTGCGCAGCCAGCCCAATACCCTTAAACCTCCAACCATGTACCGTTTGTTGGCCCGTAAGAGGGGATATACATCGCGTGAGGGCGCTGTTGGACCAGGATTTTGCTGAACAACCTCCAGCTCCTCGTCACTCACTTTTGAAACAATACAAACATGGCCGTACGGATTCCCGGTGGTTGCATCCATAATGAGCAAATCATTTACCTTGGGTTTTGAGGCTGACGGATTTTTAAACTGAAGCAGGTTTCTTTTTTTATTCAGTTTCCCATCGTTAACCCCGGCATCGAAAAAGTCTTTGGCATTGCCCCAGGTATCGGGCATTTTGTGTTTCAAATGCAGGTAATAATACCGTTTTACAAATTCAACACACTGATATTTCAACCCAAAATTGTAGCCATCGCTAGCTTTATTTCTTCCTTCGGTGTGGTCAATGCTGCCGTTATAAAAAACATACACACCGTTAAGGCTGTCAACCTTATCACCCAGTTCAGGTGTTTTTGGTGTTGTTTTTAACGCAAGCTTGCTTTGCCTATCATGTGCACCACATGCACACAAAACAAACAGGCAAATGGAGTAGAGGTACGGATTCATAAAACAAAGGTAGCCAGCAGAAATTTGCCTGCTGAGCACAATTATTTAGTGAAGCCAATTGATGATTAAACGCATGGGGTATTGTATTAACGGAAAAAATAAGCGTGGTTTATTCCCAGGTTTCATTGCCCTGCACGTCAACAAAACCTTTTTTCCCGTCCAATTCCACAGCTGATACTCCATTTCTAATATATCCCGCCCTGGTGTATTTAAATGGTATTACGGTTTTGCCTGTAGTATCTATAAAACCCCATTTATTATTCAGTTTTACTGGCGCAATTCCGCTTGCTTTGAAACAATCATAATAATCGTCATACATAGCCGGAATAATTATTTTCCCATCGCAATTTGCAAATCCTTTTTTTTCGTTTTCATCTATCCTGATAAAATACCCTACTGAAATATAATCGTATTTAGGTTCAAGTATCGTTTTCCCGCTTTCATCCAGCAAGCCGTAAAGGGAGTAAAATAAACTTTTGCCTGGCTGACTCACTTTAAAAAAATTTCCGCAATCACCTGAGGTGAAATCAATGCCGCTATAAACGAAAGGCACAATAACGTTCCCAGTGGTGTCAATAACGCCTCTTTTTCCACCCTTACCAGCAATAAAATAAGGATCATACTCCTGCAAATAGTCAAAATCGTAGGCTTCTTTGTTTATTTTTTTACCGCGTGTATTTAAAAGCACAGGTGCATTGTCGATTATAAATGCTCTGTGTTTTTTTTCACTTCCTGTTGGGCTTGAATGTTCATTTCCTTTTTCGTCAAGAAAGATCAACTTACCGCTTTTAAAAGCAGCAATGTAATCCGCGTCCCAATATCCTGGAATATTTGTATAATTTTTGGTGTCTAACCTTTTGCCTATGCTGTCAACCAAAAAATAGGCATCTGATTTTTTTGCAATATTGATTTTATTATAGCCGGGCATTTGCGCTTCCAGGTAATCAAATTCAAACGGAATAATGGTTTTTCCTTTAAGGGTTATGGATCCGTATTTTCCATTGACATGAACTACGAGTGGCGCTTGTGATGTCAAATAGCCCGCCCCACCATCAATGAAATAGCCGTCAAAATCGGCAATGTTATCACATTTGAACTCCGGCCCTATTTTCTTTTTTGAAACGCAACTGAAAAAGTAAAACAACCCGTTTTTTTTAAGTAAAACTGTATCGGGTTGATAAACCATGTAAATAATGCGTTCAAATTCGCAAGGCAACAATTCCTTGCCCGACTTGAGGTTAAGTACACCTTTCAGTTTATTTTTTGTAACAAGCGCAACGTTTTCATCGCCCCCAAAGTATTTTGCATATTGGTATGGTACGGTACGTCCATCGTTACGGCAAACCATGGTATCATTGCAAAACGAATAGACCTGTGCGTAAGTTAAGGTGCCCGCAAGCAGGCAGAATGCGCTCGTTAAAATAAATTTCATGTGATGAATATAATGCCTTTGAATGAGCGGGCATATCCGTATTCCTACGTATTTAAACTAAAAAGCCCCGGTTTTGCCAGGGCTTTTCGTATATAAGAACAACTTTATTTGTACATCACGTCCTTGTTCATGTTAAAGAACATGAAGCTCCACATATCAGCCACTTCTTCAATCACTTTTGCGGTAGGTTTACCAGCCCCGTGACCGGCGTTTACATCAATGCGTATCAAACAAGGTGCTTTACCCTTTTGTTTTTCCTGCAGGGTTGCAATAAATTTGTACGAATGTGCGGGAACAACACGGTCATCATGATCGGCCGTGGTAACCATGGTGGCCGGGTATTCAACGTCTTTTACGTTGTGTACGGGTGAATAACCGTAAAGGAATTTGTATTGGTCCTTGTTATCACTTGAACCATATTCAGGCACCCAACCAAATCCTACTGTAAATTTCTGAAATTTCATCATGTCCATTACGCCCACACCAGGGAAACACACTTTGTAAAGGTCAGGGCGTTGCGTCATACAAGCGCCAACCAATAGTCCGCCATTTGAGCGTCCGCTTATGGCTAAATACTCTTTGCTGGTGTATTTTTTATCAATCAGGTATTCGGCTGCGGCTATAAAATCATCAAATACGTTTTGTTTGTTTAGCAACATACCGGCCTGGTGCCATTTTTCACCATACTCGCCCCCACCGCGTAGCGTAGCTACACAATAAATGCCACCGTTTTCCAACAAAGGAATTTGGTTAACACTAAATGAAGGCGTAATGTTGGCATTAAACCCTCCGTAAGCATAAAGCAAGGTTGGATTTTTACCATCTAGTTTAATTCCCTTTTTACTCACAACAAACATGGGATTTTTATTCCCGTCTTTTGATGTATACCAAACCTGTTTCACTTCAAAATCATCCGGATTGAATTTGGTTTCGGGTTTAAAAAACACTTCAGATTTTCCTGTTTTAATGTCATAACGGAAAATGGTGGTTGGATAATTGAATGAAGCAAACGAATAGAAGGTTTCGGTATCTTCAGGGTTTCCTGCAAATCCGCCTGCTGTTCCTATGCCCGGCATTTTTACTTCGCTTTCCTGTTTTCCACTGTAATCATATACATAAACGTGGGTGGAAACATCCTGCAAATAGGAAGCAAAGAATTTTCCACCGGCTGTATTCACTCCGTCTAATAAATGGGTTGATTCAGGAATAATTTTAGTCCAGTTTTCTTTTTGAGGTTTGGTAGGATCAATGGCTACCAATTGGTAATTTGGCGCATCAATGTCGGTATACACATAAAACTTTCCATCTTTGTGATCAACAATGGAACTTTTGTTGGTGAAACCACTAAACAAACACGTAAATCCTCCCTTTTTTAAATCCACAGGTTTGTAATGCGTTTCAAACCCATCGGTTCCACTTGATTTGGTAAGTACTAAATATTTATCATCCTCGGTCAAACCAATGTTGTGGTAGTGCAATTTATTTTTAGTGTCTTCGTAAATCAAAATGTCTTTTGACTGGGGTGTTCCCATTTTGTGATAATACACTTTATGAAATTCATTTTTTGCTGAAAATTCTTTTCCTTTTGCAGGAGTGGGATAGCGTGAATAAAAGAACCCATCGTTGTACCAGGCTGCATCGGTAAATTTACACCACCACAAGGTATCACCAGTTTCCTTATTGCTTTCAATTTCACGAACGGTGATCAATTGCCAGTCGCTGCCGGCATCGTTACGGCCAATGGCTGCATATTTGTGGTCTTTTGAAACACCAACAATGCCAAAGGTTGAAGTACCTTCTTTATTCAAGGCATTGGGATCAATAAATACTTTTTCCTGGCCTTTCAGTCCTTTTTTATAATACAACACAGCCTGGTTTTGCAAGCCGCTGTTTTTCGTATAAAAATAATAGTCGCCCTCTTTGCTTGGGGCCGATGCGCGTGCATAATTATAAATATCAGACAAGCGGTCCTTTATTTTTTGACGGAAAGGAATTTTATCCAAATAACCAAACGTAACTGCGTTTTGTTCTTCTACCCACTTTTTTACATTGGTGGCCGTGTCATTTTCCAACCAACGGTACGGATCGGCAACTTTTAAATCAAAGTACGTATCCACGGCACTGCTGTCTTTCCACGTTTGTGGATAGGTAAATTCAGGTTGGGTAAATACAACCGGTTTTGATTCGGTTGTTTCTTCTTTTTTCTGTTCACCACCACCGCATGAAAAAAGCACGAGTGGTGACATAAAAATGGCAAAGGTTTTGAATGTGGTTTGCATGATAATTTATTAGCGACTCAAAAATAAGGTTTTAATTATGCGCAATGATTATTTAATGCAACTATAAGCAACCATCAGGCTCAATTTCATTGGCCGTTAACGAACAAAATTGGCCTTAAATTTTTCAACCTCGTTTTATTTAACGAACGCACATTTGACACAAAAAACTGATAAACAACAGCTTAACAGCAATCTAAGCGTCATTATTTACCATATTTTAAGAGGAAAACCCTTATGGAAATGCCTATATTTGACACCTTGAATTTTAAACATGGAAATTTTCATTAAAGCAGCGCAGTTAATTCTTAGCCTTTCTATACTTATCGTACTTCACGAAATGGGACATTTTGTTCCTGCAAAACTTTTTAAGACACGGGTTGAAAAATTTTACCTGTTTTTTAATCCATGGTTTTCGCTTTTCAAAGTAAAACGTGGTGAAACGGAATACGGTTTGGGATGGCTGCCATTGGGCGGATATGTAAAAATATCAGGAATGGTTGATGAGAGCATGGACAAAGAACAAATGAACCAGCCACCACAACCCTGGGAATTTCGTTCTAAGCCAGCCTGGCAACGTTTGATCATTATGATTGGCGGTGTTACCGTAAACGTAATTCTTGGTTTTTTAATTTACATGATGGTGGTTTTTGTTTGGGGAAAAGACAATATACACCCAAAAAATGCTAAGTATGGCATTGTTTGCGACAGTGTTTTAATGAAACACGGTTTACACAACGGTGATATGCTTATTTCTGTTGATGGTGAAGTGCCTGAAGATTTAATGACCGTAAACAAAATGATTTTGCTTCATGGCAAGCGCGATATTAAAGTTAAACGCGATGGAAAAGACATAACGGTTAAATTACCACAGGACATTGATTACAAAATGGTGGCAGCCGGTGCAAAAACGGCATTGGCACCCCGCGTGCCTACGGTTGTTGACAGCGTCATTGAAAATTCACCTGCTGCTAAAGCAGGGTTAACCAAAGGCGATAGCATTACGCGCATTAACGGTATGGATGCAGGTATGTATGATTTATTTACCGCCAATATGCATGAACTTGCTTCGCATCAAATTGCACATGCATTGGAAAAAGAGTACGCAGGAATTCAATTGGAGTATGTGCGTAACGGTGAAGAAAAGTCGGTTGTTGTAAAAACAGATAAAGATGGCAGGGTAGGTTTTTTCAACCAGGATTTAGACGATGCTTTAATAGTTGATCATGTTAGTTACGGATTTTTTGCTTCTATTCCGAAAGGACTTTCATTGGGAGGAGAAACTTTAAAAAACTACGTAATATCGCTTAAGTTTTTATTTACCAAGGCCGGAGCAAAACAAATTGGTGGTTTTGGTGCAATTGGCGGTTTGTTTTCACCCACCTGGGACTGGCATTCGTTTTGGATGCTTACTGCATTTTTATCCATGGTACTTGCTTTCATGAACATGTTGCCAATTCCTGCACTTGACGGTGGCCATGTTATGTTTCTTGTTTGGGAAATGATAACGGGAAGAGCACCGCACCAAAAAGTGCTGGAGTATGCGCAAATGGTTGGTATGGTTTTATTGCTTGGTTTGTTGTTGTACGCAAACGGTAATGATATCATGAAACTGTTCAGTTAAAAGTCGGTTAAGGCTTTATATCCTTATTCCCATTACCAGCATATCATCGGTTTGCGGGTATGAACCACGATGCTCAGCATGGTATTTTGCCAATAATTTTTCCTGTTCGCTTACCGGCAATTTATGCATGTGTATGAGCAATTCCTTGAATTTTTTACGCATGAACTTGCGGCCTTTTTCTCCACCCAACTGATCAATGTATCCATCGGTTGACATGTACAGCATATCACCTTTTTCAAGCTGAAACTCGTGGCTGGTGTATTGTTCATTTTCATTTTTGGGTGTTCCTATAGGCGACTTCAATGCGTCAAAATCATTTATTTTTCCGTCACGCACCAGGTACAACGGAATGTTTGCGCCTGAAAACTGCATGTAAAGTGTTTCAGTGTTAATGGTGCATAACCCAATGTCCATACCGTCTTTTGTTTCTTTTTCTGACGATTCGTTGTGCATGGCCCGGGTAATTTGTTTGTCAAGTAATTTTAATGCCGTATCGGGCCCGGTCACCATGGCGTTATTTATAATCTGGTGCAAAAATTCATTTCCAATCATGGTCATCATTGCACCTGGTACACCGTGGCCGGTACAGTCAGCACAGGCCACCACAAATGTTTTTTTCACGCGCGTAAACCAAAAGAAATCGCCACTTACAATATCACGCGGCCTGTAAAAAATAAAGCTGTCGGGAAAATTGTTTGATAAAACCGATGTAGAGGGTAAAATAGCTTCCTGTATTTTTTTGGCGTAATGAATACTGTCAGTTATGTCTTTATTGGTTTGTATAAGGGCATGTTCGGTTATTACACGGTCGGTAATATCGGTATAAATCACAATGATTTTGTCAAGCTTATTGTTTTCAAAAATAGGGGTGAGCGAGCCATGCGTCCATTTCAGGTTACCATCGGGCTGTTTGTGTGTTGATTCGTACGTAACCGATTTTCCATCTTTTCGAATGCCTTCCAGAATTTCTTCAATATTGTTTTGCGATGATAATTCCTGTAAATATGTTTTGTTGTAAGCGCTTTTATCAAAGTCGGCAACTGTTAAGGTTGTCATACGTTTAAACCCATCATTCAAAAAAAGAATTTTACCGTGTTCATCGCAAATCAATACACCGTCATTGGTTTGGGAAGCTACAATGGAAAGTTTTTCAAGCTCATCGTTCTTGTATTTTAATTCGCGTGTGCGTTCCTCAATTTTAAATTTTAACCTGGCCTGCGAACGCCTTAACCTGCGCGTACGCCACTGTGAAAGTAAAAACCCGAACAACAGCAGCGATGGAATAAGCGACATTAAAAACCACGACTGCTTCCAAAAAGGGGCACTTATAGAAAATTTAAATACAGCTGTTTTTCCCCAGGAATAATTGTCATTGGTTGCGCGGACCATGAATTCATATGAACCCGCAGCAAGGTTGGAGTAGGTTGTTTGCCGCTCTTCACCCGCATTGATCCAGGCGGTATCAAGCCCCTTTAATTTAAATTGGATTTTTACATTTTCAGGACTGTTGAAATCAATAGCATTAAAATAAAAAGTAAAATAATTTTGACTGTAATTAAACGAAGCATTTTGTGGAAGCCCGTTCTCAAGTTTTATACCAGGCATTTCATTTTCCCAGTTAACCTTGTTGTAATTTAAAGCGATGTCTGAAATATAAATATCGGGTGCTTTTTGTTTGACCGAATAATTACCCGGGTTATAAATGTACAAACCGTTTATAGTAGCAAAGTATAATTTACCGTTGTCCTGGAAACATCCAAGGCTGTTAATTTCCTGTCCTAAAAATCCTTTGTTTTTTCCGAAATATTCAATGCGGCCAAATTCATAGTCGGCATTCAGGTGTATGCAGTCAATACCTTTGTCACTACCAACCCATAATGATTTACGATAATATTCAATGCTAAACAGGTTGTTGGATGCAAGCCCATTTTGTTTATTTACCCATGTTTTTTTGCCGTTTTTATCTACAATGCAAAGTCCACGATTTGTAATCACCCACAATTTATTTACAGGATCTTCCCACAGGTCAAGCACCTCAATGTTTTCGTTGGGATTTTTGATGCGTACTGATCGTATATAAATTCCATCGTACAAAACCAGCCCTGCGCTTGAACAAATCCAAAAGGCGTTTTTGTGGTATGTGCTTTTTTTCAGACTGAAAATATTTGTTTCGGGAATACTGTCGCGAAGCCTGCGTTTTATTTTACCGTCACTCAAAAAGAAAACCCCGTCATTGGTTGCCAGCCACATGTTATGGTTATGGTCTTCATAAAAATCGTTTACCGAAACATTGGAAGGAAGGCCATTTAGTAAAATGAAATTATTTTTTTCGTCAAAATAACCGGATGCGTTTTCAAACGATGTCCATAGCCTTTTTTGAGAATCTTTAAAAATGGTGAGGCAATTAAAGTACTGGCCATTGCTAAAAAAAGGCGACACCTTTCCATCAGCTGAAATTTTATCAATTCCGGTGCTGGTACCCACTAGTATGTTTCCTTCATTGTCAAAGGCCATGCCGCGCACAATGTTTGCGCTTAGCCCAGCAGGCTGGTTATATGCTATAAACGCATCACCATTGTACTGGAAAACACCACTGCCGTTTGTGCCCATCCATGTATTTCCTGCATTGTCTTTAAAAAGGCAAATAACATCTTCGGCAGGTAAACCATTGGTATTATCAAAACGGGTTGTTTTAAATTCATTGATGTGGTACACGCCAAGGCCATAGGTTGAAATCCATAAATTACCGGAAGCATCGGCCAATAAATCACTGGCACGTGAGTAGTCAAAATCAACAGGATTAACAAGGGCAAAGGTTTCACGCGTGTATTCATAAAGACCAAGTTCGGTTAGCATGTAAAAACCGCCTTCTGGTTTTTGTTCAATGTCAAAAACATAATCGGCTTTAAAATTCAAAGCATTTCCAACACGTTCAAACTTTCCGTCCCTGAGCCTGCTTAACCCGTACCCGAATGAGCCAATCCAAATGGTGCCGTCTTTTTCGCAAAAAATGCGGTTACATTCACTAAAACCCAACCCATCATTGATGCCAAAACTTTTAAAAGACTTACCGTCATATACACTTACTCCGTTATTTGCTGTGGCAATCCAAATGCGCCCGGCAGCATCTTCAGCTATATGGTAAATCTTATCTTCGTCAAGACCGTTGTAAGAAGGAAAGGTTTTGAATTTACCGTTTTCATATAAGGTTAAGCCCGTTGAAGTGCCTAACCAGAGGCGGTCTTTTGAATCGGAATAAATGCACCAGATGTTATCATCAGGTAAACCATCATAGGTGGTGTATACTTTGAATTGCTGTCCGTCAAAACGGTTTAAGCCTCCACCCGCAGTTCCCAGCCATAAAAACCCTTTTTTGTCCTGTGTAATGCTTAATACCTGCGATTGCGAAAGGCCTTCAGCATTGCTTAGTTGCCTGAAATTATACGACTGTGCAAAAGCGCCAGTATGAAACGCAATTGCAAGAACAACGAGCAGGCAATATTTAAAACGCGTATCCAGGGTTTCGAAGTTACGCAGTAAGATAAGAAAAAATTGAAACGCAACAACAGCTGACAGCTGTAAATTTAAGGTTTTACAAGTTCATTGAAAAATGTTAGTACACCTTTTGTTTGACTTCCCCAGAATGTGTAATCGTGTTTTTGATCTTTTACAATCACGTATTTGCATTTTACCGATGGCTTTTTTTGACTAAGCAATTTGTAAAAATTTATTGTTTGGCTAACAGGACAAATATTATCGAGTTGCCCATGTGCAAGGTAAACAGGTGTTTTCCATCGATCAATCATGTAATGGAGGTTATCATCGGTTTGCCATACCGATTTATATTCCTTAAAATTCCCGTAATAGTTATGGTAAATTTTTTCGAAAGGTAATTTCACCTGGTCATAATCACCCGAAAGGCATCCTGCACCTTTAAACACATTGGGTAAATCAAGTGCCAGTAAAGCAGCACCCCGTGCCCCGGTTGAGAGGCCAAGCACAAAATTATTTTGTCCTTCCTTTAGTAGTCCCAATTGTTTTTGCAACGCAGTTAGTACCGTGTCGCGCATCCATTTGCGGGTCGGGTATTGGCGAAATGAAGCGGTTGTTTGCGTGTAAAATTTTTCCTGGTAGGTTGACTTTCCAAAATTGGGAATAACTATGGTATACCCTGATTTAAGCGCTTCGGTACAAAAGCTGGTTTTTTCGCACCATTGTGTATGTGGTAAATTATAGCCGTGTAAAAGAAGTATGGTGCCTTTTGGTTTTATAGCGGGGTATTTTACAAGCACCTCAACTTTAAATGTTTTGTGGTAGAAATACAAAGCGGTGTCAGAACGATTACTATCGTCCCGGGCACTTACGCAGTTTGCCAGTACAAAAAACAGGATTGAAAGGATAAGAATTCGGGTCATAAAAAATCCCGTCCTGCTTAGGGGACGGGATAGGTTTAATTACAATAATTGTGCAATACTATTTTTGAAGTGCCTGTATGGTTTTCATCATTTTTTCAGCCTGGCCCTTATTGAATTCGCCAGCCTCGTTACTTTTAATGGTAAAGTCTTTACCTTCAATTTTTACCACACCAAATACGTGGTAAAATGGTTTGCTTCCTGCTCCACCTTTAAGGTTGGCTTCATACATGATCAGGTTTGGTTTGTCAACCTCGTATTTCAAATCCCAGATACCCGTTTCAGTCAAACGTTTTTTCTCATTGGCAACGTACTTACCTTTTGCAGCAGGGTCACCTTCTTCAACAATAACGTTGTATTTACTGCCCACACTTACCTGCCATGAAATACCATCAATAATTACCGAGTCAACAGCCGGGAAAGGTTTACCACTTGGACCCGTTTCTTCAGGAACCATTAAGGTTGCCTTAAGGCCCGATTCACTCATGTCATGTTCGATCATTCCTGTTAAATCAACATCGGTATTACCACTGTCAACTTCTGTTGAATCGCCTTCACCACCTTCTTTTCCTTTAGAGTCGCCACAGGAATTAAACATAAGTGTTGCCGCAAACAGGGGTAGAATCAATAATTTTTTCATAAACAGATTATTTTTTTCAAAAATACACTTTTTAGGCAATCAGGCGAATTAAATGTAAGAGGCATGTAAACCCTTGTTTTACACACAACAAGCCAATAAAAAACCCCTGCCTTGAATGAACAGGGCAGGGGTCGGAAGAAGTTGTTAAACAGTATTATTTACCTGTTTTGCCAGGTGTATTGTTTGTTGGTGTGTTATTGGCTGGTGCAGCTCCTTTTTCAAGTTCCTTTTTCACCGAATCCTGTAGGTCATTGCCACCGTCCTGGTAAATAAGGGTTCCTGTATCAAGTACATAATTTATGCCTTGTGCCTTTGCAACTTTTGCAATAGCATCCTTAACCATTTTAATCAAAGGCTCCATGTACATTTGCTCGCGTTTTTGCAACGAGGTAGTTATTTCCTGCTCATATGCACCAATGCGGTTCTCATAGTTTACAATATCATCTTCAGCAATTTTTTTCTGAACGTCTGACATGGTTGCGCTTTTGGCTTTATAGTCATCATACATTTGCTGAAGCTTGGCTTTCATTTTTTCATAATCAGCCATCATTTCCTCTTTGAATTTTTTCATTTCCTCCTCGGCTTTTTTGTAATCAGGTAAGCCAACTACAAGTTCCTGTGAATTAACATGGCCCATTTTTTGAGCATTGGCGGTTGTTGATCCAAGCAAGAAAACTACAGCAACAACGTAAATTAAGTTCTTCATTTTGTTTGTTTGTTTTATAAGGGTTGCAAATCTACTATTTATTCATCATCAGGCAATGGCCGTTAGTCAATAGTTTGGCGCGGCTGCCCAATTATTTTGTGTAATGGGGGGTTTAGTTGACGCCTAGTTTTTTCATGACCGCATCTGTTTTGTCATTTTTAGGGTCGGCATACAGGATGTTGGCATTGCTGCCTTTGTCAAAAACAAAGCTATATGTTCCCTGTTCAGCCACTTCTTTAATGGCCTTGTAAATTTTTTCCTGTATCGGTTTTATCAATTCCTGGCGCTTGGTAAAAAGTTCACCATTTACCCCAAATTTTGCACGCTGAAAATCCTTTACTTCTTTCTCTTTTTGCGCAATTTCGTCCTGGCGCTTTATTTTCATGTCTTCGGGCAACAAAATTTGTTCTTTCTGGTAATCCTTGTACAGCTTATCAATTTCCTGGTACTTGGCTTCTACTTCCTTTTGCCATGCGGCCGACATATCATCCAGTTTCTTTTGCGCGTCTTTATAGTCCTGCATTTTTTCAAGGATGTACTGGCTGTCAACATAAGCAAACTTTTGGGCCTTACCGCTTAAACCGAAGCCGGCAAGAAACAAGGTAAAAATCATTAAACGTTTCATAATCATACTCTTTTTTATAGTTCTCCAAGATTCATGCCAATGGTAAAATGGAACTGGCTTTTTTGCATATTAGGCAGACCATCAACCGTATCAAGCCTCCAACCGTAATCAAACCCAAGCATACCAAACATAGGTAAAAATAAACGTACACCCACACCTGCCGAGCGGTAAACCTCAAACGGGTTGACTTTGCGCAGTTCTTTCCAGGTTTTACCTCCGTCAAGGAAACCAAGCAAGAATACCGTTGCCTGCGGGTTGAGTGAAATGGGCTGGCGCAACTCCAGCGTGTATTTGGCAATATACGGGTCGCCAAACTGTGAGGATACTGAATTGTCATCATACCCTCTAAGGGCAATAATTTCGCGTCCAAAATAGAAATTCACGCCTGTTAAACCACTTCCTCCCATGTAGAAACGTTCAAACGGTGAATCGCCCACTTTCTTGTTCCATGGCAGTAAAAATCCAAAGCCTGTACGCGCATTCAACACAGGGCCCATTTTTTTCTTGGTAAGCGAAATAAAATGCGAGGTGGTAAATTTAAATTTAGCATACTCAAGGAACTTGAACTTTTGCCTGTCACTTAACTGGCTGTAGTCTTTATCATTGAAGTGCGAGTATGGAATGGTTGCTTTTGCACTAAATGTAATGTTTGATCCACTGCGCGGGAAAATTGGCGCGTCAATGGAGTTACGGCTTAAGGTAAAGCGGTAAGCAAGGTTATTTACGTAACCGTTAGAGAAGGAGAAGAGCCCCTGGAAGTTCTGAAGGTCATAATACTGGTAACTTACCTCGTTGTAAATGCTAAACCAGTCATCAGGCCATTTCAACCGTTTTCCTAAACCAACCGATGCTCCAAAAATTTTGAATTTGCTTTTGGTTGGATCTTTGAATTTTTTTGAATCGTTGCTGGTAAAAGTATGGTACCCGTTAATGCTTAATGAATTTGGTTTTTTGCCACCCAACCACGGTTCAACAAATGATAAATTATATCCCTGGTAAAATGCGCCTGTAGACTGGCAGTTTAAACTCAATTGCTGTCCGTCACCACTTGGTAAAGGGCTCCAGGCGCCTTTTTTGAAAAAGTTACGGGTTGAAAAATTGCTGATGGTTAACCCCACAGTTCCAATCACGCGTCCGCCTCCCCAGCCGCCTGATAACTGGATCTGGTCACTTGGTTTTTCTTCAACGGTATATTCAATATCAACCGTACCGGTTGCAGGATCGGGAATAGGGTTCACACCCATTTTTTCAGGGTCAAAATAGCTCATTTGTGCCAACTCACGCTGGGTACGTATAATGGCATCACGGCTGAATAAATCGCCCGGTTTGGTACGAATTTCCCTGCGAATGATGTGATCGTTGGTTTTGGTATTTCCTTTTATGATAATGTCGCGAATGCGTGCCTGCCTGCCTTCAGTAATGCGCATTTCGTAATCAATGCTGTCACCTACAATGCGTGTTTCAACCGGCACCACACTAAAGAACAGGTAACCGTTGTCCATATAGAGTGATGAAACATCGCCACCGCTTTGGTTCATAAACAAACGGGCTTCAAGTTCACCCTGGTTAAACACATCGCCTTTTTTAATGCCAAGAACGGTGTCCAACTGTCCTGAGCGGTATTTACTGTTACCAATCCAGGTTATGTTACGGAAATAATACTTGTGACCTTCATCAATGGTGATATCAATGCGCATTGATTTTTCGTCAATGTCATAAAAAGTGTCCTTAACAATGTATGCATCGCGGAAGCCTTTGTTGTAATATTTATCCAGTATTTTTTCTTTGTCGGCCCTGTATTCACCTTCCTGGAATTTAGATGCTTTCCAAACCCTCCACCATTTACGCCTTTTGGTTTCTTTCATGGCGCGGTAAAGAGCACCATGTTTAAACTCCTTTACACCTGTAAACGTAATGTCGTCAATTTTAATTTTTGGGCCTTTGTTGACTTTAATAAAAAGGCATGGGCCAACGGGTGGTGGGGCCACCGTATTTCCTTTTTTTGTTTTGATAATGCGTTGCGGACATGTGTCAAGTGTAACCTCAACTTTAACACTGTGGTAGCCTTTTTCAACAAAAAAATCTTTGGTTATGCGTTTTACATTATACAACAAATCTTCGGTAATGAGCTTACCTGCATATAAATCCAACGCTTCATCGGTCAGGCTTTCAAATTCCTTTTTGCGCATACCACCACCTGATTTAAATCCGCCTAAACGCTGGCGGTCTTTTACGTGAATGGTAAGAAAAATATATTCGCCTTCAACTTTATCGGCATCAATTGATACGTAAGAAAAATACTTGGTTTCCCACAATTTTTTTATGGCTTTTGGAATGTCTTCTCCCGGAACTTTGATGCGCTTATTGGGTGTTAAGTCAGCAATAAGTGCGAGTGATTGCGGATCAAGAATGGTTCCTTCTACTTTAACATCACCACCAATAATGTATTCTTTGGGTTTTGACATGTCCAGTTCAAAGCCAACCGGTACGGTTTGCGCATATAATTTCCCGGTGCTTAAAAAAGCAAGGAAAAGAAAAGCTAAAGGTTTAAGTATGCGCATGTATAATTGTTATCAGCTGTTATTGCCTAGCTGTTCGGTTACCATTCCAAACCTGCGTTCGCGTTTTTGGTATTCATATATAGCTTGGTAAAAATGTTCTTTTTTAAAATCAGGCCACATGATATCAAAAAACACAAATTCACTGTATGCAAGTTGCCAGAGTAAGAAATTACTTACACGGTGTTCACCACTTGTACGTATAAGCAATTCGGGGTCGGGTATGTGTGACGTTTGAAGATGGTCTGCAAGTAACGACTCATTAATGTCATTTGTATCAATTTCACCATTTTTAACTTTTACCGCTATTTCTTTCAACGCTTTTGTGATTTCCCACTTTGAACTATAGCTTAAAGCAAGCACCAGTGTAATGCGCGTGTTTTTTTTGGTTTCCTCCATTGCCGTTTGCAAAGCTTTGCGGCATGATGCAGGAAGATTCTCGGTATCGCCAATTGCCATTAAACGCACTTCATTTTCATTGAGCGATTTTATTTCACTGGCAATGGTTTTAACAAGTAAATCCATTAAAGCATCAACTTCTTCTTTTGGGCGATTCCAGTTTTCGGTTGAAAATGCATAAAGGGTAAGGTATTTAACACCTGCTTCGGTAGCAGCTGTTAACGCTTCGCGCACCGACTCCACACCATAGGTATGACCAAAAATGCGCTCTTCGCCTTTTTGTTTTGCCCAACGCCCATTACCATCCATAATGATGGCAACGTGTTGTGGGATGTTGTGTTTATCAAGTTGGTTTAAATGACTCACTGGTGGCGCAAATTACAAAGGGCTGCAAATATCTTCATTATTCTTTAACAAACTTTATTATTTATCTGCCAAAGCCCATGTTACATTCTTTCTTGTTTCCAAGCTTGATAGCCAAATACATACCAGCGGTTGCGTACCAGTCTTTGAAGTTGGAATTTCCCCTGTTGGAGCCGGTAAAATACGTGCTTGAGTTGTCCAAACTGCGGTCGGCAAACGATGCAGCAAGTGGCCCGTTGTATTTTGAGAGTAAATCAGGATCAACGTAGTTTCCGCTTACATCATCCAAATAGTCGGTAAATGTTTTGCGAATGGTGTATTCAAAACCAAGAATCAAATGTTCGGTAAGGTTGCCTTTAAACCCAATGCCAAGCGGAATGCAAAATTGGGTTAATTTGTATTTATCCCTGTCGTTTAATTCGCTTCCCTGGCCTTCGGTACCCAGGGGCTGCAGTTCATACCACTCATCGTTAGCCGACCTGGCCATGGGATTCATTTTAAAAAGCCCCAGCCCGTACATGAGGTAAGGCGTGGCGTAATATTTCTTTTTGTTACCCGGTTCAAAGGGTAAAAAATTAATTTCAAGAATAGCCGATGTTTCAATTATACGCGAATAAAAACTAAGGTTGCGGTTGCGTTCCCAGGCATTTTCAGTGTGCGCATCATTTCCGCTTACGTTTCCATAGCTTACCATGTAACGCATGTTTAAACGCTTGTTGAAATTTTGTCGCAGAAAAAGGCTGCCCGTTAAATACGTATTCCTGAAATTTTGCAATTGGTTTAAATCGCCCAGGTAATACATGCCACCACCAAAAAAACCCAGTTCGGGCCGTTCAGGACCATGTTGTGCCTTTGAGAGGTTAACAAACAATGCCAGTAAAAAGGCAAGTGTAATTTTCCTGGAAAAAAAATTCATCATCAGAACTTCGGCAAATGTATCCGGTATTTGAGAAAACGGTAATGAACCGAAATTATTGCAAACATATAGGCGTCATTGTCTTTTGGGTCGCCACGTTGTGCACCTGTACCATCGGCATTGGGAGCGGTTGCTCCGGGTATATTGCCCAGGTTTGGGTCGGCTATTTGTGGCGACAACGGATTTATACCGGCAAGTGCAACAGGATCATAGTAAACAGTGCTTACATCGTCAATGTAATCGGTAAAGGTTTTGCGACCGCTCATTTCAAAACCCACACTCCAATTGCGGCTTAGGGCATACTTTAACCCAATACTCATGGGAATGCAAACCGAAATGCGTTTATAGGGACTGGCGCCTCCCGGCAAACCCTGACCTTCGGTTTTCAACGGTTGCAGTTTATGCCAGGTACCTGCGTATTTTCCTTTGGGATTGAAAAAGAAACCACCAACACCCGCAGCCACATAAGGACTCAGGTATTTGGCTTTTTTACCCCTAACACCTCTCATACGGTAAGCATGTGCTATTTTTTCGCCCCAGGGGTAGTATTCGGCCATGAAGGTAAGTTCACAAATGGGTGAGCGAAAATTCAGGTTACGGTTTTGCCTGTATATGTCGGTTGTTTTAGCATCGTTACCCGAAACCCAGCCCTGTGTATACGTAGCGCGTAAAGCAAAATTTGGGTTAAAAATGTACCGGCCCCCAACCATAACGGTTGGTTTTGTCAATGAAAACTCAAGGTCTTTTATGCCATTGGTACCAATTTGATTTGCTCCACCCAACTCACCCAGAAAATTGGTAGCACCAATGCCCCCATACACCTCGTTGCGCAAATATGTCCATGACTGACCCTTTGCGCTAAAGAAGCACGGTGTGAGAAGTACGAAGCAAAGGAGAGTCTTAACCCTAACCATCAAGTAATCAAATTTAAACCAATTTTATTAACAAATTTAACCCATTGTTAATTTCTTTTATCGGCCCCCCAGGTTAGTTTATGACGCATGGTTGTTAAAAAGTTCTGAGAATGAAGCTGTATGAGGTTCACACTAAAACCAGCCTTGCGAATGGTAAACTCAGTTTCTGAGTCAAATGCCTCAGAACGAGAGTCCAACGAAACCAAAAACTGTGAGCTCCGGCCATCGGCCTTGAGGGTAATTACGGCCGAATCGGGGATAACGACCGGACGTACATTCAGGTTATGGGGAGCAATTGGGGTTATAATAAAGTTTTTTGAGTCAGGTAAAACAATGGGACCACCACAACTTAGGCTATAGGCGGTTGACCCGGTTGGCGTGGCCACAATCAACCCGTCAGCCCAATAAGAGTTCAGGTATTCATTGTTGATGTAGGCATGCACCGTCATCATGGTACTGCTGTCTTTTTTATGAATGGTTAATTCATTCAACGCAAAATTATTTTCGCCAAGCACGTTGGTTGAGGTTGACAATTCAAGCAAACTGCGTGTTTCAATTTTATAATTTTTTGAAACCAATGCATCAATGGCAACCTGCACATCATCGGTTGAAATATTTGATAAAAATCCAAGGCGGCCCGTGTTGATGCCCAATATGGGAATACCCGTGTTTTTTACCAATGCAACCGAGTCAAGCATGCTTCCATCACCACCAATACTTACCACGTATTCGGGCCAGTATTTCATGTCAGAAAGGTTGACGTATGTTTTAACGTCAAACGAAAAGTTAATGCGTGGTTTGAGGAAGGAATAAAAAGCATCGAAAATAAATACCTCGGCCGTTTGTAAAGCCAAACGATCAAACAATGCCTGCACAACAGGATTAAATGATTCGTTGAACGAACGACCGTAAATTGCTAACTTCATTTGTACAGTTTTTTTAATCCCCAGGCATGAAACCTGCCGGGAACCTCCATCTTTACAAATATACTACGAGCATTCAGAACAGACATTGACCAAAGCTTATTTGTGATCCTTGAAAGCATTCCATTCGTCATATTGGTAAAAACGGCAGTTATAGAGCCGGGGTGCCCTATAACGGTAATTAAACTAAATAGGTTGTATAAAATGAATGAAAAATCCGGTTTGGTTTTGCTTGTTAAGGGCTACTTCAAGGCGTAACACCTTGTCGTAAAACACCACTAAATCAAGGCCTAAACCCGTACTGTACACAACCTGGTTGGCCAGTTGATTTTGTAAAAAATAATAATCGTCATGTACGTAACCGGCATCAAAAAACAGGTTTAAAAATACCGATGCATGGAACATGTAAAAATTGGTGCTTTTGAGAAATTCAATGGGACGGGTTTTTGACTTAATGAGGTTGTATTTGATATTTGACTTAAAAAGCCCGTAATGCTGCCCATCAATAATGTAATACTCATACCCGCGTACATAGTTTTCATAACCCAGCCCCTGCTGAAAATAATAAGGCAAATCAGGTGTTAACG
Organism: Flavobacteriales bacterium; assembly: GCA_035299065.1. GTDB lineage: Bacteria > Bacteroidota > Bacteroidia > Flavobacteriales_D > UBA2798 > DASPJQ01. The sequence continues at coordinate 77,602 of DATGXI010000193.1, forward strand.
TGTATTTAAACTTTAACATACTGGCAAAATACCAGCGGTAACCCAATTGAAAATAATTTTTGGTATATGCACTTACCCATGCAACGTTCAGGTTTTTGTTGCCAAGCAGCGAAATACCGTATTTGTGCAGTTCGCCCTGTACCAATGTACCTTTTAACGGATAACCTTTGTTGTCACGTTTGTCATACCGTATGGCATAAGCTATACCGGGAAATTCCATGTGAGGTTTATTCTGGTAAAAATAGTCGTTGGTAAGTTTGGTTACGCTGTCATTTACCTGCAGGTTTTGGTAACGCAAATCAACCGTATGTGTGAAATATAATTTTTTACGGTAAAAAAAAGAAAGCCTTCCGCCAAATTCAACGCGCGATTTTCCGGTTCCACTTCGGTAAAACGAACGTTTGTTTTCAAATGTTCCTACCGTTATTTCCTCCTGCTGTGTGTAGTTGGCCGAAACCTGCATGCCCAGGCGCAAGCGGTTGGTCAGGTAAGGCATGCGGTATGACATGGCAAATTCTTTGGAATAACCCAATTGTGTTTTAAAGGCCAGGTCCTCATTCCATCCACGCAAATTTCGCCACAACAAATAAATGCCGTAATTGGTTCGTGAAAAATCTTTATTGATCCACCAGGTATTGAAATTAGGATCGGCAAATTTAAAAATGGGAAACGGCCAAATATACCAGCGTTCTTTTACCACCACCACCACATCACTGTACATGCTGTCAATTTTTGTTTCCTTTATGTCAACAAAATTAAACAACAGGGTATTGATAAGGTTTGAACGTGAGCGCTGAATTTCTTTTTGCAGGTTTGATACCGTATCGCCAGCGGCAAAGGTAAGTTCGCGGTAAATTACTTCATCATGTGTATGTAAATTTCCCAGCAAAACAATGCTGGCCACACGTTTTAATGGGTGTACGGCCGAATCAGAATTGACTACAAGCTGAGCATAGCTGGCGGACGAAAGGAATAGCAGTAAAAAAACTAAACTTGATTTTCGCCCGAACATGAAGGGTTAAAGTTTCAGGAAATTCATGAGGCTGTCAAACCTGTTGCGTAAATCCTCCTGGTAAAAATTATTGATCTGGAAATTTGATTTAATAATATATCCGTAACGCTGAAATGTTTGTATTACACCATTAATTTCAGCCCGGTTAATTTTAAGCGTAACATCAAGGTTTCCTTCGTAATTGCTGGCCACATGTGCACTTAAAATGCGCGCATCATTTCCTTCAACAATTTGTGATATTTGTGACAATGAATAATCGTTTGAACGCACTTCAAGTATCAACACACTGCCCGGTTCATTAACGGCAACCATGGTTGATAATTTTTCAATAATGTTGTTTACCGAAATAGACCCCGCGTATAATCCTTCTTCGTTTAAAACAGGTAAAACACTCAGGTGATCGTCAGAAATTGTTTTCAATGCATCGTAGTAATGCTTGTTTTCGTGAATGAAAATTTTTTCGTAAAAATCAGAAATGGTTGAGATGGGTTGTTCAGGAACTTCCATATCAAGAATGTCATTGTCACTGATCAGTCCTAAAAAATTGCGCCCGTCAACCACGGGTAAATGAGAAACCTTGAACTCTTCCATCCACTTCAAGGCCCGAACACCCGTATCATCAGGCTTAATGGGAGGTATGGACTCAGATATTAATTCTTTTGCGATCATAATCTTGTTTGTAAAGATAACTAACTTTGGTACAAGTGTTACAACCGTTTAATCATAAAAATCATGCCAAAACTAAGTGTAAACATCAATAAAATTGCCACCCTTCGCAATGCACGCGGGGGCTCAATACCCAGTGTTACCGAAGCGGCCATTAAAGCCCAGCAATTTGGTGCTCATGGCATTACGGTACACCCACGTCCTGATGAACGCCATATACGGTATAGCGATGTATACGATATTAAAAAAATAATTACCACTGAACTGAATATAGAAGGGAACCCAAGGGAACCCAAATTCATGGAACTGGTACTGGCAATAAAACCGCACCAGGTTACATTGGTGCCCGACCAGTTAGGACAACTTACCAGCGATCATGGGTGGAATACGGTTGAACACAAAGAATATCTGGTAGGCGTTTTAAAAACCTTTAAAGAACACGGCATCCGCACAAGTATTTTTGTTGATCCCGATGCCGACATGGTAATTGGTGCAAAAATGGTGGGTACCGATCGCATTGAATTGTATACCGAAACGTATGCAAAAGAGTACAATAACAATAAAGAAAATGCAGTAAGGCAATTTACTCACGTTGCCGAAGTGGCACATAAACTGGGACTGGGTATAAATGCCGGCCATGATTTAAACCTGCAAAACCTGAAATATTTTAAAGACCACGTTCCCGGTTTACTTGAAGTTTCAATTGGACACGCGCTCATTAGCGATTGCATTTACTACGGAATGGAAAACACCATTCAAATGTATTTGAAGCAATTGAAATGAGTAGCGAATTACCTTAAGAACGGCTTTAATCAGAAATTTAAATTAAGTGGAACAGGCACACAACAAGTACTGATAAATGAAACTTCACTATAGAAAATTAGGCGAACAAGGCCAACCACTGGTTATTTTACACGGCTTGTTTGGCACCAGCGATAATTGGCAAACACATGCAAAAATGTTTGCAACCAATTATGTTGTTTACCTTGTTGACCAACGCAACCACGGCCACTCACCGCATACCGATGAAATGGATTATTTTGCCATGAGTGCCGACCTCAAAGAAATATTTGACGAAGAAAAAATTACCAATGCTATATTAATGGGGCATAGCATGGGTGGTAAAACAGCTATGTTTTTTGCACAGGAATTTCCACATTTGCTGGACAAATTAATTGTGGTTGATATGGGTATAAAAAAATATCCGCCCCACCACCAATTGATTTTTGAAGCATTAATGGCCGTTGACCTTGACAAAGTAAAAACGCGGAAAGAAGTTGAAACCATTGTGTCATCCTATTTCCAGGACCAAACCGTTATACAGTTTTTATTGAAGAATTTGTATTGGGGCGATAAGGAGCAACTGGCCTGGCGTATGAATTTGCAGGTTTTGTACCGCGACATTGAAAACATACTTGCAGCCATTCCGGCCAAAAAAGTAAATGTTCCTACTTTATTTTTACGTGGTGGAAAATCAAATTATGTATTGGATGAAGACTGGGGCGAAATAACAGAGCATTTTCCGAATGCTACAATTCAAACAATTGATAAAGCCGGTCACTGGGTTCATGCCGAAGCCCCAAAGGAGTTTTATGAAACGGTGAAAAACTTCATTCAAAAATCCTAATGCAATATTTCAAGGGCAACATCTTGCCCGCCTGTGGCAGAAAAATAAAAGAGATGATTTGTTGAATTAAAATTCCCTGTTATTTTTCCAACACGTGGATCAACTTCCCGGTGAAGAAGAGTATCAGTGCCCGTTGGCCAATATTCAGCTATTGGCCATCCAACAGGTCCTTCAGGGCGATAAATAACAGTGATAAAATTAACGTAACCAGTATCTTTAATGTGCACGTTTAAAAACGCAGGTTTTTGCATTTCAAAATAAGAACCAGGGGCGCCATACCAATCTGTAAGAAATTCCGTTTTCTCAAGTTTAACCTGCGAAAATTTAAAACCATTAGTCCATGCGTACCCATTGCTATTGGTCACAATAATTTTAGTTGCACCCATGTAACCTGCAATAAGCGTAACATTCACTCCTTCCAAAGGTAATTGTGTTTCCCTGTCAACCACCTTGATTTTTTCTATTCCCTCATTTACCGGGGAAGGCTCAAGGGTTTCCTTTTCGCATGAGCAAAGAAACGTTACAAAAGGAAAGAATAAATATAACGGCCTCATATCTGTTTTATATTAATAATTAATAGTTACGTCTGTAGTATCATGGCCGGTGACATCAAATGAAATAATGTTGTACGGACTGGGCGTAGCTGGTATTGAATTTGAATTCCATACGATTGTGCTGTGTTGAGGGGCCATTTCTTTAAGATCAACCACATCGGCACCTGATATTGGTACGCCATCAACTTCTTCACCATCTACCCAGTTAACTGTCCATACGGTGTCCCCATTAATTGCTAGCGAGTCGTGATACGTAAAGCGGACAAAGCCAATAGCATCCATTTTAGGATTTGTGGTAAGGTCACATGTTTGGAGCATGACATAATTTTCCTTTATAAGACAAACACAATATCCATGTAAATAGCGTTCCTCAATTTGTACCCGGCCATTTGCATCGGTAAGCGGAAAACTGGTTCCGGAAGCGGTAATTTGAACACCTTGTATTGGAGCAAACGTTTTTTTATCCGAAACAGTGATGGTTGTCATTTTTCTTTCGACCGGTTTTTCTTTTTTACATGAAAAGAATATAAAGCCAATTAATGCACAGGTAATTATTTTTTTCATGAATCAAAACTAGATATTTGTTTTAACCTCCTGGCTCTGCCGTTTTTTTACTGATTATATATTTGGACAATTCAATGGTTTGATCATGTAAAAACAGGCTAATTGATAAAAAAAACTGATCTCAAAACATAGAATTTTACCACCTCCTTAAACTTTCTTAACTTTCAACAGTCATACCAGTACCATGAAAAAAGCACTTATTCTTTGTTTTGCTCTGGCAGGTTTTCAAAGCCTGGCCCAGCTTACTCCCATTTATGATTCCATACCCATGAGCGATGGGAAAAAACTGGCCATGACACGTTTTCAACCTTCAGGTTGCACACAATGTCCAACCATTTTAATTCAAACACCTTATAACCGGTTGTTCTACAACCTCTCATTACCCATTGGCATTGGCACCAACATTGACGCATATAATTACAACATTGTGATCATGGACTGGCGCGGATTTTACGGGAGCGCAGCAGCAGCCTATGCAGGATCACCAACACGTGGTGAAGATGGGTATGATGCCGTGGAATGGATTGCCCAGCAAACCTGGAGTGACACAGTAGTGGGAACCTGGGGGCCATCAGCGCTTGGGCGTTGTCAGTTTATGACAGCCAAAGAAAATCCACCGCACTTAACATGCATGGTACCGCAGGTGGCCGGTCCGCAATACAGCTATGCCGAATATTATCCGGGTGGGGTTGCGCGTACTGAATATTTTGAGCAATTGGACGGGTTGGGTTTTGGTCTTTCACCCACCTTGCTTTCAAACCCTGTTTACAATGGTTTATGGGCATTTACCGAGAACGCCAATTTTTATCCGGACAGTATTCGTGTACCTACTTTTATGCAGGGCGGTTGGTATGATCACAACATTGAAGTAATGCTTGAATTTTTTAACGCCATTCGCGCAACAAGTACTGGCGTTGAAGACCAGCACCGGTTGCTCATGGGGCCCTGGGTACATGGCGGGCACGGTGCAGCCTATGTTGGATCTGCAACACAAGGTGAATTGTCGTACCCGGCAGGTGCAGGCTGGAGTGATTCACTGGCATGGAAATTTTTTGATTACCATATGCGTGGCATAGCTAACGGTTGGGACACTACGCAGTTTATTCGTTATTTTCAAATGGGCGATGATGGATGGAAAACATCCAGCGTATGGCCGCCCGCAGGCATGACCAATACCAATTTGTATTTTCACGGTGGTGGAATTTTACATTCAGTAGCACCAACAGCTCCTTCTGTAAGTGAAAACATCGTATATGATCCCAATGATCCTTCACCGGCAATTGGCGGCCCTTTATTGCGGCAGGATTTGGACCAGGGTCCTTATGACCAGGCCCCGCTGGTTGAATCACGTGGCGATATTTTAAGTTATGAATCCATTGTGCTTGGGCAGGACGTAATCATGAAAGGAGCCGCACAGGCACACTTGCGTGTTTCAAGTAACAGGAAAGATACTGATTTTGCCGTGCGTTTAACCGATGTGTATCCGGATGGCAGAAGCATGTTGGTAAACACGGGTATTTTCAGGATGCGTTTCAGGGATGGATATACCGCGGGCGATACAAATGTAATGGTGCCAGGAACCATTTATGATTGCGTGGTTGATTTACCTTCGACCTGTTTAACATTTAAAGCAGGGCACCGCATTCGGGTGGATATTACATCATCCATTTACCCGCAGTATAACCGCAATTGCAACACAGGCGCATCATCCATGTATCCCGGGTTGAATGGTGATTCACTCATGAATCCGCTTGTTGCTACCAATACCATATACATGAACAGTTCCGATCAATCGTATATTACATTGCCACTGGTTGATTATGTAGGCGCGGTCAATGAGCACGAAATTGTTTACCATGCGACTGTGTTCCCAAACCCGGCAATTGACCAGGCGCATGTGGAAATTGAATTGAATGAAAACCAACCAGTGGAAATGGCCATTTACGATGTAGCGGGGCACTTGTTGTTTACAGAAACCAAAATGGGTTCACAAGGCCTTAACAGGTTTACAATTAAAACGTCAAATTTTACAGCGGGTTTATATTCTTTAACACTTAGGGGGAAAACAGGATTGCAAACATTGAAACTCATGGTAAATTAAACGCGTAAATATGCCCGTGAAACGAATTTATGCATATGGCATTTTTGTAATTGTAGCCCTGGTTTCATGGGCATTGCCCGGTGGTAATGAAAATGCAAAACGCATTGAATGGACCGGCAAGCGCCTTACCTGGGACGATTTCATTGGCAAAATTAATCCGCACAGTGAAGGTATAGCCAGCACGTATAGTTACATGGACATGAATTTATTGCCAGCCAATACTGACTCAGCTGAAATTGAACTGGTGGCAGTTTTTTCAAAAACAAAATCATGGGTGGCGTATAAGGAGAAAACGGTTTTAAAGCACGAAAACGGGCATTTTGATATAACGGAATTGTGGACACGAAAGCTTCGCAAAAAAATAATGGAAACAACATTTACGGCAGCCAGGTATAAAGAAGAGTTGAATAAACTGTATGTTGAATTTGATGATAAAATGGATGCTTACCACGATAAGTATGACGATGAAACCGAAAACTCCATGAACAGTGCCGGACAAAAAGCCTGGGAAGCAAAAATAAAACAGAAGCTGGATGAACATGCAGCGTATACAAAGAAGAAAATAGTGATTAGGTTTTAATAATCGTTCAATTTTAGTTCAATTCCTTGATCCAATAATTTTTTATTAAACTCGCTAACCTCGTTTGTTTTAACAAATTCAATTCGTGTGTGAGTATATAAATACTTATTTATATGTTTTTTTATGTTTTCCCTGCTTTCAAAATCTTTGGCAGATAAACCAATTACGTAATATGGATCTTTTGTGTCAATAAATTCGCCAACTATGGGATTTGACTCTAATTTTGAGTTTTCTGCAAAATAAGATTTGAATGACCTTACTAATTCTTGAAGAGTAGCCTTTGAAGGATGAATAAAGATGGAACTTATTTTTTTAATGGTGACATTTTTATTCAAAAAATCCTCTTTTGAAAGATTGAATAAAACATCTTCCGTTAGGTCAATACCTGTTTTGTTGTTCCTAATAGCCTTGTATGTATATGAAGGCCCATATGGCAAACCCCACCAACCCCAAATCCGAAGCATTAAATTATACCTGAACGCGTATTTATTTCCTTTTTCCTGAGGTGCTAAATAATAAATTGCAGAAAGCCGTTTAACGGGAGGAAAAAGCGGTCTTGGAAATAAATACTGGTAAACCACAAAACGTGCACCGTTCTTGCAACTATCTATTACTTGTTCAAATGTCAAGTCAACAGGTATTAGTATATTTAATTTAATTTCTTTCATTTACTCTTCACCTCCTCAATCAACGCCTTCTTTCGTTCCTTATCAAACTTCGTTACATAATACAACACAATCACATCATACCCGCCAGAACTTTCTTTTTCTTTCGGGGTTAATTCCGCAAGACCGGTTACCCCATCGTATTTGCCTTGATGCAGTTTAATGAAATCAAAAAATTTCTTTTTAGTGATGATTTCTGTAGCGTCCTCCTTCGTAACAAAAAGCACTTTTTTACCGGCAAAATCAAATTGGGTTTTAATGTCGGCTAAACCTTTGTTCAGCATTTCTGCTTCGCAGGTTGATAAAACAGGATTGGTGTCGTGCAGGCAAGTTGTGTTTTGTGAAAACCCTTTTGCATGCAGAAATGCGAAAAATAGAAATAGCAGGAAACGCATACATCAAATATACTAAATTTTTGGAAGTACACTTTCTTAACAGGATCCTGGTTCACACCCATACCAACTGTAAACTGAGAACTAATGAACTCTTAAGCTGGTTAACTCAACACATCCATTCGTTCAGCGTCCAAACGAATTAAAATAAACAGTAAAATACTAAACGCCATCAATGAGGATCCGCCATAACTAAAAAAGGGAAGGGGAATACCAATTACCGGCACCAACCCAATGGCCATGCCCATGTTGATGAGCACATGCATGAAAAATATACAGGCTACACAATACGCATAAATACGGGTGTATGCAAGCCGTTGCCGCTCGGCAATAATAATAAGCCGCACCAGTAAAAACATGAATAAACACAATACGGTAAACGATCCTATAAATCCCCATTCTTCACTCACGGTGCAAAAAATAAAATCGGTGCTTTGCATGGGTACATGCTTTTGGTTTTTATTGGCCAGGGTGGCCTGCATGTAACCTTTGCCTGTAAAATTGCCGCTGCCAATGGCTGCCATAGCCCGGTCAATGTTGTATCCCTTTCCATCGGGATCTTCTTTTAACCCGAGAAAAATATCAATACGCTCCTTTTGGTGATTGCCCAATACATTTTGAAACGCATAATCAATTCCCATCACAATGCCACTGCTGCCTATCCATACAAGAATGACCAGTGCAATGGCTTGCCTGCGCGCACGTTTTAAAAACAAATTAAACACCAGGAAGAGTGCCACCAGGGCAATAATGCTGATGATGAAAATGATCATAAATTTGCCGGGTGCGGCTCCGTAAAAAGGCAAATCAATGGTACTGTCTTTCACCATGAGGGTTGAAATGCCAATAACCAATGCAAAAAATCCGTAAAGCAAAATATTTCCCGAAAGTCCTTCGCGGTACAACATAAAAATAAAACCGGTAAATACAATTACAGTTCCGGTATCGGGCTGCAACATGATCAATGCAGCTGGCACCACAATAATTAAAAATGTCCAGGCATGCGCTTCAGAAAACAACCGGTCAATTAATCCGCCCACGCCTTTTCGTTTATAGGCCGAAATGCGCCTGTTTTCGCTGGAGCGTGCACTTTGCGAGCTCAAATACCAGGCAAGAGTTAAACTCAATGCAACCTTCATGAACTCGGAGGGCTGAATACCAAAACTACCAAAACCAAACCAGGCTTTTGCTCCGTTTACTTCAGTACCAATTAAAACAACCAGTATAAGCATGGCAATACAAATGAAGTAAGCCGTAACCGACATGCCGCGTATAAATGACCCGTCAAGTAAAAGTATGCAGCCCGCCAGCCCAAGGCTTATGCAGTACCACATAAACTGTTTCCCGTACTCCTGGGTTTGATCAAAAAAAGAAGCGTGTTCAGGATTATAAGACGAGGAATAAATGTTCAGAAGTCCGCAACCCGTTAGTGCAAAATAAATGAACACCAGCCACCAGTCAATTTTTCGTGCGGTTACTTCGTTACTTCTCAATGGCCCCTCCTTCTGCGTGCGCGGTCATTTTGATTGGTTTTTGAATTTAAACCACCGGTATTGGTGCGTTGCACATCGCGGTCAAGCAAATACATTTTTATCATGCGGTTTTGCTTGGCCGTATCTTTAACCGTGCGGTTAATGTACTTGTCAACCATTAACCCGGCAATTGGCGCTGCCACATTACCGCCCCAACCCGCATTTTCTACAATAACACTAATGGCAATTTTAGGATTGTCAAGGGGCGCAAATGCTAAAAAAACAGAGTGGTCTTCACCGTGCGGATTTTGTGCGGTTCCTGTTTTACCACAAATAACAATGTCATTTAATTTTGCCTGTCCTCCTGTACCACCTGGTTCATTTACCGCCCTGCGCAAGGCTTCGTTTACCGGAATAAAATGTTTGGCCTGTACCTTACAGTAATTTTTCTTTTTGAACTTATCTGGAACATTTCCTTTTTTGCCAATGCCCTGTAAAAAATGCGGCTGGTAATAATACCCGCGGTTGGCAAGTATGGCTGCAAAGTTGGCCATTTGCAATGGAATCACCGTTACCTCGCCTTGCCCAATGGCAATGGAATAAATGGTTGAATACGCCCAGCGCCCTTTACCAAAGTATTTATTGTAATGCGCAGTGTCCGGAATATACCCGCTTTTTACATTGGGCACATCGGTTTCAAGTTTCACACCAAATCCAAAACTTTTCATATATTCAGTCCAACCCACCATTCCCAGTTCAGTATCCTTAAAAATACTTTTTGATTTGTGTTGATTAATAATACGGTTTGAAACCCGGTAAAAATACGGGTTGCATGACATTTGAATGGCGCTGTAAATATTGCCGGCTGAAGGGTGGTTATGACAACCAACAAGTGACTTATCACATGGAAAACCGGTGTTTTCATTGATAACACCCATTTCCAAACCAACCAGCGCCTGCACCACTTTAAAAATAGATCCGGGTGGATAACGGGCCTGTATTGGGCGGTTATAAAGTGGTTTTAACGAATCGTTCAATTGTAGTTTCCTGAAATTATCGCCTTTTTCGCGGCCCACAAGCATATTTGGGTCATAGGTTGGGGCGGTAACCATACAAAGAATTTCACCGGTTGATGGATCAATGGCAACAATGCTTCCAATTTTATTGGTCATTAGCAATTCACCGTATGCTTGCAACTCAATGTCAATGGATGAATAAATGTTTTTCCCTGGTTTGGGTAGTGTATCATACTTACCATTTTCAAAGCTTCCGCTTTCTTCACCAATGGCATCACGTAAAATGTATTGCACACCGCGCACACCGCGCAATTCAGCTTCATAAGCCTGCTCCAAACCGCCTTTGCCAATGTAATCACGTGCACGGTAATACCGGTTTTCTTTAATATCGCCACTGTCAACTTCTTTTAAATAGCCCAACAAATGTGCAGCAACCGAGCTTGGATAGCCGCGCATGGTACGTTCCTGACCGTGTACGCCTGAAAAATTATACAGCTGTTCTGAAATCAGTTCATACTGGTCGCTGCGCAATTGTTTCACAAATTCATACGGAAGGTAATACGAGTGTTTGCGTGCAAACTTTATTTTTTTCTTAGCTTCTTCATCGGCTATGCCCACCAGTTTTGCCAGGGCTGATGTATCAAACGCTTCAAATTGATTTGCGCGTAAAATCAAATCATAAAAAGTGGTATTCTCCACCAT